>NZ_JAEMUX010000006.1 GCF_016598475.1 Streptomyces adelaidensis
TGTGGCTGGGGCCACCTTCCTCAAGAAGGTGGCCCCAGTCGCGTATCGACGTATCCGGATGTCAGTCGGTGATCGACGGCTTCTCGCGGCGGTCGGAGCCGCCGTCGTTCCGTCCGCCCGAGCCGCCCGAACCACCGCCCGGGTTGCCGAAGTTGCCGAAGTTGCCCATGGCGCCGGAGAGGCCCTTGAGGGCGTCGCCGATTTCGCTGGGGACGATCCAGAGCTTGTTGGCGTCGCCCTCGGCGATCTTCGGGAGCATCTGGAGGTACTGGTAGGAGAGGAGCTTCTGGTCCGGGTCGCCGGCGTGGATGGCCTCGAAGACCGTGCGGACCGCCTGGGCTTCACCTTCGGCGCGCAGGGCCGCCGCCTTCGCCTCACCCTCGGCCCGCAGGATCTGGGACTGCTTCTCACCCTCGGCGGTGAGGATGGCCGCCTGGCGCGTACCTTCGGCGGTGAGGATCGCGGCACGCTTGTCACGGTCGGCGCGCATCTGCTTCTCCATCGAGTCCTGGATGGAGGTGGGCGGCTCGATCGCCTTCAGTTCGACGCGGTTGACGCGGATGCCCCACTTGCCGGTGGCCTCGTCGAGGACGCCGCGCAGGGCCGCGTTGATCTCCTCGCGGGAGGTCAGGGTCCGCTCCAGGTCCATGCCACCGATGATGTTGCGGAGCGTGGTGACGGTGAGCTGCTCGATCGCCTGGATGTAGCTGGCGACCTCGTAGGTGGCCGCGCGGGCGTCGGTGACCTGGTAGTAGATGACCGTGTCGATGTTCACGACCAGGTTGTCCTGGGTGATCACCGGCTGGGGCGGGAACGGCACGACCTGTTCGCGCAGGTCGATGCGGTTGCGGATGGAGTCGATGAACGGGACGACGATGTTGAGGCCCGCGTTGAGCGTGCGTGTGTAGCGGCCGAAGCGCTCGACGATCGCGGCGCTCGCCTGTGGGATCACCTGGATGGTCTTGATCAGGGCGATGAAGACCAACACCACCAGAATAATCAGGACGATGATGATCGGTTCCATCGTTACTCCCCGTGCCCTTCTCCGCCGTGGCGCTTCCTGAAGATCTTATGCCTGTTCGGACTGTTGAAGATCTTGCTGGTCGAGTCTGGCAGAACAGGGCCTGCCAGGTGGGTCGTTCAGTCAGTTCTTCGCATCGTCTCTCGCGGGATTCGCCGAGGTCACATGACGATCGCCGTGGCTCCCTCGATCTCCACCACGTCCACTTCCTGACCCACCTCGTAGGCGAGTCCGGTGTCGAGGGCGCGGGCCGACCAGACTTCGCCGTTGAGCTTGATACGGCCACCCGCGCCGTCGACCCGTTCCAGGACGACTGCGTGTTTGCCTTTCAACGCGTCGATCCCGGTGGCGAGTTGGGGCCGCTGGGCTCTGTGCCGGGCCGCGATGGGCCGTACGACGGCGATGAGGGCGACAGAGACGACCGCGAAGACGACCACCTGGAGTACGACACCACCACCCAGCCCCGCGGTCACCGCGCCGGCGACGGTGCCCAGGGCGAGCATTCCCAACTCGGGCATCGCGGTCACGACGAGGGCGATCCCGAGCCCGGCCGCGCCGATCAGCCACCACACCCATGCGTCGATACTGTCCACATCGTCGATGGTAGAACCGCGATCGTCCTGCCGAACAGAGCGCACGGTCAGAGATCGCGTACAGAGGGCCGCCAAGTCAGGTACGCCCGGGCCGGGTTGTGGATCAGTGGAGCCCGACCGGCGGAAGATCGGGAGAACTTGGCGATCAGGTGAGCGGCAGGCCCTGGGCGGTCCAGCGATCGCCGCGCTGCTCGACGACGAGCGGGAGGCCGAAGCAGAGGGAGAGGTTGCGCGAGGTGAGTTCGAGTTCGAGCGGGCCCGCGGCGAGGAGCTTGCCCTGGCGGATCATCAGGACGTGGGTGAAGCCCGGGGGGATCTCCTCGACATGGTGCGTGACCATGATCATGGAGGGGGCGATCGGGTCGCGGGCGAGGCGGCCGAGACGGCGTACGAGGTCCTCGCGGCCGCCGAGGTCGAGGCCGGCGGCGGGCTCGTCGAGGAGGAGCAGTTCGGGGTCGGCCATCAGGGCGCGGGCGATGAGGGTGCGCTTGCGCTCGCCCTCGGAGAGGGTGCCGAACTTACGGTCCACGTAGTCGGTCATGCCGAGGCGGTCGAGGAAGGCGCGGGCGCGCTGCTCGTCGATCTCCTCGTAGTCCTCGTTCCAGGTGGCCGTCATGCCGTACGCGGCGGTGAGCACGGTCTGCAGGACGGTCTGGCGCTTGGGGAGCTTCTCCGCCATGGCGATGCCGGCCATGCCGATGCGGGGGCGCAGTTCGAAGACGTCCACGTGGCCGAGGGTGTCGCCGAGGATCGTGGCGGTGCCCTTGCTGGGGTAGAGGTAGCTGGAGGCGATGTTCAGGAGGGTGGTCTTCCCGGCGCCGTTCGGGCCGAGGATGACCCAGCGCTCGCCCTCCTTGACCGACCAGGAGACCTGGTCCACCAGAGCCCGGCCCTCGCGGACCACGGATACGTCCTCCAGCTCCAGAACATCGCTCATGAGCGCGCTGTCTCCCCTTGCAGTGTCGGCCTGTCTCGGCTGTCGCGTACGCCTGTGGTTGGAGCCACCGCCGGGTGGGCGCAGCCCTCGAGGAAATCTACGCCACCGGTCGGGCCGTCCATTCCATCGGTCGGTCCTTAGGGTGGGGGCATGCTCTCGGAACCACGCTCAGGACGCCTTGCCGCATGGGGAAATGCCCTTTTGGCCGGACTTGTCTCGCCGGATGACGCGGTGGTCGCCGTCGTCGGGGAGGACGCGGTGCACCGGGTGGAGGGGTTGCCCGGCGAGTCGGGGCCCGTCGGGCTGACGCTCGCGCTGGGGCGGCTGCGGGCGCTCGGGGTCACCGGGCTGCGGGTGGCTCTGCCGGCGCCGGGGCATCCGCTGGGGCTCAGCGGGCCGCCGGAGTTCAACAAGCGGGCACTGGAGGCGGAGGAGGCGGTCGTCTGCCACGGGGGTGCGCTGGGGCTGGTGCCGGAGGTGTATTCGGTGGGGCCCGCCGGTGATGTGCATGTCGAGGTGGTGTGGCACTGCCTGGAGGTGCGGGAGGCGCCGCCCGCCGATGTGCCGTCCCTCGGGGAGGCCGAGCGGGAGCTGGCCGAGGCGTTGCGCGAGGCCACGGCGTTGTTGTCCCGGCTGGACGTGGCGGCGTCCGGGCCCGTGACCGAGGCCGCGATCGACGCGTACCGGGCTCGGGCCGAGCAGGGGCGGGAGGTGCTGGCGCCCGGATATCCGCCGCGCGCGGTACGGGTGCTGGAGCTGGCGCAGCGGGTCGGGCTGCTTGTCTCCGTGGCCCACGAGAACGGGGAGGGTGGCGCCGTGAGCGCCTCCGAGATGGCCTCGCGGACGGCCGCGCTGCGCCCGGTGGAGCGGACTGCTCGGCGGGCGCAGGTGGCGGCGTACAACGCGTTCGTGGAGGAGCGGGAGCGGGGCTGAGGTCTTCGGCGGCGTGGAAGGGCCCCGCGAACCTCCTGGGTTCGCGGGGCCCTTGCACGGCGTGTGGTCAGTGGTGAGCCGTGACGTTGTAGGTGGGGTTGAGCAGGGCGATGAGGCTGGCGCTGAGGCCCTGGACGGTGAGGGGGACGTCGACCGGGACCTGGACGTCGAGGCCGGAGGCGACGCCCGGGGAACCCACGGCAGCGCTGTCGGCGACCGAGTCGGCGACGGCGGCGCCGGACGATGCGCCAAGCGGCGAGACCGGCGACGGTGACCGTCAGGGCGGCCTTCTTGGCGATGTTCATGAACTGCGTTCCTCCTGCGTCGTACGGGTCCGACCCGCCCGCGGGCCGTGCGCTGATCAACGCGGGGCGGACGGGTGGTGGCACGGAGGAACGGCGGGAGCTGCCTGTTCGACGCATTCCGGCGATGAGGCGATGGATCGATAGAGCGATGGGACGACGAAAGCGGGGGGATGAGGAGACGGTGACGAGCGGGAGGTGATGAGGGGAAAGGGTGCCCGGAAATACCTGACCGGCCTTCCGGAGGTGGCTGGAAGGCCGGTGGTCACTGGTGCTCCGGGGCGGGAACGTCAGTGGTTGAGCCCCAGGTTGCCGAAGGCCGGGTTCAGGATGCCGACGACGTTGACGCTGTTGCCGACCGCGTTCACGGGGATGTGGACGGGGGCCTGGACGACGTTGCCCGAGAGGACACCCGGCGAGCCGATGGCCTTGCCGTCGGCGTGCGCACCACCGTCGGTGGCGGAGGCCATGCCGGCACCGGCGGCGACGAGGCCACCGGCCACCATCGTGACAGCGGCGGCCTTCTTCAGGTTCTTCACTTTGAGCCCTTCATCGCGATCACTGCGGCGGTCGCACGCAGCACGCACTGAAGAACGCCGGAGGTCCGGCAAGGATGCGCCGTCCGGGTGACATACACCCGACGGTATGAATCTCAGTCCGGAGCGGAACCCTCCAGGTTGCCGGACAATCTGCCCATCATCCGGTCATACCGTGGCGTACGGACCACAGGGCGGCCTGGGTTCGGTCCGCCAGGTCCAGCTTCATGAGGATGTTCGAGACATGGGTCTTGACCGTCTTCTCGGACAGGACGAGCGCACGGGCGATCTCGCGGTTGGATCGGCCGTCGGCGATCAGGCCGAGCACCTCGCGCTCTCGCTCGGTGAGCGAACCGCCTCTCCCCTGACCGGAGTTGGCCCCCTCCTGGGACAGGAGCACGCCGGCGACCTCCGATTGGAGGAGGATGTGTCCGGCGTGCACCGAGCGGATGGCGCCGGCGAGCGCGTCGGGGTCGACGTCCTTGTAGACGTACCCGGCGGCGCCGGCTCGCAGGGCCGGGACGACCGTGCGCTGCTCGGTGAAGCTGGTGACGATGAGCACGCGCGCGGGGTTGTCGAGTTCGCGGAGCTTGCGGAGGGCCTCGATGCCGTCCATGCCGGGCATCTTGACGTCCATGAGGACGATGTCGGGCTTCAGCTCCTCGGCACGGGCGACGCCCTCGGCGCCGTCGGCGGCCTCTCCCACGACCTCGATGTCGTCCTGCACCTCCAGGAAGGTGCGCAGGCCTCGGCGGACCACTTGGTGGTCGTCGACGAGCAGCACTTTGATTACGTCAGCCACCGGGGACCTCCAACTCGATCGTGGTGCCCTTTCCGGGCGCCGATTCCACGGTCAGCCGGCCGCCGACCCCGCTCGCCCGGTCGCGCATGGAGACCAGGCCCAGGTGGCGGCCCGCGCGGCGTATGGCATGGGGGTCGAAGCCGCTGCCGTCGTCCGTGACCCGCAGGACGGCTCCGCCGCCGTGCCGGTCGAGGGTGACGTCGACCCGCTCGGCTCCCGAGTGCCGCAGGGCGTTGTGCAGTGCTTCCTGGGCGACGCGCAGCATGGCCTCCTCCTGGGCGGCGGGCAGCGCGCGGGCGCCGCGCCCGGAGAAGGTGACGCGGGCGCTGTGTGCCCGGTCCAGGACGTGGACCTGGGTACGCAGGGTGGCGACCAGGCCGTCCTCGTCGAGGCCCGCGGGGCGCAGCTCGACGACGGCGGCGCGCAGCTCCTCCGCGGCCTCGGCGGCGAGTGCGGCGACCTGATGGAGTTCGCCCTTGGCGCGCGAGGGGTCGCGGTCGACCAGGGTGGCTGCCGCCTGGGCGGTCAGGCGGAGGGAGAAAAGCTTCTGGCTGACGGCGTCGTGGAGTTCGTGGGCGAGACGGGAACGCTCCTCGGCGATGGTCAGCTCGCGGCTGCGCTCGTAGAGGCGGGCGTTGGTCAGGGCTATCGCGGCGTGCTGGGCGAGGATCGACAGCAGTTCCTCGTCGTCCTCGGTGAAGCCGCAGCCGCCCTGTGGCTTGGGGCACCGCTTGTTGGCGAGGAAGAGGGCGCCGATGACCTCGTCGCCGTCTCGGACGGGCAGGCCCAGGAAGTCGACCAGGTCGGGGTGGGCGCTGGGCCAGCCCTCGAAGCGGGGGTCCTCGCGTACGTCGGCCAGGCGCTCGGGGGTGGCCTCGCGGAGCATCGCGGCGAGGATGCCGTGCTGGCGCGGGAGGGGGCCGATGGCCTTCCACTGCGCGTCGCTGACGCCGTCGACCACGAACTGGGCGAAGCCGCCGTGGTCGTCGGGGACGCCGAGCGCGGCGTACTCCGCGTCGAGCAGCTCACGCGCGGAGGCGACGATGGTCTTGAGGACGTCGCGCACCTCCAGGTGCCTGCTCATGGCCAGCAACGCGGCGCTCACCGCCGCGAGGCCGGACCGTGGACCTTGACTCATGGCCTCACCGTACCGGCGGGGTCCGACAACGCGGATCGGACCGCCGGAGGCCTCGGCCGGGCCGTCGGACGTAGGCCGCAGACCTACGACCCGGACCTAGGTCTCGTGGTCCGGCCCGCGGCCTAGGGCGAAGGGACCCGGCGCTCTGCGGCCCCCGTACGAGGCGGCGGGGGCGGTGCCGTTCCTACGTTGGGATCACCGTCGGCCCGGTCGGGCGGCGGTCGCGGACGAGGGGACGGATGTCATGCCGGTGGCGATCATCACGGGGGCTTCGAAGGGGCTGGGCCGGGCGCTCGGTGCGGCTCTGGCGGAGCGTGGCTGGGATCTGGTGCTCGATGCCAGGACCGCCGAGGTCCTGGGCGAGGCGGCGAAGGAGCTGTCGGCGTACGGGACGCGGGTGGAGGCCCTGCCGGGGGATGTCACGGACGCCGGGCACCGGGCCGGGCTGGTGGCGGCGGCACGCGGGCTGGGCGGGGTCGACCTGCTGGTGAACAACGCGAGCGCGCTGGGCGCCGAGCCGCTCGTACGGCTTGAGGGGCTGGCCCTGGACGGGCTGCGGCGGGCCCTGGAGGTCAATGTGGTGGCGGCGCTGGGGCTGATCCAGGAGGCGCTGCCGCTGTTGCGGGCGTCCGGGGCGGGCGCGGTGATCGGCGTCAGCTCGGACGCGGCGGCCGAGGCGTACGAGACGTGGGGCGGGTACGGGGCCTCGAAGGCGGCGCTGGACCACATGTCGGCGGTGCTGGCGAAGGAGGAGCCGGGGCTTCGGGTGTGGGCCGTCGATCCCGGGGACATGGGCACGGATCTGTACGCGGCGGCCGTACCGGAGGACGACGATCCGCGGCCGAGCCCGGCGGGTGTGGTTCCGGCCTTTCTGCGGCTGCTCGACGAGCGGCCGGCCAGTGGGCGCTACGGGGCGCCGTCCCTGTTGGAGGGGCGATGACGACGGCGGCGGTGGAGGTACCGGAGGAGTTGCACGCGCGCGTGCCCGCCGAGCAGCGCGGGCCCGGCCTCGACCGGGACGCCGTACGGCTGCTGGTGTCGCGCGGTTCGGAGGTGTCGCATCACGCGTTCGTGGCGCTGCCGCGGTTGCTGCGGGCCGGGGATCTGCTGGTCGTCAACACCTCGCCGACGCTGGCGGCGGCGGTGGACGGGACGGTCGGGCACGCGCGCGTGGTGGTGCATTTCTCGACGCGCGGCGACGACGGACGCTGGGCCGTCGAGCTGCGGGATCCGGACGGACGGGGCACCACGCGTGCGCGTGCGGGCGGTCCGGCGGGGACGGAGGTGCGGCTGCCGGGCGGTCTGCGGCTGGTCCTGGAGGAGCCGTTGAGCGAGCGGGGTGAGCGGCTGTGGTGGGCGCGGGTGTCCGGAGGGGAGGTCGTCGGGGTGCTGGGGGAGCACGGGCGGCCCATTCGTTACTCCTACACGGAGCGGGATCAGCCGTTGGCGGTGTACCAGACGGTGTTCGCGCTGCCGTCGGCGGACGGGGCCGGGAGTGCGGAGATGCCGAGTGCGGGGCGGCCGTTCACGGCACGCCTGGTGGCGGAGCTGGTGAGCCGAGGGGTGCAGTTCGCGCCGGTCGCGCTGCATACCGGGGTGGCGTCGGCGGAGGCGCACGAGCCGCCGTATCCGGAGCGGTTCGCGGTGCCGGAGGCGTCGGCGCGGCTGATCAACGCGGCGCGGGCGAATCAGAAGAGGCGCGAAGCGCTTCCTCGGAAGGGTGGTGGTGGGAGACGGGCGGGCGGGCGGGTCGTGGCGGTGGGGACGACGGCGGTGCGGGCCGTGGAGTCGGCCACCGGGCCCGACGGCGTCGTACGGGCGCGGGAGGGCTGGACGGAGCTGGTGGTGACCCCGGAGCGCGGGGTGCGGGTGGTCGACGGGCTGCTGACCGGGCTGCACGAGCCGGAGGCCTCGCATCTGCTGATGCTGGAGGCGGTCGCGGGGCGGACGGCGATCGGCCACGCGTACGGCGAGGCGGTCGGGGGGCGCTACCTGTGGCACGAGTTCGGCGATGTGCATCTCATCCTGCCGCCGGAGGTGCCTCACACAGGGCATTGCGGCAGCAACTGCGGGTGAGCCCGCCGTCCGCGCGATGTGAGCCCACCCATAGGGTGTGCATCACTTACGAACCTCCTTAGGAGAGGCACACGGGTGGCATGAGCGGGAGTGATGGGTTGGTCTGTCCCATTTTGCCGCTTCCGGTGCAACTACCTGGGATCGTACGTCACACCTTTGCCACACGATTTTGCGGCCGCTAAGAATGGCAGCCGTCGCTCGACGCCGCGGGTTCCTCCCGCGGCGTTTGTGCTGGAAGAGCTGTGTCCCCCACCCGGCACGAGAGCGACCTCCGCCCTATTCGAAGAGGTCCCTCACTCATGTCCAAGAACGCCAGCACCCGCAGTCACAGTCTCACGCTGACCAAGGCCCACAAGCTCTCGTTCGCCTCAGTGGCCGCCTTCGGCGCCGCCGCCCTGGCGTTCTCGCTGGTGCCGGCCGAGGCTCAGACCGCCACGAAGACGGTGTCCGCGGCTCCGGCGGCGTTCAGCCAGAGCCCGGCCCAGAGCGTCAAGGCGAGCATCGCCGACCAGGCCGCCGCCGCTGAGAAGAAGGCGGCCGCGGACGCGGCTGCGAAGAAGGTCGCACAGGAGCGCGCGAAGGAGGAGGCGGCGAGCCGGTCCGCCCAGCGCGCCAAGATCGCAGCGGCGGCCAAGGCCGCCGCGGTGAAGACGTACCCGAACAACCTCGACGGCTGGATCCGTGAGTCGCTCGACATCATGAAGAAGCACAAGATCCCGGGTACGTACCAGGGCCTGCACAAGAACATCATGCGGGAGTCCTCGGGCAACCCCAAGGCCATCAACGACTGGGACATCAACGCCATCAACGGCGTCCCGTCGATCGGTCTGCTGCAGGTCATCAAGCCGACCTTCGACGCCTACCACGTCCCGGGCACGGCCTGGAGCCAGTACGACCCGGTCGCCAACCTGACGGCCGCCGCGAACTACGCGGCCGACCGCTACGGGTCGATCGACAACGTCAACAGCGCGTACTGAGGCCGGCGCGGACCTCTCGGACGTACGCCGAAGGGCGGCACCCCGGCCGGGGTGCCGCCCTTCGGCGTGTGCCGGTGGAGGCTACTTCCGCATGACCTCCGGCTCGTGGCGGCGCAGGAAGCGGGCCACGAGGACACCGCAGATCACGCCGAGCACGATCAGGGCGATCATGTCGAGGCTGTACGCGCCGGCCGTGTGGTCCCACAGCGGGTCCGTGTCGCCCTTCTCCTTGGGCGGGCTGATGTTGTTGAAGTCCAGCGTGGCGCCCGCGGCGGCGACCGCCCAGCGTGACGGCATCAGGTACGAGAACTCGTTGACGCCGGGGCTGCCGTGCAGGGCGAACAGGCACCCGGTGAACACGACCTGGACGATCGCGAACATGACCAGCAGCGGCATGGTCTTCTCGGAGGTCTTCACCAGCGAGGAGATGACCAGGCCGAACATCATCGACGTGAAGCCGAGGCCCATGATCGGGATGGAGAGTTCGAGCATGACGGCGAACTTGCCGTCCCCGAAGATCAGGCTCTCGTCGGGGATGGTCCGGCTGGCGAAGCCGATCGCGCCGACCATGGCGCCCTGCAGCACGGTGACCGCGCCGAGGACGATCACCTTGGACATCAGGTACGCCGAGCGCGACAGGCCGGTCGCCCGCTCCCGCTCGTAGATCACCCGTTCCTTGATCAGCTCACGGACGGAGTTGGCGGCGCCCGCGAAGCACGCGCCGACCGCGAGAATCAGCAGGACCGTGGTGGCCGTGCCGTTCGGCACGGGCATCTGGGACTGCGGATTGATGCCCCTGACCAGCAGGTCCTTGTCCGGGTCGATGAGCAGGCTGACCGCGCCGAGCACGGCCGGCAGGATCACCGTCAGCGCCAGGAAGCCCTTGTCGGACACGATGACTGAGACATAGCGCCGGACCAGTGTGCCGAGCTGCGAGAGCCAGCC
Source organism: Streptomyces adelaidensis (assembly GCF_016598475.1). Classification (GTDB taxonomy): domain Bacteria; phylum Actinomycetota; class Actinomycetes; order Streptomycetales; family Streptomycetaceae; genus Streptomyces; species Streptomyces adelaidensis. Next base: position 10,261 of record NZ_JAEMUX010000006.1, read on the forward strand.
CTGCGGCTTCGGCGGGCGCATCGACTGCGGCGGCGGCATGTGCACCGACTGCGGGGCGACGGCGTCGATGTCCGCGGCGTACATCTGGTAGTGCTGCGAGCCCTTCCAGCGGCCCGCCCAGTCGTAGTCGCGGTAGTTCTCGAAGGCGGAGAAGACGTCGGCCCAGGTCTCGTAGCCGAAGAAGTTCAGGGCCTCCTCGGGCGGGCCGAAGTACGCCACCGAGCCGCCCGGCGCCATCACCAGGAGCTTGTCGCAGATCGCCAGCTCGGCCACCGAGTGGGTGACCACGAGGACCGTACGGCCGTCGTCGGCGAGGCCGCGCAGCAGCTGCATGACGTCGCGGTCCATACCCGGGTCGAGGCCGGAGGTCGGCTCGTCCAGGAAGATCAGCGACGGCTTGGTCAGCAGCTCCAGGGCCACGGAGACGCGCTTGCGCTGGCCACCGGAGAGGGAGGTGACCTTCTTCTCCTTGTGGATGTCCAGCTTCAGCTCGCGCAGCACCTCGTCGATGCGGGCCTCGCGCTCGGCGGCCGTGGTGTCGGCCGGGAAGCGGAGCTTGGCCGCGTACTTGAGGGCCTTCTTGACGGTCAGTTCCTTGTGCAGGATGTCGTCCTGCGGGACCAGACCGATGCGCTGGCGCAGCTCGGCGAACTGCTTGTACAGGTTCCGGTTGTCGTAGAGGACGTCGCCCTGGTTGGCGGGGCGGTAGCCCGTGAGTGCCTTCAGCAGGGTCGACTTGCCGGAGCCCGAGGGGCCGATGACCGCGATGAGCGACTTCTCCGGGACACCGAAGGAGACGTCCTTCAGGATCTGCTTGCCGCCGTCGACGGTGACCGTCAAGTGGCGTGCGGAGAAGGAGACATCACCGGTGTCGACGAACTCTTCGAGACGGTCGCCGACGATGCGGAACGTCGAGTGGCCGACGCCGACGATGTCGTTCGGGCCCAGTAGTGCCGTGCCGCCCTTGGCGATCGGCATACCGTTGACGAACGTGCCGTTGTGCGAGCCGAGGTCACGGATCTCGAAGCGCCCGTCGGGCGTCGCGTGGAACTCGGCGTGGTTGCGCGACACCTGGAGGTCGGAGACGACCAGCTCGTTCTCCAGGGCACGGCCGATGCGCATGACGCGGCCGAGGGCCAGCTGGTGGAACGTGGTCGGGCTGCGGTCGCCGTAGACCGGCGGCGCCCCCGCGGCACCACCGGGGCCCTGTTGCGGGAAGCCCTGCTGTTGCGGGACCTGTGCCTGCGGCGGCTGCTGCCAGCCCGCCTGCGGCGCCTGCTGCTGCGGGACCTGAGCGGCGTATCCGGCGCTCGCGCCCTGCGCCGCGTACGGCTGCTGCTGAGGCTGCGCGACGGCCGCGGCACCGGAGAGGCTGAGTCTCGGGCCGTCGGTCGCGTTGCCCAGATGCACGGCCGAGCCGGGGCCGATCTCCAGTTGATGGATCCGCTGCCCCTGCACGAACGTGCCGTTGGTGCTGCCGTGGTCCTCGATCACCCAACTACGGCCGCTGAAGCTGATCGTGGCGTGACGCCAGGACACCCTGGCGTCGTCGAACACGATGTCCCCCTGCGGATCACGTCCGAGGGTATATGCGCTGGACGGATCGAGCGTCCAGGTTTGTCCGTTCAATTCCAGTACGAGTTCCGGCACTCCATGCCCCACTGAGTTGTCCCCCGAAATACCCCCATCGCAGGGAGTCTAGGGATGTCGAACATCGGGGGGAACTATTTCAGGCTCGGCCCCCTGACCGAAAGTCGGGCCTTGTGAAGAGTACGTACGGGGGCATCCCGCGGTCCCGTTGACGGGGTGGAAACCGGGCCGGAGAGTGGTAATCCCACACGAGGGGGACATCGACGGTGCAACGCCGCGATGCGGATCGGGGGGTCCGACCATGAGCAATCAGTACTCCGGCCATGGCAGGAGCGTGCCATGGGGGGATGTCCTGTTCTCCGCGATCGCCGCCGTGAGCTGGGCGTTGATCGGGATGGCGGGTACGGCGGCGCTCGGTCTGCATCTGCTGGAGGCGGACTCGGCGGGCGAACTCGGGTCCATGACGGCGGCTGTTGTGGCGCTCGGGGCGGGTGGTTCGGTGACGCCGTCCGGCGATGTGTCCGTCTTTGGCCTGGAAGGGGCGCAGGCGACGACCGCCATCGAGATCACGCCACTGGGTGTGGGTCTGGTGGGGGCGCTCTTGTTGTCGTGGTTCTTCCTGCGGTCCCTGCGGGGCGCGGGCGTGGTGCTCGCGCCCGCCGAACTCGGCGCGCGCGCGGGCACGGTGCTCGCGCTCTTCGTCGCGCTGATGGGCGGCCTGGCCTGGGCCGGGAACTCCGTCATCACCCTCGACGGGAGCCAGTTGGGGGTCGATGAACTGCCCGGCGGCGGTGACCTCGGCAGTGTGGAGATCCCCGGGCTCGGCGACGTCGGGGACATCGGCGGCGGGCTGCTGCCGGACCGGCTCGGGGACCTCTCCGACGCGAACGCCGCGGTCGGTTTCACCGTCGACGCCGTTCCCACCCTGCTCGGCGGCCTGCTCTGGTGCGCCGGCGTGCTGCTGATCGCCCTGTTGGCCTCGCGCCGCACTCCCCTGCCGCGCGGCCTCGACGCCGTGCACCGGGTCGTACGGCCCGCCGTGTCCGCGGTGGTCAGCGTGCTCCTGATGGCGGTCCTGGCCGGGCTCGCGGCGGCGGTGTACGCGGCGATCAGCGACCCCCACCCCAAGCGGATCGCCGGCGCCGCCCTGCTGGGGGCGCCCAACGGCGTCTGGCTGGGCGTCCCGCTCGGCCTCTTCGTCCCCTGGGACGGCAAGGCCACCGGCGCACTGGCCGACCTGCTCCCCGACCCCCTCGACGAACTGCTGCGCATCGACGCGACCGAACCCGTCACTCTCGGCCGCCTCGCCGAACTGGACGGTCGTGTCTGGCTGTTGGGCCTCGCGGCGGCGCTGATGATGTTGTACGCGGGGGTACTGACCGCCGTACGTACGCCTTTTGTACGGGAATCCGCTGCCACCGCTGCCGGGGGTGTGCCCGGTGCGGATGTACGGGGCGGGGGTGCGCTCGCCTTCCTGGGGCGCTGCGCTCTTCGGCTCGGGGTCGCGACGGCGGTGGCACTGCCGCTGCTTGTGTGGTTGACGGAGGTGTCGGTGGACGCCTCGCTGGCCGTGTTCGGAATCGACGCGTTCGACGCGGGCATCGAGTTGCGCGGGCAGGCGGCGATGGCACTGCTGCTGGGCGCGCTGTGGGGCGCGGGGGCGGGGGCCGCGGGGGCGCTGCTGGCGTGTGCGACCGGGGCGGCAGGGCGGGGGGCCTCTCCGTGGGCGTGGGGTGGGGGTGGCCTGGGGGGCGGCCCGGTGGCGTCGGCTGCCGCGAGCTCCGGGGCCGGCTTAGGAGGCGATCCGGGGGCGGGCTCCGCCTCGGGGCCGTACGCGCCGGGTGCGCCTTATCGGCCGCCGAATCCGGACACCAATCCGTATCTGCGGGTGCCGGACGAGTTGCTCAGGCGGCGGGAGCCGGGGCCCGGAGGGAGGCGGCCGCGCGATGTGCCGCCTCCCTCGCCACCGCCACCGCCGCCCCCGCCTCCGCCGCCCGGGCCGCCTCCCGGGCCCCGGAGGCGTTGAGGCACACGGTGAGGGCGCGGTCCGCGAGGAGAACGAGGAGGTCGTGGAGGGGGTGATGCGGGGGCACTCCGGGCCGTCGTACACGATCCGGGTGCGCTTAAATCGCTGGTAACCCAGTGTTCTCCGTCCGCTGGGGGGGACCTCAGGGGCAAAAGGCGCGGGGCGCCGGATACGGTTGGTCCATCATGAGCGCTTCGCAGACCTCCTCTGACGTCCCCACTCTCCTCGTCAAGATCTTCGGCAAGGACCGGCCGGGCATCACCGCCGGACTGTTCGACACCCTCGCCGCGTACTCCGTCGACGTGGTCGACATCGAGCAGGTCGTCACCCGTGGCCGGATCGTCCTGTGCGCGCTCGTGTCCGAGCCGCCCGCCGGGCAGGAGGGCGACCTGCGGGCGACCGTCCACGGCTGGGCGGAGTCGATGAAGATGCAGGCGGAGATCATCTCCGGCCTGGGCGACAACCGGCCGCGCGGCCTCGGCCGCTCGCACGTCACCGTCCTCGGCCACCCGCTGACCGCCGAGTCCACGGCCCGGATCGCCGCGCGGATCACGGCGACCGGCGGCAACATCGACCGTATCTTCCGGCTCGCCAAGTACCCGGTGACAGCGGTCGAGTTCGCGGTGTCCGGTACGGAGACGGAGACGCTGCGGACGGCGCTGGTGACCGAGTCGGTGGCGCTGGGCGTGGACGTGGCCGTGGTCGCGGCCGGGCTGCACCGGCGGGCCCAGCGGCTGGTGGTCATGGACGTGGACTCCACACTCATCCAGGACGAGGTGATCGAGCTCTTCGCCGCGCATGCCGGGTGCGAGAAGGAGGTCGCCGAGGTGACAGAGGCCGCGATGCGCGGGGAGCTGGACTTCGAGCAGTCGCTGCACGCGCGCGTGGCGCTGCTGGAGGGCCTCGACGCCTCGGTGGTGGAGAAGGTCCGCAACGAGGTGCGGCTCACTCCGGGGGCGCGCACGCTGACCCGTACGCTGAAGCGGCTCGGCTTCCAAGTCGGTGTCGTCTCGGGCGGGTTCACCCAGGTCACCGACGATCTGAAGGAGCGGCTGGGCCTCGACTTCGCGCAGGCCAACACGCTGGAGATCGTCGACGGGAAGCTCACCGGCAAGGTCGTCGGTGAGATCGTGGACCGGGCGGGCAAGGCCCGGCTGCTGCGCCGGTTCGCCGCCGAGGCGGGGGTCCCGCTGGCCCAGACCGTGGCGATCGGCGACGGCGCCAACGACCTCGACATGCTCAACGCCGCCGGTCTCGGTGTCGCCTTCAACGCCAAGCCGGTCGTCCGGGAGGCCGCGCACACCGCGGTGAACTTCCCGTTCCTCGACACCGTGCTGTACCTCCTCGGGGTGACCCGGGAAGAGGTCGAGGCGGCGGACACGCACGACGAGTAGACGAGTAGCCGACGAGCGGAGTGCGCATGCGTGTGGACGAGCGGCGGGCGCTCACCTGTGCGTGAAGGCCCGGCACCGAGGTGGTGCCGGGCCTTCGTCGTGCCGGGTGGGGGTGGGCCGTATACAGGTGAGGCCGAACGCCGTCTACGGGTGAGGCCGTGTGCCGGGTGCCGGTGGGCCCCGGCCGGACGGGGTTATTCCGTCGGCGCCCAGTAGCCGGTCAGCGTGGCCGTGCCCGGCTCCAGGCTCTTCCAGGATCCCTCGAAGGAGAGCACGGCGAAGCCGGCGGCCGGGAAGCCGAGGCGGCTCATGCGCTCGCGGGCGTCTCCCTCGGCGGTGCCGGCGAGGATCTCGGCGAGGCCCTGGATTCCGGGGTTGTGGCCGACCAGGAGGACGTTCTGCGTGTCGTCCGGGGTTTCGTTGAGCAGGGCGACCAGCTCGCCGGGCGAGGCCTCGTAGATCCGCTCCTCGTAGACGGTTTTCGGCCGCTCGGGCAGCTCGTGGACGGCCAGCTTCCAGGTCTCGCGGGTCCTGACCGCGGTGGAGCAGAGGGCAAGGTCGAAGGGGATGCCTGAGTCGGCCAGCTTGCGTCCGGCGACGGCGGCGTCCATACGGCCCCGGTCGGCGAGCGGCCGCTCGTGGTCGGAAACCTGGGGCCAGTCGGCCTTCGCATGCCGGAAGAGGACAATCCTGCGGGGTTCTGCGACGCTCATGCGTCCCAGCTTCGCACGAAACAGGCCATGGGGCGCAGGGAGTTGAAGTGCGGATATCCGAGAGCGGTACACGCGCTTCCGAGGGCCGGGGCCGGGCCGTTCGTCACTGTGTGTGGCTCAGCAGTACCTGCTGTATGCGCTCCAGCAAGTGGGCGATCGTAAGATCACCGCTCACCGCCTGGGCTTGCGCGGGATCGAGGATCAGCAGCAGGAGAGTGACGAACCCGAGGGTGGGCAGGGCGAGTGCCCACCAGGGCAGCCGCATGTCGGCACCGCTCGTGGTCGCCGGGTGGGGCCGGGGGTGCGTACGGGCCGACATGCCGCCTCCGTGGTCTGCGAGTCCGTGGCCCGCCCTCCGTGGGTCCCTCGCGGGTCCGCTGCGGCCACATCTCGAAGTTACGGAATCCGGGCGGTCCAGCCCATCGGGTGATCCACCCACTTCACCCTGAGACCTGCCCCCTAGGGGACGGTGGGGCTATCCCCACCAAGGGCGCCGACGCTCGGCTCGGCGGCGGTCGGCAGGGCAGGCAGCGGCCGGTTGGGCAGCAGCCGACCGGGCAGTGGTCGGCGGGCGGAGCGTCACGGTGACGCGATGGCCGCGATGATGCCGATGACGATGAAGATGGCGAGGAACGAGCCGAAGACCAGGAGCATCTTCTTCTGGCCGTTCTGGGGGTTCGGGTCGAGCACTGGCATACGTCCAGTCTCCCACCCGTGCCGCCTGGTGGGGCCGCCGGGGTCCGGCTCAGGGGGCCGTCTCGTCCTCCACCACGCGGTTCCGGCCCGCCAGGACGCCCGCCGCGATCTGCGGGAGCATCAGGGCGGCCATGAGGGCGAGGGGCAGGCCCCAGCCGCCGCTGTGCTGGTAGAGGACGCCGACGACGAGCGGGCCGGGGATCGAGATCAGGTAGCCGGTGCTCTGCGCGAAGGCGGACAGCTCGACCACTCCGGCGCCGGTCCGGGCCCGCATGCCAACCATGGTGAGTGCCAGCGGGAAGGAACAGTTGGCCATGCCGATCAGCAGCGCCCACGCCCAGGCGCCCTCCGCCGGGGCGAAGTGGAGGCCGCCGTAGCCGAGGAGTCCGCAGACGCCCAGCACGGCCGCGATCGGCCCCTGGTGGGGCAGCCGGATGGCGAGCCGGGGGATCACGAAGGCCAGCGGTACGCCCATCACCATCGTGACGGCCAGCAGCAGCCCCGCCGTGCCCGCCGGGACCCCCGCGTCACGGAAGATCTGCGGCATCCACCCCATCGTGATGTACGCGGCGGTCGCCTGGAGCCCGAAGAACACGGCGAGCGCCCAGGCGGTACGGCTCCGGGTGATGCGCAGCCGGGGCGCCTCCACGCGCGCGTGGGCGTCCCTGCCCGGCTCCTCCTCACGAGCCGACACCGACTCGGCCGAACCTTCCTCCCGTACGGAACCCCGCTCGGCCGCCGGCCTCGCCGCGCGGTCCCGTACGAGGGGGAGCCACGGGAGGACGGCCGCCGCGGCGAGAACGGCCCAGGCGGCGAGCCCGGTCCGCCAACTCCCGCCCAGGGCCTCGGTCATGGGCACGGTGACGGCCGCGGCGGACGAGGTGCCGAGGGCGAGGGCCATGGAGTACAGGCCCGTCATGGACCCGACCCGGTCCGGGAACCAGCGCTTGACGACGACCGGCATCAGGACGTTGCTGACGGCGATGCCCATCAGGGCGAGGGCGCTCGCGGCCAGGAAGCCCGCCGTACCGCCCGCGTACGGCCGGATCAGCAGGCCGGCGGCGATCGCGGCCATGCCGGCGCAGACGACGGCGGCCGGGCCGAAGCGGCGGGCGAGCCGGGGCGCCATGACGCCGAAGACGGCGAAGCAGAGCGGCGGTACGGAGGTGAGGAGCCCGGCGACGCTGCCGCTCATGCCGAGTCCGGCGCGCACCTCTTCGAGGAGGGCGCCGAAGCTGGTGATGGCGGGACGGAGGTTGAGGGCCGTCAGGACGATGCCCAGGACCATCAGGCGCGTCGTCCACGCACGCGGGGCCTGGACCCACGCCGGAGGCCGAGGCGCGGCCGGTTCGGGTGTGGACGTCGGCTTCGGCTTCGGCGTCGGCTTCGGCGTCAGGGTTTCCTCGCTCACCATGTACCCATCATAGAATCATGGGATGATTGGTTGTCCATGGTCCGGCTGCTCCCCGTCGGCCCGTCCGTGCGAAGGTGTGCCATGCCGCTGAACCATCCCCGCCGATCGGCGCTGTCCGAGCAGGTCATCGCCGCGCTGCGGAACCAGATCACCTCCGGCGAGTGGCCGGTCGGCTCCCGAATCCCCACCGAGCCCGAGCTGGTCGAGCAGCTGGGCGTCGCCCGGAACACGGTCCGCGAGGCCGTCCGCGCCCTCGCGCACAACGGTCTGCTCGACATCCGCCAGGGCTCCGGCACCTATGTCGTCGCGACCAGTGAGCTGGCGGGCGTGATGCACCGCCGCTTCGCGGACGCCGACCCGAAGCACATCGCCGAGCTGCGCTCCACCCTGGAGTCGAGCGCCGCGAAACTGGCCGCCGAGCGGCGCACCGAGAAGGATCTGAAGCAGCTGGACACACTCCTCGTACGACGTGAGGAGGCGTGGGCGTCGGGTGACGCGGAGGTCTTCGTGACCGCCGACGCGACCTTCCACATGGCGGTCGTGGCCGCGTCCCACAACGACGTCGTCACGGCGGTCTACGCGGACCTGGGCGAGGTGCTGCGGGACTGGCTGCGCGGTGACGTGGGCGAGGAGCTGACCCCGGAGACGTACATGGACCACGCCCGGCTGGTGGACGCGATCCGCGCGGGCGACGCGGAGACCGCGGCGGCGGAGGCGGCCGGCTATCCGTTCCACTGCCGCCCGGGGCGGGTCAGCCGGCCCGCTCCGGGCGCTGGTGGCTGAACCACACCGAGCGGACTTCCTTCCAGCAGCGCCCGGTGAGCCGTACGGTCTGCGCGGGGCCCGTCTCGACGGAGGCACTGTCACTGTCGATGTCCCACCACCGCGCGCACTCGATGTGCAGCCGGACGCGGTCGACGGCCACGTAGGGGTTGAAGCAGTGCGCGATCACCTGGGAGCCGATGACGGTGCTGCGGCAGGCCGCCCCGAAGGGATCGGGCCTGCCGGCCGGACTCGACTCGGGCGGGAGGGTGAGTACGAGTGCCAGGGCGACGACCGCTGGGGCGAAGCTGCGGGACAGGCGCACAAGGGAGACCTCCTCGGCCGAGTGGCTGGGCGGTGTACGTCCAGCCTGCGCGGCACCCGGCCCCGGCGGCCCGTCGGATGGGCCGAACGAGTGACGACGACGAACAGCTGGGGCCCGCGTCCGAGAGGGATGCGGGCCCCAGCTGCCGGTCAGGCGCAGCGGCGGCGCTCACGCGCCGATCGCGTGCAGCCCGCCGTCGACGTGGATGATCTCGCCGGTGGTCTTCGGGAACCAGTCGCTGAGCAGCGCGACGACACCGCGGCCGGCCGGCCCGGGGTCCTTGAGGTCCCACTCCAGGGGCGAGCGGTCGTCCCACACGGCGGCCAGGTCGTTGAAGCCCGGGATGGACTTGGCGGCCATGGAGGCGAGGGGACCGGCGGAGATGAGGTTGCAGCGGATGTTCTGCTTGCCCAGGTCACGGGCCATGTAGCGGCTGGTGGCCTCCAGGGCGGCCTTGGCCGGGCCCATCCAGTCGTACTGCGGCCAGGCGTACTGCGCGTCGAAGGTGAGACCGACGACCGAGCCGCCGTTCTGCATCAGCGGCAGGCAGGCCATGGTGAGCGACTTCAGGGAGTACGCCGAGACGTGCATCGCGGTGGCGACGGACTCGAACGGCGTGTTGAGGAAGTTGCCGCCGAGGGCGTCCTGCGGGGCGAAGCCGATGGAGTGGACGACGCCGTCGAGGCCGCCGAGCTCCTCACCGACGATGTCGGCCAGACGGCCGAGGTGCTCGTCGTTGGTCACGTCGAGCTCGATGACCTTGGTGGGCTTGGGGAGCTTCCGGGCGATGCGCTCGGTCAGCGTGGGCCGCGGGAACGCGGTGAGGATGATCTCGGCGCCCTGCTCCTGGGCCAGCTTGGCGGTGTGGAAGGCGATGGAGGACTCCATCAGCACACCGGTGATCAGGACGCGCTTGCCCTCGAGGATTCCGCTCATGGTGATCAGTGACCCATTCCCAGTCCGCCGTCTACGGGGATGACGGCTCCAGTGATGTACGAGGCGTCGTCCGAGGCGAGGAACCGCACCGTCGCGGCGATCTCCTCGGGCTGCGCGTACCGGCCGAGCGGCACCTGCTTCACGATGCCCGCACGCTGCTCGTCGGTGAGCACCTTGGTCATGTCGGTGTCGACGAAGCCGGGGGCGACGACGTTGAAGGTGATGTTGCGCGAGCCCAGCTCACGGGCGAGGGAGCGCGCGAAGCCGACCAGGGCGGCCTTGGAGGCGGCGTAGTTGGCCTGGCCGGGCGAGCCGTAGAGGCCCACGACCGAGGAGATGAGGACGACGCGGCCCTTCTTGGCGCGCAGCATGCCGCGGTTGGCGCGCTTGACGACGCGGAAGGTGCCGGTGAGGTTGGTGTCGATGACCGAGGTGAAGTCCTCCTCGGTCATACGCATCAGGAGCTGGTCCTTGGTGACGCCGGCGTTGGCGATCAGGATCTCGACGGGGCCGTGCTCGGCCTCAACCTCCTTGTAGGCCTGCTCCACCTGCTCGGCGTCGGTGATGTCGCACCTGACGGCGAGGCAGCCCAGTTCCGTGAGGGCGGCCGGCGGCTCACCCGAGCGGTACGTGATCGCGACCTTGTCGCCGTTGTCGGCGAACGCGCGGGCGATGGCGAGGCCGATGCCCCGGTTGCCTCCGGTGACGAGAACCGAGCGGCTCAACGGATCACCCTTTCCTTAGCGGTCTGAAACACCTGCCCGAATGCCTGGACGGCAGGCGCCTTCCTCGAAAACCTATCGGTCGGGTCCGTCCTGTGAGCATTCGGGCAGTGACAGTGGCTCGGGGCACTCGCTGTCGGGTCTCTACAGAAAGCCGCCGAAGTCCGCCGGAAAGATGTGGTCCGGCCGCCCGTGGTCGCGACATGATCGGACCCGACACACGACGACAACCGCTCGGCAGCAGGGAGACCCTCGGTGCCTCATTCCATCGACGAAGCCTTCACGGCACTACCGCTAAGGGCCCTGGCCGACGCCGCGCTCGCCCGCGCGCGTGCGCTGGGGGCCGACCACGCGGACTTCCGGTTCGAGCGGGTGCGCAGCGCGTCCTGGCGGCTGCGGGACGCGAAGCCGGCCGGGTCGTCGGACACGACGGATCTCGGGTACGCGGTGCGGGTGGTGCATGGCGGGACCTGGGGGTTCGCGTCCGGTGTGGACCTGACGATGGACGCCGCCGCGAAGGTCGCCTCGCAGGCGGTGGCGATGGCGAAGCTGTCGGCGCAGGTCATCAAGGCCGCCGGGTCCGATGAGAGGGTCGAACTGGCGGACGAGCCCGTGCACGCGGAGAAGACCTGGATCTCCTCGTACGAGATCGATCCCTTCACCGTTCCCGACGAGGAGAAGTCCGCGCTGCTGACGGACTGGAGCACGCGGCTGCTGGCGGCCGACGGGGTCAACCATGTGGACGCCTCGCTGCTCACCGTGCACGAGAACAAGTTCTACGCGGACACCGCCGGGACCGTGACCACACAGCAGCGCGTACGGCTGCATCCGGCACTGACCGCCGTGTCCGTCGACGAGTCCAGCGGTGAGTTCGACTCGATGCGGACGCTGGCGCCGCCGGCCGGGCGGGGCTGGGAGTACCTCACGGGCACCGGCTGGGACTGGGACGACGAGCTGGCCCGGGTCCCGGAGCTGCTCGCCGAGAAGATGCGGGCGCCGAGCGTCGAGGGGGGCCTCTACGACCTGGTCGTCGACCCGTCCAATCTGTGGCTGACCATTCACGAGTCCATCGGCCACGCCACCGAACTGGACCGCGCGCTCGGCTACGAGGCCGCGTACGCCGGCACCTCCTTCGCCACCTTCGACAAGCTCGGCAAGCTGCGCTACGGCTCCGAGCTGATGAACGTCACCGGCGACCGCACCGCCGAGCACGGCCTGGCGACCATCGGGTACGACGACGAGGGGGTGGAGTGCCAGAGCTGGGATCTCGTCAAGGACGGGACTCTCGTCGGCTACCAGCTCGACCGGCGCATCGCCAGGCTGACCGAGCTCGGGCGCTCCAACGGCTGTGCGTACGCCGACTCCCCCGGGCATGTGCCGGTGCAGCGCATGGCCAATGTGTCGCTGCGGCCGGACCCGGCCGGGATGTCCACCGAGGATCTGATCGGCGGGGTGGACCGCGGGATCTATGTCGTCGGGGACCGATCGTGGTCCATCGACATGCAGCGGTACAACTTCCAGTTCACCGGACAGCGGTTCTTCAAGATCGAGAACGGGCGGATCACCGGGCAGTTGCGGGACGTGGCGTACCAGGCGACGACGACCGACTTCTGGGGTTCCATGGCGGCCGTGGGCGGGCCGCAGACGTACGTCCTGGGTGGTGCCTTCAACTGTGGCAAGGCCCAGCCGGGTCAGGTCGCCTCGGTGTCGCACGGCTGCCCGTCGGCCCTCTTCAAGGGCGTCAACATTCTTAACACCACGCAGGAGGCGGGTCGATGAGCGCGCACCACGGACTCGGCTGGGGGTCCGGGGGTTACCCCCCGGGAAGGCACAGCCTGAACACCACGCAGGAGGCGGGTCGATGAGCGCGCGGAACAGCAAGGCGCACAAACCGCACGAGATCGTCGAGCGGGCACTCGGACTGTCCCGGGCCGACGGCTGTGTGGTGATCGCCGACGAGTACTCGACGGCGAACCTGCGCTGGGCGGGCAACGCGCTGACCACGAACGGGGTCACGCGCGGGCGGTCGGTGACCGTCGTCGCCACCGTCGACGGCAAGGAGGGCACCGCCTCAGGGGTCGTGTCGCGGTCCGCCGTCACCGCCGACGAGCTGGAGCCGCTGGTCCGGGCCGCCGAGGCCGCCGCGCGCGGGGCCGGTCCCGCCGAGGACGCCCAGCCGCTGGTCACGGGCGTGGAGCAGTCCGCCGACTTCACTGACGCGCCCGCCAAGACCTCCTCCGGCGTGTTCGGCGACTTCGCGCCGGCGCTCGGCGAATCGTTCGCACGCGCGCGTGCGGGCGGCCGTGAGCTGTACGGCTTCGCCAACCACGAGCTGGTCTCCAGCTATGTCGGGACCTCGACGGGGCTGCGGCTGCGGCACGACCAGCCGAACGGGACGCTGGAGCTGAACGCCAAGTCCCCGGACCGTACGCGCTCGGCGTGGGCGGGGCGCTCCACGCGGGACTTCAAGGACGTCGACCCGGCGGCCCTGGACGCGGAGCTGGCCGTACGGCTGGGCTGGGCGGAGCGGCGGGTGGCGCTGCCCGCCGGGCGGTACGAGACGCTGCTGCCGCCGACGGCCGTGGCGGACCTGCTGATCTACCAGATGTGGTCGGCGTCGGCGCGGGACGCCGCCGAGGGCCGGACGGTGTTCAGCAAGCCGGGCGGCGGTACGCGGATCGGTGAGCGGCTCACCGAGCTGCCGCTGAGCCTGCGCAGCGACCCGAACGAACCGGGTCTTGAGTCGGCGCCCTTCGTGCTCGCGCACTCCTCCGGCGGCGACACCTCGGTGTTCGACAACGGGCTGCCGCTGAAGCCGACCGAGTGGATCAGCGGGGGCGAGATCGCGCACCTGCCGACCACCCGGCACAGCGCGGCGCTGACCGGGCTGCCGGTGGTGCCGACGATCGGCAATCTGATCCTGGACGGCGGTGACGACCGCTCCCTGGAGGAGATGGTCGCCAACACCGGGCGCGGGCTGCTGCTGACCTGCCTGTGGTACATCCGCGAGGTCGACCCGGCGACGCTGCTGCTGACCGGGCTGACCCGCGACGGTGTGTACCTCGTGGAGAACGGCGAGGTCACCGGCGAGGTCAACAACTTCCGGTTCAACGAGTCCCCGGTGGGTCTGCTGGGCCGGGCCACGGAGGCGGGGCGCACGGAGAAGACGCTGCCGCGCGAGTGGAGCGACTACTTCACCAGGGCCGCGATGCCCGCGCTGCGGGTGCCGGATTTCAATATGAGTTCTGTCAGCCAGGGCGTATAACCTCGTACCTGATTACGAGCTCTACCAAGGAGACAAGAGAACCGTGACGGACATCGTCGACGAGCTGAAGTGGCGGGGGCTTTTCTCCCTGTCCACCGACGAGGACGCTTTGCGCAAGGCGCTCGCGGACGGTCCCGTCACGTTCTATTGCGGTTTCGACCCGACCGCGCCGTCCCTGCACGTCGGGCATCTGGTGCAGGTGCTCACCGTGCGCCGGCTCCAGCAGGCCGGGCACCGGCCGCTGGCGCTGGTCGGCGGCGCGACGGGGCTGATCGGCGACCCGCGCCCGACGGCGGAGCGCACACTGAACGACCCGGAGACGGTCGCCGGCTGGGTCGGCAGGCTGCGCGCCCAGATCGAGCCGTTCCTGTCCTTCGAGGGCGAGAACGCGGCCGTCATGGTCAACAACCTCGACTGGACCGAGGGCCTGTCCGCCATCGAGTTCCTGCGGGACATCGGCAAGCACTTCCGCGTCAACAAGATGCTGACGAAGGACTCCGTCGCCCGCCGCCTGGAGTCCGACCAGGGCATCAGCTACACCGAGTTCAGCTACCAGATCCTCCAGGGCATGGACTTCCTCCAGCTCTACCGGAGGTACGGCTGCACGCTCCAGCAGGGCGGCAGCGACCAGTGGGGCAACCTCACGGCCGGCCTGGACCTGATCCACCGCCTGGAGCCCGGCGTCGAGGCGCACGCGCTGGCCACGCCGCTGATGACCAAGGCGGACGGCACCAAGTTCGGCAAGACCGAGGGTGGTGCCGTCTGGCTCGACCCGGAGATGACGACGCCGTACGCGTTCTACCAGTTCTGGCTGAACGTGGACGACCGGGACATCACGCGGTACACCCGCATCCTGTCCTTCAGGTCCCGCACGGAGCTGGAGGAGCTGGAGAAGCAGACGGCGGAGCGGCCGCAGGCGCGGGCCGCGCAGCGGGCGCTGGCCGAGGAGCTGACGACGCTGGTGCACGGCGCGGACCAGACGGCCGCGGTGATCGCCGCGTCCAAGGCCCTCTTCGGGCAGGGCGAGCTGGCGGAGCTGGACGACAGGACGCTGGCCGCGGCGCTGTCCGAGGTGCCGCACGCGCGCGTCACCGAGCTGGCGCCGGTGGTCGACCTCTTCGCCGAGGTCGGTCTCGTGCCGAGCAAGTCGGCCGGGCGGCGGACCGTGAAGGAGGGCGGGGCCTACGTGAACAACGTCAAGGTCACCGCCGAGGATGCCGTGCCGGCGGCGGAGGATCTCCTTCACGGGCGGTGGCTGGTGCTGCGGCGCGGGAAGAAGAACCTGGCCGCGATCGAAGTGACCGGGGTGAGCGCCTCCGGCGAGGTGACCGGGGTCTGAGCGCCGTCGCCGTAGGGGCGTGGGTGGTCCGGCGGGTGCCGCTTCGTCGTGGCTGGTCGTGCGGTTCCCCGCGCCCCTGTCGGACTCAGGTTCGCTCTTTCCTCTTGCCCAGGGTCGCCATGTAGGCCATGTCGCCCAGGAAGACGATCACTACCGCGGCGGCCAGTTGGAGGGCGTGGCGGCCCCAGTCGATGCCTGAGGTCTCGTCGATGCCGAACGACCGGGCGAGGGCGTTGCCGACGATGGCGCCGATCATGCCGAAGATCGTCGTGAGCCAGAGCGGGCTGTGCTGCTTGCCCGGAATGATCGCCTTGGCCAGCAGGCCCAGTACGAATCCCACGATGATCGCCCACAACCAGCCCATGGCTGCCTCCTCGTACGGCTCCAAGCGAGCATTACGCCCAGTGTCGGCCCGCCTGCGGTACGACGCATGTCGGGCGCGGCCGTACGCGGTAGGGCGCATTTCGACCACTCCCGGTGGAAGGTGCCCCGGTCTCGTAGGCGGCGCAGGCGCGGCGTAACGTGGAGTTCGCCCGGACCCCGTTCCACGAGCGGGCACGGGCGGGGGCACGGGCCGGGGAGCGTCCGATACAGGCGGGTGGTGGAACGTCATGCGGAAGCAGGGCAACGTCGAGGTCTTCCGGATCACCGGGGCCCGGCAGGGGCTCGCCGACGACGTCCGCGCCCGGCAGCGGCGCTATGTCATCTCGATGTCCGTCCGCACCCTCTCGGTGATCGCCGCCGCGACCCTCTGGAACGTCGAACGGCACGTCGCGGTCGTCGCACTGGTACTCGGACTGGTGCTGCCGTACATCGCCGTGGTGATCGCCAACGCGGGCCGCGAGAACGCCCCCTCACTCCCGTCCACCTTCGTCACCGCTCCCGTACGTCCGATGCTCACGCCGCCCCGGAACGAGGACGCCTCCGGCTCGGGCGAAATGGGCGGCGAGAAGGGCTTCGCGGAATCCGTCCCGGAGGATGTCGCGGCGGACCCGGCGGACGGTCCGCGAAGTGAGCCGCGCGAGCGGGCCTGAGCACCGAATATCCGGACGAAGCGGAATCCAGCCACCCGCCAAGCTCAAGAAAAGCTCAGATCAATCATGCAGTTCCTGTGCCGGGCGGAGGCTTACCCGTGACATACTTCGTACGCGCTCCGCATCCCCCGTCGGAGCGACAGACCGACGCCGGGCAGCTCCCCCCGTGGCTGCTCGGCGTCGCCTTTTCTCCGGCTAGGGTCGACGTGTGAACATCCTCAACGTCCCCGGTTCCGACCCGTCTTCGCCGATCTGTTCCGCCAAGGGCTGTCGTGCCGACGCGGTGTGGGTGCTCGCCTGGAACAACCCGAAGTTGCACACGCCGGAGCGGCGCAAGACGTGGCTCGCGTGCGAGGAGCACCGGGAGCATCTGTCGAAGTTCCTGGGTGTGCGGGGGTTCCTGAAGGACACGGTGAAGCTGGCGGACTGGGAGGAGCCCCAGCCCGGTGAACCCGGGTCCTAGGGTTTCTCCCTTTGCCCTCAGCCCGTGCCCTTGGCCCCCGGTCTCGCCCCTTGGCCCCCGGTCTCGCCCTTAGCCGCCGATCGCCGACATCGGCCTGTCCGGCTGCACGAAGGACGGGTCGTCGAGGCCCGCGCCCGCCTTCTTGCCCCACATCGCCAGGCGCCAGATACGGGCGATCTCCTCGTCCGGGGCCCCCGAGCGGAGCGCCGCCCTGAGGTCCGTCTCCTCGCGGGCGAAGAGGCAGGTGCGGACCTGGCCGTCGGCGGTGAGGCGGGTGCGGTCGCAGGCTGAGCAGAAGGGGCGGGTGACGGAGGCTATGACACCGACACGGTGGGGGCCGCCGTCGACGAGCCAGCGCTCGGCGGGGGCGGAACCGCGCTCGTCGCTGCCCTCGGCGGTCAGGTCGAAGCGGGCGCGCAGGGACGTCAGGATGTCACCGGCCGTGACCATGCCGTCGCGCTTCCAGCCGTGCTGCGCGTCCAGCGGCATCTGCTCGATGAAACGCAGCTCGTAGTCGTGCTCGACGGCCCAGGCGAGGAGGTCCGGGGCCTCGTCCTCGTTCAGGTCCGGCATCAGGACGGAGTTGACCTTCACCGGCGTCAGGCCCGCCTCGCGGGCGGCCTGAAGGCCCTCGATAACGTCCTTGTGGCGGTCGCGGCGGGTGAGCGTCTTGAAGACGTCCGGGCGGAGGGTGTCCAGCGAGACGTTGACCCGGTCCAGACCTGCCGCCTTCAGCGCCGTGGCGGTGCGGCGCAGGCCGATGCCGTTGGTGGTGAGGGACATCTGGGGGCGGGGGGCCAGCGCCGCCACGCGCTCCACTATGCCGACCAGGCCGGGGCGCAGCAGGGGCTCGCCTCCGGTGAAGCGGACCTCGGTTATGCCGAGCGTGGAGACCGCGATGTCGATCAGGCGGACGATCTCGTCGTCCGTGAGGAGGTCGGGCTTGGCCAGCCACTGGAGGCCCTCTTCGGGCATGCAGTAGGTGCAGCGCAGGTTGCACCGGTCGGTCAGCGAGACCCTCAGGTCGGTGGCCACGCGGCCGTAGGTGTCGATGAGCATTTGGGCCCCCTCCCTCGTCATACGGTTCTCGATCGTCGTTCTCGATCGTCGTTCTCGATCGTCTCGATCGCGGATCACAGTTTCTCCGATACCTGTGAGCCTACGTGACCCCTCCGACAACAAGACAGGGCCGATCGCACGAGACGCGGCGCGGGGCCGCCGTAGAGATCTACGACGGCCCCGGGCGGGAGAGCCGGGTCAGTGGGCGCCGGTGCCGGTGAGGGACCGGACCTCCAGTTCGGCGTACTTGGCGACGTCGGGCTCCTCCTTGGAGAGGATCGTGCCGAGGAAGCCCATGAGGAAGCCGAACGGGATGGAGATGATGCCCGGGTTCTTCAGCGGGAACCAGTGGAAGTCGACGTCCGGGAACATCGCCTTCGGGTCGCCGGAGACGACGGGCGAGAACAGCACCAGGCCGACGGCGACGATCAGACCGCCGTAGATCGACCACAGCGCGCCCTGGGTGGTGAAGCGCTTCCAGAAGAGGCTGTAGAGGATCGTCGGCAGGTTGGCGGAGGCCGCGACCGCGAAGGCGAGCGCGACCAGGCCGGCCACGTTCAGGTCGCGGGCGAGGGCGCCGAGGCCGATGGAGACGATGCCGATGAAGACGGTCGCCCAGCGGGCCGCGCGGACCTCCTCGGCGCCGGAGGCCTTCCCCTTGCGGATGACGTTGGCGTAGATGTCGTGCGCGAAAGAGGAAGAGGAGGCGAGGGTGAGGCCGGCGACCACGGCGAGGATGGTCGCGAAGGCCACCGCCGAGATCGTGGCCAGCAGGATCGCGCCCCACGCCGAGTCGACGCCGCCCAGGTGCAGGGCGAGCAGCGGGGCCGCCGTGTTGCCCGACGGGTTGGAGGCGATGATCTCGTCCTGGGAGATCAGCGCGGCGGCGCCGAAGCCGAGCGCGATGGTCATCAGGTAGAAGCCGCCGATGATGCCGATCGCCCAGTTCACGGACTTACGGGCGGCCTTGGCGTTGGGCACCGTGTAGAAGCGGATCAGGATGTGCGGCAGGCCGGCGGTGCCGAGCACCAGGGCGATGCCGAGAGAGATGAAGTCCAGCTTGGAAGTGCCGGTCGCGCCGTACTGGAGGCCGGGCTCCAGGAAGGCGGCGCCCTTGCCGCTGTTCTCGGCGGCCTGGCCGAGCAGATCGGAGATGTTGAAGTTGAACTTCAGCAGCACCAGGAACGTAATGAGGATCGTGCCGGTGATGAGCAGCACGGCCTTCACCATCTGGACCCAGGTGGTGCCCTTCATGCCGCCGATGGAGACGTAGACGATCATCAGGATGCCGACGAGGGCGACGATGAGAACCTTGCCCGCGTCGGAGGTGATGCCGAGGAGCAGCGAGACGAGGACGCCCGCGCCCGCCATCTGGGCCAGCAGATAGAAGATCGAGACGACGATCGTGGACGTGCCGGCCGCGGTGCGGACCGGGCGCTGGCGCATACGGTACGCGAGGACGTCACCCATGGTGTAGCGGCCGGAGTTCCGCAGCGGCTCGGCGACCAGGAGCAGGGCGACCAGCCAGGCGACCAGGAAGCCGATGGAATAGAGGAAGCCGTCGTAGCCGAAGAGGGCGATCGCGCCCGCGATGCCGAGGAACGACGCGGCCGACATGTAGTCGCCGGAGACCGCGAGGCCGTTCTGGAAGGCGCTGAACTGCCGTCCGCCCGCGTAGAAGTCGGCGGCGTCCTTGGTCTGGCGGCCGGCCCAGACGGTGATGGCGAGCGTCGCCAGGACGAACAGCCCGAACAGGGTGATGATCAGCGGCCGGTGCTGGCTGGCCTCGTTCGCGGCGAGGAATGTCTGCTGTGCGGGGCTCATGCGCCGCCCTCCATCCGGGACTTGATGGCCTCGGCCTTGGGGTCGAGCTTCGCGGCGGCGTGCCGCGAGTACCACCAGGCGATGAGGAACGTGGTGACGAACTGGGCGATGCCGAGGACGAAGGCGACATTGATGTTGCCGAAGAGCTTGGTGCCCATGAAGTCGCCCGCGTAGTTGGAGAGCAGGACGTACAGCAGGTACCAGGCGATGAAGCCCACGGTCAGCGGGAAGGCGAACGAGCGGTAGGAGCGGCGAAGTTCGGCGAACTCGGCGCTCTCGTGGACCTCGGCGAACTCCTCTGGGGAGGGGAGGTGATGCTCTGCCTTCGCGGGGGGCGGTGCGTCGGTTGCCACGGAGTCTCCTCGCGTCTCCGCCGCGGTGGCGACGGTGGATGGGGACGATTGCGCCGTCGGATCGGGGGACGGGTCGGGTACGGACATGGAGTCGGCTCTGTTCCTCACGGTGACGGGTGCACGATCGTGCTCGGGCTCCCTGTTCAACGTCACGGCGGCGCACCAGGAGCGGTTCAACCGTGCGTGTCTCTTTCGAAAACCGATGCGGAAGCGGCCGGAAAGCGCATGGACTTCGAGGGATACCCCTCTACTTCGCCCGCTCGGCCGCGAAGTCATTGCTGGCCAGCGACGACGAGGGATAGCTTCGAGCTGCACCACCAACGTCATGTACCTGCCCAGGCGGCACTGTGCCCCGGGCCGGTTTCTCGTTTCCGGATGATGTGGAGACCCCATGGCTCATCTGCGCTCAAGACGACGGCTCACCCTCGCGGTGCCGGTCGTCATGTCGCTGACCGCCTCGCTCGGCTTCCTGCCGGGTGTCGCCTCGGCGGCGCCGCTCGCCGCGCCCGCCACGACGACCGCGGAGGGCCCGAACCTCTCGTACGTCGTGAACACCAAGAGCGACAAGCACACGATCGCCAAGGTGCAGAAGGCGATAGCCGCGGCCGGCGGCCAGGTCGTGGTCACGTACGCCAAGATCGGCGTGATCGTGGTCCACTCGACCAACCCGGAGTTCGGTGCGGCGATCCGCGCCGTGCGCGGGGTGCAGTCCGCGGGCGCCACCCGGACCTCGGCGCTGACCCCCGCCGGTACGACGGACGAGGGCGCCGTCGACTATCTGACGGACGCCGAGGCCGCGAAGGTGAAGGCCGCGTCGGCGGACATCCCCGACGCCGAGCCGCTTGAGGCCGACCAGTGGGACCTGCGGTCGATCGGCGCCGACAAGGCCGCGAAGATCAACCCGGGCAGCAAGAAGGTCACCGTCGCAGTCATCGACACCGGCGTCGACGACACCCACCCGGACATCGCGCCGAACTTCTCCGCCGCCCAGTCCGCCAACTGCGACGGCGGTGTCGCCAACACCACCGAGGGCTCCTGGCGGCCCTACACCGCGGAGGACTACCACGGCACGCATGTGGCCGGTGAGATAGCCGCGGCCCGCAACGGCATCGGTGTCGCCGGTGTCGCGCCCGGTGTGAAGGTCTCCAGCATCAATGTGACCGACCCCTCGGACGGCCTGTTCTACCCGGAGAGCGTCGTCTGCGCGTTCGTGTTCGCCGCCGACCACGGCGTGGAGATCACGAACAACAGCTACTACGTCGACCCGTGGCTCTACAACTGCCTGGACGACCCGGACCAGAGGGCGATCGTCGACGCGGTCAACCGGGCCCAGCTGTACGCCACGAAGAAGGGCACGCTGAACCTGGCCTCGGCGGGCAACTCCAACCACGACCTCGCCTCCGACGCGATCGTGGACGCCTCCAGCCCCGACGACTCCACCCCGGTCGAGCGCACCATCGACCCGAGCGAGTGCTTCGACGTGCCGACCCAGCTGCCGGGTGTCGTGACGGTGAGCGCCACGGGTGTGAAGAACGAGAAGTCGTACTACTCCACGTACGGCAACGGCGTCATCGACATCGCGGCCCCGGGTGGCGACGCGCGCTACCAGATCCCGGACACGCCGTCGAAGAACGGCCGCATCCTGTCCGCCATGCCGAACGGCGCGTACGGCTTCCTGCAGGGTACGTCGATGGCGTCGCCGCACGCCGCCGGTGTCGCCGCGCTGCTGAAGTCGACACACCCGTGGGCGAGCCCGCAGCAGTTGCAGCGGCTGCTCAAGGCTCAGGCGGACGAGCAGGCCTGCCCGGAGTCGTACGACCAGAACGGCGACGGCACTCAGGACGCGGTTTGCGAGGGTGGCTCGCAGGTCAACGGTTTCTACGGGTTCGGCATCGTCAACGCCCTGAAGGCCGTCAAGAAGTAGACCCGGCCCCCGGCGCCCGGGGAGCACCAGGACCTCGTGGGACCGGTTCCCGCACGGCTCTCAGCGGGTTCGGCTCGTAGCGGGCCGGGCTCGTAGCCGTACAGCTCGCGCCGCACGTACTGCTCGCACCACTCGTACCGCACGTTTTCGCGAACGAACTGGAGACAGCATGACTGCGCCTCACAAGCGCTCGCGCCGTCTGGTGGCGGTCCCGTTGGGGATGGCCATGGCGACAGCACTCGCCGTCGTACCGAACGCCACGGCCTCGGCCGCCGAGGCGGACGGGCGGGCGGCGGGCGATGCGACGCCGCTCAGCTATGTGGTCAATGTGCTCCCCGGGCACGCTCCGTCCGCCCGGGTGAAGAAGGCGATCACGGAGGCCGGCGGCACGATCGTGACGTCGTACGACCGGATCGGTGTCATCGTGGTCCACTCCTCCGAACCCGGCTTCGCGGCGGCGGTCCGCGGTGTGCGGGGCGTGCGGTCGGCCGGTGCCACGCGCACCGCGCCGCTGCCCGCGCAGTCGGCCACCGACGTGGGCACGCCGAGGGCGCTGACCGCCGAGGAGGTGGCGCGGGCCGAGGCGGCGGACGGGCAGGACCCGTTGGAGCCGTTGCAGTGGGACCTGCCCGCCATCAAGGCGGACAAGGCGCACGAGGTGTCGCTCGGCAGCCGGGACGTCACGGTCGCCGTCATCGACACGGGTGTCGACGACACGCATCCGGACATCGCGCCGAACTTCGACCGCGACGCGTCGGTCAACTGCGTGACGGGCAAGCCCGACACGACCGACGGCGCCTGGCGGCCGGGGCCCGCGGAGAGCCCGCACGGCACGCATGTGGCCGGTGAGATCGCGGCCGCCAAGAACGGCGTCGGCGTCACGGGCGTGGCGCCCGGTGTGAAGGTGTCCGGCATCAAGGTGTCCACCCCCGCCGGCTACTTCTACACGGAGGCCGTGGTCTGTGGCTTCATGTGGGCCGCCGAGCACGGCGTGGACGTCACCAACAACAGCTATTACACCGACCCCTGGTACTTCAACTGCGCGGACGACCCGGACCAGAGGGCCCTCGTCGAGGCCCTCACCCGGGCGACGAGGTACGCGGAGAAGAAGGGCGCGGTCAACGTCGCCGCGGCCGGCAATGAGAACTACGATCTCGCGGCCGACGAGATCACCGACCCGGTGTCCCCGAACGACTCGACACCGTCCGACCGGGTCATCGACCCTTCGGAGTGCCTCGACATCCCGACCCAGTTGCCGGGCGTCGTCACGGTCGCCTCGACCGGCGCCAAGGGCGTCAAGTCGTCCTTCTCCAACCACGGTCTGGGCGTCATCGACATCGCCGCGCCCGGCGGCGACTCGACCCGCCTCCAGACCCCGGCCCCGCCCGCGACCAGCGGCCTCGTCCTGGGCCCGCTGCCCGGCGGCGGCTGGGGCTACATGGCCGGTACGTCGATGGCGTCGCCGCATGTCGCGGGCGTCGCCGCCCTCATCAAGTCGACCCACCCGCACGCCCCGGCCGCCCTCGTGAAGGCCCTGCTGTACGCCCAGGCCGACGCCACGCCCTGCACCGACCCGTACGACCTCGACGGGGACGGCAAGGCCGACGCCGTCTGCGAGGGGCCGAGGAGCTACAACGGTTTCTACGGCTTCGGTACGGCGGACGCGCTGGACGCGGTGACCAAGTAGGACTCCGAGCAGGCTAGGACTCCCAGCACGCATGGTGCGGTGCGTAGTGCGGTCATAGTTCGGTGCATGACAGACATGGACTATGCGTGGACGGCGCTGGGCGGCGACCCCGCTCTGCTGCCGCGGGTGTCGACCGTCGTACGGGACGGGGTGCTGGGCGCCCGGCTGCCGGTACGGGAGTTGGCGCGGGCCTGCGTCGGGGTGTGCGCGCTGGCGGCGGCCGAGTTGGGGGCGCGGCGGGCCGGGCTCGCGGAGGTGCCCCGGGTACGGGTGGACGACGGGGCGGTCGCCACGGCGTTCGTGAGTGAACGGCATCTGCTGGTCGACGGGCGGGTGCCGGTCTCCTTCGCGCCGCTGTCGCGGTTCTGGCGGACGGCGGACGGGTGGGTGCGGACGCATGCGAACTATCCGCATCACCGGGAGCGGTTGCTGTCCGCGCTGGGGGTGCCCGACGGTGACGTGCCCGCCGTGGAGTCGGTGCTCGCCGAGCGGTCGGCCCTGGAGGCCGAGGAGGCCGTGTACGCGGCCGGGGGCCTCGCGGTCGCGCTGCGGACGGCGAAGGAGTGGGCGGCGCACGAGCAGGCGAGGGCGGTGGCGGCCCGGCCGCTGGTCGAGCACGAGCGGCTCGACACGGCGCACGCGCGCGTGCTTCCGCGCATCGTGGGCGAGCCGCTGCTGCCCGCCGCCGGGGTGCGCGTCCTCGACCTGACCCGGGTCATCGCGGGACCGGTCGCCACCCGGACGCTCGCGCTGCTGGGCGCGGACGTCCTGCGCGTCGACCCGCCGGGCATGCCCGAGATCCTCGACCAGCATGCCGACACGGGCTTCGGGAAGCGGTCGACGACTCTCGACCTGGGCCGCGTGGCCGACCGGCGTGTCTTCGAGGAGTTGCTGGCCGTCGCGGACGTCGTCGTCACCGGTTACCGGCCGGGTGCGCTGGACCGGTTCGGGCTGTCGCCGGACGCGCTGGCCGCCCGCCGGGCCGGGCTGGTCGTGGCGCAACTGTCGGCGTGGGGCGCGTACGGGCCGTGGGCCGGGCGGCGGGGCTTCGACAGTCTGGTGCAGGTGGCGACCGGGATCGCGGCGGCCGAGGGCTCGGTGGAACAGCCGGGCGCGCTGCCCGCGCAGGCGCTGGACCACGGGACGGGGTATCTGGTGGCGGCGGCCGTACTGCGGTCGCTGACCGAGGGATCGGCGGAGGGGGGTGGTCGGGGCGGTCGGGTCGTACGGCTGTCGCTGGCGCGTACGGCTGCCTGGCTGATGGACGGGGTCGTGCGGGGTGCGCCGCATGGGGACGGTGGCGGAGGCGGGGACGGGGTCTTGGAGGGACCGGAGGCTCGGCTCGCCGAGCGGGACAGTGGGCTCGGGCGGCTGCGGTACGTCCTGCCGCCGGTGTCCTTCGAGGGTGGGCCGGGGGACTGGGCGCGGCCGCCGGGGCTCTGGGGAGCGGACGAGGCGAGGTGGGGTTGAGCGGGCCGGGTCGCCGCCGGGGACGTACGCATCGGCCGAATACGGCGGAATACCGAACTGCCAGTTGTTTTACGTCACTTGCTCAGCCCTGGTTCGACTGGTGAACTTTTCGGGATGAGCCTGACGAGACGGACAGCTGAGGCGGAGACAGCGAAGACGGCGGAGGAAGAGGCGGCGGAGGCGGACGAGGCCTGGCGCGCGGGGGTCGGCCGGGCCGTCGTGCTGCTCCTGCTGGTGGCGTTCGGCGCGCTGATCCCGCTGTTCGGGCCGCGTGTGGCGCTGGACGGTACGGGGGAGGCCGCGGCGCCGGGAGCGGGCGGGATCGCCCTGCTGCGGGCGGTGCTGCTGGCCGCGCTGTGTGTGCCGGCGGGTGAGCTGTTCGTGGCGTGGCTGGCGCGGCGGGTGCCGGGCGCGCCCCGGGAGGCGCCGCGCGGTTGGGCGCCGTGGGCGGCGGGGGCCGGTTTCGTGGCCGCGCTGGGGCTGGCCTCGGTCGTGGCCACCGGCAATCTGGTGCCGGACTCCCCCGCTGACCTGGACGTGGGCGGTCTCTACGAGACGCGGGACGGCAAGCTCGCCCTGCTGGAGGTCAACGCGTTCGCGGCGGCCGGTCTGCTCGCGCTCTCCCGCCGCCCGGCCACCCAGGCACTGCCCCTGGCCGCGATCGTCGTCGCGGAGGCGCTGCGCGTCCACCCCACCACCGAGTACAGCCCGCTCGTCGGCACCGGCCTCACCCTGGTGCACCTGACGTGTGCGGCGCTGTGGGCGGGCGGACTGCTGCACGTCCTGCGCGTCCTGCGCACGCGCGCGTGGCGCACGGCCGAGGGAGCGGGAGCGCGGGCGGGCGCCGCGCTTCTGGGGCTCTACGCGCGCGTGGCCGCCGTACTGCTCGCCGCCATCACCGCCACCGGTGTGTGGAGCACCCTGCGCCGGATGCCGCCGGGAACCGTCCTCGACCAGTTGACGGAGACGGCGTACGGCCGCGTCCTGCTCGCCAAGGTGCTCCTCGTGGCCGCCGTCGCCGCCCTCGCCCTCCGGGCCCGGCTACAGCTGCGCCGCGCGACCGAACAGACCGAACAGACCGAACAGACCGAACCGACCGAACCGACCGAACCGCTCGACGCCTGCGCCCCCGCGCGCGCGGAGGTGGCGGTGCTGGGCGTCGTCGTCACGGTGTCGGCGCTGCTGACGGCGCTTCCGGTGCCGATCCGCTGGTGAGCGGCGTCGCGGGTCGCGCGCGGAGGGCCCGCAGGGCTCCTTGGACCAGCAGGTACTGGGCCGCCAGATAGGTGAGCATGATCCACAGGTCGGGGCGGGGAGGCTGCGGCCACTCGGCGACGCCGGTCGCGATGAGTGTGTCGGACAGCAGGAACAGGGCGCCACCGATGGCGGCGACGTTCCCGAGGCGTCCCGCCCGGTACGCCATGGCGGTGAGCAGCAGGCTGTACGCGGCCACCGGGACACGCAGCCCGGCGGGCAGGTCCGGCCACAGCAGGGCCACGACCACGACGAGGGCGACACCGTACGCACCCGCCGCCGGCCCTTCACGCGCGCGTGCCGTGCCGTACCGCCGGAAGAGCAGCAGATAGCAGACGTGGCCCGACGGCGAAGGAGCCCATCCCGGCGAGGAAGGCCGGCTC
Source organism: Streptomyces adelaidensis (assembly GCF_016598475.1). GTDB lineage: Bacteria > Actinomycetota > Actinomycetes > Streptomycetales > Streptomycetaceae > Streptomyces > Streptomyces adelaidensis. The sequence goes on from NZ_JAEMUX010000006.1 coordinate 36,894, forward strand.
GGCGCCGGAGAGGAGCAGGACGTCTCCGCCCCAGCCGAACAGCAGCGCGGCGACCAGCGGCCGTGGAGCGCCGCGCAGATGCGCGTACGCGGCGAGCAGGGGCATGAGGAGGGGTTTGGCGACGACGTGCCCGGGAGTGAACCCGACGGCCAGGGAGCCGAGATCGACGGCGGCGGCGAGCCCGAAGGCGACAAGAAGAAGACGACATCTCTCCGGTCTCCGTCTCACGCGACGTCTCCGTGGCCGGACGCTCGCCGACGGCCGACTGCTGCTCAACGGACGACTGCTCCTCGGCGGCCGACGCCGCCTTGACGGCTGTGGACCGCCTTGACGGCTGTGGACCGCCGCCCGGCTGCCGGCCCCCAGCCGGGCCCCCGGAAGACCCGCCCCGCCCGCTCGTCCCAACTCCCCGCCCTCCTCAGGTCCCTGGCGATGGAGACGTACTCATGGGTGGCGACCTTGAGCGGGTTGTACGTGTCGATGTTCTTCGTCAGCCCGTAGACCGGCCGCTCGGTCTCCTCGGCGAACGAACCGAAGAGCCGGTCCCAGACGATGAGGATGCCGCCGAAGTTGCGGTCCAGATAGCCGCCCTGGGAGGCGTGATGGACGCGGTGGTGCGACGGCGTGTTGAACACGAACTCGAACGCCCGGGGCAGCTTCCCGATCCGCTCGGTGTGGATCCAGTACTGGTACACGAGGTTGACGGAGGAGCAGAACGCGAGCGCGGCCGGGTGCACGCCGAGGGCGATGAGGGGGACGTGGAAGGGCCAGACGGTCCAGGTGGTCCAGGGCTGCCGCAGGGCGGTCGTCAGGTTGAACTTCCGGCTTGAGTGGTGCACCACATGGCAGGCCCACAGGACGCGGATCACATGGTGCCCGCGGTGCGACCAGTAGGAGAAGAAGTCCTGCGCGAGCAGCATCAGCGGGATCGTCCACCACAGGACGGGCACGCGCAGCGGGGTCAGTTCGTGGATCGCCGTGTAGATCGCCACGATCGGGATCTTCCAGAGGAGGTCGAAGGCGAGACTCCCGAGCCCCATGCCGACGCTCGTCGCGGCGTCCTTCGTCTCGTAGCCCGCGGCATCCTCGTCCGGACGGATCCGGACACTGATCACCTCGATCACGGTGAGCAGCACGAAGGCGGGTATCGACCACAGCACGGCATCGGGCAGGTTCGGCATGTGGGCACGGTAGAACCGCTGGTCGGCGGGGGCTAGACGTTGTTACTGACAAGTATTTCCGGTGGTACGCGCTTGCTTCTTGGAGTCCTCCACCAATCGGCTGGAATTCGGAACTCCTCTCCGCCGGGCGGGGCTTCATCGCCCGCGCGGACAGTCCCGGGGCACTCGTCGAACCGCTCGGCCGGGTAACACGCTGTCAGTCGTGGCCCGTATCCTCATTGACCATGCTCGAAGACCACACGACCGCAGCGTCCCAGGCGCCTTGGCCGACCGCGTATCCGCAGGGGTACGCGGTCGTCGACGTGGAGACGACCGGGCTGGCCCGGGACGACCGGATAATCTCGGCGGCCGTGTACAGACTGGACGCGCGGGGCGAGGTCGAGGACCACTGGTACACGCTGGTCAATCCGGAGCGGGATCCGGGGCCGGTGTGGATCCACGGTCTGACGAGCGACGTGCTCGAAGGGGCGCCGCTTTTCGGGGAGATCGCGCAGGAGTTCTCGTCACGGCTCGCGGACCGCGTGCTCGTCGCGCACAACGCGGTGTTCGACTGGTCGATGATCGCCCGGGAGTACGCGCGCGCGAAGAGCGAGGCGCCGGTGCGGCAGCGGCTGTGCACGATCGCGCTGTCGAAGGAGCTGGGGCTGCCGCTGCCGAACCACAAGCTGGAGTCGCTGGCCGCGCACTTCGGGGTCGTGCAGCAGCGGGCGCACCACGCGTTGGACGACGCGCGGGTGCTGGCGGAGGCGTTCCGGCCGAGTCTGCACGCGGCGGCCGGTCGGGGCGTACGGCTGCCGCTGCTGGAGTGCCGGCCGCTCACGGAGTGGTCCGGCTCGACGACGATCGGGCGGCAGGCGTCCGGTGGTTATCCGTCCTCCGGCGGCTATCAGTCGTCCGGGGGCTATCAGCCGGGCAGTTGGCGGCCCTCGCGCAAGCGGACCCCGTGCCCTTATCCCAACCCCGGCCGGTACAAAGACGGCAAACCTCTCAAGCAGGGCATGCGGGTCGCCTTCTCGGGCGACACGTCGGTGGACCGTGAGCTGCTGGAGGACCGGGCGGTGGAGGCCGGGCTGCATGTGGCGACGAGTCTGTCCCGCGTGACCAGTCTGCTCGTCACCAACGACCCGGACTCGGGTACGTCGAAGACGGTGAAGGCCCGGCAGTTCGGGACGCCGGTGATCGACGAGGCGGCGTTCGGGCAGCTGCTGCGCGATGTGGAGCCCGCCAGGTCTCCTGCGGACGGAGCCTGACGGGCGTACGGGTGATTGGCGGGCGACTCGCCCGCCGTCCGCTCGCCCGTGCCGCGTCGGCGCCGCACCCTGTGGCGCATGGCACGTTGCGAAGTCTGCGGAAACGACTACGGCATGACGTTCGAGGTGCACGCGCAGGGCGCGGTGCACGTCTTCGACTGTTTCTCCTGCGCGATCCACCGCATGGCCCCCATCTGCGAGCACTGCCGGGTGCAGATCATCGGCCAGGGCGTCGAGGTCGAGGGGCACTGGTACTGCGGCGCCCACTGCGCCCGCGCCGAGGGGAAGGCGGGAATCGTCGACAAAGCCTGACCCCACTCCCCCACCGGCCCCGGGCCCTCCCCCACGAGCCCCCAGCACACACCCGCCCGAACACACCCCACGACCGAGTTGTACGGTCGTGGGGTGTACCGCTTCCTCTTGTCCCGGCAGTGGGTGATCCTCACTCTGCTCGCACTCCTCCTGATCCCGACCATGGTCAGGCTGGGCATTTGGCAGATGCATCGCTATGAGGAGCGCAGCGCGCGGAACCAGCTCGTCGCCGACGCGCTGGCCGCGGAGCCGGAGCCCGTGGAGCGGCTGACGTCCCCCGGGCACACCGTCACCAGCGCCGATCGCTACCGGAGCGTGACCGCGAAGGGCCGCTTCGACACCGATGACGAGGTCGTCGTCCGCCGCCGTACGAACTCCGACGACGAGGTCGGCTTCCATGTACTGACCCCGTTCGTCCTCGACGACGGCAAGGTCCTGCTCGTCAACCGCGGCTGGATCCCGGCGGACGGTCCGAGCCAGACCGCGTTCCCCGAGATCCCCGCACCGCCCGCCGGAGAGGTCACCGTCACCGGCCGGCTGATGCCCGACGAGACGACCGAGGCGAGCGGCATCAAGGACCTCAAGGGGCTGCCGGACCGCCAGATCATGCTGATCAACAGCGAGCGGGAGGCCGAGCGTCTCGGCGGTCAGGTGCTCGGCGGCTACCTCGCTCTCAAGGCGCCCGAGCCGAAGGGCGACACCCCGGAACTGCTCGGCAGCCCCGGCGACGAGAACGCCGCGCTGAACTACGCGTACGCCCTTCAGTGGTGGCTCTTCGCCACCGCGGTCCCCGTCGGCTGGGTGATCCTGGTCCGCCGCGAGCGCCGCGACCGCGAGGAGGCGGCCGGCGCCGAGGAGGAAGAGCGGGAGACCGCGCCGACTCCGGCGTAGCGGGCCTCATGTCCGGCCACGGCCGGTCGCCCTGTCCCGCCAGTAGGCGAACGTGCGTTCCGGCTCGGGCAGCAGGTCCCACGGGTGGCGGGTCATATGGCGGCCGAGGCGGCAAAAGACGAGGGCGGCCTCGGGCGGGCGGTGGGCGCGGGTCAGCGCGAAGGCGAGGACGTTGAGGTCGGTGACGGCTTCGGCGTGCGGTACGGCGTCGAGGTCGAACCAGCTCTTCAGCGCCATGTCGATCTCGGCGACGGCTCTCGGCTCGTTCCAGTTGCCGCCCGAGCCGAGGGCCTCCAGAGGCGTCACCCCTCGGCGATGGGCCATGAGTTCGACGCGGGCCGCGACAGGCAGCGCGGCGAGCGGTGAACCGTGCGGTGCGCGGGCGGCGGCCTGCCAGGCGAAGTCCATCATGTCGGGGACGGTGCCGTGGCCGCGCGGCGACAGGTAGCGCAGCAGCCGGTGGTAGGACGTCCGGAGCCAGGGCGCCCGGTCGACGGCCTCGGTCCACACGGGCACGGCGTCCTTGACCGGCACGGCGCAGGAGTACATCAGGGACAGCAGCGCCAGCCAGGGCATGGGGTCCTCGGGACAGGCCTCGGCGGCGCGGAGGCAGGACTGTTCGGCGCGGCGGACGGCGGTGTGCCCGTCGGCCGGTGCCCGGCCGGACTCGACGAAGGCCCGCAGTACGAGGGCGTCACCGTCCCCCGGCCGGTCGGCGGCCCACCGCTGCGAGACGGCGGCGGGCAGACACCGCGCCAGTACGGCGACCCGGTGCGCCCGGCGGTCCCAGTCCCGTCCGGTGGCCCGCAGCAGTTCGGCCACCGGTTCCCACGGGGGGCGGGTGCGGCCCGCGCCGAGGCCGTGGAGCTGCTGGGCGGGCCGGAGTTCGGCCAGGGTCCTGTGCAGGAGGTCGTCGTCGAGTTCGGGGCGGGTCAGCAGGGAGGATCGGCGTCTCAGCATCTGGGTCTCCCCGGGACGAATGACGGGTGGAGGGGCGCTGTGCGGGAGGGTCGGCAACCGCTCTGCGGATGCCGGCCCTCCCGGCCCGGGATCAGCGGCTCAGCAGCAGCGGCCCTGCGGATGCGCCTCCCGGTGCAGGGTCCGCAGCACGTCGTACTCCCGTCGGCTCGGCACCGGGGCCTGCGGGTGGTGGCGTCGGTGCCGCTCGCAGTAGCGGTCGTACTCCGCCTCCCCGGTCAGCTCGCGCAGGTACCAGAGCACGGTCCGCGCCCAGCGCCGGGCGTGCCGGGCGGTCACCGGCCGGCCCCCACCAGCGCCTCGTCGGACTGTTCCGGCAGGTCGATGCGGGACTCGACGTACGGGGCCTCGGTGGACGGCAGCGGGACCGGGGAGCGTACGGCTCGGACGCACACCACGGCGCAGTTGACCAGGACCGTGAGGACCAGGAGCAGGAAGACGGCCATGAGCACGCCGTCCACGGTGTTGTTGAGCACGATGGTGTGCATGTCGTCCACGTTCGTGGCGCCCGGCAGGAGTTCGCCCTTGTCGATGGCCTCGGCGTACGTGTCCCGCAGGGCGAAGAAGCCGATCTTCGGGTCGGCGGAGAAGATCTTCTGCCAGCCGGCGGTGAAGGTGACGGCCACGTCCCAGACGAGCGGGATGCCGGTGACCCAGGCCCAGCGCAGTTTGCCGGACTTGATCAGCAGGGTGGTGGTGACGGCGAGGGCCACGGCGGCGAGCAGCTGGTTGGCGATGCCGAAGAGCGGGAAGAGCTGCTTGATTCCACCCAGCGGGTCGGTGACGCCGGCGTAGAGGAAGTAGCCCCAGGCGCCGACGACCAGGGCGCTGGTGATCCAGATGCCGGGCTTCCAGGTGACGCGGCCGATCGGCTTCCAGACGTTGCCGAGCATGTCCTGGAGCATGAAGCGGCCCACGCGGGTGCCGGCGTCCACCGTCGTCAGGATGAACAGGGCCTCGAACATGATCGCGAAGTGGTACCAGAAGGCCTTCATCCCGGCGCCGCCGAACACTCCGGCGAAGATCTCCGACATGCCGACGGCCAGGGTGGGGGCGCCCCCGGAGCGCCCCACGAGCGTCTGCTCCTCGACGGCCTTGGCCGCCGCCGTCAGCTGGTCCGGGGTGATGGTGAAACCGAGGTTCTTGACCGCTTCCGACGCGGTCTCCACGGTCGGGCCGAGCAGCGCGGCCGGGGAGTTCATCGCGTAGTACAGGCCCGGTTCGAGGACGCACGCGGCGATCAGCGCCATCACGGCGACGAAGGACTCCGTGAGCATGGAGCCGTAGCCGATCAGCCGGACCTGGGACTCCTTCTGGATCAGCTTCGGGGTCGTACCGGAGGAGACCAGCGCGTGGAAGCCGGACAGGGCGCCGCAGGCGATGGTGATGAAGAGGAAGGGGAAGAGGGAGCCGGCGAAGACCGGTCCGGCGCCCGTGGAGGCGAATTCGGTCACCGACTCGGCCTTCATGGTCGGGGCGGCGATCACGACGCCCACGGCCATCAGGGCGATGGTGCCGACCTTCATGAATGTCGACAAGTAGTCACGGGGGGCCAGCAGCATCCACACCGGGAGCACGGAGGCGACGAAGCCGTAGCCGACCAGGCAGAAGACCAGGGTCTCGGGGCTCCAGACGAAGTACTCGGCGAGCGAGGAGTCCTGGATCCAGCCGCCGCCGAGGATGGCGAGCAGCAGCAGGCCCACGCCGATGAAGCTGGTCTCCACGACCTGGCCGGGCCGCAGATAGCGCAGATAGAAGCCCATGAACAGGGCGATGGGGATGGTCATGGTGACCGAGAAGGTGCCCCAGGCGGACTCGGCGAGGGCGTTCACGACGACCATCGCCAGCACCGCGAGCAGGATGATCATGATGGCGAAGACACCGATCAGCGCGGCCGCGCCGCCCACCTTGCCGATCTCGTCCCGCACCATCTGACCGAGGCTCTTGCCGTCCCGGCGCATGGACAGGAACAGCACGATCATGTCCTGCACCGCACCGGCGAAGATCACGCCCGCGATGATCCAGACCGTGCCCGGCAGATAGCCCATCTGCGCGGCGAGCACCGGGCCGACCAGCGGGCCGGCGCCGGCGATGGCCGCGAAGTGGTGGCCGAACAGCACCCGGCGGTCGGTGGGGTGGTAGTCGACGCCGTCCTCGAGCCGTTCGGCCGGGGTGGCGCGGGTGTCGTCGAGCTCCAGGACCCGGCGGGCGATGAACCGCGAGTAGAAGCGGTAGGCGATCGCGTACGAGCCGAGGGCCGCCATGACCAGCCAGACGGCCGAGATCTCCTCACCCCGGGACAGGGCGAGCACGGCCCAGCCGATCGCGCCGACGAGGGCGACGGCGGTCCAGAGCGCGATCGATTTCGGCGACATACGGGACTTTTCCGGCGCCCCGCGACCGGATTCGGGCATGGCTGATGTAGGCATGGCGGCTCCTGATCTCAATGGGTGTTACGGCAGGACAAGAAAGGGGTGTGGCTCAGCGATGTCGGTCCCGCTCCGTCAGCGCGTACGCGGCGAGCAGGCACAGACCGCATCCCGGGACCCAGGCGAGCTGGTACCAGTAGAAGAACGGTGTGCCCGCCAGCCGTGGCTCCGCGCCGGCGTACCAGGGGACCCACAGCAGGCCCGCGGCGGGCGCGAGGAGCAGTACGGCGATCGCGACGCGCCGTAGCCGGTGATGACCGGTCCGTGTCATGACCTGTGCTCCTCTCCCGCTTCCTGTGGGTCTGTGCAAGAGTTGCCCACCCGCTGGATCTGGTTGACAGCGAATTTCCAGAACATTTCTGCCGGTTCCGTGTCCTCCGAACCGGCCGGTCGCGCAACCACCAGGCGAGGGCTCAGGCACACCAAGGACGGTGACCCATGGCTGACGTTGCCATGACCGCGACGTTTCTCGCCGTGATCGGCGGGGCGTCGCTGCTCGCCGTCACCGCGCGCCGGCTGCGCCCCAGCGACCGGCTGCCGTCCCTGGAGGGCTGGGCGCTGGCCGACCGGAGCCTCGGCCCGGTGTGGACCTGGCTGCTGCTCGGCGGCACGATCTTCACCGCGTACACCTTCACGGCCGTACCGGGACTGGCGTACGGCAACGGGGCGCCCGCCTTCTTCGCGGTGCCGTACACGGTGATCGTCTGCCCGCTCGCCTTCGTGCTGCTGACCCGGCTGTGGGAGGTGGCCCGGCGCCACGGGTATGTGACGGCCGGGGACTTCGTGCGCGGGCGGTACGGTTCGGCGCCGCTCGCCCTGGTGGTGGCGCTGACCGGGATCCTCGCGACGATGCCGTATCTGGCGCTGCAGCTGCTCGGCATCCGGGCGGTGCTGACGGCCGGGGGCGTGTATCCGCGGGGCGTGGCCGGTGATCTGGTGATGGTGGCGCTGTTCGCGGGGCTGGCGGTGGCGACGTACCGGCACGGGCTGCGGGCGCCCGCGGTGATCTCGGCGCTGAAGGCGGTGGCCGTCTTCGTGTCGCTGACCGCCGTGTGCTGGCTGGTGCTGAGGCGGTTCGGCGGTCCGGGCGCGGTCTTCGAAGGGGCCGCCGCGCGGCTGAGCGGAACCGGCGTCGAAGGGTCCGCCCTGCTGCTGGCCCCCGAACAGCAGCCCGCCTACGCGACCCTCGCGCTCGGCTCGGCGCTGGCCCTGCTGATGTACCCGCACGTCCTCACGGCCGGGTTCGCCGCCGACGGGCCCCGCACGGTCCGCAAGGTCGCGGTGGCGCTGCCCGCCTGGACCGCACTGCTCGCGCTGTTCGGCTTCCTCGGTGTCGCGGCGCTCGCCTCCGGGGTGCGGGCGCCCGAGGGCGGTGCCGAGGCGGCCGTACCGATGCTGGTGGACCGGCTGATGCCGGGACCGCTGGCCGGACTGGTGTTCGGCGCGATCACCGTGGGCGCACTGGTCCCGGCGGCGGTGATGTCGATCGCGGCCGCCACCGGCTTCGTCCGCAATGTGTACGTCGAGTACTTCCAGCCCACGGCCACGCCGAAGCGGCAGGTGCGCATCGCCAAAATGGTGTCGCTGACCGCGAAGGTGGGGGCGGTGGCGTTCGTGTTCGGGCTGCGCGACCAGGACGCCATCAACCTCCAGCTCCTCGGCGGGGTGTGGATCCTGCAGATCTTCCCGGCCGTGGCGGTCGGCCTGTTCACCGGGCGACTGCATCCGCGGGCGCTGCTCGCCGGGTGGGGCGTGGGCATGGTGACCGGCACGTTCCTGGTGGTGCGCGAGGGCTTCTCGTCGATCGTGCTCCTGGGCGGCGGCTCGCTGGAGATCTACGCCGGTCTGCTCGCCCTCTTCCTCAATCTGACCGTCGCCGTCCTCGGCACCACGGTCCTCGAACGGCTCGGCGTCCCGCGCGGCGCCGACGCGACCGACCTACCGTCCCGCCTGACCGTCAGGCGGCGCCCCGAGACGGGAGCGAGCAACTCGTGAGACGCAGACAGCACATACGCGTGCCGGTGCCCCCGGCGGCTCCGGCATCCGTCACCGCCGCCGAGCCGCCGGCCGGCTTGCGGTCCCCTCCGGCCGCCGAGCCGCTGGGCGGTGTGCCCGCTCCGGCCGCCGAGCCGCTGATTCCGAACCCCGCGCTCCCGCCGGGCGCCCTCGGCGATCCGGCCGATGTGGAGCGCGAGGCCGGTGTCGCCCGGCTGTTCGAGCTGCACTACTCCTCGATGCTGCGACTCGCGGTGCTCCTTGGCGCCGACGATCCCGAGAACGTGGTGGCCGAGGCGTACTACCAGATCTACCGCAAGTGGCGGCGCCTCAGGGACGCCGAGGCGGCGGAGGCGTATCTCCGCTCCACGGTCTGCAACCTCACCCGGATGCGGATACGGCATCTCCAGGTCGCCCGCAAGCATGTGGAGACCCCGGCGGTGCACGAGCCGGTCGCCTCCGCCGAGAGCACCGCGCTGCTCCACGACGACCAGCGGATGCTGATCGTCGCGCTCCAGCAACTGCCCGCGCGGCAGCGGGAGGCGCTCGTGCTGCGCCACTGGCTGGGGCTGAAGGAGAGCGAGATCGCGGCCGCGATGGACATCTCCTGCGGCTCGGTCAAGACCCACACCGCACGCGGCCTCGCCGCCCTGACCCAGGCGATGGAGGCCCGGCGATGAACGACACCACCGGTAACGACACCGGGCAGGAGCGCACCGAGCGGGAGTTGGCCGAGGCCCTCGCCGCGCTGGCCGGCGGTGTCCATGCCGCCCCCGACGCCTACCGCACGGCCCGCGGCGACTGGCTCCGCCGCGAGCGCCGCCGCCGCCTCGTCCTCGCCGTACTCGTCCTGCTCGTCTTCGCCCTCGCCACCCTGCTCGGCCTCTGGGTCCTCAACCAGGCCCCGTCCGGGACAGGGGTGATCTTCTCGGGGGTGGGCGGAACGACAGCGGGGACCGGACCGGGCTGATCGACGGGTTCCCGGACTGATCACCGCCCACCCAGGGAACCCGTCCCCCGTGCACCCCCCTATCGAGGACTACGCGCTGATCGGCGATCACCAGACGTCCGCTCTGGTGAGCCGCCGCGGTTCCATCGACTGGCTCTGCCTGCCCCGGTTCGACTCGGCCGCCTGCTTCGCCGCGCTGCTCGGCGACGAGGAGAACGGCCACTGGCGGTTGGCACCCAGAGGGGCAAAGGCCTGTGCGAGGCGGGCGTACCGGCACGACACGCTCGTCCTCGACACCGAGTGGGAGACGGACGAGGGTGCGGTGCGGGTGACGGACCTGATGCCGCAGCGCGACCGGGCGCCCGATGTCGTCCGGATCGTGGAGGGCCTGTCCGGCCGGGTGACCGTGCGCAGCACCCTCCGGCTGCGCTTCGACTACGGCTCGGTCGTGCCGTGGATGCGCAGGTCGGACGGTCACCGGGTGGCGGTCGCCGGCCCGGACGCGGTGTGGCTGCGCAGCGAACCCGGGGTGCGGACCTGGAGCGAGGACCGCGCCACGTACGCCGAGTTCACGGTGGAGCCGGGCGAGAAGGTCGCGTTCGTGCTGACCTGGCACCCCTCGCACGAACCCCGCCCGGGCCTCGTCGACCCGCACGAGGCGCTGCGGTCGAGCGTCCACGACTGGCGGGCCTGGGCGGGGCGCTGCCGGTACGACGGCCCGTACCGGGATGCCGTGGTCCGCTCCCTGATCACCCTCAAGGCCCTCATCTACGCCCCGACCGGCGGCATCGTCGCGGCCGCCACCACCTCGCTCCCCGAGGAGATCGGCGGGGTCCGCAACTGGGACTACCGGCACTGCTGGCTGCGCGACTCCACCCTCACCCTCGGCGCGCTGCTGTCCTGCGGCTACCAGGAGGAGGCCGAGGCCTGGCGTGACTGGCTGCTGCGCGCGATCGCGGGCGACCCGGCGGACCTGCAGATCATGTACGGCCTGGCCGGTGAGCGGCGCCTCCCCGAGTGCGAGCTGCCGTGGCTGGCCGGCTACGCGGACTCGCGACCGGTCCGGGTCGGCAACGACGCCGTACGGCAGTTGCAGCTGGACGTGTACGGCGAGGTCATCGACTCCCTGTTCCTGTCCCGGCGTTCGGGACTGCCCGGCAAGCCGCACATGTGGCGCATGCAGTGCGCGCTGATGGACTATCTGCGGTCGGCCTGGCGGAAGCAGGACGAGGGGCTGTGGGAGGTGCGTGGGCCGCGCCGGCACTTCACGCACTCCAAGGTGATGACCTGGGTCGCCGCCGACCGGGCCATCCGCACTCTGGAGGGCGACCCGAAGCTGACCCGCGGCGACCTCGACGCCTGGCGCGCCCTGCGCGACGAGGTCCACCGCGAGGTGTGCGAACGCGGCTTCGACGCCGACCGCAACACCTTCACCCAGTCCTACGGCTCCCGCGAACTCGACGCCGCGCTGCTGCTCATCCCCCGGGTGGGCTTCCTGCCGCCGGACGATCCCCGTGTCGTCGGCACGGTCGACGCGATCCGCGAGGAGCTGAGCCACGACGGATTCGTCCGCCGCTACAGCGCCGACCACCTCGGGGCCAGGACCACCCCCGTCGACGGGCTGCCGGGCGGCGAGGGCACGTTCCTCGTCTGCTCGTTCTGGCTGGCGGACGCACTCCATCTGACGGGCCGTACGACGGAGGCGCGCGAGCTGTTCGAACGGCTGGTGGGGCTGGTCAACGACGTGGGGCTGCTCGCGGAGGAGTACGACCCGGTCGCGGGCCGGCAGCTGGGAAACTTCCCGCAGGCGTTCAGCCATGTCGGTCTCGTGGGCACCGCCCTCGCCCTCTTCGACGGGGAAGAGGCAGGATAGGGACCATGGATCTTGGGCTGAAGGACCGTGTCTACATCATCACCGGAGCGACCCGCGGGCTGGGCAACGCGGTCGCGCGCGAACTCGTCGACGACGGCGCGAAGGTGGTCGTCACGGGCCGCGAGGAGAAGACCACGGCCGAGGCGGCGGCCGCGCTCGGGCCGAACGCCGTGGGGGTCGCCGCGGACAACGCCGACCCGGAGGCCGCCGGCCGGCTGATCGCCGCCGCCCATGAGCACTTCGGGGGCTTCGACGGCATCCTGGTCAGCGTGGGCGGGCCGACGCCCGGCTTCGTCGCCGACAACACGGACGAGCAGTGGACCGCCGCGTTCGAGTCGGTGTTCCTGGGCGCGGTCCGCCTGGCGCGGGCCGCCGCGGAATCGCTCCGTGAGGGCGGCGTCATCGGGTTCGTGCTCTCCGGGTCCGTGCACGAGCCGATTCCGGGGCTGAGCATCTCGAACGGGCTGCGTCCCGGCCTCGCGGGCTTCGCCAAGTCGCTCTCCGACGAGCTGGGCCCGCGTGGGATTCGGGTGGTCGGGGTACTGCCGGCTCGTATCGACACGGACCGCGTACGCGAGCTGGACGGGTTGTCCGCCGATCCGGCGGCGACGCGGACCGCGCACGAGTCGCGGATTCCGTTGCGGCGGTACGGGCGGCCGGAGGAGTTCGGGCGTGCGGCGGCTTTCCTGCTGTCTCCGGCCGCGTCCTATCTGACGGGTGTGATGCTGCCGGTGGATGGTGGGATGCGGCACGGGTTCTGAGGAGCCGTTCTTCGGCCGCGGCTTGTGGGTGGGTCGCTCACGCGGTTCCCCGCGCCCCTGAAGGGCGCTCAGCTCACCCTTTGCGCACGGTGCTTGGCCCCCCGCAGGCGTACCTCCGTCGGCAACTCCGCCAGGCCCGCCGAGTTCTGGGCGTTGGTGATCGCCTCCGTGGTGAGGTGGTGGAGGGCGTCGCCGGGGTTCACATGGGGCTGGAGCATCAGGCGGACCCTGGCCTCGGGGGCGTTGCGTCGGCCGGTGAGGCGGGCCCGGGCGCGTGCGACGCCGTCCGACCCGGTCGCCTCCGTGGTGAGTACGCTTTCCAGGGCACGCCCTCGCAGCAGCGCGCCGTCGCCGTCGCCGGTGTCGACGAGCACCTCGCTGAGCCGGTGGCGGCGCAGCACGGCGGTCAGCCACCACAGGGCGAGCAGGACCAGGAGGGCGAGTACGGCGATGACGGTAGGCCACCACCAGCCGTCGTCGCGCCACCGGGTGCGCTCGGCGGTGCTGAGCAGCACGTCGTGCCGGTCGTCGTGCGGCCACCAGGAGGGCGGGTCCGCGCCGAGTCCCACGGCGAGGACGGCGCCGCCGCCCACGACGAGCAGAACCCCGACGGTCCCGAGCAGCACCCTGTTGACGATTCTCAGCATCGCGTCTCACCCCTTCCGGCCGGGCCGGCGTACATGCACCGACAGGGCGGGGGGCCGGGCCAGGCCCAGCCCCCGGATGCCGTCGGCGAGCGTGACGTCCAGGTCGGCCCGTACCTCGTCGAGTTCCCGGAAGTGGGCGACCGCGCGGACGTCGGCTTTCTTCCGTCCCATCCGGACCCGTACGGACTGCACACCGGAGACCTCCATGGCCCGGTCGCGCAGGGCGAGCGCGGCGGCGCCCCGGTGCAGTCCGGCCCGTACGTGGGGGTGCACGCGCCGCATCGGCAGGACGTCGCGCAGCCCGGGGGTGGCGGCGAGCACGAGCAGCCAGAGGCCGAGGAGTACGACCACCGCGGCGCCGCCGAGCACCCAGGCGTCGTCGAGGGGCCGCTCGGCGAGCTGCCGGGCCAGCGAACGGCGCCACTCCATGCCGGGCCGGTCGGCGCGGACGGCGGCGACGTCGTACAGGAAGAACCCCGCGCCGCCGAGGAGGACGACCGCGACGATGCCCGCGGGGACTCTGCGTGCGGACCAGAAGCGCTTCTCCCCGCCGCCGTTCTCGCCCTCGAGGACGGGCGGCGGGTCGTAGGCGGCGGCGGACGCCGACTGATCCGGCGGGTCCCTCGGATCCCTCGGGTCCCGCTGGTCCGGATCGGGGTCGGTCGTCCCGTCGGCCTTCTCCATGACCGGTAGTCGTCGAGTGGTGCCTTCGGAGCGCTGGGGTTCGCTCATCGCGTCCTCCCCTGTGCCACGTCGTGTGCGTGCGCCAGGTGCAGCCGTTCCACTTGGACGGCCACGTCCGATACATGCATTCCCGCCAACGTCCCTACCCGCTCGGCGACATGGCGACGCACCGCAGCGCATTGGCCACCGATGTCCGAGGGGTAGGGGAGTTCGAGACTGACGCGGACGCGCGCGGTCTCACGCGAAATGACGACGGTGGCGTACGGGGGCGCGGAGTCCGGCGGCAACGCTTGAAGTGCCTCGCGCGCCGCCTGCCCGGCGATCTTCGCGACCACCCGGTCAGCGATCCGGGTCGCCCCGCGCTCACCGGACGCGACGGCCTGCGTCCCCGTACGACGGCCGCTGCCCTCGGGGTTCATCGGCGCCGGTCGTCACGCGGGCGGAAGAAGTCGCCCAGGTCCAGGTCCCCCTCCAGGAACCGGCCGACGACGAAGCCGACGGCGCCCAGCGCGGCCACCAGCAGAAAGGCACCGAATCCGCCGAAGTACCCGGCGAAGCCCAGCGCCATTCCGGCGATCATGCCGATCACGGCCAGACTCATGCTGTGCTCCTAGGGGCTCGGACACTCCTGCCGCACTCTTCTGGGGCCTTGACTCCGCTCATTGCAGCCGGGACTCCGGTTCCTCGTCCTCCTCGTCCGGCAGCTTCACATCGCTGACGGCGATATTGACCTCGACGACCTCCAGGCCCGTCATCCGCTCGACAGCCGAGACGACGTTCTCGCGCACGGCCCGGGCGACATCGGCGATGGACACGCCGTAGTCGACGACGATCTCCAGGTCCAGGGCGGTCTGCACCTCGCCGACCTCGGCCTTCACACCCCGGGTCACGGACTTGGTGGAGCCGCCGGGCACCCGGTCGCGTACGGCCCCGAAGGTCCGGGACAGCCCGCTGCCCATGGCGTGCACACCGAGCACGTCGCGCGCGGCGAGCCCGGCGATCTTCTCCACGACACCGTCGGCGATCGTGGTGCGCCCCCGGGTCGCCGGATCGCCGCCACCGCGCCGGGTGGCCTTGCGCCCGACCTGCACCGACTCCTTGGTGGTGTCGGGTTCCTCCGTCCGGTTCCGCTCCGTCATGCCAGTCATGGCACACCCCTTCCGTTTGTCCTCCTTCGCCCACATTAAGCTCGCTTGCACCGCCGCGCGCCGGGGATGCGGCAAGCTGGAGCAATGACGGCGGACAACTGGACGAAGGCGGTACGACGGCAGCTCGGCCTCGGCCGCGTACTCCCCCTGGGCGGCGCGGGGGACGGCGCGTGGATCACGGAGAGCGCGACCGAAGCGGTACTGCGCCGCACGGCCGCCTCGGTGCGCGGGATCGGCCTCGGCCCGCTCCGTATCTCGCTCGCCGACCCGGAGGGGCCGTACGACGATCCCGGCGTGCCGCCTCCCCCGAGCGCCCTCCCGCCCGGCCCTCTGCGCATCACCGCCGACTTCACGGCCTTGGCGGGCCCGGCCGCCGAGCCCTTCCCGGCGACGGCGACCCGGCTGCGCACAGCGCTGACCGCCTCCGCCACTGAACGGCTCGGACTGCTGGTGACAGAGGTGGACCTGCGGGTGACGGACCTGCGGGAAGACGAGGAGGAGCCCCCCGGCGCGGCCCCCGAGCCCCCGCCCGCCGGGCCGTCCCTGCCCACCGGCGACGACGAGGAGTCCCGGGTGCTCGCCGCGGCCGTGTCCGTCCCGGGCGTCATCCGCCTGACCGGCGCACTCGGCGGCCCGGGCCGCGCGATCCACATCGACACGGGGCCCGCCCTCCCCCGCCGCCATGTCCGTGTGGAGCTGGCGGTGACAGAGGGGAGGCGGGCCCTGGACGTGGCACGCGAGGTGCGCACAGCGGTGAGCGCGGCACTACCGGACCATCCGTCGGTGGCGGTACTCGTCACCGATGTCGAATGAACGTCGCCGCCACTCGTCCCGTCGGCTGAACGCCGGCTACTCCCCGACGCCCGCCAGATCCCGCAGCCGCCGAGCCTGCGCGGCTCGCTCCGCCGCCCGCTGCTCGTCGTACGAACGGCCCGACGCCCCGCTCAGCAACGCCTTCGTCTCGATCACCGCGGCCCGCGGCGCGGCCACCAGCGCGGCCGTCAAGTCCCGTACTGTGTCGTCGAGTTGGTCCCCGGGCACGGCAAGGTTCGCGAGGCCGATGCGCTGGGCCTCGTCCGCCTGGACGAAGCGGCCGGTGAGGCAGATCTCCAGTGCGCGGGCGTAGCCGACGAGGCTCACCAGCGG
This sequence comes from Streptomyces adelaidensis, assembly GCF_016598475.1. Classification (GTDB taxonomy): domain Bacteria; phylum Actinomycetota; class Actinomycetes; order Streptomycetales; family Streptomycetaceae; genus Streptomyces; species Streptomyces adelaidensis. Next base: position 53,138 of record NZ_JAEMUX010000006.1, read on the forward strand.
ATGCGTCCCGGTGAGGTCGGGGACGAGCCCGAGGCTGGTTTCGAGCATGGCGAACTGCACGTCGTCGGCGACGACGCGCAGATCACAGGCGAGGGCGAGTTGGAAGCCCGCACCGACGGCATGCCCCTGGACGGCGGCGATGGACACGATGTCGCTCCGCCGCCACCAGGCGAACGCCTCCTGGTACTCGGCGATGGTCGAGTCGAGCTCGGCGTCGTCACGGCGCGCGAGATCGATGAACGACGGCTCCCCTTCGATGCCTTCGGGCGTGAACATCTGCCGGTTGAGGCCGGCGGAGAACGATTTGCCCTCGGCCCGCAGCACGACCACACGGACGGAGCCCGGCACCGACCGCCCGGCCTCGGTGAGCGCCCGCCACAGAGCGGGGCTCTGTACGTTGCGCTTGGCCGGATTGGTCAGCGTCACCGTGGCGATCGCGTCGTCGACGGTGAGCCGTACGCCATCCTTGTCGAGCAGCGGTTCGAGCGAAGCCATGGGGCGCCTCCGATGAGTGCGGTCAGCAGAGCGATGGAGCATTGCTAAGTGACTGCACAGTAACCACCCGGTCGATCAGCTGACCGACCGGGTGGCCACCATCGAAGCCGATGGGCCGCCCGGCGTCAGGCCGATGCGGCCTTCTTGCCCCGCGTCGCCCCGCCACGCCCTCGAAGCGTGACGCCCGATTCGCTGAGCATCCGGTGTACGAAGCCATACGAGCGGCCGGTTTCCTCGGCCAGTGCTCGAATGCTCGCACCGGAGTCGTACTTCTTCTTCAGGTCTGCCGCGAGCTTGTCGCGCGCGGCGCCGGTAACCCGGCTGCCCTTCTTCAGAGTCTCGGCCACCCGGTCCTCCTCATGGGAAGTGCGCTCTGGTCTCCTCATGATCACCCCTCCGGGGCGTGATGGCCACCCATTCGGCAAGGTCCGTGGGACAAGGTTTTGACGACAGGAGCGCGTCCCCACGAGTGGAATCTGTGATTCCGCCCAGCGGCGTCCGTACGGCCGAACGGGTTGTTCCGCGAAGTGCCAGGTCAGAGACGCACGACGGCCGAGCCCCGCACACAGTGGGGCTCGGCCGTGAAATCGGTGTAGGACACACCTCGGTACGAGGAGATCTCACACAGATGATGGATCACGGATGGGCCGAATGATCCATAGGCAGTTGATCAACCCATTCGATCAAGGTGCCTGATCGAATGGGCGGCCTCAGGCGAGCGCGACGAGGTCCGCGTAGTCCGCGCCCCACAGGTCCTCGACGCCGTCCGGCAGCAGGATGATCCGCTCCGGCTGGAGCGCCTCGACGGCGCCCTCGTCGTGGGTGACCAGGACGACCGCGCCCTTGTAGGTGCGCAGCGCGCCGAGGATCTCCTCGCGGCTGGCGGGGTCGAGGTTGTTCGTCGGCTCGTCGAGCAAGAGGACGTTCGCCGACGACACCACCAGGGTCGCGAGCGCGAGACGGGTCTTCTCGCCGCCGGAGAGGACACTGGCCGGCTTGTCGACGTCGTCACCGGAGAACAGGAACGAGCCGAGGGTTTTGCGGACCTCGACGAGGTCCAGGTCGGGCGCGGCCGAGCGCATGTTCTCCAGGACCGTGCGGTCCGGGTCGAGGGTCTCGTGCTCCTGCGCGTAATAGCCGAGTTTGAGGCCGTGGCCCTCGACGACCTCGCCGGTGTCGGGCTTCTCGGCGCCCCCGAGGAGGCGCAGGAGCGTGGTCTTGCCGGCGCCGTTGAGGCCGAGGATGACGACCCGGGAGCCCTTGTCGATGGCCAGGTCGACGTCGGTGAAGATCTCCAGCGAGCCGTACGACTTCGACAGGCCCTCGGCGGTGAGCGGGGTCTTGCCGCAGGGCGCGGGCTCGGGGAAGCGCAGCTTGGCGACCTTGTCGGAGACCCGTACGGCGTCCAGGCCGGCGAGCAGCCGGTCGGCGCGCTTCGCCATGTTCTGGGCGGCGACGGTCTTGGTGGCCTTGGCGCGCATCTTGTCGGCCTGCGAGTGCAGCGCGGCGGCCTTCTTCTCGGCGTTCTGCCGCTCGCGCTTGCGGCGCTTCTCGTCGGCCTCGCGCTGCTGCTGGTAGAGCCGCCAGCCCATGTTGTAGACGTCGATCTGGGCACGGTTGGCGTCCAGGTAGAACACCTTGTTGACGACCGTCTCGACCAGGTCGACGTCGTGGGAGATCACGATGAAGCCGCCGCGGTAGGTCTTGAGGTAGTCGCGCAGCCAGACGATCGAGTCGGCGTCGAGGTGGTTCGTCGGCTCGTCGAGGAGCAGGGTGTCGGCGTCGGAGAAGAGGATCCGGGCCAACTCGATACGGCGGCGCTGACCACCCGAGAGGGTGTGCAGCGGCTGGCCGAGCACCCGGTCGGGCAGGTTGAGCGCGGCGGCGATGGTGGCGGCCTCGGCCTCGGCGGAGTACCCGCCCTTGGTGAGGAACTCCGTCTCCTGGCGCTCGTACTGCCTCAGGGCCTTCTCGCGGGTGCCGCCCTGGCCGCCTGCGATGCGCTGCTCGTTCTCGCGCATCTTGCGGATCAGTACGTCGAGGCCGCGCGCGGAGAGGACGCGGTCGCGGGCGAGTATGTCGAGGTCGCCGGTGCGGGGGTCCTGCGGGAGGTAACCGACCTCGCCGGAGCGGGTGATGGTGCCGCCGGCCGGGATGCCCTCGCCGGCCAGGCACTTGGTGAGGGTGGTCTTGCCGGCGCCGTTGCGGCCGACGAGGCCGATGCGGTCGCCCTTGGCGACGCGGAAGGTGGCGGACTCGATGAGGACGCGGGCACCGGCACGCAGCTCGATACCGGAGGCGGAGATCACGGACAGACTCCAGGGCGAAGGGGGAGGAGGGCGGGCGGCTGAGGACGTTCCCGCCGTCTAATGCGCGAGGAGAAGGGCCATGGGCCCGATTCTAACTGCGGGCGGCAAGCGGTTTTCCGCCTGTGCCACAAGGGATCACGTGGTATCGGTCACCGGCCCGCGGGAGCACTTCGAGCGGTGGACCTGACGCCGTGGTGGTGGGCGGGGGCCGTTCCCTCGGCGGGGTCTTGTCGGTGGTGGGTGCAAAACTGAGCAGCAGGTCGTATTCCGGACGACGGAGAGGTCGTGATCGGTATGGCAGGCAGGAGCGACGGACGCCCGAGCATCTACCCGACACTGTTGTACGCGGACGCCAAGGCGGCCATCAGGCAGCTCACGGAGGCGCTGGGCTTCACCGAGCTGTCGGTGTACGAGGGCGAGGACGGGACGGTGCTGCACGCCGAGCTGACGCAGGGCAACGGCGCGGTGATGGTCGGCTCCAAGGGCAGCGGCAGTGCCTTCGACGCCGCGATGAAGGGCGCGGGCCCCAGCGGGGTGTACATCGTGGTGGACGACGTGGACGCCCATCACCGGCGGGCCGTGGAGCACGGCGTGGAGATCCTGACGCCCCCGACGGACCAGGAGTACGGGTCGCGGGACTACATGGCCCGGGACGCCGAGGGCAATGTGTGGAGCTTCGGTACGTACGCGCCCGAGACGGGCGGCTGACACCCGCCCGTCCCGGCACCGGCCCCGCCCGGGTCAGCTGCCGCCGGTGTGCACCTGGAAGGCGGCCCGGCGGACGGCCTTGGCGAGCGCCGGGTCGGGGTGGGCGGCGGCGAGGGCGACCAGGACCTGGACGGTACGGGGGTGCCCGACCGCGCGGACCTCGGCGAGCAGCGCGGGGACCGTGGGCTGCACCGCGGACTCCAGATGCCGTACGAGCAGGGGTGCCTCGCCGTGGTCGGCGACGGCGGCGGCGGTGTCCACCCAGAGCCAGGTGGACTCCTCGCGGGTGAGCACCTCGTGGGCGTCCTCGGGGTCGGCGCCGTCGTGCTCGGCGAGCCAGAGCAGGGCGTAGGGGCGCAGCGGGGTCTCGTCGGCGACGGTGCGGACGTCCGGTTCGGCGGGGGCGCCGACGACGCGCAGCGCCTCGAAGGCGAGGCCCCGGATGAGGGCGTCCTCACCGCGGGCGGCGTCGATGAGCTCGGTGACGGCGCCGCCGACGGGGCGGGCGGCCAGCCAGGCGCGGTATTCGGCGCGGGCCGCGTTCGGGCGGAGCTGGGCGCAGCCGCGGAGCATGTCCTCGGCGGAGACCTCGATGTTCCCGGCAGGGCTCTGTGCGGCGACGCAGATCTGCTCCAGCTTCACCCAGACCGCCCAGCTGCCGAGCGGGGTGAGGGTGGCCTGGCCGTCGCCGTAGGTGAGGGCGCCGACGGAGGCGAGGGCGCGCAGGGACCAGTCGAGCAGCGGGGCGAGCGGGGTGTCCTCGGTGTTCGGCTCCGCGCCGGGCTCGGGCTGCGGGCCGTAGGGGATCTCGCAGCGCTCGGTGCGCAGTTCGGTGACCCGCTGTTCCAGGAGGTCGAGGAGCTGCTCGACGGGGACGGGCCCGGCGGAGAGCTGGAGGAAGGAGAGCACCTGGGGCATGGCCGAGACGACCTCGGCCACGGCGGCGGGCGCCCGGTCCGCGGGCTCGGGGTGGGCGATGGACCAGGCGTCGAAGAAGGCGACCCAGCCGCGCAGTACGGCGCTGTCGTCGCGGTGCCAGGCGCGCAGGCGCCAGCCGGGGCGCGCGGTGTCGCCGTGCACCTCGATGAGGCCGGCCAGCCGTGCGGTGTCCCAGTCGTGGCGCACCTGATCCGGGGTCAGCCCCAGGTGGTCGGCGGCCCGTTCCGCGGTCGCGTCGGAGAGGGTGCCGGTGCCGTCGGAGCTCGCGCTCTGGCGGCCCGGGCGCAGGGCGGCGTCGGCCCAGTGGGCGACGCGGGCCGCGTCCGCCAGGACGGCGCGGGCCATGCGGGCGAGTTCCACGGGCGGCGGGGTGCCCTCCGGGGGCCGGGGAGCCGGTCGGCGGCGCTGGGTCACTGCTGCTCGGGGAGCGGCGGCCAGGGTTCGCGGGCTGACGAGTCGGAGCCTGGAGTCGCGCGGGTTACGGGACGTCACGGGGGCAGTCTTCCGGTTGACGGTCCGAAAACCCAAACGGAATGTCACAGCGGGCGACAGGGGTGGCCAACGCACGCGTTCCCAAGGAGGGCGATATGGGTGAGGATCGCCTTGGTCCAGCGCTAAACGGAATGGGTCGTACCTGTCTGTGCGGGCTTGGATTCCGCCCCCCTGCGGCGACTGCGCTCCGCCCCTGGCTCTGCCGCGTCCGCGCTACATGAGCGGGGTGAGGAAGCGGCGCAGGGTTTCTTCATAGGCCTTGGGGTCGGCGTTCCACATGGCGCCGTGCGGGGCGTGGCGGACCGTGCGCAGCGTGACGCGGCCGGGGAGGCGGGCGGCGAGCCGGCGGGAGGGGCCCCAGGGGGCGACGACGTCGTCGGGGCCGTGGAAGATCAGGGTCGGGACCCTGAGGTCCGGGGCGACCGCCGGCTGGTCGACGGGGGCCGCGCGCAGTCCCGTGCGGCCCTGGGCGGCGCGGACCGCGAGGGGCAGCAGGGCGCCGGGGGTGCGGCGGGCGGCGGCGAGGGCGCGCAGGGTGGTCGCCCAGTCGAGGACCGGCGAGTCCAGGACGAGCCCGGTGACGCGGTCGCGCAGCGGGGAGTGGGTGGCGGCGCGCAGGGCCATGGTGGCGCCGGTGGACCAGCCGTGCAGGACGACCCGCTCGGCGCCGGACCGGACGGCGTACCGGATGGCCGCGTCCACGTCCCGCCACTCGGACTCGCCGAGGTGGCTCAGGCCGTCCGGGGAGCGGGGCGCGCCGGCGTCGCCGCGATAGGCGAGGGCGAGCACCGGGAAGCGGTGGCGGTGCAGGAACTCCATGACGTTCATGGTGTGCTCGCGGGTGGCGCCCAGGCCGTGCACGGTGATCACCCAGATGTCGCGGGCCGCGGGCACGAACCACCCGGGCAGGGCACCGAGTTCGCCGGGCACGTCGACGTCGGTGTGGTCGAGGCCGAGCGCGGTGCGCGGGTCGCCGACGTGGGTGTTCGGGGTGAGCCGCACCCGGTCGCCCGGCTCCAGCGTGCCCTGGGTGACCCGTTCCAGGCGGCGTACGACGGTGTCGGGGGCCTGTGCGGCGCCGTCGAGGACATTGCCGACGACCGCGTGGGAGCCGTCGCCGACGAGGCCGTAGACGCCGGGGCGCTGTGCGGCGAAGGCCCGGGTCAGGGCGATCCGGCCCGCCGCGGTGGAGTGCACGGTCAGCCGGGGTTCCGTGGGCAGTGGTCCGCCCGGCGGTGCCTTCAGCGCGGCATCGCTGGCCAGCCGGCCGGCGGCGACACCGGCCGCGCCGGCCGCGAACGCGACCCCTGCAGCCGTGGCTGCCGCTCTGACTGCACGCACGGGTCCAGTGTCCTGGCGGACTCCGTCGGTGGCCAGTGGGCGGGGGTTTCCGGGTGGTCGGGGGTTTCCGGGTGGTCGGGCTGGTCCGGGGGCGAGCAGGGTCTCACCCCGGCTGCCCGTACCCCCGAAGCCGCTCCCCCACCTCCGCCACCTGGTCCGGCGTGAGCAGTGTCGGGGAGAGGCCCGGGACCGAGGACGCCGTCAGCCAGACGCGGGACATCCATTCGAGCTGGGCCGTGCGGTCGTAGGCTTCGGAGAGGGTGTTTCCGTATGTGATCGTGCCGTGGTTCTGGAGCAGGCATGCGGTGCGCCCTGTCAAAGCGCGGAGCATGTTCTCGGCCAACTCAGGGGTGCCGTAGGTCGCATACGGGGCGACTCGGACGGGTCCGCCGAGGGCGCCGGACATGTAGTGGATCAGCGGCAGCTCGCGTACGAGGGTGGAGACGGCCGTCGCGTGGACGGCGTGGGTGTGGACGACGGCGCGGGCGTCGGTGGTGGTGTGGATCGCCAGGTGCATGGGGAGTTCGCTGGTCGGGCGGAGGCGGCCGAGGACCTGCCGGCCGGTGAGGTCGACGCCCGTCGCGTCGTCCGGGGTCAGGCGGTCGTAGGGCACTCCCGTCGGTGTGACCAGGACGGTGTCCCCGACGCGTACGGACACGTTGCCGGAAGTGCCGACGACCAGACCGTCGGCCACCGTCCGGCGGGCCGTCGCGACGAGCTCGTCCCACGCGCGTGCCACGTCGTCCGGCGCGGCTTGCTGTCGTGCCGTTCGCGAATCCTGTGAATCCTCACCCGTGTCCCGCTCGTCCCGGGCGTTCCGCCGCTCCTCAGCCATGCGGCGATCCTGCCAGGCGACCCTCGGCCGGCGCTTCCGGGCGAGCGCACTCCAGGGCGGGAGCCGGACCCTCGATAGGGCTCATATGCACATACATCACCCCCTGTTGGTGATTGGCCGGTGATCGACGGCGATTCGGTGATCTTCCAGTAGCCTCCGGATGTTTTGTCGCACACGTCGCCATTCCGGGGGGAAAACATGGCCCGTGACACCACCCGACCGTCCCGTCGTCGCAACCGCGTATTCGCCGCGTCGGTCGCGGCGCTCGCCCTGGGGGGTACCGCTCTCGTCGAGATCCCCGCCTCGGCCGCCGCCAAGCCCAAGGGGCACGACGTCTCCTCGCACCAGAAGAAGGTGAACTGGCCGAGCGCGAAGTCGAAGGGCGCCAAGTTCGTCTACGTCAAGGCGACCGAGTCCACCACCTACCGCAACCCGTACTTCGGCCAGCAGTACGACGGCTCGCGCAACGCGGGCCTGATCCGGGGCGCCTACCACTTCGCGGTGCCCGACAAGTCGTCCGGCAAGGCCCAGGCCGCCTACTTCGTGCGCAACGGCGGCGGCTGGCGCGCCGACGGCTGGACGCTGCCGCCGGCCCTCGACATCGAATACAACCCGTACGACAAGAAGAAGAAGTGCTACGGCCTGAGCGACAGCAGGATGGTCGGCTGGATCAAGTCGTTCAGCGACGAGGTCAAGCGTCTCACCGGCCGCCGTCCGGTGATCTACACGACCACCCACTGGTGGAAGACCTGTACCGGCAACAGCGCGGCGTTCGCCGGGAACCATCCGCTGTGGCTGGCCCGGTACAACTCCGCCGGGGCGGGAGAGCTCCCCGCGGGGTGGAAGTTCTGGACGATCTGGCAGTACGACAACGGCAGCGGGAGCCTGCCGGGTGACCAGAACCTCTTCAACGGGTCCATGCGCCGGCTGAAGAAGTTCACCAAGGGCTAGACCGACACCCGCACCCGATTACTACATCCACACGCCTGTCCTAGTTCATCTTCCGTTCACCCAGGTTGCCTACGGTCCCCGTACCACTGGACATCCAAGAGAAGCCTGGGTAAATGGAAAACTTCTCGCTGATCCTCGCGATCGTGGTGATCACCGCGCTCGCGTTCGATTTTACGAACGGTTTCCACGACACCGCCAACGCGATGGCCACCACCATCTCGACCGGCGCCATGAAGCCCAAGGTCGCGGTGGCCATGTCCGCCGCGCTCAACCTTGTCGGCGCGTTCCTGTCCATCGAGGTCGCCAACACCATCTCCAAGGGGCTCGTCGACGAGTCCGGCATACAGCCAGAGGTCATATTCGCGGCGCTCGTCGGCGCCATCCTCTGGAACCTGCTGACCTGGCTGGTCGGGCTTCCCTCCAGCTCCTCGCACGCCCTGATGGGCGGCCTCATCGGCGCCACGATCGCCTCGGCCGGCTCCGGCGCGGTGCACGGCGACGCGCTCGTCACCAAGGTGCTGATCCCGGCCGTCGCGGCCCCGCTGGTCGCGGGCCTCGCCGCGATGCTCGCCACCAGGCTGACGTACAGGCTCGGGGAGCACACCAGCGAGAAGGCCTCCGGCAAGGGCTACCGCGTCGGTCAGATCGCCTCGGCGGGCCTGGTCTCGCTGGCCCACGGCACGAACGACGCCCAGAAGACGATGGGCATCATCACCCTGGCGCTGGTCGCCGGCGGTGTGCTCGCGCCCGACTCCGATCCGCCGGTGTGGGTCATCGTCTCCGCCGGTATGGCCATCGCGCTGGGCACCTACCTGGGCGGCTGGCGCATCATCCGCACCATGGGCAAGGGCCTGACCGACCTCCAGCCGCAGCAGGGCTTCGCCGCCCAGACCAGCGCGGCCACGGTCATCCTCGCCTCCTCGCACCTCGGCTTCTCGCTCTCCACCACGCACTCGGTCTCCGGTGCCGTGATGGGCGCGGGCCTCGGCCGCAAGGGCGGTGTGGTCCGCTGGTCCACCGCCACCCGGATGTTCGTCGCCTGGGGACTGACCCTGCCGGCCGCCGCGCTGGTCGCCGCGCTCGCCGAGTGGGTGACCTCCTTCGGCACCTGGGGCACGGCCCTCGTCGCGTTGTTCCTCATCGCCTCCAGCGCCGCGATCTGGGTGCTCTCGCGCCGCGAGGTCGTCGACCACACCAATGTGAACGACGCCGAGGAGCCCCCGGGCGTGGTGACCACGGCGATCGCCGCCGTGACCCCGCCGCCGACCGGTGCGACGGCCGAGGAGCTCACGGCGACCATCCCGGCCCCCGCCGCCGAGTCCACGGCCTCGGCGACCCCGTCCACGCCGACGCCCGCCGTCTGAGCCCCGCGACCCCTGAGGAACACCACCATGCACATCGACTGGGCAGCCCTCGGCTCCGTCTTCGGAGTCAGCCTCGTGGTCACCGTGACCCTCGTCGGCCTCTTCACCCTCGGCATCGTCGGCCTCTCCAAGCGGGAGGCGGCGACCGCCGGCGGCGGCTCGCCGGCAATCGCCACGACAGCGGCGTACGCCTGCTTCGCGGCCTGCGCGGCGGCGGTGGGGTACGGGATCTACCTGATCATGGCCTGAGGCCCCCCGCACCCCTCTCACCTCGCACGACACGCCACACGAAACCCCCGTACCGATTTGACCGGTACGGGGGTTTTGCCTACTGTTCACAACAACTGTGACCCCCGTCGAAATGACACATGTCATTTGGGCAATGGCTGTACGACGGTACCGAATCGGCGTAAGCTATCAGATACTCGCCGTTCGACGATGGCCACCTGACATGCAGACAGGGGAGCGCCATGCCCAGGGACCTCGATCCGAGCCTGAATCGACGCAGGCTCCGCGTCGAGTTGCGCAAGGCCCGTTACAAATCAGGGCTGACCAAACAACAGACGGCTGACGCCCTGGACTGGTCACTTTCGAAGATCATGCGCATCGAGGCCGGCACGGTCGGCGTCAGCGTCACCGATGTCCGGGCGCTGATGCAGCAGTACGAGATCACGGACCCGGTACTCGTCGGCGAGTTGGAGGAGGCCGCGCGGGGCTCGAAGGGGCCGTCCTGGTGGGCTCCGTGGGGCAATCTGGTGTCCCAGCCGTACGCTCAATACCTGGGCTACGAGGGGGCCGCGACCTCCATCCGCATCTACAACCCCATCGTGCTGCCCGGCCTTGTCCAGACCGAGGACTACGCCACCGCCCTCCTCTCACCCACGACCGAGGGCACGGACGTACGGCGGTCGGTGGAGCTCCGCACCACGCGGCAGGAGCGGTACCTCGACTCCGAGTCCGGGCCGCGCGTCGAGATCGTCCTGGACGAAGCCGCCGTACGGCGCGTGATCGGCGGCCCCAAGGTGATGCGTCATCAACTGGAGCACATCAAGACCCTGGCCCAGCGCCCGCGGATGGGCATGCGGCTCCTGCCGTTCACCGTGGGAGCCCACTTCAGTACCCTCAGCCCGTTCATCCTGCTCGGGTTCAAGGACGACGACGACCTGCTGTACCTGGAAGGCCCCAACGGCGGCCTGTCGAACCGCGAGGATCTCGACCTCACGGTTCGCTATCAGGAGTGCTTCGCGAACATCAGTGACAGCGCGTACGAAGGTGACCGGATGATCGAGTTCCTCGACACGGTCAAGGAGAGTCTGGACAACGACTGAGCCCCGGGACGGAACGTCCGGGCGGACACGGGGGAGGGCCGATGGCGGTCTTCGGACAGCGAGAGTGGTGGAGGCGGCTCACGGCGCGCCGCACCGTTCCTGGCAACGGAGATCCAGCCGGTTCTCCCCCACCGGATGCCTCCGATCCCGGCGGCCCGGCCACACTCGACGACTGCACCCTCAAGTCGTACGCCATGCGGCAACAGGAGTGGGCGGAGGCGCTCATCCGGCTGGAGAGCGCCCGTGTCGACGGCGAGATACGGCTCATGTCGGTCCGCATGCTGCTGGGCACGTTCTGCGCGAGCGTCCTGCTGCTGAGCATCGCCGTGACCAGTCGGGTCGTGCCCACGACTCAATTCAACGCCACGACACCACTCGCCACGGCGATCACCGGCGCCATCGGCGCCGCTCTGCTCACGTCGCTCGCCGCGGGTCTCGGCAAGATACTGCGCGCCCGTGCCGACGCCTCGCGCCCCACCGGCCTCAGCGCCGCTCCGGCCCCCGCAGCCGAGCCCCGGCCAGAGCCCGGTCCAGGGCCCTCAGCCGCTCCGTGACCGGAGTCAGTCCCCACCACAGGCCCGCCCCCGCCGCGATGAGGGCGGTCACCACCAACCAGACGACACCCCGCGCTTCCGTCCCTGGCACCAACAGAGCGGCGAGAGCGCCCACACCTACGGCGAGCACTCCGGCAACCGTACTGAAGAGCACCAGCGGGGCCGCGGCGGACAACAGCGTTCGCCGGTCCCTCGACGCCCTCGTGTCCGCCGAGGCGGATCCCTTGGCCCGATCTTCCATCGCGTGTACCTCCCGTCCCCCGGACGGATCTTCAAGAGCCGCCCGCTCCCGGGTCCACAAGCCCCGCCAGAAAACCACACCACGCGGCGTGACGGAAGGCGAGCACAGCGTTCTTCTTCGAGTTTGAGTCACGTACCAGAACCTGCCTCTCCCCGAACGACGCTTCCACACAGAGGCTGGTTTCGCCCGAATAACTGCTCTTGAACCAAGTCCGCGGCACCGACACCCTGTCGAACACTCCGACCTCCACCTCACAAGTCAGCGCACCGACACGGCGTCCACCGCGACGACCCGAGCGCCGTGTCCAGCCGCCGCACGGGCGCGGTGGAGGACCGGCCACACCAGGTTCGTCTCCCAGCAACGAATCACCCAATGCCGCTCGTCGGCGCTCAGTTTTCGTACTGCCGTTCCCTCAAGTGTTCCCAGCTTGGGCGTTGGGAAAGAGCACAGATAGAGCCGATTCGGGCGTCTGACGATATTTCAGCGGTGTGGGGCTCAGCACACCACTGCGCCGCAGGTCAACGGCAAGTTGACGGGTCTTCCGGGCGCGTGGTGGACTGCCGGGGCCATGTACGACGGTAGGAGAGGAAGCCGGTGCGAGTCCGGCGCGGTCCCGCCACTGTCACCGGGGAAGACCTTCCCGGGAGCCAGGAACTCTCGCCGTCGGTCTCGTCGAACCAGGGCGTGGACACCCTGAGTGAGGACACATATCGCCATGCGCGGCTGCCGTTCGAGTCTCGGTACCAGGCCCTCACCCGACCCCGACCTCGCGATCGGCTGAACCGATGCGTGCCGATCGCGTCTTCGCGTACGGCGCCGCCGCCGGACTCCTCGGTGACCTGCTGCTCGGCGATCCGCGCCGGGGGCATCCGGTCGCCGCGTTCGGGCGGGCGGCCGGGGCCGTGGAGCGGGTGCTGTGGCGGGACCACCGCGGGTGGGGCGCGCTGCACACCGCTGTGTGCGCCGGTGGCGCCGTGGCGCTGGGGGCCGTCGCCACAGCCGCCGTACGGCCGTCGCGGGCCGCCTCCGTCGCGTTGACCGCCGCCGCCACCTGGGCCGTCGTCGGGGGGACTTCGCTCGGGCGGGAGGCCCGCGCCATCGGGCGGTACCTGGAAGCGGACGACCTCGCGGGTGCCCGGGCGCGGCTGCCGCATCTGTGCGGGCGGGATCCGCAGGCGCTCGACGCGGACGGGATCGCGCGCGCCGTCGTGGAGTCCGTCGCCGAGAACACGTCGGACGCGGTGGTCGGCGCCCTGGTGTGGGGGGCTGTCGGCGGTGTGCCGGGGCTCGTGGGGTTCCGGGCCGTCAACACGCTGGACGCCATGGTCGGCCACAAGTCGTCGCGATATCGCCGGTACGGGTGGGCGTCCGCCCGGCTGGACGACGTGGCGGGATGGCCGGGCGCCCGGCTCACGGCGGTGCTGGCCGCGGCCACCGGCGGGAACGCGCGGGGTGCCGTCCGGGCCTGGCGTGCGGACGCGGGGAAGCATCCGAGCCCCAACGCCGGGCCGGTGGAGGCGTCGTTCGCGGGTGCGCTGGGCGTGCGGCTTGGCGGGACCCTGTCGTACGGGGGCCGGATCGAGCACCGGCCGGTGCTGAACGGGGACGGGCGGGCCGTCGTCGTCGGGGACATCGAGCGGGCCGTCCGGCTGTCCCGGCGCGTGAGTTGGCTGGCCCTGGGGGTCAGTGCGGGGGCGGCCGTGCTCCTGGACCGGATGGCGAGGCGCCCGGCGCTGTGGGCACAGCGGTCGCGGTGTGTGAAGGGGGCTTCATGAGTGGCGGGTTGCTGGTCGCCGGTACCACCTCCGACGCCGGCAAGAGTGTCGTCACCGCCGGTATCTGCCGGTGGCTGGTGCGGCAGGGCGTCAAGGTCGCGCCGTTCAAGGCGCAGAACATGTCGCTGAACTCGTTCGTGACGAAGGAGGGCGCCGAGATCGGGCGCGCCCAGGCGATGCAGGCGCAGGCCTGCCGGGTCGAGCCCACCGCGCTGATGAATCCCGTGCTGTTGAAGCCGGGCGGCGAACAGAGCAGCCAGGTCGTGCTGTTGGGCAAGGCCGTGGGCGAGATGAGTGCCCGCGGCTACCACGGCGGGCGGCAGCGGAAGCTGCTGGGGACGGTGCTGGACTGTCTCGCCGAGTTGCGGGGCACGTATGACGCGGTGATCTGTGAGGGCGCCGGCAGCCCTGCCGAGATCAACCTTCGGCGGACCGACATCGTGAACATGGGGATCGCCCGGAACGCCGGGCTGCCCGTGCTCGTCGTCGGCGACATCGACCGCGGGGGCGTCTTCGCCTCCTTCTTCGGGACCGTCGCGCTGCTCTCGCCCGAGGACCAGGCCCTCGTCGCCGGGTTCCTCGTCAACAAGTTCCGCGGCGACGTCTCGCTGCTGGAGCCGGGCCTCGACATGCTGCACGGGCTCACCGGACGGCACACGTACGGCGTGCTGCCCTTCCGGCACGGCCTCGGCATCGACGAGGAGGACGGGCTGAGGGTCTCGCTGCGCGGGACGGTCCGGGAGGCGAACGTCGCGCCGCCCGTCGGTGAGGACGTGCTGCGGGTCGCCGTGTGCGCGGTCCCGCTGATGTCCAACTTCACCGATGTGGACGCCCTCGCCGCCGAACCCGGTGTCGTCGTGCGGTTCGTGGACCGGGCCGAGGAGCTCGCCGACGCCGACCTCGTCGTCGTACCCGGCACCCGGGGCACGGTCCGGGCCCTGGAGTGGCTGCGCGAACGGCGGCTCGCGGACGCTCTCGTGCGGCGGGCGGCCGAAGGGCGGCCCGTGCTCGGCATCTGCGGCGGCTTCCAGCTGCTCGGCGAACACATCGAGGACGACGTCGAGAGCCGGCGCGGCCGGGTGGACGGGCTCGGACTGCTGCCCGTACGGGTCCGGTTCGCCCTGGAGAAGACCCTCACCCGGCCCGTCGGCGAGGCCCTCGGGGCGCGGGTCGAGGGGTACGAGATCCATCACGGGGTCGCCTCCGTGGAAGGCGGGGAACCCTTCCTCGACGGCTGCCGGGTCGGGCAGACCTGGGGCACGCACTGGCACGGCTCCCTGGAGTCGGACGGCTTCCGGCGGGCCTTCCTGCGCGAGGTGGCCGCCGCCGCGGGCCGCCGCTTCGTACCGGCCGCCGACACCTCCTTCGCCGCGCTGCGCGAGGAGCAGCTCGACCGGCTCGGCGATCTGATCGAACAGCACGCGGACACCGACGCGCTCTGGCGGCTCATCGAGTCGGGCGCGCCGACAGGACTGCCTTTCATCCCACCGGGAGCGCCCGCATGAGCACTGTGTTGTTGTTGTCCACCGCCGACACGGACCTGTTGGCGGCCCGGGCCGCCGCCGGCGCCTCGTACCGGATCGGCAATCCGACCCGGGTGGACGTGGCGGAGGAGCTGCCCGCGCTCGTCGAGGGCGCGGACATCGCCGTCGTACGGCTGCTGGGGGGCAAGCGGGCTTGGGAGGACGGGCTCGCCGCGCTCAAGGCCTCGGGGGTGCCGACCGTGCTGCTCGGGGGCGAGAGCGTGCCCGACGCCGAGCTGATGGCCGAGTCGTCGGTGCCCGCGGGTGTCGTGGCGGAGGCCCTGCGCTATCTCGTGGAGGGCGGGCCGGCCAACCTGACCGAGCTGGCGCGGTTCCTGTCCGACACCGTGCTGCTGACGGGTGAGGGGTTCGTCGAGCCGCAGAAGATGCCCGAGTACGGGGTGCACGGGGACCGGGAGTTCACCGGGGGACGGCCCACCGTCGGGGTGCTCTTCTACCGGGCGCACCAGCTGAGCGGCAACACCGCCTTCGTGGACACCCTGTGCGACGCGATCGAGGCACACGGGGCCAACGCCCTGCCCGTGTACTGCGGTTCGCTGCGCGGCGCCGATCCCGGACTGTACGAGATCCTTGCCACGGCGGACGCGCTGGTCGCCACCGTGCTCGCCTCCGGCGGCACACACGCCTCGCAGGCGTCGGCCGGCGGTGACGAGGAGGCCTGGGACATCGGGGCGCTCGCCGACCTCGACGTCCCCGTCCTGCAAGGACTCTGCCTCACCTCCTCGCACGCGGCCTGGGCCGCGTCGGACGCCGCCGTCTCCCCCATGGACGCGGCGATGCAGGTCGCGATCCCCGAGTTCGACGGGCGGCTCATCACCGTCCCGTTCTCCTTCAAGGAGCAGGGCCCCGACGACGTACCGGTGTACGTCGCCGACCCGGAGCGGGCCGGGCGGGTCGCCGGAATCGCCGTACGGCACGCACGGTTGAAGCACCTGGCGAACGCGGAGAAGAAGCTCGCCATCGTCTTCACCGCCTACCCGACCAAGCACTCGCGGGTCGGCAACGCGGTGGGTCTGGACACGCCCGCGTCGGCGGTACGGGTGCTGGACGCGCTCCGGGACGCGGGGTACGCCGTCGAGGGCCACCCGGACAACGGTGACGAGCTGATCCACCGGCTCATCAACGCCGGTGGCCACGACGTCGAATGGCTGACCGAGGAGCAGCTGGCCGCCGCGCCCGCGCGGGTGCCGCTCGCCGACTACCGGGCCTGGTTCGACACGCTCGACCCGGCGCTGCGCGACGGGATGCTTCAGGCGTGGGGCGAACCGCCGGGCAACCTGTACGTCGACGGGGACGACATCGTGCTCGCGTCCCTCCAGTTCGGGAACGTCGTCGTGATGATCCAGCCGCCGCGTGGCTTCGGCGAGAACCCGATCGCGATCTACCACGACCCCGACATGCCGCCCTCGCACCACTACATGGCGGCCTACCGGTGGCTCGACAACTCCTTCGGCGCCGACGCGATCGTCCACATGGGCAAGCACGGCACGATGGAGTGGCTGCCGGGCAAGGGGCTGGGGCTGAGCGGCGGCTGCGCGCCGGACGCCGTCCTCGGCGACCTCCCCCTCATCTACCCGTTCATCGTCAACGACCCCGGCGAGGGCACCCAGGCCAAGCGGCGCGGGCACGCCACCGTCGTCGACCACCTCGTACCGCCGATGGCGCGCGCGGACACGTACGGCGATCTGGCGAAGCTGGAGCAGCTGCTCGACGAGTACGCGTTGGTCTCCGACCTGGACCCGACGAAGGCGCCGGCCGTGCGGGCGCAGATCTGGACGCTGGTCACGGCGGCCGAGCTGCACCACGACCTGCATGTCGACGACCAGCCGGGCGACGACGCCTTCGACGAGTTCGTCATGCACATCGACGGCTATCTGTGCGAGATCAAGGACGTGCAGATCCGCGACGGGCTGCACATCCTCGGTGGCGGGCCGGTGGATGAGGCGAGGGTCAACCTGGTACTTGCCGTGCTGCGCGCCTCGCAGGTGTGGGGTGGGAAGGCGAACGCGCTGCCGGGGCTCAGGGCCTCCTTCGCGGCCCATTTCGGGCTCGTCGAGAAGGAGTTGCTGGCCGAGCCCGGAGCGCCGCTGAAGGTGCCGGCCGAGCTGACCGACCTGGTGGACGGGCCGGCCCGTACGGCGGCCGACGCCATCGACCTGCTGGAGCAGCTGTGCCGGCGGGTCGCCGAGGGCATGGAGGCGCGGGACTGGGACGTCGCGGTCGTCCCGGCGCTCGTACGCGGCGTGCTCGGCGTCGAACTCCCGGACGCCGTCGCGGTGTTGGAGTTCGCGTGCGACGAGGTCGTGCCGCGGCTGGCGAAGACCACGGACGAGATCGACCACATCCTCAAGGCGCTCAAGGGCGGGTATGTGCCGGCGGGTCCGTCCGGTTCGCCGACGCGCGGCCTGGTCAACGTGCTCCCCACCGGCCGCAATTTCTACTCCGTCGACCCCAAGGCCATTCCGTCCCGGCTGAGTTGGGAGGTCGGGCAGTCGCTCGCCGACTCGCTCGTGCAGCGGTATCTCGCCGACACCGGGGAGTATCCGAGGTCGGTCGGGCTGACGGTGTGGGGTACGTCCGCGATGCGTACGCAGGGCGACGACATCGCGGAGATCCTGGCGCTGCTGGGGTGCCGTCCGGTGTGGGACGACGCGTCGCGGCGGGTGACGGGGTTCGAGATCATACCGCCGGCGGAGCTGGGCCGACCGCGTGTCGACGTCACGGTTCGTATCTCCGGGTTCTTCCGGGACGCGTTCCCGCATGTGGTGGGGTTGATCGACGACGCGGTGCGTGCCGTGGCCGAACTGGACGAGCCGGCCTCGCAGAACTTCGTGAAGGCGCACGCCGACGAGGACACGGCCGAGCACGGGGACCGGCGGCGGGCGACGGCTCGTATCTTCGGGTCGAAGCCGGGGGCGTACGGGGCGGGGCTGCTGCCGCTGATCGACGCCCGGAACTGGCGCTCCGACGCCGATCTCGCCGAGGTGTACGCCGTCTGGGGCGGTTACGCGTACGGGCGGGGGCTCGACGGGCGGGCGGCTCGGGGGGACATGGAGACGGCGTTCCGGCGGATCGCGGTGGCGGCGAAGAATGTCGATACGCGGGAGCACGATCTTGTCGACGCCGACGACTATTTCCAGTACCACGGCGGCATGGTCGCGATGGTGCGGCATCTGACGGGGGCCTCCCCCGAGGCGTATGTCGGTGACAGCGCGACGCCCGACCAGGTGAAGACCAGGACATTGAGCGAGGAGACCCACAGGGTTTTCCGGGCGCGCGTGGTCAACCCCCGCTGGATGAGCGCCATGAGAAGGCACGGCTACAAGGGTGCTTTCGAGATGGCGGCGACCGTCGACTATCTCTTCGGGTACGACGCGACGGCGGGCGTTGTCGACGACTGGATGTACGAGAAGCTCAGCGCCGAGTACGTCTTCGACGCGGAGAACCAGGACTTCATGAAGAAGTCCAACCCGTGGGCGCTGCGCGGCATCACCGAGCGGCTGTTGGAGGCCGCGGAGCGGGGGCTCTGGGCGGAGCCGGACGCCGACACGCTGGAGCGGTTGCGCGCCACGTACCTGGAGCTCGAAGGCGACTTGGAGGGCGACGAGAAGTGAGTGTTCCCTTTCCGTTCACGGCCGTCGTGGGCCAGGACGACCTGCGGCTCGCGCTGCTGCTGAACGCTGTGTCACCGGCGGTGGGCGGCGTGCTCGTGCGAGGCGAGAAAGGCACCGCGAAGAGTACGGCCGTGCGTGCTCTTTCGGCGCTGCTGCCCGCAGTCGATGTCGTCGCCGGGTGCCGGTTCTCGTGTGATCCTGGCGGGCCCGATCCGGCCTGCCCGGACGGGCCGCATGACGGGGGCCCCTACGAGTCCCGGGCGGCCCGCATGGTCGAGTTGCCCGTCGGTGCGTCCGAGGACCGGCTCGTCGGGGCGCTCGACATCGAGCGGGCCCTCGCGGAGGGTGTGAAGGCCTTCGAGCCGGGGCTGTTGGCCGACGCGCATCGCGGGATTCTCTACGTCGACGAGGTCAACCTCCTTCATGACCATCTGGTCGATCTGCTGCTGGACGCCGCCGCCATGGGTGCCTCGTATGTGGAGCGCGAGGGCGTCTCCGTACGGCATGCCGCGCGTTTTCTGCTGGTCGGGACCATGAATCCCGAGGAGGGCGAGCTGCGGCCGCAGCTCCTCGACCGGTTCGGGCTCACCGTCGAGGTCGCCGCCTCGCGGGAGCCCGATCAGCGGGTGGAGGTCGTGCGGCGGCGGCTCGCGTACGACGACGATCCGGCCGGGTTCGTGGAGAGGTGGGCCGGCGAGGAGACCGCCGTGCGCCAACGGATCGTGGCCGCACGGCAGTTGTTGCCGTCCGTGCGGCTGGGCGACGGGGCGTTGCGGCAGATCGCGGCGACCTGTGCGGCTTTCGAGGTGGACGGGATGCGGGCCGACATCGTGATGGCGCGGACGGCGGTCGCGCTGGCCGCGTGGGCCGGGCGGACGGACGTACTCGCGGAGGATGTGCGGCAGGCGGCGCTGCTCGCGCTGCCGCACCGGCGGCGGCGGAACCCGTTCGACGCGCCGGGGCTCGACGAGGACAAGCTCGACGAGACGCTGGAGGAGTTCGGCGGGTCGTCGCAGGACGAGGACCCCGATCCCGGTCCGGACGGGCCCGGTGGTGGGGGGCAGTCGCCTTCCTCGGAGCCCGAGGGGCCACAGGGTGGTGACGCCGGCGCTCAGCCCGAGGCCGGGGAGGGCGGGGAGCCGCAGCCCGTCGGCGCCGGTGCGGGCGAGCAGTCCGCCGTGCGGGCCGCCGAGCCCTTTCGTACGAAGGTGCTGAGTGTGCCGGGGCTCGGGGAGGGCGCCGCCGGGCGGCGTTCGCGGGCGCGGACCGAGCATGGGCGGACGACCGGGGCCAGGCGGCCCCGTGGGGCGCTGACCAAGCTGCATCTGGCGGCCACTGTGCAGGCCGCCGCGCCGCATCAGCGGGCGCGGGGGCGGTCGGGGCCGGGGCTGGTCGTGCGGCGGGACGATCTGCGGCAGGCGACCCGGGAAGGGCGTGAGGGCAATCTCGTGCTCTTCGTCGTGGACGCCTCCGGGTCGATGGCCGCGCGGCAGCGGATGAGTGCCGTGAAGGGTGCTGTCCTGTCGCTGCTTCTCGACGCGTATCAGCGGCGGGACAAGGTGGGTCTTGTGACCTTCCGGGGGTCGGCCGCCGAGGTGGCGTTGCCGCCGACCTCGTCCGTGGACGCGGCGGCCGTACGGCTGGAGTCGTTGCCCACGGGTGGGCGGACGCCGCTGGCCACCGGGTTGCTGCGGGCGCGCGACGTGCTGCGGGTGGAGCGGCTGCGCGATCCCGCGCGGCGGGCGCTGGTCGTGGTGGTGACCGATGGGCGGGCCACGGGTGGGCCCGAGCCGGTCGCGCTGGCCGGGCGGGCGGCTCGGCTGTTCGCCGCCGACGGGGTCGCTTCCGTGGTGGTCGACTGCGAGTCGGGGCCCGTGCGGCTGGGGCTGGCCGGGCAGCTCGCGGGTGAGTTGGGTGGTACGGCGGTGACGTTGGACGAGCTTCGGGCGGACTCCATCGCCGGTCTGGTGAAGGACGTACAGAGGAGGGCCGCGTAATGCCTCAGGGGCAGCCGAGTGTGGTGCCGGACGACGGGCTGACGACGCGGCAGCGTCGTAATCGGCCTCTTGTGGTCGTGCACACGGGTATCGGGAAGGGCAAGTCCACCGCCGCGTTCGGGCTCGCGCTGCGGGCCTGGAACCAGGGGTGGCCCATCGGGGTGTTCCAGTTCGTCAAGTCGGCGAAGTGGAAGGTCGGCGAGGAGAACGCGCTGCGGGTGCTGGGGGCCAGCGGTGAGGGCGGGTCCGTCGGCTGGCACAAGATGGGTGAGGGCTGGTCCTGGGTCCAGCGGGACTCCCAGATGGACAACGAGGAGAAGGCCCGGGAGGGCTGGGCGCAGGTCAAGCGGGACCTGGCCGCCGAGACGTACAAGCTGTATGTGCTGGACGAGTTCGCGTACCCCATGCACTGGGGGTGGATCGACACCGATGAGGTCGTCGACGTGCTGCGGAATCGGCCGGGGACCCAGCACGTCGTGATCACCGGGCGGAACGCGCCCGAGAAGCTCGTCGAAATCGCCGACCTCGTGACCGACATGTCCAAGGTGAAGCATCCGATGGACGCCGGTCAGAAGGGGCAGAGGGGCATCGAGTGGTGACTTCTTCCGTCCCTCGGCTGGTCGTCGCCGCGCCTTCCTCGGGCAGTGGCAAGACAACCGTGGCCACGGGGTTGATGGCCGCGTTCACCGCGCGGGGGCTCGTCGTGTCGCCGCACAAGGTGGGGCCGGACTACATCGATCCCGGGTATCACGCGCTCGCGAGCGGGCGGGTGGGGCGGAATCTCGACGCGTATCTGTGTGGGGCGGAGCTGATCGCGCCGCTGTTCGCGCACGGGGCGCGTGGGTGTGACATCGCTGTCGTCGAGGGGGTGATGGGGATGTACGACGGGGCCGCGGGGGAGGGTGAGCTGGCGTCCACCGCGCATGTGGCGAAGTTGCTGCGGGCGCCGGTGGTGCTTGTCGTGGACGCCTCGTCGCAGTCCCGGTCCGTGGCGGCACTGGTGCATGGGTTCGCGTCCTGGGATCCGCAGGTGCGGGTCGGTGGGGTGATTCTCAACAAGGTCGCGTCGGACCGGCACGAGGAGTTGTTGCGGGAGGCGTTGGAGTCGGCCGGGGTGGCTGTGCTGGGGGTGTTGCGGCGGGTTGCTCAGGTGGATACGCCGGGGAGGCATCTGGGGCTGGTGCCGGTCGCCGAGCGGCGGGCCGCCGCGGTGGAGGCTGTGGCGGCGATGGGTGCGCAGGTGGGGGCGGGGTGTGATCTGGAAGGGTTGGTCGCGCTGGCGCGTAGTGCGGGGGCGTTGTCTGGGGCGGGTTGGGATGCGGCTGAGGCCGTGGCTTTCTCGCCCCCGCCGCCCCTTCCCCTCCCAACCCTGGGGGCCGCGCCCCCAGACCCCCGCTTTCGGCCTGAACGGCCTTGTCCTCAAACGCCGGACGGGCTGGAAGGGGCTGGGGTGAGGGATCGGGATGGCGACTCCCCTCCTCGGACGCCGGACGGGCTGGAAGGGCCGGCCGTGATCGCTGTTGCCGGTGGGGCCGCGTTCACGTTCTCCTATGCGGAGCATGCGGAGTTGTTGGCCGCTGCCGGGGGCGAGGTCGTCGTGTTTGATCCGCTTCGGGATGAGGGGCTGCCTGAAGGGACGACCGGGCTGGTCATCGGGGGTGGGTTTCCGGAGGTGTATGCCGCCGAGTTGTCCGGCAACGAGGCGTTGCGGAAGGCTGTTTCGGAGTTGGTGCTGGGTGGGGCTCCGGTCGCGGCCGAGTGTGCTGGGCTGCTCTATCTGTGCCGGGAGCTGGACGGGCAGCCGATGTGTGGGGTGCTCGACGCGGCGGCGAGGATGGACGAGCGGCTGACGCTCGGGTATCGGGACGCGGTGGCCGTGAGCGACAGTGTGCTCGCGCCGGCCGGAACGCGGATGCGGGGGCACGAGTTTCACCGGACGGTGGTCGAGCCGGGGGCCGGGGCGGCTCCAGCGTGGGGGGTCCGGTCCCCTCGGCCGCGCGTCGAAGGTTTTGTACAGCGAGGTGTGCACGCGAGTTATCTGCACACGCACTGGGCGTCGGAGCCCGGTGTCGCCCGTCGGTTCGTGGAGAGGTGCCGGACGTCATGAGCAGCAGCAGGTTGATCGGAGTCGGGGTGGGCCCGGGCGATCCCGAGCTGGTGACCGTCAAGGGCGTCAACGCTCTGCGCGCCGCCGACGTCGTGGTCGTACCGGTGATGGACACGGGGGACCAAGGGCGCGCCGAGGCGACCGTGCTGCACTACGTGGGCGCGGAGAAGGTCGTACGTGTCGTGTTCGCGCTCAACGAGCGGACCGACCGGGGGCGGCGCGAGGCCGCCTGGGACGCCGCCGGGGGGCGGGTCGCCCAGCTGCTCAGGGAGCACTCCTCCGTGGCTTTCGCCACCATCGGCGACCCCAACGTGTACTCCACCTTCACCTATCTCGCCCAGACCATCGGGGAGCTGGTGCCGGGGACCGTCATCGAGACCGTGCCCGGGATCACCGCGATGCAGGACCTCGCCGCGCGCTCCGGTGCTGTGCTGACCGAGGGGACCGAGCCGCTCACGCTCGTGCCGGTCACGGCTGGTGCGGCCGTGCTCAAGGACGCCCTGAGCGGGCCGGGGACCGTGGTGGCGTACAAGTTCGGGCGGCAGGCGCAGGCCGTCGTCGAGGCGTTGCGGGAGACCGGGCGGATCGAGGACGCGGTGTGGGGGTCCGCGCTGGGGCTGCCCGAGGAGTCCATCCGGGCCGCCGCCGAGCTGGACGGCCGGCCTCTGCCCTACCTCTCCACCCTCATCGCGCCGGCCCGGCGCGACGGCGGACGCGGTGGGAAGCTGTGAGCGGCTTCAGAGGATGCGCAGGTTTTCGTTCACTCCGCCAGGCCCACCACCAGCCAGATGAAGGCCGCTCCGGCGATCGTGCACAGCAGGGTGGGGCGGGCCGGGTGTTCGTGGTGGGCCTCGGGGAGGATCTCGGCGGCGGCGAGGTAGAGCAGTGCGCCGCCGAAGAAGCCGAGGTAGCAGCCGAGGGGGCCCTCGGGGATCGTGAACAGGAGGGTGGAGGCGGCTCCCACGACCGGGGCCGCCGCGTCCGCGAACAGCATCGCGAGCGCGCGTCGGCGGGCGTTGCCGTACAGGCTCGTGAGTGTGTACGTGTTGAAGCCGTCCGCGAAGTCGTGGGCGATCACCGCGAGGGCGACCGCGATGCCCATGCCCTCGCCGACCTGGAAGGCCGCGCCGATCGCGACGCCGTCCATGGCGCTGTGCCCGACCATCGCCGCGGCGGCCGTCAGGCCCACCTGGGGCGTACGGCCGTTGTGCTCCTCCGCCCCGTGTGCGGCCTGCCGTCCGGCCAGCAGGCGTTCCACCAGGTGGGCGAAGAGGAAACCGGCGACGAACAGCAGCAGTGCGGCCGGTACGCCGAAGACCTCGTCGCCGGCCACCGCCAGGGCCTCCGGCAGCAGGTCGAGGCCGACCACGCCCAGCATCAGGCCGCCGGCCAGGCCCAGCACCAGGTGACGGCGGTCCGTCACGCGTTGTGCCGTCCAGCCGCCGACCAGCGTCATGAGGAACGCGCCGAGCGCTACGAGGACCACCATGTGTCTTTGCTACCGGAAGAGCCGGGCCTCATGGCTGCGGCGCCCCGGGCGGGCGCTTGGCCGATGGGACCGAATTCCTCTGCGGCGCCGTCGTGGCCTGTCGCGCAGTTCCCCGCGCCCCGTCAGGGCGCCGCACTCCCGGAAGAGGAGATATGACCCCCAAGGTGACCTTCGTCGGTGCCGGGCCCGGCGCCGCCGATCTGCTGACGTTCCGGGCCGCGCGCGCGATCGCGGAGGCCGATGTCGTGATCTGGGCGGCCAGCCTGGTGCAGGCGGAGGTCCTGGACCACGCACGGGAGGGCGCGGAGGTCCTCGACTCGGCGGCCATGTCCCTGGAGGACGTCGTCGCCGTGTACGAGCGGGCCGTCGCGGAGGGACTGAAGGTCGCCCGTATCCACTCCGGTGACCCGGCGCTGTGGGGCGGTACGCAGGAGCAGCTGGACCGGTGCCGGGAGATGGGGATCGCCACCGAGGTGATCCCCGGTGTGTCCGCGTTCTCGGCCGTCGCGGCGCTCGCGCAGCGCGAGTTGACGATTCCCGAGGTCGCGCAGTCCGTGATCCTGACCCGGCTGGGCGGTGGCAAGACGCCCATGCCGCCCGGTGAGGAGGTGCGGGAGTTCGCGCGCCACGGTACGACCATGGCGGTCTTCCTGTCCGCCGCGCGCAGCGGGCAGTTGGTGCGGGAGCTGCTGGAGGGCGGCTATCCGACGTCGACGCCGGTCGTGGTGGCGTACCAGGCGACCTGGCCGGAGGAGCTGGTCGTGCGGTGCACGATCGAGACGCTGGAGGAGACCGTCAAGGAGCACAAGCTGTGGAAGCACACGCTGTTCCTGGTCGGCCCGGCCCTCGACGCCAGCGGCACCCGCTCGCATCTGTACCACCCGGGCCACTTCCACGGGTACCGCAAGGCCGACCCGGCCGCGCGCAAGGCCCTGCGGGAGGCCGTGCGTGAGGCGCGTGGCGATGCGCGGAGCAAGGTCCGGGGAGAGGGCGCGGCTCCGTGATCACCGTCATCGGTACGGGCACGGGGGCGCCCCTCCCCCCGGACGCCGAGGCCGTACTGGCCGAGGCGGCGCTCGTCGTGGGCGGCCGGCGCCATCTGGAGGCGGCGCGGCTGCCGGAGAGCGCCGAGCGGGTCGTCCTGGGGCCGCTGGCACCCGCCCTCGACGCGATCGAGAAGTACGCCGAGGGGGACGAGGAGCGGCAGGACGGGGCTGGGCGCGTCGTCGTCCTGGCTTCCGGCGATCCCGGGTTCTTCGGGATCGTACGGGCGCTGGCCGAGCGGTTCGGGGCGGCGGCGCTGGACGTACGGCCGGGGGTGTCGTCCGTCGCCACCGCGTTCGCCCGGCTGGGGCTGACCTGGGACGACGCGGTGGTGGTGAGTGCGCACGGGCGTGAGCCGCGGACGGCGCTGAACGTGTGCCGGGCCCGGCCGAAGGTGGCGGTGCTGACCGGGCCGGGTGCGGGGCCGGCCGAGCTGGGGGCGGGGCTCGTGGCGGCGGAGGCCCGGCGGGTGCTCGTCGTGGCGTCCGCGCTGGGCGACCCGGAGCGGGAGCGCGTGGAGCGGGTGACACCGGCCGAGGCCGCCGGGCGGGACTGGGGTGCGGCGGTGAGCGTCGTGCTGTGCCTGGACGAGGAGCGGACCCTGTCCCCCGTGCGTACCGTTGCCGCAGGCCCGTCGGGGCCCGGCCGATGGGCCCTGGACGAGGGCGAGTTCACCCATCGCGACTCGATGATCACCAAGTTCGAGGTGCGGGCGCTGGCGCTCGCCCGGCTCGGGCCGCGGCCCGGCGAGCTGGTCTGGGACGTCGGCGCGGGCTCCGGCTCGGTCGCTGTGGAGTGCGCGCGGTTCGGCGCGGCCGTCACCGCGGTCGAGAAGTCGGCCGACGCAGTGGCACGTGTCCGCGCCAACGCCGCCGCGCACGGCGTCGACGTCCATGTGGTGCACGGTGCGGCGCCGGACGCGCTGTCCGCTCTGCCGGGCGACCCGGACGCGGTGTTCATCGGCGGCGGGGGGCGCGAACTGCCCGCCATCGTCACCGCCTGCGCACGGCGCGCCCGGCGGACCGTGGTGGTCGCCCTGGCCGCGCTCGACCGGGTCCCGGCGGTCCGGGCGGCACTGATCGCGGCCGGGCTGACCTGTGACGGCGTACTGCTGCAGGCGTCCCGGCTGGCCCCGCTGCCGGGGGACGTGACCCGGCTGGCGGCCGTCAATCCCGTTTTTCTGCTGTGGGGCGTGCGGCCTCCGGCGCACAGTGAAGGAGTTGACCGGTGATCGGCCTGATCTCCGCGACCGCGGCGGGCGCGGTGGCCGCCCAGCGGCTCGCCTCGGCCTGGCCCGAGCGGACACGTGTGTACGAAGGGCCCGTACGGGATGCCGTGCGGCGCGCGTTCGGGGAGTGCGAGCAGTTGGTGTGCTTCCTCGCGACGGGGGCGACGGTACGGCTGCTCGTGCCGCTGCTGGCGGACAAGGCGTCCGACCCGGGTGTGGTGTGCGTCGACGAGGGCGGGCGGTTCGCCGTGTCGCTGGTCGGCGGGCACGCGGGCGGCGCCAATGAACTCGCCCGTGAGGTGGGTGAGTTGCTCGGTGCGGAGCCGGTGGTGACCACGGCCACGGACGCGGTGGAGGTGCCCGGTCTCGACACGCTCGGGTTCCCGGTGGAGGGCGATGTCGCCGGGGTCTCCCGGGCGGTCCTCGACGGTACGGCGGTGGAGCTGGACCTGGAACTCGGCTGGCCGCTGCCCGCGTTGCCCCCGAACGTGTCGTGCGTGTCGAACGTGTCGAACGTGCGCGGTGATCACTCGGAGCGGAGCGGGCGGCCCGTCATCCACGTGACCGACCGGCTGCTCGACGCCGGTGAAGGCCGGGTCGTCCTGCGTCCGCCCTCCCTCGTCGTCGGTGTGGGTGCCTCCAAGGGCGCCCCCGTCGACGAAGTGCTCGGGCTGATCGGGAGCGCCCTCGCCGACGCCGGTCTCTCCGCCAGGTCCCTCGCCGAGCTGGCCACCGTGGACGCCAAGGCCGGCGAACCCGGCATCGTCGAGGCCGCCGCGCGTCTGGGCGTGCCCCTGGTCACCCACTCCGCCGAGGAGTTGGCGGCGGTCGAGGTCCCCAACCCCTCCGACGCGCCCCTCGCCGCCGTGGGCACCCCCTCGGTGGCGGAGGCGGCCGCGCTGGTGCGCGGCGGTGAACTCCTCGTTCCCAAGCGGAAGTCGGAGCGGGCGGACGGGCGGCCGGCGATGGCGACCTGTGCGGTGGTGCGGCGGCCGGCGCGCGGGCGGCTCGCGGTGGTGGGGCTCGGCCCCGGCGCCCGTGACCTGCTGACGCCGCGTGCCAGGGCCGAACTCCGGGGCGCATCCGTGCTGGTGGGCCTCGACCAGTACGTGGACCAGATCCGCGATCTGCTCCGGCCCGGCACCCGCGTCCTGGAGTCCGGGCTCGGCGCGGAGGAGGAGCGGGCGCGGACGGCGGTGGCGGAGGCCCGGAAGGGTCAGGCCGTCGCGCTGATCGGGAGCGGGGACGCCGGGGTGTACGCGATGGCGTCGCCCGCGCTCGCCGAGGCCTCCGACGACATCGACGTGATCGGTGTGCCCGGGGTGACCGCCGCGCTCGCCGCCGCCGCGATCCTCGGTGCGCCGCTCGGGCACGACCATGTGTCGATCAGCCTCTCCGACCTGCACACACCGTGGGAGATCATCGAGCGGCGGGTGCGGGCCGCCGCCGAGGCGGACATCGTGGTGACGTTCTACAACCCGCGCAGCCGGGGCCGGGACTGGCAGCTGCCGAAGGCCCTCTCCATCCTGGCCGGGCACCGGGAGCCGACGACGCCGGTCGGTGTCGTACGCAACGCCTCCCGGCCGGACGGGTCGAGCCGGCTGACGACCCTGGCCTCGCTCGATCCGGCGACGGTCGACATGATGACCGTCGTGACCGTGGGCAACACCGCGACCCGTGAGATCGCGGGGCGCATGGTGACACCGCGGGGCTACCGCTGGCAGGAGGCCGCAGCGACGAGCGGCTCCGCCGCGGGACACGAGGGCGCCCGGTGAACCGTGTGGTCCACCCCATCGAGCAGGAGTCCTTCCGGCGGCTGCGCGCCCGCCTCGACACCTCGCACTTCGCGCCGCTGACCAGGGCGGTCGTGGAACGGGTCATCCACTCCGCCGCCGATCTGGAGTACGCGGACGACCTCGTCACGGACGAGGGCGCGCTGGCGAAGGCGCACGCCGTGCTGCACGCCGGGGCGCCGGTCGTCGTCGACGTGGAGATGGTGGCGGCGGGCATCACCCGCCGCGAGACCGTCTGCCGGCTGAAGGACGCCGTGTCCGGGCCGGGGCTGACCCGTTCCGCGCATGCGATCCGGCTGGCGTACGAGCAGGTCGGGCCGGGGGCGTTGTGGGTGATCGGCTGTGCGCCGACCGCGCTCGAAGAGCTGCTCACGCTGGACGCCGCGCCGGCGCTCGTCATCGGTCTGCCCGTCGGTTTCGTCGGCGCGGCCGAGTCCAAGGCCGCGTTGCGCGAGAGCGGGCTGCCCGCTGTCAGCAACGTGTCCGAGAAGGGCGGGTCCGCGGTGGCCGCCGCCGCGCTCAACGCCCTGCTCTACCACCCTGTTTCAGACTCCGATTCATACTCCGAGGAGAAATCGTGACCACCCCGCCGCCCGCCCTGCTCATCGCCGGACATGGCACCCGGGACGACGCCGGCGCCGAGGCGTTCCGCGACTTCGTGCGGGAGCTGGGGCGCCGCCACCCCGAACTGCCCGTCGCGGGCGGCTTCATCGAGCTGTCCCCGCCGCCGCTGGGCGAGGCCGTGGCCGAGCTGGTGGAGCGGGGGGTGCGGCGGTTCGCGGCCGTCCCGCTGATGCTGGTGTCCGCCGGGCACGCCAAGGGGGACATCCCGGCGGCGCTGGCCCGCGAGAAGGAGCGGCACGCGGGGATCTCGTACACCTACGGCCGTCCGCTGGGCCCGCACCCCGCGCTGCTCGCCGTCCTGGAGCGGCGGCTGGACGAGGCGCTGGAGGAGGGCGGCGGGCGCAGGCCGGACGACCGGGCCGAGGTGACCGTGCTGCTCGTCGGGCGGGGGTCCACCGATCCCGACGCCAACGCCGAGGTGCACAAGGCGGCCCGGCTGCTGTGGGAGGGGCGCGGGTACGCGGGCGTGGAGACGGCGTTCGTGTCGCTGGCGGCGCCGGACGTGCCGAGCGGCCTCGACCGGTGCGTGAAGCTGGGCGCGAAGCGGATCGTCGTGCTGCCGTACTTCCTGTTCACCGGCATCCTGCCGGACCGGGTGCGGCAGCAGACCGAGGGCTGGGCCGCCGCGCATCCGGAGATCGAGGTACGGTCGGCCGATGTCATCGGACCTGAACCGGAGTTGCTCGATCTGGTCATGGAGCGGTACCGGGAAGCGCTGGAGGGGGATCTGCGGATGAACTGCGACTCCTGTGTCTACCGCATCGCCCTGCCCGGCTTCGAGGACAAGGTGGGGCTGCCGCAGCAGCCGCACTTCCACCCGGACGACGACGGGCACCACCACGGCCACGGGCACCACCATCACCACGGGGAGCACACGCCCTCCCATGCACACTGAACCAGGGACCACTGGACCAGGGACCGCCGGCCCGGAGAGCACCGGACCGGGCACCGCGGGCGGTCACGACCTGCGGCATCACGGCGACGCCGAGGTGCGGGACGACGGGGCGAGGCTGATCGATCTCGCCGTGAACGTCCGCGCGGACACGCCTCCCGCCTGGCTGCGGGAGCGGATCGCCGAGTCGCTGACCGGGCTGGCCGCCTACCCCGACGGGCGGGCCGCCCGGGCGGCGGTGGCCGACCGGCACGGTCTGCCGGTCGAACGGGTGCTGCTCACGGCGGGCGCCGCCGAGGCCTTCGTGCTGCTCGCGCGCGCCCTGAAAGTCCGTCAGTCCGTCGTCGTGCACCCGCAGTTCACGGAACCGGAGGCCGCGCTGCGGGACGCCGGGCACACCGTGGACCGGGTCCTGCTGCGGGAGTCGGACGGTTTCCGGCTGGACCCGGCGGCCGTGCCCGAGGACGCCGACCTGGTCGTCATCGGCAACCCGACCAACCCGACGTCGGTGCTGCACCCGGCGGCGTCGATCGCCGAACTGGCCCGGCCGGGGCGGACGTTGGTGGTCGACGAGGCGTTCATGGACGCGGTGCCGGGTGAGCGCGAGGCGCTGGCCGGGCGGACGGACGTGCCCGGCCTCGTCGTGCTGCGCAGCCTCACCAAGACATGGGGGCTGGCCGGTCTGCGGATCGGCTACGTTCTCGCCGCCCCCGGGACGATCGCCGAGCTGGAGCGGGCGCAGCCTCTGTGGCCGGTGTCCACGCCCGCCCTCGCGGCGGCCGAGGCGTGTATGTCGCCGCGGGCCCTGGCGGAGGCGGCCGGCGCGGCCGACCTCGTCGCCGCCGATCGCGCCCATCTGGTCGCCGGGCTCCAGGAGTTCGCCCCCGACGGCCTCGTCGTGGCCGAGCCCGCCGAGGGCCCCTTCGTACTGGTCCGGCTCCCCCGCGCGACGGCCGTACGCCGGCATCTGCGCAGCCTCGGCTTCGCCGTCCGGCGCGGCGACACCTTCCCGGGCCTGGACGAGGAATGGCTGCGCCTGGCGGTCCGTGACCGGACGACGGTCAACGGTTTCCTCCAGGCGCTGGACCAGGCCATGACACTGGCGGACCGCTGAGCGGAGAGGGCTCAGCGGTCCGCCGGTGAGACCACGCGGGTCGGATGATTCAGGTGCTACGGCTGCCGGGCTTCAGCAACGCGGGTCGTGGTTGCAGTTGATCTTCACGCCCATCTTGTGCGCGAACTCCTGCCACTTGCTCGTGGCGAACCGCTTGTTGAGGCTGTCGTTGACGGTCGGCTTCGCGACGTAGGCCCAGACGTGGATCTTCAGGTAGCCGGTCTTCTTCTCGTTGATGAAGTTGAAGTAGACCTTGGAGCCCGCGCCGTCGAAGTGGCCCTTCTCCGCGGTGAAGTACCAGCCGTACTTGTCCTTGCCCTTGTGGTAGCGCACGGGGGCGTTCTTGCAGACGAAGAAGGTCGCGCAGGCCTTCAGGTTGATCCGCTGGTTCTCCGCGGGGTACTTCTTCGGCGCGCCCTTGACAGGGAACGTGCAGTTGAAGCACTTCTTCAGCTCTCTGATCGCCTCGCTGGGCTTCCAGGGCTTCCCGATGAACCTGGCGTTGTTCGGCTTCACGTAGAAGCTGACGTCGTAGAGCTTGCGGAGCTTCACGGCGGCGGTGGCCGTGGTGTCCTGCTCCGCGACCGCGGCCTGGGTCTTCTTGGCCACGGCGGCGTTGCTGCTGGCGGACGCGGCACCCGCCGGAGCGAGAACGGCGAGCATGGCGGCCCCCGCGACCGCCAGGTTCGACAGTCTGCGGAAGAGGGGGGAACGGTTGAGCACGGATGTCTCCCTGTGATGGCACGGACGGTTGGGACGGACGTGCGGTGCACAACCAAGTTAGGGAGTTCGCGGGTTCCCCGAAATTGTTCCTTGGGCCACTGCCCCTAAGGGAGCGTCGGCCCCTCCGACGTGTACGGCAGCTCGTCCCACCGCACCTGGTCCCGGGTGCCGTCCGGGAAGTGGATGTCCACGTTTCCGTCGGCGCCGACCGTCGCGCCGGCGCCCGTACGCCCTGTGTGCGAGGCGTGCGGGTCGCCGCTGAGCATGACGAGGGTGACCAACAGGCGTGCCGCGGTGGCCTGTTCGAGGCAGGGGGTCGCCGAGTGGTGTCCCACGGCGTCGGCGCCGGTGGCGTGCGCGACGGTGCCCTCGGTGTCGCCCCAGCCGTACAGGCCGACGATCGCGCTGGTCAGGCCGTCCGCACGGCGGGCCAGCGCCCAGCCCGGGCCCGACGCGCCCTCGGGCGGCCCGGCATCGTCGGCCACGGCCCAGCCGCCTTCCCGTACGGGAGTGCCGGGCGGGGCGTCGACGCGGTGCACCCTGACCTCCCACGGGCCGTGCACCACGCTGACCGTCTCGATGCCGCGCCCGGGGCCGCCGTGGCGGGAGGCGGCGCGGCGGCCCTCGGCACCCAGGGGATGGATGCGGCCACGCGGGGAGGGCGTGCCGTCGAGGGCGAGCAGGGCGAGGTGGTTGTCGGGGCCCGGCGTCTGAGGTGCCGTGGCACTGGAGTACGCGAACCGGGCGTAGTGCGGGCTGTCGTCGGCGGTGGCGGGCGGCGGCGGCAACCGGTCGCTGCCGTGGTTGACGAGCCGTACGAGCCCGTCGGCGGCGGTGGAGTGCAGCAGCCAGCCGGGGCCGGGCAGGGCCAGGGTGGTGTCGGCCGTGTCGACGGGCGCGGGCTCCTCCGGCGTCGTCCACACGGGGTGGTCCTCGGGCAGGAGCAGCCCGAGGAAGGCCTTGCTCGCCCAGTACGGGGAGGCGGGGCCCGAGTAGCGCTGGGTGACGGGGAGGTAGGGCCGGTACCAGCCCAGTGTGAGCAGGCCCCGCTCGTCGGGCACGCCCCGGTCCGCGAAGTGCTTCAGGGCGCCGGAGGCGAGCCGGCGGGTGCGGCCCGGCGGCAGGGGTGTGGCGTCGGCGAGGGCACCCGCCCACAGCGGGGCGGTGGTCGCGAAGCGGTAGGTGAGCGAGCGGCCCTGATGCACCGGTGCGCCGTCGGAACCGAAGAAGTGCTGGTGGACCCCGAGGAATTCACGCAGCCG
The DNA here is from genome assembly GCF_016598475.1 of Streptomyces adelaidensis. Classification (GTDB taxonomy): domain Bacteria; phylum Actinomycetota; class Actinomycetes; order Streptomycetales; family Streptomycetaceae; genus Streptomyces; species Streptomyces adelaidensis. The sequence continues at coordinate 85,901 of NZ_JAEMUX010000006.1, forward strand.
CCCGCGATGCCGGGCCACCAGTTCCTGGTCCGCCCCCGGTCCCGCGATCCGCGCCCACAGCACCGGATACAGGTGCAGCGCCCAGCCGTTGTAGTAGTCGAACTTCCGGCCGTCACCGTCGGTGTACCAGCCGCCGCCCCGGTACCAGTCGTCCAGCCGCGCGAGCCCGGCCTCGATCTCGGCGCGGCTGTGCGGGGCGCCGACGGAGGCCAGGAACTCTTCGGTGATCACCTGGAAGAGCCGCCAGTTGGAGTCGTTGACATCCGCGCCGACGAACCCGCCGAGCCAGTCGACGACCCGTTGGCGTACCCGGTCGCAGAGGTGATTCCACAGCCATGCCCGGGACTCGTGCAGCGCGATGGCCACGGACGCGGCCTCCACCATGGGCTGCGCCCGGTCGGTGATGGGCGGCCAGTGCTCCGGATGATGCGGATCGGTACCGGCGGCGAGCCCGGCGGCGTACCGCTCGATGAGGGCGGGGCTCACCCGGCCCCGCGAACCGGCGATACGGAAGGCGGCGAGAAGGAACGAGCGCGCGTACCCTTCGAGACCGTCCGACCAGGGGCCGGAGTGACTGGGCGGTCCGGGCAGCCGGTACTGGGCGAGGCCCGGGGTGGCGTACGGCACCAGCCCGTCGAGAAGCCGGTCGGCGACGGCCTCCCAGTGGGCGCGGGTCCAGCCGGTGACCGGGGAGAGAGTGTGGTCGGGGGCCGGAAGGGGATGCGTCGGATCGTCCGGCAGCGACACATGCGGCGCGGTCATACGGGGTTGAGTCCTCCATCCGTCAGTTGGCGCACTTTGTCATCAGGGCCTGACCAGGGCGCCCCTTCAGGGGCGCGGGGAACTGCGCGACAAGCCACGACTCACCCGCGGCCGCCCACCGACCTGTCCGGCACCCCATTGGGCGAAGCCACACTCCGCCGCACAACGATGTGCGTCCCCAGCAAGTGACGTGTACCGGCCGCGTGTTCGGGATCGCGCAGCGCGATCCGAACAGCGGCCCGCCCCAACTCCTCCGCAGGAGTCCGCACCGTGGTGAGCGGCGGATCGAAGTCCTCGGCCAGCGGAATGTCGTTGTAGCCGACGACGGAAATGTCCTCGGGGACACGCAACCCCGCGTCGGCGACAGCCCGCAGCACCCCCGCCGCCACCATGTCGTCCCCGGCGAACACCGCCGTGAACTCCCGCGTCTCCTTGAGGAGTTCGGTCATCGCCCGCAACCCCGCAGGACGCCCCAGCCCGCAGTCGACCACCCGCGCGGCCTCCGGAGGCACCCCATGCTCGGCCAGCGCCGCCCGGTACCCCGCGACCCGGGCGTCGAGCGCCGTGTTCCCCGGCAGTCCCCCGAGGAAGACGATCCGCCGATGCCCGGCGGACAGCAGATGCCCGGTGATCGCCCGGGCCCCCGCCTCGTTGTCGAACTCCACGACGAGCGCCGGGACTTCGGGCCCCGGAGCGGGCCGCCCGCACAGCACCAGCCGGGCCCCGGCCGCGTCGAGGGCCTGCGCGTAGTGGGCCACGCGGGAGCGGTACGCGTCGTCCTCGACGACCCCGCCGACCAGGATCACCAACCGCGCCCCCTCCTCCCGCATCAACTGCACGAACTCCATCTCGCGCTGCGGATCCCCGCCCGTGGCGCCGACCACGCACAGCCATCCCCGGTCGGCGGCCTCCGCCTCCACGCCCTCGGCGACCTGGGCGTAGAAGGGGCTGGTGACCTGGCGGACGACGACCGCGGCCATCTTGCGGCCCCCGCCGACCAGGGCGCGGGCGTGCGCGTTGGCGACGTAGTCGAGGTCGCGGGCGGCGCGCAGGACGCGGGCCCGGGTCGCCGTCGGCACCGGATGGTTGCCGCTGAGGGCGCGGGACGCGGTCGCCATCGACACGCCCGCCCGCTCGGCGACCTCGCGGATCGTGACCCGTCCCTTGCCCGTCATGTCGTTCCTCATCCCCCGCGACTCCTGTTCCGCCGACGGCGCTCCACGTACGTCACGTGTTGGCCGCGTAGTCCTTCGCGAACTCCTCGGCCATTCTGTCGCCGCCACGCTGCCGCCACTTCTTTACGGTGGCGTCCCACTCGGAGAGGGGGAGGCGGCCGGCGACGATGCCGGTGACCGTGTCGTCGAGGAGGGCCTTGAGGGTGGTGCCCTGGGAGTTCTTCGTGGCGGACTGGAGGCCGAAGGAGGCGTTGCGGATGGCGTGCGGCACGGTTCTCCGCTGCCAGGTGTGCAGGGCCCCGTACGGCGTCCGGCATACCGGGCACGAACAGCACCTGGGGGCCCTCGGCGAGGTACTTCAGCGGCAGGTTGGTGTTGTTCTCGACCTCGCCGAGCTTGGTGGCCTGCGGGGAGCTGTCCTGGCCGCGGGTGAAGTGGGTGCCCTCGACGCCGTAGTGGACGAGTTCCCACTCCTCGCTGCCGAAGGGCGCGGCGAGGTGGCCGAGGACGCGCAGCAGCAGTTCGATCCGTTCCTTCTTCGCCTTCTTCAGGACGGTGTGGCCGAAGGAGCGGCGGGCGCCGACGATCCCGCCGGGCTCTCCGCCGACGCTGTACGGGAGGGCGGCGGCCGGGGTCAGCTTGCCTTTGCTCTCGCGGTACTTGGGGAGGTAGGCGCCGAAGCCGTCCTGCATGGAGCCGACCGTGCCGTTGTAGTAGAGGGTGGTCAGGTCGATCTGCTGGTGTTGCCGTCGCTACTGCCGTCAGTGGGTCGGGCCGCACGGTCGCGTTGCCGCTGGCCTGGTGTCGGCGCAAGGGGACCCTACTGCCATGCGCCGGGCTCGGCGCGGACGAGGGCGCGGACGGTCTGCTCGTACAGTTCGTGGCCGCTCTGGGCACTGTGTCCGGCGATCCAGCGGGTCAGCTCGTCCGGGGTATGCAGCGTGCCTGACGTGGCACCGCAGTTGCGCTCTTCGCCGGTGACGCAGACCGCCTCGATGGTCGGCAGCGCCAGGGGGTCTGGGACGGTGGTCACGTGATACTCACGGAAGCGGTAGCGCCCCCGAGAGGCATTGCGTACTGGTGCGCCGGCGTTCGGAGAGTCAGGCATCTTCGGTCGCCTCTTCCTGATCCGGGATGCGCTGTCCGCGTGAATCCGCGATCCTGAGCGCGTCCCTCAGAGCTTCTGCCAACCGGCGGGCCAGCCAGCGGTATTCGGTCGCCGACAGGGTTTTCATTCCGGGTGCCGTGGCGTCGCGGGCGTACTCCAACAGTTCCTGGCCCATGCCGAGCTGTACCGTCTCGATGCTGTCGGCGAGGGTGGAGAGGTAGCCCCGGCCATCGGTGCTCAGGTAGCAGGGCTTCCCCTCCGGGCTGGTCCCCGGCAGCAAGCGGGGACCTCCCCCACCCGACGGGCGTCGTACAGCTCTCTGCGGCGCATGCGGTCGGCATCGCTCCTGGGCTGGCTCACTGGGCACCCCCGGCCTGGGTCACTGACGGTGGACACACCGACCGTAGGCACTGACTGACCGTCACCCCAGGCAGGAGCCATGGCAGTTCGCGACTCTTGGTTCACGAACTGCCACGCTGCGTGGCAGCTACCCGGCAACGCTCAGGTAGTCGGCCATTTCGCGCATCTCCGTCGTGAGGGTGCGCTTGCGCTTGCGCAGGATCTCCTGCATGGTCTCGGCGGCCCCGTTCTGGTGCCGCAGCCACTGCGGGGCGGCTTCCCGGGCCCGGGTCAACTCGTCCATGGCGGCGGACAGGTCGCCGGTCCGGGTGTGTGCGCGCGCCACTTCGAGGGTGAAGCGGTTCCCGTCGTTGGGGCTAGGCCGGCCCAAGCGCTTCCATGCCTTGGGCGACAACTCCTCCTGCTCGCCCGCCTTGCGTACCACCGCGCGGGCGTCGCCGATGACCATGGAGTCTTCAAGTGCCTTGACCGCGACGGTGACCGGCCCGAAGACGGACCAGTGCCGGGAGATGTTGCGATGCGCCGTCCCAACAGCGGTTGCCGCGACCCGGGCGGCCTGACGATACTCCTTCGCCTCGTCGGGACGGTTGTTCCTCGCGGCTGCGGCAGCGGCCTCCATCGCCAGGCCACCCCAGACCGCGTAGTGATCCGGCTCGGCCCCCGTGATCTTCGGCTCCACCGCGTCCATGCTCCGGGCAGCGGCCTGTTCCGCCTCGTCCAACCTCCCCTGCCTCACCAGCAGCCAGCACATGGCGCCGACGCCGGAGCCCGCCGCAAGCATGTCTCCGGCCTGACGGGCGTCCATGATGGCGCCACGCAGAGCGGCATACGCAATGTCGTACTGCCGTACCTGGGTGAGGTAGGTGCCGGCCAGACGCAGCGCCTCTGCGCGGGCCAACAGGGCCTGCCGGTGCTCATCCCCGCTGTCGTAGTAGGCGACGGCTTGTGCGGCATCACGCAGCAGGCCCGGCAGTTGAGCCGCGACACTCTTGTAACTGTCGGAGAAGTACAACACCCGTGCGTCTTGCAGCGTCCGCCGGAAGATGCGCAGGTTCGGTTCCTCGGCCACGGCCTCGGTGTCCTCGTCCACGAGCCCGACGGCTGGGGTGAGGGCGGCGCGGAGCTGGATCAGGTTGACGCGGTTCGGCTCCTCGGTCCGCCCGACGGGCTCCGGGGCATCGGACGCCATCAAGGCGGCCGTGGTCACCCCCAGGGCTCGGGCGAGAGTGTGCAGGGTCTCCATGCGGAGAGTGCCGCCCTGCTCGGCCTTGCGTACCGTGCCCGGGGATACGCCTGCGGCGTGGGCCAGTTCCTCCTGGCTCATACCCGCGCGACGCCGGTACCTGCGGACGTTGTCGGCCAGCTCCGTAGTCATCAAGTCACCACCTCCCGCTCCACGGTACGCCCGGCCGGCACATCAATCGGGGGCGATCCGGCAGACACCCGCCCACAGGGCTACCCCACCACGTGGCGGGCCGGGCTCCGACAGGATCGGGCCTGAGCGGGAGAGGGTCCCTCGTCGGTCGGGCAGCTTCGCCGTGCCAGGGTTCCCCGGGGGCCGGCCGACGAGGGACCCCCTCCCGCGACCGCGACCCCACACCACGACGAAGCCGAACCCGCACTCGGCCCCCTGCCCCTCCACACCGGCATCTGAGGTTCCCCCGAGATGCGGAGTGTGTTGACAGAGGGTCAGATGGTTCTCATGAGAGGAACATCGACCATGGCTGCCCCCAGAAAGTACTCGTTGGAGTTGCGTGAGCGTGCGGTGCGGATGTATCGCACCTCCGACCCGAAGCCGCAGATCAAGAAGCTTGCTGTCGATCTCGGCGTGCATCCGGAGGCCCTGCGCGGCTGGATCCGTCAGGCCGAGGCGGACGCCGGCGAGCGCGATGACCGGCTGACCACCGATGAACGCGCCGAACTCGCCGTTCCAAGGATCAGCAGCGGACTTCACCAAAGCCGCTTGGCCGGCAGGCCGTGCGGTTGTCACCCCACGACCCGCCCGTTCAGTACCACTCGCAGCGGAGCCCCCAGCACACGCACATCCGTGCGGGGGTCCCGTTCGTACACGACCAGGTCCGCGGCCGCCCCCTCCTCCAGGCCGGGGCGGCCCAGCCACGCGCGGGCGCTCCAGGTGGTCGCCGCGAGGGCCTCTACGGGTGGGATGCCGGCGGTGACCAGTTCCGCGACCTCGGCGGCGACCAGGCCGTGGGCGAGGGAGCCGCCGGCGTCGGTGCCGACGTAGACCGGGATGCCGGCGTCGTAGGCGTCGCGGACGGTGTCGTAGCGGCGTTCGTGGAGGCGGCGCATATGGGCGGACCAGCGGGGGAACCTGCTCTCGCCGCCGGCGGCCATGGACGGGAAGGTGGCGATGTTGACGAGGGTGGGGACGATGGCGACACCCCGGGCGGCGAAGAGGGGGATCAGGTCGGCCGTGAGGCCCGTCGCGTGCTCGACGCAGTCGATGCCCGCCTCCACCAGGTCGCGCAGCGAGTCCTCGGCGAAGCAGTGCGCCGTCACCCTCGCGCCCAGCAGATGGGCCTCCGCGATCGCCGCCTCGACGGCCTCGCGGGGCCAGCAGGCGGACAGGTCGCCGAGGTCGCGGTCGATCCAGTCGCCGACCAGCTTGACCCAGCCGTCGCCGCGCCGGGCCTCCTGGGCGACGTACGCGACCAGTTCGTCCGGTTCGATCTCGTGGGCGAAGTTCCGGATGTAGCGGCGGGTGCGGGCGATGTGGCGGCCGGCCCGGATGATCTTCGGGAGGTCGTCGCGGTCGTCGATCCAGCGGGTGTCGGAGGGGGAGCCCGCGTCCCGGATGAGGAGGGTGCCGGCCTCGCGGTCGGTCAGCGCCTGCTTCTCCGCGACGTCCTGGTCGACCGGGCCGTGGGCACCGAGGCCCACGTGGCAGTGGGCGTCGACCAGACCGGGCAGGGCCCAGCCCTCCACCGTGCGGATGTCCTGGGCGCCGGCCGGGCGGTCGTACGACACCCGCCCGTCGATCACCCACAGCTCGTCACGGACGTCCTCGGGGCCGACCAGGACTCGGCCCTTCACATGCAGCACCGGCTCATCGCTCATGGACCGCACCCTAGTCACCCGGCTGTTCGGCCTTGCCCACCTGGTCCGGCGTCCCCTCCTCCACCTCCGCCATCGCCGGGTCCAGCAGGCGTGACAGGAAGTGGCGGGTGCGTTCGTGCCGCGGACTGCCGATGACCTGGGCCGGGGTGCCGTCCTCGACGATGACGCCGCCGTCCATGAAGACGACACGGTCGGCGACCTCGCGGGCGAAGGTCATCTCGTGGGTCACCACCATCATCGTCATGCCCTCGTTCGCGAGCCGGCGCATGACCGCGAGGACGTCGCCCACCAGTTCCGGGTCGAGGGCGGAGGTCGGCTCGTCGAAGAGCATGACCTCGGGGCCCATGGCGAGGGCGCGGGCGATGGCGACGCGCTGTTGCTGGCCGCCGGAGAGGGAGGAGGGGTAGGCGGCGGCCTTCTCCGAGAGACCGACCCGCTCCAGGTTCTCGGCGGCCACCCGCGCGGCCCGCGCCTTGTCCCGCCTCAGCACCCGGCGCTGCGGCAGGGTGAGGTTCTCGGTCACCGTGAGGTGCGGGAAGAGGTTGAACTGCTGGAAGACCATGCCGATACGGCGGCGTACGGCGTCGATGTCGACGTCCGGGTCGGTGAGCTCGGTGCCGCCGACGAAGACCTGCCCCTTGCTCGGCTCCTCCAGGAGGTTCACACAGCGCAGCAGGGTCGACTTGCCGGAGCCCGACGGGCCGATGACACAGACGACCTCGCCCTGCCCGATCTCCAGGTCGATACCGCGCAGGACCTCGTTGTCGCCGAACGACTTGTGCAGGCCGCGTACTTCGATCTCCGCACGGGCCAGGGCTCCGAGAGACTTCTCGCTCACTTCACGGCCTCCTGGGCCTTCGCCTCCATGCGCCGCACGACGAAGCCGAGCGGGATGGTCACCAGCAGGTAGCACAGTCCTGCGACCAGGATCGGCGTGGAGTTGGCGGTCGTGCTGGCCAGGTCGCGGCCGTACTTGGACAGTTCGCGCTCCTCCAGCGTGACGCCGAGGAACAGGACGAGTGAGGAGTCCTTGAAGAGCAGGACCAACTCGTTGGTGAGCGGCGGGAGGATGATCCTGAACGCCTGCGGGATGATGATCGAGATCATGGCGCGGGCGGGCGAGAACCCCAGTGAACGGGCCGCCTCCAGCTGCCCCCTGGGGACGGCCTGGATGCCCGCCCGGATCGTCTCCGCCATGTACGCGGCGGCCACCAGCCCGAGCGCGAGGGCCACCTTGCCGTAGGTGCCGCCGGGGATCTGCGTGCCGGGGAAGGCGAGCGGGACGGCCACGCCGATGAAGATGAAGATCAGCAGGGCGGGCAGGCCGCGGAAGATCTCGATGTAGACGCCGGCGAACCAGCGGTACGGGCCCACCGACGACAGTCGCATCAGCGCCATGACCATGCCGAGCACCAGGCCGACGGCGAAGCCGGACAGGGTGTAGAGCACGGTGTTCTTCAGCGCCATCGTGATGACGTCCGGGAACATCTGCTCGGCGATGTCCACCTGCGCGAACTGGTTCTTGAGCCGGGCCCAGTCGGCCGAGACCGCGAAGGCGATCACGGCCGCGACGAACACCGCGTACTGCGCGCCCTGGGAGAGGGTGCGCTTCTGGCTGCGGGTCAGGCCCTTCTTCTTCGGCTGGAGCGGTGTGCCCAGCGGTATGTCCTGCTTCGGCGGGAGCGGGGTGTCCCGCCGGGGTCCGCGTGGTGCGTCCTGGTCGCTCATGAGGCGGACGGGGAGGCGGAGGCGGCGCTCTCGTCGTACGGGCCGATCCACTGCTCGTACAGCTTCTTGTACGTCCCGTCGGACTTGGCCTCGGCGAGCGCCTTGTCGATGGCGGCGAGAAGCTCGGTGTTGCCCTTCTTGACCGAGAAGCCGTACTGCTCACCGGTGTTGACCTGCTCGGCGACCTCGAAGGCGTCGGCGGTCGCCTTGTCCTTCAGCCAGCCCTGGACGACCGGGTAGTCGATGACGACGGCGTCGACCTGGCCGGTGCGCAGGCCGTTGAGGACGGCGTCGGAGGACTCGAAGGAGACCGGGTCGAGGCCCTGGCTCGTCGCGTAGTCCTCACCGGTGGTCTGCGCCTGGGTGCCGACCTTCTTGCCCTTGAGGTCCGCGAAGGAGCCGACGCCGGCCTTCTTGGCGGCGAGGACGGCCTGTGTGGCGTCGAAGTACGGGTCGGAGAAGTCGACGTTCTTCTTGCGCTCGTCGGTGATCGTCATGCCGGCCGCGGCGACGTCGCACTCGCCGGAGTTCAGGAACGCGCCCGTCTTGAAGTTCTCGAACGGCGTGTCCACGATCACCTGCTTCACGCCCAGGTCCTTGGCCACGAGGTCGATCAGCGACACGTCGAAACCCTGCACCTCGCCGTCGATCTCCGACTGGAACGGCGGGTACGGGAGGTGGGTGCACGTGGTGAGCTGACCGGCCTTGGCGAGCTCGACCCCACCGGCGGCGGTCTTCGCGGCGCCGTTTCCGCCGTCGTCCGAGGAACAACCGGCCACGAGCAGCAGCCCGGCCGTCGCGCTGGTGGCGGCCAGGATGCGGGACCGGCGTCCGAGGACCGAGTTCACGGGGAGACCTCCTGTGGGGGAACTGTGACATCCGATTATAAGGAGATGCTTGACTTGCCCAAACCAATCCGATGGTCGCTGGGCCGTTTGGCCTCAGAAGCCATCGGTAGCGGTCGGTAGCCATCGATGAGGGCGTTCGGAGACCGTCGGTACCCTCGACACCATCTACCCCGTGAGTGAAGAGAGCACCCCGTGACGCACCCGTTTCTGGACCTCGCCCCGTTGAGCGCCGCGCACTTCGCGTCGATCGAGGACCGGGTGGCCGGGCTGCTCTCCACCGGGCAGGACGTCGTGATCACACAGGGCGAGGCGCTGCTGCCGCTGGAGGGGGCGATCCGCGGGGCCGCCGGGCCCGGTACGACCGCGCTGAACGTGATCACCGGCCCGTACGGGCAGACCTTCGGGAACTGGCTGCGGGACTGCGGCGCGACCGTGATCGACCTGCCCGTCCCCTTCCACACGGCGGTCACGGCCGCGCGGATCCGGGAGGCGTTCGCCGCGCATCCGGCCATCGACTTCGTGTCCCTGGTGCACGCGGAGGCGGCCACCGGCAACACGAACCCCGTGGCGGAGATCGGCGAGGTCGTCCGCGAGCACGGCGCCCTGTTCTACCTGGACGCGGTCGCCTCCGTCGGCGCCGAGCCGGTGCTGCCCGACGCCTGGGGTGTCGACCTGTGCGTCATCGGGGCGCAGAAGGCGATGGGCGGACCGGCCGGGGTCTCGGCGATCTCCGTGAGCGAGCGGGCGTGGGCGCGGATGGCGGCCAACCCGCGGGCCCCGCGCCGCTCGTACCTCTCGCTCCTGGACTGGAAGGAGCGCTGGATCGACGGCGGCCGGCGCGCGCTCCCGCACGCACCCGCGCAGTTGGAGATGCTCGGCCTGGAGGCCTGCCTGGAGCGGATCGAGGCGGTCGGCCTGGACGCGGTGATGTCCCGGCACGCCTCGGCCGCCGCGGCGACCCGTGCGGGCGCGCTCGCCCTGGGCGGCGGCCTGGAGCCGTACGTCCACGAGGCGGCCGACGCGGCACCGGTCGCCACCACCCTGCGGGTGCCCGCCGGCGTCGACGCCTGCGAACTGGTCGCCAAGGCCCTCGCCATGGACCCCGCCCTGCCACTGATCGCGGGCGGCGGCGCCCTCGCCTCGGAGATGGTCCGCGTGAACCACTACGGCCCCGACGCGACCCCGGGCGCCGTGCACTCCAGCCTCGCGGGGCTGGGCGCGGCGCTCGCCGGGTTCGGCGTGACGGTGGATCCGCAGGGGGCTCGCCGGGCGGCGGCGGAGGCCTGGGGGTAGCCGGACCGCTCCCCGATCCCCCTGCTCCCATTCGAATTTCGGGGCCGCTTTTCGGGGCGGAAATTCGAATGGGATTATCAGGGCAGGACCCCGTATTCTCCTGCCCGCTCTCCCTCCATCTAAACGCAAAGGTTTCGCGAACACCACGGGATGCAATTCGAGCAGATCTCGTGAGGGTTACGCATGTGTGACCGACTCCACAGCACGCCCTTTTTGTGTGGTAATTTCCGGACCAATACCGTCGAAACAACCCCCCTTTCACGCACTCACTCACGCCCGCGTGATAACACACGGGCGCTCCACACGTAACCCCACGCGGCGATGCAATTCGAAATTCCCCTGGGTAAATTCAAGCCGCATGACTGCCGCACAAGCAGACCTGCACACCCCACCCTTGAAATCACAGCCAAAAGCACGGACGGAAATCGCGGAAGGGATTCGGATCGACCGCCCGGACGTGGCGGACGGCGCGGCGCTGTGGCGCATCGCCGGGAACTCCGGAGCCCTGGACCTGAACTCCTCGTACAGCTATCTGCTGTGGTGCCGGGACTTCGCGGACACCTCGGTGGTGGCGCGGGACGAGACGGGGGAACCCGTCGGGTTCGTGACCGGGTACGTGCGGCCGGAGCGGCCGGACACCCTGCTCGTGTGGCAGGTGGCCGTCGACGAGGCGCACCAGGGGCGCGGCCTCGCGGGCGCTCTGCTGGACGGGCTCACCGCGCGGGTCGCGCGACGGCACCCCCTGACCACCGTCGAGACGACCATCACCCCGGGCAACACCGCGTCCGAGCGCCTGTTCGCCGCCTATGCGGAACGGCACGACGCCGGCATCGAGCGCACGGTCCTGTTCGAGGCCGGGGACTTCCCCGACGGCTCGCACCAGCCCGAGGTGCTCCACCGCATCGGCCCGCTGTCCCTCTGAGGGACCCCGGCACCGGCCCGCCCAGAGAACGACTCCCCCTCCCCCCACGCATCGAGGAGCGATTCGACGTGACCATCACCCAGCCCGACCTCAGCGTCTTCGAGACCCTGGAGTCCGAGGTGCGCAGCTACTGCCGCGCCTGGCCCACCGTCTTCGACCGCGCGCAGGGCAGCCGGATGTACGACGAGGACGGCCACGCGTACCTGGACTTCTTCGCGGGCGCCGGGTCACTCAACTACGGCCACAACAACCCCGTACTCAAACGTGCCCTGATCGACTATCTGGAGCGGGACGGCGTCACGCACGGGCTCGACATGTCGACGACGGCGAAGCGGGCCTTCCTGGAGTCCTTCCAGAACCTGGTGCTGCGGCCGCGCGACCTCCCGTACAAGGTCATGTTCCCCGGGCCGACGGGCACCAACGCCGTGGAGTCCGCGCTGAAGCTGGCGCGGAAGGTGAAGGGGCGCGAGGCCATCGTGTCGTTCACCAACGCCTTCCACGGGATGTCGCTCGGGTCTCTGGCCGTGACCGGGAACGCCTTCAAGCGGGCCGGGGCCGGCATCCCGCTGGTGCACGGGACCCCGATGCCGTTCGACAACTACTTCGAGGGCAAGGTCCCGGACTTCCTCTGGTTCGAGCGGCTGCTGGAGGACCAGGGCTCCGGGCTCAACAAGCCCGCCGCCGTGATCGTGGAGACCGTGCAGGGCGAGGGCGGCATCAACGCCGCCCGCCCGGAGTGGCTGCGCGCGCTCGCCGAGCTGTGCGAGCGGCAGGACATGCTGCTGATCGTCGACGACATCCAGATGGGCTGCGGGCGTACGGGGGCCTTCTTCTCGTTCGAGGAGGCGGGCATCACCCCCGACATCGTGACCGTCTCCAAGTCCATCAGCGGGTACGGGCTGCCGATGTCGCTGTGCCTGTTCAAGCCGGAGCTGGACATCTGGGAGCCCGGCGAGCACAACGGCACCTTCCGCGGCAACAACCCGGCCTTCGTCACCGCGACCGCCGCCCTGGAGACGTACTGGGCGGACGGGTCCGCCATGGAGAAGCAGACCCGGGCGCGCGGTGAGCAGGTGGAGCAGGCGCTGATCTCGATCACCGAGGAGAACCTCGCCGATGTGAAGGAGTACCGGGGGCGCGGGCTGGTGTGGGGCATCGAGTTCCACGAGAAGGCGCGCGCGGGACGGGTGGCCCACCGGGCCTTCGAACTCGGGCTGCTGATCGAGACGTCCGGCCCGGAGAGCGAGGTCGTCAAGCTGCTGCCCGCCCTCACCATCACCCCCGACGAACTGGACGAGGGCCTGCGCGTCCTCGCCCGGGCCGTACGGGAAACCGTCTGAACTCCCGTTCCGGCGGCCCCCGGCCCCATGTGACACCCGACCTAGGAGGCATCGCAGTACCGTGATCGTCCGTTCGTTCAAGGACATCGAAGGCACCGACCGGCACGTCAGGGCCGCGTCCGGCACCTGGGAGAGCAAACGCATCGTCCTCGCCAAGGAGAGGGTCGGCTTCTCCCTCCACGAGACGGTCCTCTACGCCGGCACGGAGACGTCGATGTGGTACGCGAACCACGTCGAGGCCGTCGTCTGCGTCGAGGGCGAGGCCGAACTCACCGACCAGGAGACCGGGCGGAGTTACTCGATCACACCCGGGACCATGTACCTCCTCGACGGCCACGAGCGGCACACGCTGCGCGTCAAGGAGGACTTCCGCTGCCTCTGCGTCTTCAACCCGCCCGTCACCGGCCGGGAGGACCACGACGAGAACGGCGTCTACCCCCTGCTCACCGAACCCGAGGAGGTGTGACATCACCATGACCACGACCATGCCCACTGCCACCACCGTTCCCGACCTCTACCCGAGCCGCGGGGCCACCGAGGTGTCGGCGCCGCGCCAGGACCCGGTTGTCTGGGGTGCCCCCGGCACCCCCGGCCCGGTCTCCCTCGCCGACCTCCAGGCGTACGAGCGGGACGGCTTCCTGCCCGTCGAGGAGCTCATCGCGGGGGACGAGGTCGCCGTCTACCGGCGGGAGTTGGAGCGGCTCGTCACCGATCCGGCGATCCGTGCCGACGAGCGCTCGATCGTCGAGCCGAAGTCGGGGGAGATCCGGTCGGTCTTCGAGGTGCACCGGATCAGCGAGCTGTTCGCCCGGCTCGTGCGCGACGAGCGGGTCGTCGGGCGGGCCCGGCAGATCCTCGGCTCGGACGTGTACGTCCACCAGTCGCGGATCAACGTGAAGCCGGGCTTCGGCGCGTCCGGCTTCTACTGGCACTCCGACTTCGAGACCTGGCACGCCGAGGACGGGCTGCCGAACATGCGGACCGTGTCGGTGTCGATCGCGCTCACCGAGAACTTCGACACCAACGGCGGGCTGATGATCATGCCCGGCTCGCACCGGACGTTCCTCGGCTGCGCGGGGGCCACCCCGAAGGACAACTACAAGCAGTCCCTGCAGATGCAGGACGCCGGCACCCCCTCCGACGAGGCGCTCACCGCCATGGCCTGCGAGTACGGCATCAAGCTGTTCACCGGCAAGGCCGGTTCGGCGACCTGGTTCGACTGCAACTGCATGCACGGCTCCGGCGACAACATCACACCGTTCCCGCGCAGCAACGTCTTCATCGTGTTCAACAGCGTGGAGAACGCGGCGGTCGAACCGTTCGCGGCGCCGGTACGGCGGCCGGAGTTCATCGGGGCGAGGGACTTCACGCCGGTGCGGTGAGCCGGCTGTCACCCTGACCCCGCCGTCACCCTGACCGGGCTGTCTCCTGACCGGGCCGGGCGGTCGCTACCCCCCGAGCGACCGCCCGGCCCTTCCCGTGCCCCTGCACACAGCGCGGCGGGCCGCCGCAGGCGGCGTCACAGCCACGCCAGCGAAGCCGCCCTCTCCAGTACGGTCCGGGCCGCGCGTTCGTCGCCGGTGACGATCCTCGGTACCTCGTCCGGGGTGTGGCGGCCGCCGACCAGGAGGCAGAAGTCGACGGGGTCCAGGGTCAGTTCGGCCGTGAGGGGTTCGGACTCGTCGCCGAGGACCCAGTGGGTGCCGGCCGGGCCGGTGATGTCGACGAGGACGGGGGGCGCGCCGTGCAGGGCGGGGCCGAGGATGCGGACGGCGAGGCGGACCAGGGTGCGCAGGTGCTCGTCGGCGGGCGGGGGGACGGGGAGACCGAGGGCGCGGCCGATGTCGTCCGTGTGGATCCACGCCTCGAAGCCGCGGATCACGAAGTGGTCGGCGACCGGCAGTCTCAGGCCCATCACCGTGGCGGGGCGGGCGGCGAGTTCGGCGTCGCGGGCCTCGGGTGTGATCAGCAGCTCGGCGGCCTGCGCGGCCCAGGTGGCGACCGTCTCGCCGGGCGTGCGCGTGTGCTCGTGCGCGATGACGTCGGCGGTGCGCCGGTCCCAGGCGTCCCCCGCGGGGGTCCCCGCCGGGATGTTCGAGGCGGGCGGGCGGGCGTCGACGCCGAGGCGTACGGCGAGGTGTTCGTCGGCGGCGATGAGGTGCGCGACGGTGGCGTGCGCGTCCCAGTCGTGGACGACCGGCAGGCCCCAGCGGCCGTCCAGCTCCGGCACCAGCGCCTGGAGTCCGGCCACGGCGGCGGCGTACGGGGCGGCGTGCGGGGCGACCGCGGCGGCGCGGGGGCGGCGTGCGCGGAGGGCCGACGCGAGGACACCGTCCGCGCTCCCGGCCACGGCCGCACCCGCCGGGGCACCGGCACCCCGCGCGCCGTCCAGCAGTCGTACGGTGTCACGGAGTCGCTCGGCCTCCGCCGCGCACGCCTCGCACGCGGCCAGGTGCAGGGGGACCGTCCGGTCGTCGCCGGGTGGGAGCGCGCCGACCGCCCAGGCGGCCAGCAGCTCCCGTACGCCGTCGTGGTCGTTGGTCATCGCGCGCCGCCCTTTCGCCCTGCACCGTCCACGATACGCAGGACCCCTGCGGTCCGGGCGGTCGCGTGCGCCCCCATCACGCGCCCCTCACCGGTGCCGGGTCCGGTGGATCCGCGAGGGACTCCGCGAGCTTGCGCAGGGCCGAGCGGAGCCGGGTCTTCGCGGTGCCCTCGGGTATGCCCAGTTCGACGGCGGCCTGGCGGTAGGTGCGGCCCGCGAAGTAGGCGAGGTGGACCACCTCCCGCTGGGGGCGCGGCAGTTCGGCGAGGGCGGTGTGCAGCAGCAGGGAGCGCTCGCGGTCGACGACCGCCTCGTCCGGGCCGGGCCGGGGGTCGGGGATGCCGTGCAGCACCGTGTCGTCCGCGCGGGGGTCCTTGCGGTGCCGGGCCTCGCCGCGCACCCAGTCCACGGCCCGCCGGTGGGCGAGCATGGACAGCCAGGTGCGCAGCGAGCCGCGGCGCGCGTCGAAGCCGTACGGCCTGCTCCACAGCTGCGCGAAGACCTCCTGCGCCACGTCCTCGGCGGCCGCCGGGCTGCGCGTGACCCGGACGGCCACCCGCCGGACGAGTCCCCCGTACGCCGCGTACGCCTCACGCAGCGCGGACTCGTCCCCGTACACCAGCCGCCGATGCAACTCCACATCGATGGACGGCTGTTCGAGCGTCGGCTCCACCGGCACCACCACCTCGTGATGCCTTCCTAGCGTCCTCGCGCGGTCCGCGCCAGTGGGTCCCGGAAGTTCCGCGCCAGTGGGTCGGGGAAGTCAGCCGGACAGGACGTCCAGGAGCCGGTCGACGTCGGCGGGCGTGTTGTACAGGTGGAAGGCGGCCCTCAGATGGCCCGCGCGGTCGGAGACCTCGACCTCCGCCCGGCTCAATTCGGCCTGCCGCCGGCCGAGTCCGGGCACCGACACGATCGCCGAGCCGGGCGCCGGGACCGGCTCGTGGCCCAGTGCGGCGAGGCCCGCGCGGAAGCGGTCGGCCAGCGCGAGATCGTGATCCCGGACGTTCGCCACGCCCAGCTCCTCGATCAGCGCGAGGGACCGGCGGGCACCGGCGTACGAGAACAGGCTGGGGCTCTCGTCGAACCGGCGGGCGGAGCGGGCGAGTTCCTCGACCGGGCCGTAGCAGCTGTCCCAGGGCTCCTCCCCCGCGACCCAGCCGGCGAAGAGGGGGGTGAGGCCGCCGAGGTCCTCCGGGACGACGAGGAAGGTGACGCCGCGCGGGCAGACGAGCCACTTGAAGGCGACGGAGACGAGATAGTCGTACGCGTCCGTCTCGATCGGCAGCCAGCCGGCGGACTGCGACGCGTCGACGTAGGTACGCGCCCCGTGCGCCCGCGCGGCCTCGCGGATCGCGGCCAGGTCGGCGAGCCGGCCGTCGGCGGACTGGACGGCGCTGACCGCGACGAGCGCCGTGCCGGGGCGCACCGACTCGGCGATCCGCTCCAGCGGCACCTGGCGCACCTTGAGGTCGCCGCGCACATGGAAGGGGTGCACGAGGGAGGCGAAGTCGGCCTCGGCGGTGAGCACTTCGGCGCCCTCGGGCAGCGAGGCCGCGATCAGCCCGCTGTAGACGGCGACCGAGGCGCCGGCCGCCACCCGGCTGTCCGGCACCCCGACGATCCGCCCGAAGGCCGCCCGCGCGGCCTCCACATCGGCGAACATGTCCTGCGGTCGCCCGGCCGCGACGGATTCCACCGCGGCCTTCATGGCATCGACCGCGCGGACCGGCAGCAGCCCGGTGCTCGCGGTGTTCAGATAGGTGTTCTTCGGGGCGAACTCGGTCCGGACGAGGCTCTCGAAGGTCTCCATGACACCACTGTGCGGCCCATGAGTCCTCTCGTCCATTGAGATGTTTTACGTGGTTTACCCAAGCGATGCTTATACATCGCTCCTGGGCCGGCCCCGCACTCGCCTACTGGGGCACGGCGCATCCGTCCGGCCCACAGGCCTCCGCGTCCTCCGCGCCCGCCGTCGTGACCAGCTTCAGCGGAGGCCGCTCGCCCCACGCCTGGGCGAGGGCCCGCTCGAAGACCTCCGCGGGCTGCGCCCCGGAGACCCCGTACTTGCGGTCGAGCACGAAGAACGGCACCCCGTTCGCCCCCAGCTCCGCGGCCTCCCGCTCGTCCGCGCGGACGACGTCGGCGTACGCGGCCGGGTCGTCGAGCACCCCGCGCGCCGCGCTCTCGTCGAGCCCCGCCTCGACGGCCAGCTGGATCAGATACGTGTCGGCGTCGGCGTACACGGACCGCTCCTCGACGAAGTTGGCCCGGTAGAGGGCCTGGAGCAGTTCGCTCTGCCGGCCCTGCTCCTTGGCGAAGTGGAGGAGACGGTGCATGTCGAAGGTGCTGCCGTGGTCGCGGGCCTCGGCGCGGTAGTCGAGCCCCTCGGCGGCGGCCTGTTCGCGGAGGTTGTGCTCGCCGGCCTGGGCCTGCGCCTGGCTCATCCCGTACTTCTTGGTCAGCATGGTGAGGACCGACTGGATGTCGTCCTTGGCGCGGCCCGGGTCGAGCTCGAAGGAGCGGTGCACCACCTCGACGCCGTCGCGGTGCGGGAAGGCGGCGAGCGCCTTCTCGAAGCGGGCCTTGCCCACGTAGCACCAGGGGCAGGCGATGTCGCTCCAGATCTCGACGCGCATGGTTTCAGCTCTCTCCAGGTCGTACGGGTATGGAGGCGCCCTCCGCCTCCATAGTTGATGAACGTTCAAGCAGCCCGGCTCATTCCCCGGCCACCGGGTACGTGAGGAGGAGGTGATGGTCGCCGGGCGCGGGCGGGTTGCGGGGGTCGGGGGTCCAGCCGAGGCCGGTGTAGAAGGCGCGTGCCCGGTGGTTGTCCATGTGCACGGAGAGGGTGGCCGTGCGCTTGCCGTCCGCCTGCCACTCCTCCACGCAGGCCGCGTGCAGGGCACGGCCGGTGCCCCGGCGCCACTGGTCGGGGGCGACGTGGAACTGTGCGAGGTAGACGGTGTCGGCGGGTGCGTCGTCCGCCGTGCGGAACGAGGCGATTCCGGTGATCCGGCCCTGTTCCACCGCGCACAGGACATGGCCGTCCGGGCGTTCGATGGCTCGCTGCCAGGAGGCGAGCCAGTCCGTGCCGTCGTCGGGGACACCGGCGGGGTAGTAGGTCGCGCGGGCGCGGGCGTGCAGTGCGGCGATGCCCTGTGCCTCGGCGGGGAGCGCGGTCCTGATCACGCGCGCTCCGGTGACTCGGGTCACACGGTCCTTGATCATGCCGGGGAGGACGTGACCGGGGGCGGCGTGGTTCCGGGAGTTTCTTCGCCCCCGCCGCCCCTACCCGTCCCATCCCCCAGGGGCTGCGCCCCTTCAACCCCCCGATTCGATTCGGCTGCCCGTCCGGTGGGGGCTGATCGCGCCGTTCCCCGCGCCCCTTCAGGGCGCCTCAGCTGCCGTTTCTCAGGTCCTGGGGCCAGTTCGGGCGGAACTCGATCTCGTCGTACGTGACCACGCAGCCCTCGCCCATCGGTGACTGGGTCATGAAGCCTACGAGGGCGGCGCCGCTCTCCTTCTCGCCGGCGAGGGTGAAGAGCCGGACGAAGGTCCACCGCTTGCCGTCGCGGGAGGCGTGGAAGGCGAACGCCCGGCCGGTGCGGCTGACCCGCAGCCACACCGAACTGCCCTCCACGGTGAAGGAGTTGGCGTCGTCGGAGTGTCCACGCGTGACCACCGTGCACACGGTCGGCACGTCGGGTGAGTACTCCAGGCAGAGCTTCGCCCAGGCCCTTTCCCTCACGTGCACATACAGAACGCCCGCGTCGAACCCGGCGGCGAAGCCGACGGTGACACGGGCGATCAGCTGGAAGTCCCCCTCCGGCGCGCCCAGCAGCCTGGGCGCGTCCGAGGCGGGGTCCAGTCCCTCATCGGTGGGCGGCACGAACCGGTCCTGCCGCCCACCGGCCCACCCGGTGAGCACCCCGTCCTCATGGGACCAGTGCCCATCGGGACCGTATGTGCGAAGAGGGAAGGGGAGTTCGGGAAGTTCGAGATCCATTGGGCGATTCTTACAGCTCCGGGCCTGCGGCAGCAGGCTTTCAGGGGCGCGGGGAACTGCGCGATCAGCCACGACGAACCGACAGCCCGAAGCGGTCCGAACCTCTTACGGCGGCACCGCGGAGCGCTACCGCTCCAGGCGACCCTTGAACCGCCGCGGCAGCCCCAGCGGGTTGTCGTCCTTCAGCTCCGCCGGAAGCAGCGCGTCGGGCGCCCCCTGGTAGGCCACCGGCCGCAGCCACCGCTCGATCGCCGTCCCGCCCACCGAGGTGGACATGGAGGTCGTCGCGGGGTAGGGCCCACCGTGGTGCTGGGCGGCGGCCACGGCGACACCCGTCGGCCAGCCGTTGACGAGCACACGTCCGGCCAGCGGCGTCAGCTCGGCCAGCAGCTCCGGCCCGCGGCCCTCTCCGGCGGCCTCGCCACCGGACAGGTGCACCGTGGCGGTCAGGTTCCCCGGCAGGCGGGACAGGACCGACTTGGCCTCGTCCTCGTCCTCGTAGCGCGCCACGACGGTGAGCGGCCCGAAGCACTCCTCCAGGAGCAGATCGTGCTCGCCCTCGGCCGCCAGCTTGCCGGCGGGGACGGTCAGGAACCCGGGGCTGACGGTGTGCTCGCCGCCCGCGCCGGCGGTCACCGGCGACTCCACGTCGGGCAGCTCCGCGCGCTCGGCGACACCGGCGAGGAAGTTGTCACGCATGCGGTGGTCCAGCAGGACCCCGGAGCCGACGTCGCTGACCGCGTCGGTGAGCGACTTCAGCAGCCGGTCACCGGCGTCGCCGGCGGGCGCCAGCACCAGGCCCGGCTTCACGCAGAACTGGCCGACGCCGAGGGTCATGGAGCCGGCGAGGCCGGTTCCGATGGCCTCGGCGCGCTCCTCGGCGGCGGCCGCGGTGATGAGGACCGGGTTCAGGGAGCCCAGCTCGCCGTGGAACGGGATCGGCACCGGGCGGGCGGCCGCCGCGTCGAAGAGGGCGCGGCCGCCGCGTACGGAACCGGTGAAGCCGGCGGCCGTGACGAGCGGGTGCTTGACGAGCTCGACGCCCGCCTCGAAGCCGTGGACGAGGCCGAGGACGCCCTCGGGGATGCCGTGCTCGGCGGCGGCCCGGCGCAGCACGATCGCGACCAGCTCGGACAGGGCCGGGTGGTCGGGGTGGGCCTTGACCACGACCGGGCACCCGGCGGCCAGCGCGCTCGCCGTGTCGCCGCCGGGGACGGAGAAGGCGAAGGGGAAGTTCGAGGCCGAGTAGACGGCCACCACGCCGAGCGGGACCTTGTAGCGCCGCAGATCGGGGATGGGCGGGGTCGCCGTGTCGTCGGGGTGGTTGATCACCACGTCGAGGAAGGCGCCCTCGTCGACGATGTCGGCGAAGGCCCGCAGCTGATAGCCGGTGCGGGCGAGTTCGCCGGTGAGCCGGACCGGGCCGAGCGCGGTCTCCGCGTCGGCGACCTCGACCAGCTGGTCCTTGGCCGCCTGAAGCTGGTCGGCTGCCGTGCGCAGGAAGGCCGAGCGAACGGTACGGTCGGCCAGCGAAGCACGGGCGGCGTGCGCCGCGCGGACGGCGGCGTCCACCTCCTGGGCTGTGGCCTCCACCGCAACCTGCTCGCGCTGCTTCCCGGTACGGGGGTCGACACTCCAGACTGGTGCTGCTGCCACCGTGGGTCCCTTTCACGTTTACCTGGGTTCATTCACCAGGATTACCTGGGTCCATTCACCAGGGTCGTTCGATATGCTGAACGCTGTCTCTGATGATGAATATGCTGTCGGAGACTATTTCCCGTCGAACGAAGGGGTCAAGGGCGATGTCGGCAGTCGAGACGGGCGGCGGAGCACAGGTCAAATCGGCGGTGCGGACCGTTGAGCTGCTCGAATACTTCGCCGGACGCCCCGGTATGCACTCCCTGGCCGCCGTGCAGGAGGCGGTGGGTTACCCCAAGTCGAGTCTGTACATGCTGCTTCGGACCCTCGTGGAGCTGGGCTGGGTCGAGACGGACGCGACGGGCACGCGGTACGGCATCGGGGTACGGGCGCTGCTCGTCGGCACGTCGTACATCGACGGGGACGAGGTGGTGGCGCTGGCCCGGCCGACGCTGGACCGGCTCTCGGACGACACCACGGAGACGATCCACCTGGCCCGGCTCGACGGCACGAACGTCGTCTACCTGGCCACCCGCCAGTCGCAGCACTACCTGCGCCCCTTCACCCGGGTCGGCCGCCGGCTGCCCGCCCACTCCACCTCGCTCGGCAAGGCGCTGCTGGCCACCCACACCGACGAGCAGGTCCGCAAGCTGCTCCCTGAGACCCTTCCGGCGCTCACCGAGAACACGATCACCGACCGGGAGCAGCTCATCGAGGAGCTGCGCCAGATCCGCGATCAGGGCTTCTCCGTGGACCGCGAGGAGAACACCCTCGGGCTGCGCTGCTTCGGCGTGGCGATCCCGTACCGCACGCCGGCCCGCGAC
The DNA here is from genome assembly GCF_016598475.1 of Streptomyces adelaidensis. Taxonomy (GTDB): domain Bacteria; phylum Actinomycetota; class Actinomycetes; order Streptomycetales; family Streptomycetaceae; genus Streptomyces; species Streptomyces adelaidensis. The sequence goes on from NZ_JAEMUX010000006.1 coordinate 107,531, forward strand.
GCCATCAGCTGCTCGGTCCCGGTGGCCCGGCTGACCCCGGCCCATGAACAGCTGGTCAAGGACTCCCTGTTCGACGCGCGCGACCGGCTGACGCTGGCGACCCGGCGGCTCTGACGGGTTCACGGCCGCGGCCGCCGCATGAAGAGCCCATGAGAAAACCGGGCGAAGGGAACGATTGATCGCATCCCGCTCGTCTGCCCGAGTGGAATGAACAAGACGATCAGGCGCTCCGCCGTCTTCACGCTGCTGCTCGTGCTCGCCCTGCTGGTGAGGGCGACATGGGTGCAGTTCTACGAGAGCACGGCGCTCGCGGACGACCAGGACAACCGGCGCAACGCGATCGGGACGTACGCGGACCCGCTGGGGAACATCATCGTGGCCGGTGAGGCGGTCACCGGCTCGGCCCGGACCAAGGACAGCGACCTCGCGTACAAGCGGACGTACACGGACGGCGAGCTGTACGCGGCGGTGACGGGCTATGCCTCGCAGGCGTACGCGCCGACGCAGTTGGAGGGCATCTACGGGGACCTGCTCAACGGCACGGACCTCCGGCTGAAGACCGTGATGGACACGGTCACCGACAAGCGGGCCGACCCGGGCGATGTGATCACCACGATCGACCCGGACGTACAGAAGGCGGCGTACGACGCGCTCGGCGACACCAAGGGCGCGGCCGTCGCGATCGACCCGGCGACCGGGAAGATCCTCGCGGTGGTCTCGACCCCGTCGTACGACCCGTCGTCGCTCACCGACGTCAACACCGCCGGTGCGGCCTGGAAGAAGCTCAACGCCGACGCGGACAAGCCGCTGACCAACCGGGCGCTGCGTCAGCCGCTGCCGCCGGGGTCGACGTTCAAGCTGGTCGTGGCGGCGGCCGCGCTGGAGGACGGCCTGTACGCGTCGGTGGACGAGAAGACCACCAGCCCCGACCCGTACACCCTGCCGGGCACCACCACGGTCCTGCGGAACGAGAACACCTCCGCGCCCTGCGAGAACGCCACGATCCGCACGGCGCTGCGGTACTCGTGCAACAACGTCTTCGCGAAGATGGCCGTCGACCTCGGCCAGGACAAGGTGAAGGCGATGGCCGAGAAGTTCGGCTTCAACGACAAGACGCGGGACGTGCCGGTGCGGGCGTACGAGAGTGTCTATCCGTCCGGCATGGACGAGCCGTCGACCGCACTGACCGGCATCGGCCAGTACGACGTGACGGCGACGCCGCTCCAGATGGCCATGGTGTCGGCGGCCATCGCCAACGGCGGCAAGCTGGTCTCGCCGCACATGGTTTCGCAGATCACCGACAGCGGTGGCGATGTGCTGGAGGACTACGACGCCGAGGCGGACACCACGCAGGTCGTCAGCTCCGGCACCGCCGAGGAGTTGCAGTCGGCGATGCAGACGGTCGTCGAGGACGGCACGGGCACGAACGCGCGGATCTCGGGCGCGACCGTGGGCGGCAAGACGGGGACGGCCCAGCACGGCGAGAACAACAGCAAGACGCCGTACGCGTGGTTCACGTCGTACGGGAAGGCCGACGGCAAGGAGGTCGCCGTCGCGGTCGTCGTCGAGCAGTCGAACGCGGCCCGCTCCGAGGTCAGCGGTAACGGGCTGGCCGCGCCGGTCGCGAAGGCCGTGATGGAGGCGGCGCTGAAGGGCTGAGAGACCACCTGAATAAGAAGGGCCGCCCCACTCCCCCCGGGGGCGGCCCTTCGCCGTCAGCGCATACGCGGTGTCACTTGACCCCGAACAGCTGCTGGACCGGGTCGATCGCGAAGTACACCAGGAACAGCGCCGAGGTGCCCCACAGCAGCCAGTGGACCTCCTTCGCCTTGCCGAGGACCGTCTTGATCAGCACGAAGGCGAGGAAGCCGGCGCCGATGCCGTTGGTGATCGAGTAGGTGAAGGGCATCACGGCGATGGTGAGGAACGCCGGGATGGCGATCTCGTACTTCTCCCAGTCGATGTTCTTGACCTGGGTCATCATCAGGAAGCCGACGGCGACGAGCGCGGGGGCGGCGGCCTGCATCGGGACGATGGTCAGCAGCGGGGTGAGGAAGAGCGCCACCGCGAAGAGGCCGCCGGTGATCAGGTTGGAGAACCCGGTACGGGCGCCCTCGCCGACACCGGCCGCGGACTCGATGTAGGAGGTCGCCGAGGACGAGGAGGAGGCACCGCCCGCGACGGCCGCCGCGCCGTCGATGAGGAGGACCCGGCCGAGGTTGGGGACCTTGCCCTCCTCGTCCAGCAGGCCCGCCTCGGCGGTGATGCCGACGACCGTGCCCATGGTGTCGAAGAAGTCCGACAGCAGCAGGGTGAAGATCAGCAGGACGACCGTGATGACGGTGGTCTCGCCGAACGAGCCGAAGAGGCTGAAGTCGCCGATCAGCCCGAACTCGGGGGCCGCGACGATGTCGTCGGGGACCTTCGGTGTGGTCAGGCCCCAGCTCTTGATGTCGGCCACCGAGTTGATCACGATCGCAACGACCGTCATCGTCAGGATGCTGATGAGGATCGCACCCCTCACCTTGCGGGCGAGCAGCGCGATGGTCAGCAGGACGCCGAGGCAGAAGACCAGGACGGGCCAGCCGGACAGCGCGCCGGTGGCGCCGAGCTGCACCGGGACCGTGGTGCCCGCGATGTCCGGTATTCGGCTGACGAACCCGGCGTCGACGAAGCCGATGAAGGCGATGAACAGGCCGATGCCGACGCTGATCGCCTGCTTGAGGGCCTGTGGAATGGCGTGCATGACGGCCTCACGCAGGCCGGTGGCCACCAGGACGCAGATCAGCAGGCCTTCGAGGACGACCAGGCCCATCGCGTCGGACCAGCTCATCAGCGGAGCGATCTGGAAGGCGACGACCGCGTTGAGTCCGAGGCCGGCCGCGAGGGCGAGCGGCAGGTTGCCGCCGACGCCCATGATGATCGTCATCAGCGCGGCCACGAGGGCGGTGGCGGTGACGAGTTCGGCGCCGTCGAGGGTGTGGCCGTACTTGTCCTTCGCGCTCCCGAGGATGATGGGATTCAGGACAAGGATGTACGCCATCGTGAAGAACGTGGCGAAGCCGCCGCGTATCTCACGGCCGAAGGTGGACCCCCGAGCGGTGATCTTGAAGAAGCGATCGACGCTGCTCGCCCCGGGTGGCGCGGCTCCGGAACGGTCGGCCACCTTCTGTGCGTCGGACATGGACGGTACTCCTAGGGACATGCGTGAGGTACGCGCGGATGCTGGCTGGATTGTTCCCCCGATGAACCCGATTCAGGTTTTCTCCGTGTTACGGAATCGGAGTTCTCCCTGCAAGACGGCGTTCGAAGCCGCGTACGAACAGCTTTCACGATCACTGCTACTCTTCCGGATCTCGTCGGGGGTCGACCCCCGACGATCACGTGTCATTCACATGACACACACAGAAAGCCGGCTCGGCCGCCTGTGGCCGCAGCGAGAAGAGAGGTCGCCCGTGGGCACTGTCGTCGACGACGCAGCCTCCGTGGAGTTCCACGCCTTCTTCGAACGGCACTATGCCGAATTGTCCCGCCTGGCGCACCTCTTGACGGGTGAGGCCGACGCCGCCGACGACCTGGCCGCGGACGCGCTGCTCGCGATGTGGCACCGCTGGGACCGGGTCCGCGCGGCGGACCATCCGGTGGCGTACGCCCGCGGGATCGTCGCCAATCTGGCCCGGACCCGGATCCGCAGCGCGGTCCGTGAGCGCCGCAGGATCACCCTCTTCTGGTCGCAGCGCGAGGAGAAGACCGAGAATCCCGATGTGCCGGGGGTCGTCGATGTCCAGTCGGCGCTGCGCAGACTGCCGTTCCGCAAGCGGGCATGTGTGGTCCTTCGGCACGCTTTCGACCTCTCGGAGAAGGACACGGCGCTCGCCCTCGGCGTCTCGGTCGGTACGGTGAAGAGCCAGACGTCCAAGGGGATGGCCGAGTTGCAGAAGCTGCTCGGCACCGAGGACGCGCCGCTCCGCGTGCAACGGCGTATGCCAGCGGGTGTGAGCAGCACCGGAGGAAGGGACAGATGAGGGACGTGCACGAGGAGCTGCGTGCCCGGCTGCGCGAGTCGGCCGAGGCACACGAGCCCGACCGCGCCCGCATCCTGGCCCGGATCGAGCGCGGCATGGCCGCCCCCGAGAAGCACCGCGTCCGCGAGGCGACGCGGCCGCCGCTGTGGGGCTGGGTGCGGGTGGTCACCGCCACCGCCGGTGTCGCGGGTGTGCTCGCGGTCGGCGGCTACGCGGTCGCCTCCGCGGTGAAGGCCGAGGAGAAACCGCCGGCCGACCAGACCGTCGCGGTCTCCCCGACCCCGCCCGACTCCCCCGCCGCGACGAGCCGGGCCCCGGCCCACCCCGACCACCCGACCCCGAGCACCCGTGACGACTCGGCGGCGAAGCCCAGCTCGACCCCGTCGAGCAGCCCGTCGGCCAAGGACACGACCACACCGAAGCTGCCCACCTCGGGCAGCGAGGAGGACGGCCCGCTCTGGTCGGACGGCTCGGTCGACCCGCACAGCAACGACTTCTGGGCGCAGAGCGATCTGACCGTGAAGACGAGCGAGCAACTCACCGCTCTCTCCGTCCAGTTGAGGATCGCCCAGACCGGCGGGGTCACCTCGGCCGGCGCCTGGCGCTCGCTGCCGGAGCAGGACTTCGACCTCACGGTCGAGGAGGACGACGGCTTCCTGGTCTACACCTGGGTGCTGAAGGACGGCCGTACGGTCCCGAAGGGCGAGTTCGTCTTCGCCGGGCAGTACAACCACGAGCGCGGCGGCCGGGACGCGGACGGCGACCGCTACGCGATGACGGCGAGGACGGAGAAGGCCGGCGGCGAAGAACTCGCCGTGGCGGGCGACTTCGAGGGCCACGACGACAACGACTCCACAGACGAAGGCGATTCGTAAAGAAGTCTCGCGGAGGCGGCAACCCTTTCTCCACCGGTGGCGACCAGTAGGCGCAAGAGTCACCACCAGCAAGGAATCGGGTACATGACCGCACCTGCAGAACAGCGCGTCCGGCACCGCCGTCGGGTCACCGGCCGGCGGGCCGTGATCGGCTCGGTGGCCGCCCTCGCCCTCACCGGCGGAGCCCTCGTGACGACGTCGCTGCTGTCCCCCGCCGACGCCGCCGCCACCTGGCCGACGGCCAAGGGCAGCAAGGCCGTCTCCTCGACGATCAAGGTGTCGGGTACGTACGACGGCAAACTGAGGAAGTTCTTCGGCAAGGGCGCGCTGGGCGACGGCAGCCAGGACGAGGGCCAGGACCCGATCTTCGAGCTCGCGGACGGCGCGGTCCTGAAGAACGTGATCATCGGTGTCCCGGGCGCGGACGGCGTGCACTGCAAGGGCAGCTGCACCCTGAAGAACGTGTGGTGGCTGGATGTCGGTGAGGACGCCGCAAGCTTCAAGGGCAAGTCCTCGAAGGCCGTGTACAAGGTCGTCGGGGGCGGCGCGAAGAACGGCTCCGACAAGGTGCTGCAGTTCAACGGCGCCGGCAAGCTGACCGTCACCGGCTTCCGGGTGCAGAACTCCGGCAAGCTGGTGCGCTCCTGCGGCAACTGCAAGAAGCAGTACAAGCGCACGATCGTGCTGAGCGACATCGACGTCGTGGCGCCCCTGAAGGCGATCGTCGGCGTCAACGCCAACTACGGCGACACCGCGACCCTCTCGAAGATCCGCATCCATGGCGACCCCAAGAAGAAGGTCAAGACCTGCGTGCGCTTCAAGGGCAACAGCTCGGGCAAGGAGCCGACGCAGATCGGTGTCGGCGCGGACGGAACCACCTGCAAGTTCTCGTCATCTGCCATCACGTACAGGTAAGCCAAGAGTGGACGGGCAATGTCACGCTCGGTGGCGGGGACCCGGCCGCGTCCTTCCCCGCGTACATGTGGCAGGGCGTCAACGACGGCATCCTCGTGCACTTCAAGCTCACGGCCGCCCAGGCCGCACCGCGCACACCCTGCGGATCGGTGTCACGGACGCGTTCTCAAACGGGCGTCCGCGGGTATCAGTCAATGACTGGGGCTCGTCGATCCCGACGGCCCCGAAACAGCCCTCGACCCGTTCCCTCTCCACGGGTTCGTGCAGACCTGCCGGCCTGAGCCCCCCTCGGCCGGCAGCGGGTGCCGACCAGAGCCCCCCTCGGGGTCGGCACGCACAGAACGCCCCCGCCGGTGACGACCGGCGGGGGCGTTCCTTTCAACTCCCGGGCCCTGCGGCTTTTCAGGGGCGCGGGGAACTGCGCGACCAGCCACAGCCGGCCCGCGGCTTCCCAACAACCTGTCGCGGCAAGTCAGTTCATCGTCGTACCGACAGCCGTGGAGCCCGTGGTCAAAAACGTGGTGACCGGCAAGGACCCGTTCGCCTGCCGCGAGGCATACGCCGAGGCGGGGTCGGTCGACTTTAAGGCCGGCGCGGCCATCTGGCTGTCCCAGTTGTTGGCCGCGGACACGGTTGAACCGCCGAGCTTCGCCTTGCCCGTGCCGTTGCTCACCGCCAGGTTCCGCGCCAGCCGGGCCTTCCCCGTGGCGAAGGAGAACCCCTGCTCCTTGTTGGCGTACGCGGTGTTGCGGTTGAGCAGCATCGCCCCGGTGTTGGAGTTCTCCGTGAAGCCGTGCAGCGTGTTGTTCCAGGCCGCGTTGTTGTTGGCGGAGTGGGCTACCGACGCTCCGCCGCCGCCCAGCTCGAACCCGTTGCCGTTGCCCTCGAACGCGGAGTCGTTCCAGCGGTTCTTGCCGTTGCCGAAGGCCCAGGAGTGCTCGACGGTGACGGGTGAGGAGAACTGCCAGAGGTCGAGGCCGTCATCCGAGTTGTTGTAGAGGCGGGCGCCGGTGATCTTGTTGCCGGTGCCGGAGCCGAACTTGATCGCGATGCCGTCGGCGTTCTGGCCGTGGCCGGCGGCGTCGTAGTTGCCGTAACTGTCCAGGTTCCGCACGAGGTTGTTCGTCGTGCCGTCGCCGCGCAGGGTGAAGCCGGAGTCGCCGTTGTTCGCGGTGACGAGGTTCTCGAAGATCCCGCCGACGGAGGAGGTGGCGACGAAGCCCTGGGCCGGGGAGTTCTGGAACGTCAGAGCGGAGACGGTCCAGTAGTCGCCATAGATCCCGGCGAGCCAGGAGCCGGCGGCCAGCTCGGAGCCGTCGATCCTGACCTTCTCGCTGCCGTACGCGGTGAGCGTGATCCGGGCCGAGGCGGTGCCGTTCGCCGTGGACTTCAGGGTCTTCGTCGGCCGGTAGGTGCCACCGCGCACCTGGATGACCGTACCGGCGGTGGCGCTCGCGACGGCCGACTCCAGCTGGGCGGCGCTGGAGACGGTGACCGTGGTGGCGGCGGCCTGGGCGCCGTCGCGGGAGAGGCCGAGGTGGACGCCGCCCGCCCCCGCGGCGACGGCCACCGCGGCGGCGATCGACAGGGTGCGGGTTCTGCGATGGCGTCCACTGCTGCTCTGACGCACGGGTGTTCCTTTCTCAGGGGGACGAGGAACGAAGCGGGCCGGAGGGGCCGCCCCGGCCCGCTTCTGATCACTGGTCGCCGCCCGGCCGTAAAGGGTTGCCGTGGTCCGTACGAAAGTCGTCGAAAGTTTCGCTCACGATCGCCACGTCCTCCCCATTGACGCGTCGTGCCCCACTGGTGAGACTCCAGAAGTCCATATCCAACAGAATCCACCAGACTTCCACAGGATGTGTCATGCGCCCCACCGCCCGTACGCTCCTGCTCCCCCTCCTCGCACTCTTTCTCAGCCTGCTGGCGGCCCCGCCGGGTGCGGCCGCCCAGCCCGACGCGAAGGCATCGGCACCGTCCGTGAAGAAATCCAAGTACGCCGGCTATCTCTTCGCCTACTTCACCGGTGAGGGCACCGCCGACGGCGAGCAGATCCGCTATGCCCTCAGCCGCGGCAACGACGCCCTGCACTGGCGGGAGCTGAACGCGGGCAAGCCGGTCCTCACGTCCACCACCGGCGAGAAGGGGCTGCGCGACCCGTTCGTGATCCGCTCCCCCGAGGGCGACAAGTTCTACATGATCGCGACCGATCTGCGGATGTACCAGAACAGCAGCGGCAGTTGGGACCAGGTCCAGCGACACGGCAGCAAGTCGATCATGGTCTGGGAGTCCACGGACCTGGTGAACTGGACGGACCAGCGCCTGGTGAAGGTCTCGCCCGACTCGGCCGGCAACACCTGGGCGCCGGAGGCGTACTGGGACGACAGCCTCGGTGAGTTCGTCGTCTTCTGGGCGTCGAAGCTGTACGCCGACGACGACCCGGACCACACCGGCTCCACGTACAACAAGATGATGTACGCGACGACGAAGGACTTCCGCACCTTCAGCGAGCCGAAGGTCTGGAACGATCCGGGCTACTCGGTCATCGACTCGACCGTGGTGAAGCACGACGGCACGTACTACCGCTACACCAAGGACGAGCGCGACCCCACCTCCTCCAGCCCCTGCGCCAAGTTCGTCACCGGTGAGAAGTCGACGAGTCTGACCTCGACGAAGTACGACTTCGTGGCGGACTGCATCGGCAACGGCGCCATGGACCGCGGTGAGGGGCCGACGGTGTTCAAGTCGAACACCGAGGAGAAGTGGTACCTGTTCATCGACGAGTACGGCGGCCGGGGCTACCTCCCCTTCGAGACGACCGACCTCGACTCCGGCAAGTGGACTCCGTCGACGAACTACCAACTCCCCGCGAGCCCCCGGCACGGCACGGTCATCCCGGTCACGCAGAAGGAGTACGACCGGCTGCTGGCCGCGTACCCGGTGAGCCCCACCTCGGTGGTGGACGTGACGGCCAAGGGCCAGGAGGGGTACGCGATCGTCACCGAGGACGCGAACAAGGTCGTCCTGCCGATGGAGCCCGACGCGAATCTCGTACGGCTGGCACCGAAGCTGTGGCTGGGTGAGGGCGCGACGGTGAGCCCCGAGCCGGGCGCGCGCCGCGACTTCCGCAAGCCGCAGAAGTACACGGTCACGGCGGCGGACGGGACGAGGCGCGTCTGGACGGTCGAGGCGGTGCCGACCCGCAGCCCGGTCCTGCCGGGGCTCTACGCCGATCCCGACGTCAAGTACATGAACGGCCGCTACTGGATCTACCCGACGACGGACGGCTTCGCCGGCTGGGGCGGCACCCAGTTCAAGGCCTTCTCCTCCAAGGACCTCGTCCACTGGAAGGACCACGGCCTGATCCTCGACCTCGGCCCCGATGTGACCTGGGCCGACAAGAACGCCTGGGCCCCGGCGATCGCCGAACGCGACGGCAAGTACTACTTCTACTTCTGCGCCGAGGGGAACATCGGCGTCGCTGTCGCGGACTCCCCCGCCGGCCCGTTCAAGGACGCCCTCGGCAAACCCCTGGTCGCCAAGGGCCAGTACAGCGGCCAGGCCATCGACCCGTCGGTCTTCGTCGACGACGACGGACAGGCGTATCTCTACTGGGGCAACGGGCACGGATACGTCGTACCGCTGAACGACGACATGGTGTCGTTCGACGCGACCGAGGTGAAGGACATCACCCCGGACAACTACCGGGAGGGCTCCTTCGTGATCAAGCGCGGGGGCACGTACTACTTCATGTGGTCCGAGGACGACACCCGCAGCGAGAACTACCACGTGGCGTACGCGACCGGACCGTCCCCGCTCGGCCCGTGGACCAAGCGGGGCACGATCCTGTCCAAGCGTCCCGAGTACGGCATCAAGGCGACCGGCCACCACTCGGTGGTGAACGTGCCCGGCACGGACGACTGGTACATGGTCTACCACCGGTTCGCCCTGGGCGGCCCCGGCAAGTCCGGCGGGGACGGCACGCACCGGGAGACCACCATCGACCGCATGGAGTTCGCGGCCGACGGGACGATTCTGCCGGTGGTGCCGACCCTGGAGTCGATCAGGCCCGTCAAGAAGTAGGCGCCGTTCAGTTCATCGTCGCGCCGATCGTCGTGCTGCCCGTGGTCAGGAAGGTGGTCGCGGGCAGCGTGCCGCTCGACGAGCGGGCGTTGTACGTCGAGGAGGCGTCGGTGGAGCGGAACGACGGGGTGGAGATGCCGGAGTCCCAGTTGTTGCCGGACGAGACCACCGACGAACCCTTGCTGACCGTGCCGCCGCCGTTGCTCACCGCCAGGTTCTTGCCGAGCCTGGCGGCGCCGGTGGCGAAGTAGTAGCCCCACTTGGTGTTGGCGTAGGCGGTGGTGCGGTTGATGACGATGGCGCCCTTGTTGCTGTTCTCGGTGAAGCCGTGGCCCGCGTTGTCCCAGGCCGCCGAGTTGTTGATGACGTGGGCCACGGTCTCGCCGTCGCCGCCCAGCTTGTAGCCGTTGCCGTCGCCCGCGAAGGCGGAGTCCGACCAGCGGTTCTTGCCGTTGCCCATCGCCCAGGTGTGCTCGACGGTGACGGGGGACGAGAAGGACCAGAAGTCCAGACCGTCGTCCGAGTTGTTGTACAGGCGGGCGCCGGTGATCAGGTTGCCGCTGCCTGAGCCGTACTTCACGGCGATACCGTCCGCGTTCTCCCCGTGGGTGGCCGCGTCGTAGTGGCCGTAGGAGTCGATGTTCCTGACGAGGTTGTTGGTGGTGCTGTCGCCGGTGAGCGTGAAGCCGGAGTCGCCGCCGTTGATGGTCTTGATGTTGTCCCAGACCGTGGAGGCGCAGGACTGGCAGACGACCGCGCTGTCCGGTGAGTTCTGGAAGGTGATGCCGGAGACGGTCCAGTAGTCGGCGGTCAGCTTGAAGATCCAGTCGCCGTCGGGGAGGTTCGAGCCGTCGATCTTCACGGTCTCGGAGCCGTACGGCTGGAGGTATATCCGGCTGGACGAGGTGCCGTTCGCCGTCGACTGGATGGTCGCCGTCGGGTAGTACGTGCCGCCGCGCACCTGGATGACCGTACCGGCGGTGGCGTTCTTGATGGCGTTGGACAGGTCGGTGGAGTTGCTGACGACCACGGTGGCGGCGTGGGCGGGGCTCGCCAGGGTGCCGAGGCCGGCGGCCGCGGCGACGGTGACGAGAGCGGTGAGGGACGTACGGACGCTCCGGCTGCTCCTGCTGCTCCTGCTGCTGCTCCTGGTACGACGCATGGGATGCGGGTCCTTTCCTGCGAGCGGGGAGAGTGGGGACGGTGGAGCTACAGGACGGCGTCCAGCCATGTGACGACGTCGTCCTGCATGGGTGCGGTGAAGACATGGCCGAGGTCCGGCCGGATGCGGATGTCCAACCGCTCCCCGGCGTGGCGTGAGCGCCAGACGGCGCGCAGCTTCTCGTGCGCGACCCGGAGACCCTCGCTGGTGAAGAGGGGGTCCTGGCCGCCGTGGAGGAAGAGCATCGGCTTGGGGGCGCCGATGCTCGCCACGTCGGGGAAGTCGAGGTGCCGGGCGAGCCCGGGGTGGAGCATGTAGTAGGAGGACTGGCCGCGCAGGATGTTGTTGCCGGGGACCATGACCTCCTTGAGCCCGGTCATCCAGCAGACGCTCGCCGCGGCCGCGATGTCGTCGCTGAGCGCGGCCGTCTGCCAGGCCCGGAAGGCGCCCATCGAGAAGCCGAGGGCGGCGACCCGGCGCCGGTCCACCCGGTCGAGGCCGGCCAGGAAGGCCGCCGCGCGCACGTCCTCCCTGGCCATGAGGCCGGCGAGCGAGGAGCCCAGGTTGTAGAAGTTGCTCGCGAGGGCCTGCTGCCCGTCATAGGTGACCGAGCCCCGGTCGCCCCAGCCGAGCGCGTCCACGGCGAGGACGACGTATCCGCGCCGGGCCAGCTCGTCGCCGGCGAACCGCCCGCTGAAGTACCGGTCCGCCCAGGTCTGCGCGGAGCTCAGCCGGGTGTCGTCGAACCAGGGCCGGACCAGCTTCTCCTTCCCGATGTCGAACTTGGCGCCGTGGTCGTGCAGCAGCAGGACCGCGGGGAACGGCCCTGTGCCGTGCGGGGTGAGCAGGGCGCCCCGCACCCGGCCGTACCGGGTGAGGGAGAAGGTGACCAGCTCCCGGGTGAAGCCGTCGCCCTCGGCGCGCCGCTCGCCGAACTCGGGGGCGTACGGGGTGTCGTCCCGGGCGACGAACAGGTGTTCCTCGACCTTCGCGCGGGCGGCCCGCCGCCAGGTGCGGAAGTCCCGGATCGGGGAGGTGCCCCAGGCGAGCGGGAAGCGGAGCTCGTCCTTGAGGAGGGGGTGGAAGTCGGGGAGGCCGCTTTCCGGGGCCGCCGCCTCGGCAGCCGGTCCGGCGCCGCCCAGGAGGGCGGCCGCCCCCGCCCCCACCACGAAGGCGCGCCGCCCCACCGGATCACGGGCGGCCATAGGGCCTCCACTCCCCGAGATACGTCCGCCGCGTGTGCGCCCCGGCTTCGGCGGCCGTGAGCTGGGGCCGGTTCTCCGGCATCGAAATCACCGCCCCGGGGCCAGAGTTGGCGTACTCACGAAAGCGCATGGTCTGCCATGGGTAGGCGTCCCGCATGTTGGTGTAGGGCGCGACCGCGTCGATGCCGGGGCCGATCCAGGTGTCCCGCACGACCAGCGACGGCCAGGCGGTCGTCTCGTACGACGGCACCCAGGGCCGGGCGATCTTGTACGCGGCGTCCTCCGCGCCGGAGGTGATCCGGCTGTGGAGGGCGAGGAAACCGTACGGGTTGGCCCGGGCGGTGGCGGGGGCGAAGACCATGCCCTTGGGGGTGAAGGACACGTCCCGCTGGAGGGTGTGGAAACGGCAGGAGTCGAAGACGGCCCGGGCCCGCCCGAACACGAAGTCGACGTCACCCTCGATGTAGCAGTGCCGGTAGTACTGCCGGTCGAAGGTGTCGAGCGCGGTGGTGTCCGCGAAGAGGGTGTCCTGGTGGGCGAGGAGCCGGACCCGCTCGAAGTGCGACCGGTCCCCGGTGACGTACGCCGCCACCGCCTGCGTCCCGGTGAACTCCGGGTGGTCCGCGCGCAGCCAGTCGTTGGCGATGGTCAGTTCGCGTACGGTCAGGCCGGGCGCCGCCGAGGTGAGGGTGGCGGAGCCCGCGGTGCCGTACGTACCGCCCTCGGGCCTGGGCGTGCCGTTGGCGCGGTCGAAGACGATGACGGCGGCGCGCGGGTCGCGCGAGGCACCGCACAGGGTCAACTCCCCTTTGCCAGCAGGGATGTTGACGACGTCACGGTACGTCCCCGGGTGGACGACGATCGTCCACCCGGAGCCGTCCACCGCGTCCACGGCCGCCTGGACGGACCCGCCGGGCCTGACGTGCAGGACGCGGCGGTCGTGGGCGAGGGCAGGGACGGGGGCTGCGCCGACGGCCACCAGGCCCCCGGCGATCCCGGTGAGCAGTGTGCGCCGGCGCATCTCAGCACCTCTCCCACGGGGTCCAGTCGCCGAGGTACGCCTCGCGGGTGGCCGACTCGGCTTCCGCACGCGTGAGTTGGGGCCGGTTCTCCGGGACGGTGATCGCGGCGCCGGGCCCGGTGTTGCGGTACTCGGCGAAGCGCTGGTCCTGCCAGGGGAAGCCCGACGACATGTTGGTGTAGGGCGCGACCGCGTCGATCCCGGCTCCGAGGCGGGTCTCGCGCACGGTGAGCATGGGCCGGGCGGTGGTGTCCGAGCTGGGCACCCAGGGTCGGGCCAGCTTGTAGTAGGCGTCCGGCGCCGCGCTGGTGACGCGGCTGTCGGTGACCAGGTAGCCGCGCGGGTTGGCGCCCGCGGTGGACGGCGCGAACACGAACCCGTACGGGGCGGAGGCCAGGTCGGCCCGGGTCAGGGTGTGGAAGTGGCAGCGCTCGAACACGGCCGTGGCCCGCCCGAAGACGAAGTCCACGTCGCCCTCGGCGTAACAGTCCCGGAAGTACTGCCGGGCGAACGTGCCGAGGGCCATCGAGTCGGCGTACAGCGTGTCCTGGTGCCCGAGGAACCGGCACCGCACGAACGCCGCCCGGTCGCCCTGCACCTTGATCGCCACGGCCTGGGTGCCGCTGATCCCGGGGTGGTCGGCCCGCAGCCAGTCGTTGGCGAAGGTGATGTCCCGCGCGGTGAACCCGTCGCCCTGCACGAGGGTGGTCGCCGAGCCGGTGGTGCCGTACGTGCCGCCGCCGGGCTTCGGGGTGCCGGCGGCGTTGTCGTACACGACCACGACGTCCCGGGCGTTTCCGGAGGCCCCGATCCACGTCATCTCCGTACGGGCGGCACTGACGGCGACCGTCTCCCGGTAGACACCCGGCGCGATGACCAGCGTGTACCCGCTGCTGCTCGCGGCGGTCACGGCGGCCTGCACGGTGGTGAAGTCACCGGCGCCGCCGGCGTCCACGTACAGCGTCTGAGCGGTGAGCCGGGCGGAGGGCGATCCGTACCGCCCGAAGGGCGACCGCCCACGGGAGGCGTGGGCCGGCGTCGCGATGCCCAGCGCGATCGCGGCGCCGACGCTCGCGGCGACGAACGACCGTCTGCTGACCCCGATGTGGTGCCCGCTCATCAGCAGACCTTCCCGGCGCCCGCGCCGCCCGCGACGATGCCCGGCACGGCGCGCGGCGAGTCGACCTTCGGGCGGAGGGTGGGTGTCCAGCCGGCGCCGGACTGGAGGGTCTCCTCGGGGATCTCGGCGTTGTGGACGGCGATGAGGTCCGTCAGCTTGCCGTTGACGTAGTTGTTCCGGGCGGTGAGCGGGGACTCGTTCCACTTCTTCAGGACCTTGCCGACCTTGGCGTCGGCGGGCAGCGAGATGGCGTTGTCGCTGGCGTGGAGCTGTGAGGAGATGCCGACACCGAAGATGTAGTAGTCGTCCTTCTGCTCCTCGGTCACCACGTAGTGGTTGTTGTAGACGTCGACCTGTCCGAACCGCACCCGCGGGGAGCGCTGGAGGATCCCGTCGAAGCGGTTGTGGTGCATGGTGACCTTGAGCTTGCCCGCGTCGGTGGTGGCGAGGCCGTCGCCGTTGCCGATCAGCATGTTCTTGTCGTGGTCCTGGAAGCGGTTCCAGGACACGGTCACGTAGTTGGAGCCGCGCACGATGTCCGTCAGCCCGTCGTGCTGCTGGAAGACCTTGCCGAAGTAGGACGGCCGCTCGCTGTCGGGGTAGCGCCCGTCGGTGAACGTGTTGTGGTCGAGCCACACGTGGTCGGTGCCGTAGACGACCACGGCGTCGTACTCGGAGTTCCAGGCCCCGGTCCTGTTGTCGTCGGTCGGGTCCCACTTCGGGAAGCAGTCGAGCGGGGCCTCGATGGTGAGGTTGCGCATGATGACGTTCGAGACGCCCTTGATCTGGAGGCTGCCACCGAGGATGCCGGAGTTCCTGCCGACGCCGACGATGGTGGTGTTGCTCGGGACGGCGGCCTTGATGGCCGTGCCCTGGTTGGCCTGCGACGCGGCCCGCGCCTCCTCCTGCGGACCGCTGGCGACCTCGTCGTTGCCCCAGACGGCCGGGTCGTAGTCCTTGAGGTACTGCGCGAGGTCGTACTCTCCGGCGACGAAGGCCTCGCAGCCCTCGGACACCGCGTCGATCATCCCCTTGACCTTGATGATCTTGGGTGCGTCGCCGCCGTCCCGCAGCGCGGCCTTGAACTGCGCCCAGGTGGTGACGGTGTAGACGTGCGAGGAGTCGGCGGCCGAACCACCGGTGGTCCCCGCTCCTTCGGAGCCCCACCCGTCACCGGCGCCGAGAACCTGCCGCCCGAGATCACGCGACTGCGCTTGGGCGACACCGGTCCCGGTGACACCGAGCACCAGAGCGGTACAGCCGACAACGGATGTAATGACATGGGCATGCCAGACACGAGAACGCATGAATGCGGTTCCTTTCAAAACAAGGGGGAGACTTCTGGGGGCGCGGGGAACTGCGCGACCAGCCACGAACGACCCGCAGCCGAAAACCGGTCTACAAGCGGAGCGCTACGCCGCGGGCCACGTGATCCACGACTCGGGAATCGCCTCGTCCAGGCGACGCACATCCCGCCGTGAGAGCACATTGCGCCGCAGCGACTCGGCGGCCACCAGCCGAGCCACTTCGATCGCCCCCGGCGGATTGAAGTGCGTGTTGTCCTGCTCGGTGGCGGTCCAGTTGAAGTACTTCTTGGTCTCCTCGACGCCGAGCCGCTGCCACAGGGCGATGGACAGCGCCTGGATGTCGAGCAGCGCCACTCGTTCCCGCTCGGCGAGGGCCCGCATCGAAGCCGGGTAGTCACCGTGGGTCGGCTGCGCCACACCGTCCGCGTTGAACCTTCTGCGCTCGACGGAGGTGGCCAGCACCGGCCGGGCCCCCCGGGCACGCGCGCCGTCGATGTACCGGCGCAGACAGTCCTGGTAGGTGGTCCAGGGCTCGGTGTAGCGCGTGGGGTCCTCGGCCTTGGAGTCGTTGTGCCCGAACTGGATGACGAGGAAGTCCCCGGGCCGAATGGCGTCGAGAACGACGTCGAGTCGTCCCTCGTCGATGAAGCTCTTCGAACTGCGCCCGTTCACGGCGTGGTTGGAGACCCCCAGCCGGTTCTCGAGGAAGAACGCGAGCGCCGTCCCCCACCCCGTCTCGGGCGCGGCGGCGGCGTACTTCTGCGCGGCGGTGGAATCACCGGCGATGAAGAGGGTGCGCTCACGCCGGCCCCCGCCGGGCGGGGCCGCGGCGGACGCGGTCCCCGTGGCGGCGGCGGTGAGCGGAACAGCGGCGAGCGCCGCGGTGGTGACCTGTCTACGGGTGATCGACACGTGCGGGTGCCTTTCTCAACAGGTGTGCTGGATTAGGAGGTTGCGGGTGCCTTTCAAGCGGGGGGTGCCCCCCGCGCCCCTGAAGGGGCGCGGGGAACTGCGCGACCAGCCACAGCGGACCGGCAGTTTCAGTCGGGCGCTCCTAGCGGAGCGTCATCCCTTCTGCTCACTCCACTCGGCCTGCGCCTTGTTCAGCTGATCGGCCAGCGCGTCCAGGAACTCCTTCGCGCTGGTCTGCCCGTCCATCACCTTCTGGAAGGCCGGCTCGTTGTCGGTCTTCGAGATCGTGTTCCAGTCCGGCAGGAAGTACGGCAGCTGCACGATGGTCGTGGACCCGTCGGTCAGCGCGGCGGCGGCCAGCTTCGTCGGCTCGGCCTCCGAGATCCACGAGTCCTGCGCGGCCTCGTTGTTCGCCGGCACCTGGCCCGCCGACTCGTTGAACTTGGAGTTCTGCTCGTGCGAGAGGGCGAACTCGATGAACTTCCAGGCCGCGTCCTTGTTCTTGGAGCTCTTGAACAGGCCGAGCCCGTCGACGGGGTTGGAGACCTGGACCCGCTTGCCGCCGGGCCCGGTCGGCTGCGGGATACCCCGGAACTTGTCGACGCCGAACGCCTTCACATGGTCCTGGTAGGAGCCCAGGTTGTGGTTGAGCATGCCGATGGTGCCGGAGTCCCACTGGGCGACCATCTTGGTGAAGTCGTTGTTGAGGTCGGCGGCCGGGGTGGTCTTCTTGTAGAGGCCGACGTACTTCTCCAGGGCCGCCACGTTCTTCGGGTCGTTGACCGTGGTCTTCTCGCCGCTCGCGTCCCAGAACGAGGTGATGCCGGACTGCCCGTACATCGCGTCCAGCGCCTGGGCGATGGAGCCGGCGCCACCGCGGATGGTGTAGCCGAACTCGTTCTTGTCCTTGTCGGTGAGCTTCTCGGCCGCCGCGTAGAACTTGTCCCAGTCGGTCGGCTCTTCGAGGCCCGCCGCCTTGAACAGGTCGGTGCGGTAGTAGAGGACACCGTTGTTCGCGGAGGTCGGGATCGAGTACAGGGCGTCGCCGCCGCCGGCGGACTTCAGCGACTCGACCATCGACTCGTTGAGCTTGCCGTTCAGCGAGGACCCGGAGAGCCGGTCGTCCAGCGGCTCCAGCGTGTCCTGGGCAGCGAACCCGGCGGCCATCGCCGCGCCCACGCCGCCGACGTCCGGCAGACCGCCGCCCTGGATGGCGGTGTCGACCTTGGACTGGTACTCGGTGGAGGCGATCCCGACGTACTCGACGTCGATGTCCGTGTTGGCCTTCTCGAAGTCGGCGATGACCTCCTTCCAGATGTCGGTGCGGACACCGCCGTTGTTGTCCCAGAAGACGATCTTTCCCTTGCCGCTGCCCTCGGCGCCCTTGTCGCCGCCCGCCCCGCTGCCGTCGTCACCACAGGCGGTGGCGGTCAGCGCGAGTACGGATCCGAGGGCCACCGCCACGGCGGCGCGCCTGCTTCTGCGATTGCTGATCTTCATTGAACGGCTCTCTTCTTCTTCTGGATCCAACGAGGGTTATGAAGTTGTGGGGGGTCTGGTCCGTCACGGGGCGGACTCGACGGGTTCAGCTGCCGACGCGTACGCGCTGCGGCGCCCAGCCGTCCGTCCCCGCGAGGTAGTCCGCGACCGTGTACCTGTCCGCGTCCGCCGCCGCCAGCTGCGGCCGGTCGGCGGTGACTGCGGCCCCCGGTCCGTAGGTCCGGTACTCCGTGAACCGCGCGTCCTTCCACGAGAACCCGCTCATGTCCGTCCACGGCGACGACTTCACCGCGGCCGGCAGCTCGGTGTCCCGGAACAGCACCTGGGCGACGGCGTTCGGCTCGCCGCCCGGGTGCCAGGGCCGGCCGAGGTGGAAGGTCCCGGCGGGTGCGTCGCTGATCACCTTCGACCTGGTGATCAGGAAGCCGTACGGGTTGTCCTTCCAGGTCGAGGCGGCCGTGATGTAGCCGTTGTTCGAGTCCGAACCCCGGCTGAGCGCCTTGATGACGGACCGCTCGACGACCGTGGTCGCACGGCCGTAGATGAAGTCGACATCGCCCTCGATGTAGGAGTCGCGGATGTAGACCCGGCTGATGACGTCGAGCTTGGGGCTGTCGGTCATCAGGGTGTCCTGGTTGCCCAGGAAGGCCGTGTTCTCGAAGACGATCCGGTCGCCGGTCGTCTTCACCGCCAGCGCCTGCTCGCCGTTCAGCTCGTGCGCGGCCTCGTCGAAGTCGTTGCTGAAGGTGAGGTTGCGGGCGGTCACGTCACCGGCGAGGATCCGCACGGTGGCGCTGCCGTTGGAGCCGCCGTACGCGGCGGGCGTGTCGAAGACGATGACGGTGTCCGAGCGGTCCTGTCCAGTCCCCTGCAGCACCAGGTTCGGCTTGGTCGCGGGGATGAGGACCTTCGCGCGGTAGGTGCCGGGCGCGATCCGGACGGTGACGGTGCCGTCGTTGCCGTCGGGCATGGCGTCGACGGCTGCCTGCACGGTCGGGTAGTCACCGGGGACGTTCAGCACGGTGTTCGTGCCGATGCGCTGCTGCGGCCCGGAGAAGCGGGTGACCAGCGCGGGTACGGCGGCGGCCGGGTCGAGCCGGTAGTCGTAGAAGTCCTTCGGCTCGAAGGCCGTGCCCCAGGCGTCCTGCCGTCCGCCGACGTTCTTCAGGATCGACCCGCGCTGCACCAACTCGGCGGTGGCGTCGGCCTGGTAGGGATGCTGGACACCGTCGTAGTAACTGTTCTCGATGACCATCCTGGTCTTGCCGCGCGACCAGTTCCCGTACGTCCACACGGGGTCG
Organism: Streptomyces adelaidensis; assembly: GCF_016598475.1. Classification (GTDB taxonomy): domain Bacteria; phylum Actinomycetota; class Actinomycetes; order Streptomycetales; family Streptomycetaceae; genus Streptomyces; species Streptomyces adelaidensis. The sequence goes on from NZ_JAEMUX010000006.1 coordinate 126,954, forward strand.
CCGTCGGCCACCTGCGCCGACAGGTAGTTGTTGTAGAGGTGCGCGTAGGCGCAGTTGTCGGCGGAGGGGTTGCGCTGCTTCGTGCCGGTGAACCAGTTGTGGTCGATGGTGATCTCGGTCTGGACGTTCGTGGTCCAGCCGATGCCGAGGGCCTTGTTGTGGTTCTTGAACTGGTTGGCGGAGACGGTGATGTACCGGCTGTCCTTGCGGATGTCGAGCAGCCCGTCGCCCATGTGCTCGAAGCGGTTGTGGTCGATCCAGACGTGGTCGACGGTGTCCATCTGGATCGCGTCGAAGTCGGTCGTCTTGCCGTCCCAGTCGCCCTCGACGTAGCTGTCCCGGATGGTCAGATTACGGATGATGACATTGCTGGTGCCGGGGTTGAGATGCAGTTCCCCGTGGACGATCTCGCCGGTGTCGCCGACGCCGATCAGCGTCTTGTTCGAGGTCACGACGATGTCCGAGCCGAAGGGCGCCACGTCGATCGCTCCGGCGACCCGGATGACGTACGGCTCCTCGGCGCCCGCGTATCTGGCGAGCGAGGCCTGGTCGGTGGCGGTCACCACCTTGCCGCCGGCCCCGCCGGTGGTGCCACCGGCGAGGGAGGCGAAGCCGTGGGGCTTGTCGCTCCATCGAGGTCCCGGGGCTGTCGCCAGGGACTCGGTGGCCTCTGCGGCCGCTGTGGCTTCTGCGGCCTCCGCCGGGGTCAACGCCCCGACGATGAAGGAGGCCAGCAGGGCCGTGACAGCGGCAAGGGCTCTCCCTTTACCCGGCAAGCGCTTGCTACGGAGGTGCGTCATTGCGGCTCCCAACAGGCGTACGAAGACTGGAGGTCAGGTGGTCGTGGCTCTCGTGGCGGTGATCCGGAACTGCGTGAACGTGGCCGCCCCGGCGTGTCCCCCGCCGGTGGGCGCGACCGCGAAGAGGCCGAGCAGGGCGCCGACCCAGCGCCAGGGGGTGGCGGCGAAGATCTGGCCCGAGGACTGCCACCCCTGGCCCACGTCGTAGGAGAAGCGGCAGCGCGCCCCGGCCCGCGTCTCGATCCGCAGCCGGGCCCGCCCGTCGGGCGCCGGTCGCGGATGGTCGGCGTCCCGCTCACGCTCGGCGACGGTCTCGGCGAACCGGTGGACCAGGTGCACGGTCCCGTCGGCCCCCCGCTGGAGCCCGATCCAGCGAAACGCGTCCCCGAGCACCGCGAGCCCCGCCCGCGCCCCCGGTTCCTCGCTGTCGAGCCGCAGCTCCACCTCGACGACGGCCGGGATGCCCGGCAGCCGCTGGGTGAGCACGTTCGCCAGTGCGCGCAGGTCGTGCGCGTGCGCGGAGCGGACGCAGGTCAGCCGCAGCCCGTCCCCGGAGTGCTGGGTGGCCCAGCCGTCCTCCGGGTTCGCGGTCCACTGCCACTGGCGTCCGAAGCGGCCACCGGGGAAGTCGTCGTCGGTGGCGGGCGCGGCGGGCGGCTGCGGCGGCAGCGCCGGCTTGCGGTGTACGGCCACGGGGGCGCCCTCGTCGCCGAGGACGGGCCAGCTGTCCGGGCCCCAGCGCATCGGCTGGAGATGGACGACCCGGCCGTACGCGCCCCGCTGCTGGAAGTGGACGAACCAGTCCTCGCCGGCCGCCGTGCGCACCCAGCCGCCCTGATGCGGCCCGTTGACCTCGGTGTCCTTCTGTTCGAGGGCGATTCGCTCCTCGTACGGCCCGAAGAACTCACGGGAGCGGAAGACGCCCTGCCAGCCGGTCTCCACTCCCCCGGCGGGCGCGAAGATCCAGAACCAGCCGTCGTGGTGGTAGAGCTTGGGGCCCTCCAGGGTGAACCAGCCGGGGAGCCGGTCCGCGTCGATGATGACCTTGCCCTCGTCGAGTAACCCGGTGCCGTCGGGCCGCATCCGGTGCCCGGTGAGCCGGTTCTTGATCCCGGAGCGGGACTTGGCCCAGGCGTGCACGAGATACGCCTCCCCGCTCTCCTCGTCCCACAGCGGACAGGGGTCGATGAGCCCCTTGCCCTCCTTGACCAGGTGCGGGCGGGTCCAAGGGCCCCTGACTTCGGCGGCGTTGACCTGGTAGATGCCGTGGTCGGGGTCGCCCCAGAAGATCCAGAACCGGTCGTCGAAGTGGCGGAGCGAGGGCGCCCACACACCGCAGTCGTGGCGCGGGACCCTGAACGCAGCTGCGGGTTCGAGGAGTTGGAGGGCATGGCCGACGAGCGACCAGTTGACCAGGTCCCGGGAGTGGAGCAGGGGAAGGCCCGGGACCCGGCCGAAGCTGGAGGCCGTCAGATAGAAGTCGTCGCCCACGCGCAGGACATCGGGGTCGGACCAGTCGGCGTCGAGGACGGGGTTGCGGTAGGTGCCGTCGCCCTGGTCGGCGGAGAAGGCGGCCGTGGGAGCGGGGGCAGCGGCGGCGGATCCGCCGGGTATCGCGCTCACGGGCTCACCGCCTTGCGGACGAGGGCGGCCGCCTCGCCCCGGTCGAGGGTGCCGTCGGCGACGACGGTGACGACCCGGCGTACGGCGGTCTCCCCCGGCTCGACCGGGACGCGTTCGGTGTGGGCGAGGGAGGAGCCGACGCCCGGGTACTCGTCGGCGCGCACGAACCACGGGTCGCGGCGGGTGGTGTCGGTGGCTCCGGCGAAGACGAGGGTCCAGTCGGTGCCGGCCAGGGCGAGCCAGTCGGCGCGGATGCCGTGCACCCCGGCCTCGCCCTCGGCGTCGGCGGTGAAGACGCGGGGCGCCTCGGCCTCCTTCCGGGCCCGCCAGAAGAAGCCGCCGTACGCGGCGCCGGGGCGGCCGTTGGTGGCGGGGCTGCCGATCGACACCGTTTCGCCGGTGATGTTGGTGAGGGAGAAGGTGAAGTCCAACGCCCAGGCGGTGTCGGTGAGTTCGGTGGCCGCGACCGTACGGCGCTCGCGCAGCAGCTCGGTGCCCGCCGCCACCCAGCGCAGCTCCTCGACGAAGCCGTCGGGGTCGCGCAGCTGGTAGGCGGTGTGGCGCTGGGAGCCGTGGTTGTCGAGCTCGGTCGGGCCCCGGTCGCGGACATAGGTGCGTCCGCCCCAGAAGTTGTGCCCCTCGACGTCGGGAACGGCGACACCGACGCCGAGGTGGTGGAGGTGGTCGGCGGGGCTCAGCTCGGTGACCGCCGTACCGGACAGGGTGGTGACGGGATGCAGATAGGGGCGCGGGGAGAGCCGGTTGGGAAGTTCGGGCCGGGTGATGTACCGGCCGACCGGACGGCCCGCCACCCGCAGGACCAGGGAGTCGTTGGTCATCGTCACGTGCTCACCTCTTTCGCTGGAGCTTCGGGGAGCGCCCAGGGGGCGCCCAGCTCGGAGTAGAGGGCGAGGCGGTCGGCGGCGGCCGTGACCAGGGCGTCGATGCCGTCGACGACCCGGCGGTCCTCCTCGGGCTGCAGGTGCCAGGCGTCGGCCGGGAGCGCGACCGGGTCGGGGGCGGTACGGATCGCCTCGACGACCTTCATGAACGCGCCGGTCACCTCCGGCGGGACCAGCAGGCCGGCGCCGTCGACGAGGTGGTCGACGAGGTTCTCCAGCAGGTCCGTGCGGCCGTACTCGATCTCCTGCGGGCCGTGTCCGGCCCGCTGGACGAGTACGCGGTCCTGCTTGTACCAGAAGGTGATCCGGCCGCTGGTGCCGTGGACGACGTTGTACGGCTCGCCCGGGCTCTCGGCGCACAGGGTGACGGCGACGGTGATCGGGCCGCCGTCGGCGGTGGTGACCCGCACGCAGGAGGTGTCGTCGGACTCGATGTCGTTGGCCCGCAGCAGCTCGGTCTCGATGGCGGTGACGTCCTCGGCGCGGCCGGCGCCACCCAGCGCGAGCCCGGTGGCGACGGCGTGCGCGAGGGGGTTGGTGAGCACCCCGTCGATCACGTCCACGCCGCCCAGGCGGCGCTTGCCGGCCCAGGGCGCCCGCCGGTAGTAGGCCTCGGCGCGGGCCCAGGCCCCGGCGCCGCCGATGCCGACGACCTCGCCGATCATGCCGTCCGCGACCATCTTCCGGATCGCGGGCACGGCGTGCGAGCCCAGCGACTGGAAGCCGATCTGACAGACCGTCCCGGCGGCCGCCACCCCGTCCGCCATCCGGCGGAACTCGTCGTACGACGGGGCCGGCGGCTTCTCCAGCAGGACGTGGACGCCCCGCTCGGCCGCCGTCAGGGCCAGGTCGGTGTGGGTCGGGATCGGGGTGCAGATCACCGCGATCGCGGCGCCCGTCGAGTCGAGGAGCGCCCCGAAGTCGGCGGACTGCTCGGGCGTGCCGAGGCCGCCCGGGATCTCGTCCGCGCCCAGCGGGGTCAGCTCGCAGATGCCGGCCAGCCGGACGATGCCCTTGTCCGCCAGGCGGCGGATGTTCTCCAGGTGCCAGCGGCCGTGGCCCCGGGCGCCCGCGAGGACGAGCGGGAGCGGGCTCTCGTAGGCGGTGGTGGCCTTCGGGTTCGTCGTACTGATGGGGTTCATGGGGTCCTCCCTGCGCCCGCGCCGCGTGCCACCTCTCGGTCGGCCTTCCCGGCGCTGTCGATCTTTTGGTGCAGGGTAGGCGTCCAGCCCACGTCGGCCGTGAGATCACGCTCGCTGCCGGAGTTGTAGGCGTTGTAGATGGCCAGGAGATCCACCGGATAGCCGTTGAAGAGCGTGCCCGTCTGGTGCAGGGCGGTGCCGTTCCAGCTCTTCACCAGGTCGGCGACCTCGATGTGGCCGGGCGTGGTGAACGCGTTGTTCTCGGCGTACACGGCGGACTCGGTGGAGACGCCCAGGGAGTAGCGGTAGTCGTGGGCGCCGGCCGGGACGACGTACCGGTTGTTGTAGAGGTGCACCTGCCCGAAGCGGACGCGGGGCGCGCGCTGCACGACACCGGTGAACTCGTTGTGGTGCAGGGTCACCCGGAGCCTGCCCCGGTCGCCCGTGGCCGTGTCGCCGTTGCCGATGAGGATCGCCTTGTCGTGGTCGGCGAAGCGGCTCCAGGAGACGGTGACCAGGTCGGAGGCGTTGGTGATGTCGAGCAGGCCGTCGTGCCGGAGGTAGTTGCGGCCGAAGTAGGTCGGCTCGTCCTCGTCGGGGTGGCCCTTGTCGGAGAGGGTGACGTGGTCGATCCAGACATGGCTCGCGCCGCGCAGCCAGATGTTGTCGTACGCCGTCTTCCAGTCGCCGAGGCCGCCGGTGTTGGGCTGCCAGACGGGGAAGCAGTCGTAGGCGTCGCGGAGTTCGAGGTTGCGGACGATCACATTGTCCGCGCCCTTGAGCTGGAGGCTGGCGCCCTTGAGGACCGCCGAGGAGCCGAGCCCGACGATCGTGGTGTTGGAGCCGACGGCCAGCTCGATCCGCTCGGCCTGCTTGGCCGCCGACGCCTGGCGGGCCTCCTCCTGGGGGCCGCTGGGCTTGGCGGAACCCCAGGTGCGCGGGTCGTACGCGGCGAGGTACTTCCGAAGGTCGTAGCCGCCGGTCGCGTAGTCGTCGCAGTCGAGCCGGTCGCCGTCGTCGGTGGTGTTGGCGTCGACGGTCCCCGCGATCCGGATGATCTTCGGGGTGGCGCTGCCCCCGTCGAGCGCGCGGACCAGCTCGCCGCGGGTCCGTACGGTGAGGACATGGGCGGCGTCGGCGGTGGAACCCCCCGTGGTACCACCGTCGGCCGCCGCCCAGCCGTCGTCCGCCGCGAGGGTGTCGCGGCTGATGTCCCGGCCGAGGTCCCCGCTGATGCCGCGCGTCTCGGCGCCGGCCGGCGTGGCGAGCAGGAGCCCCAACAGCCCGACGGTGACGCCCAGTTGGATCCTTCTCATCCCTTCACCGCCCCCGCACTGAAGCCTGTGATCAGCCACTTCTGGATGAAGGCGAAGACGATGACCACCGGTACGGCGGCGATGATGCCGCCGGCCGCGAGCGCGCCCAGGTCGACGCTGTCAGCGCTGAGCAGGGTGTTCAGGCCGACCGGGATGGTCTGCTTGTCCTGGTTGCTGAGGAACATCAGGGCGAACAGGAAGTGGTTCCAGGAGTGCACGAAGGCGAAGGAGCCGACGGCGATCAGACCGGGCCGCAGCAGCGGCAGCACGACCACCCGGAACGCGGTGAACCGGTTGCAGCCGTCCACCCAGGCCGCTTCCTCCAGCGAATACGGCACGTTCTTGATGAAGTTGGAGATCAGGATGATCGACAGTGGCAGCTGGAAGACCGTCTCGGCGAGGATGACGCTGCCGAGCGAGTTGATCATCTGGAGTTCGGCGAAGATCTGGAACAGCGGGACGAGGAGCAGCGCGCCCGGTACGAACTGGGAGCAGAGCAGCGCCAGCATGAACGCGTTCTTGATCTTGAAGTCGAAGCGGGCGAGGGCGTAGCCGCCGGCCAGGGCGACGAGCGTGGTCATCACCAGGGTGGCGACGCCGACCAGGACGCTGTTCTGGAAGTAGGTGCCGAAGCTCCGCTCGTTCCACACCTTCTCGAAGTGCTCGAACGTGATCGGCCACGGTACGAGCGAGGTCGAGCCGGGCTTGCGCAGCGCGAAGAGCAGGATCCAGTAGAAGGGGACGAGGGTGAAGACGAGGTAGATCGACAGGGGCAGATAGATCTGCCAGCGCGGGATCTCGTCCCAGGCGCGACGGAACTTGCGCGGTCGCTGCGCAGGCTCCTCGACGGCGGGCGCGAGCCGCACCGGAGCCGCCTTCTCGGCGTCCTTGGTGATCACTTGGACTCGCCTCCGAACTTGCTCAGCCGCAGATAGACCATCGAGCAGAAGAGAAGGATCACGAACGCGACCGTGGTCAGGGCGGACGCGTAGCCGAAGTTGTGGGCGTCGACCGAGGTGTTGGCGATGTAGAGCGGGAGAGTGGTCGTCTCTCCGGCCGGTCCGCCGCCGGTCAGCGTGTAGAGCAGGTCGACGTTGTTGAACTCCCACACCGCGCGCAGCAGTGTGGAGAGGATGATCGCGTCCTTCAGATGCGGCAGCGTGATGTGCAGGAACTGCCGGACGCGGCTGGCGCCGTCCACCTCGGCGGCCTCGTACAGGTCCTTCGAGACGGACTGGAGGTCGGCCAGGATGAGGATCGCGAAGAAGGGGACACCGCGCCACAGGTCGGCGACGACCGCCGCCGAGAAGACGGTGGAGGTGTCGGAGAGCCAGCTGGTGCCGTACTCACCGATGCCCATGTCCGCGAGGTAACGGGTGATGCCCGTCTGGGAGTTGTAGAGGAGCACCCAGATCGCGGAGGTCAGCACACCGGAGACGGCCCACGGCGAGAAGACCATCGCCCGGCCGACCGCCCGCCCCACGAAGGTCTGGTTGACGATCAGCGCGAGGGCGAGCCCGAACAGCAGCTGGAGCGAGACCTCGACGAGGACCCACTTGGCGCTGAAGACCAGGGTGTCCCAGAACAGCGGGTCCTCGGTGAAGGCGTGGACGAAGTTGTCGAAGCCGGCGAATCCGTTCCGCCAGGGCTTGGTGGGGTTGTAGTGCTGCAGGCTGTAGTAGAAGACGCTGATGACCGGGTAGGCGATGAAGCCCAGCATGAGCAGGGCGGCCGGGGCGATCAGCAGGTAGGGCAGCCTGCGCGGTGTCGCGGAGACACGGCGCCGCGCACGGCTCCGCCGGGGTGGCGCGGGCGGTTTCGCCACGGCTGCGGCTTGGGCCATGACTGGGGCTCCGTTTCTGGGTACGTCGTCGAGCGTTGTCGTGCGTCGCGCAGGAAGCGCTTTCTCGATGTGCGTGGGTGTGTGCTGGGTTGCGCGGTCCGGGGTGCCTCTTGCGGTGCGGTGGCGGGTGCGGGTGCGTGGGGGCCGGTCGCGCGGTTCCCCGCGCCCCTTTGTCGACACCCGGTGTCACATCGTTCAACCCGCGTACGGGTCCGGTACCTTGCCCGGTCTGGCCAGGAACTCGAAGTCGCAGCCGGTGTCCGCCTGGGTGATCTGCTCGTTGTAGAGCGCGCCGTAGCCGCGCTCGTACCGCGTGGGCGGCGGTGTCCACTGCGCCCGGCGGCTCGCCAACTCCTCGTCGTCCACATTGAGTTGGAGCATGCGTGCCTCGACGTCCAGGGTGATCGAGTCACCCGTGCGCACCAGGGCGAGCGGTCCGCCGACGTACGACTCCGGCGCCACGTGCAGGACGCAGGCGCCGTAGCTCGTGCCGCTCATCCGGGCGTCGGAGATCCGCACCATGTCCCGTACGCCCTGCTTCAGCAGGTGGTCGGGGATGGGCAGCATCCCGTACTCGGGCATGCCCGGGCCGCCCTTGGGGCCGGCGTTGCGCAGCACCAGGACAGTGTCGGCGGTGATACCGAGGGACGGGTCGTTGATCGTCCGCTGCATGGTCCGGTAGTCGTCGAAGACGACCGCGGGACCGGTGTGCTTGAGCAGGTGCGGCTCGGCCGAGATGTGCTTGATGACCGCGCCGTCCGGGCAGAGGTTGCCGCGCAGGACGGCGACCCCGCCCTCCGCCGCCACCGGGTTCTCCCTGGTCCGGATCACGTCGTCGTTGTGGACGAGCGCGCCGTCGAGCTGCTCGCGCATCGTGTCGTAGGAGACGGTCGGCCGGTCCAGGTGGAGCAGGTCGGTGATCCGGGACAGGAACCCGGGGAGGCCGCCCGCGAAGTGGAAGTCCTCCATCAGGTACGTCTGTCCGCCGGGCCGGACGTTGGCCAGCACCGGGACCGTACGGGCGATGCGGTCGAAGTCGTCGAGGGTGAGCTTGACGCCCGCCCGGCCCGCCATGGCGATGAGGTGGATGACCGCGTTGGTCGAGCCACCCAGGCCGAGGACGGTGGTGACGGCGTCCTCGAAGGCCTCGGCGGTCAGGATGTCGCTCAGCTTCCGGTCCTTGTGGACCAGTTCGACGATCCGCAGGCCTGCGGCCGCCGCCATGCGGTCGTGCCCGGAATCCACGGCGGGGATGCTGGACGCGCCCGGGACGGTGACCCCGAGGGCCTCGGCGGCGGCGGTGAGCGTGGACGCCGTGCCCATGGTCATGCAGTGGCCGGGCGAGCGGGCCAGGCCGCTCTCCAGTTCGGTCATCTCGCAGTCGCCGATCAGCCCGGCGCGCTTGTCGTCCCAGTACTTCCACATGTCGGTGCCGGAGCCGAGGATCTCGTTGCGCCAGTGGCCCGGCAGCATCGGCCCGGCCGGCACGAAGACGGCGGGGAGGTCGGCACTCGCCGCCCCCATGAGCAGGGCCGGCGTGGACTTGTCGCAGCCGCCCATCAGGACGGCCCCGTCGACCGGGTACGAGCGCAGCAGTTCCTCGGTCTCCATCGCGAGCATGTTGCGGTAGAGCATCGGGGTCGGCTTCTGGAAGGTCTCGGAGAGGGTCGAGACCGGGAATTCGAGCGGGAAGCCGCCCGCCTGCCAGACGCCCCGCTTGACCGCCTGTGCGCGATCCCGGAGGTGCACATGACAGGGGTTGATGTCCGACCAGGTGTTGAGGATCGCGATGACCGGCTTGCCCAGATGCTCCTCGGGGAGGTAGCCGAGCTGGCGGGTGCGGGCGCGGTGGCTGAAGGAGCGGAGGCCGTCGGTGCCGTACCACTGGTGGCTTCTGAGGTCTTCGGGACGCTTGCGCGGCCGTTCGCCCCGGCTGTTGTCCGTGTTCCGGTGCTCGGGGTTCGTCTCGTTCTCGGTGTTCGTCATATGGACCACCCGGCGGCTATGGCGGCGACCTCGGCGCGTTCGTCCTCGGGCAGGTGTTTGCTGGGGGCCCGGACGTCGCGGCGGCAGAGGCCGAGGGAGGCGAGGGCCTCCTTGACGACGGTCACGTTGTTGGCGGAGCCGTTGGCGGCGCGCAGTTCCTCGAAGCGGCGGATCTGCTCCCAGACCTTCATGGCGGCCCGGAAGTCGCCCGATCGAAGCGCTTCGATCATGTTCAGCGAAACGGCCGGGGCGACGTTCACCAGCCCCGAGGTGAAGCCGGTGGCGCCGGCCGAGAAGTAGGAGGGCGCGTACGGCTCGGCGAGCCCCGCCACCCACACGAACCTCTCCAGCCCGGCGTCACGGGCGAAGGCGGCGAAGCGCGCGGCGTCGGGGACGGCGTATTTGACCCCGACCACGTTCGGGCAGGCGTCGGCGAGTTCGGCGAGGCGGGCGCCGGTGAGCTGCGCGTTGCGGATGTAGGGCACGACGCCCAGCTCGGGGACGGACTCGGCGATCGCCCTGTGGTAGTCGACCCAGCCGCCCTGCGACACGTACGGGTGCACGGGCTGATGGACCATCACCATCTGGGCCCCGACGTCGCGGGCGTGCCGGGCGGAGGCGACGGCGGTCGGTAGGTCGTGCCCGACACCGACGAGGACGACGGCCCGGTCGCCGACCTCGTCCATGGTCGACTCGGTGACCAGCCGCCGCTCTTCGGGGGCCAGGGCGTAGAACTCGCCGGTGTTGCCGTTCGGGGTGAGGGTGGTGATCCCTCCGTCGAGCAGCCGACGCAGCAGGACCCGGTGGGCGCCCTGGTCGACGGTGCCGTCCTCGGCGAACGGAGTCACCGGAATGGCCACCACGTCGGCCAGAGCCGTCCGTTGGGTCTCGAACGTCACGCTGCTCATTGATGACCTTCCTCTTCGAGGCTGCGAGGCCTGTCGGGCGGCGGAGACCTCGCGGTCGCCGTCGGCCCGTCGGGCCTGGACTCTGGGGCTTACCTGACCGCGTCGGCCTCACGGGCTTCGTCGGCCTCGGGGAAGGCCCGTTCGACGAACGAGGCGATGTGCGCGTGCAGGGCGTCGGCCGCGCCGTCGGCGTCGCCGCCGAGGGCGAGCCGCAGGATCTCCCGGTGCTCGGCGGCCTCCCGCTCCCAGGAGGGGTCGGCGGCCCAGGCGACGGCCGAGACGAGCGCCGCCTGGTCGCGCACCTCGTCGAGCATCCGGCCGAGCAGCGGATTGCCGCAGGGCACATAGAGCGCGCGGTGGAACTCCCGGTTGGCCAGCGAGCGTTCGGCGGTATCCGTGGCCGCGTCGGCCCTGGTCAGCGCGTCGCTCGCGGTGTCCCACGAGGCACCGCGCCGCACCGAGCGCCGCAGCGCCTCCGGCTCCAGGAGCAGTCGTACGTCGTAGACCTCGCGCGCCATGTCCGCGTCCACCATGCGCACCGTGACGCCCTTGTACTGGTTCATCACGACGAGCCCGGTCCCGGCCAGCGTCTTCAGGGCCTCGCGCACGGGCGTCTTGGACACCCCGAACTGCGCGGCCAGCTCGGTCTCGACCAGGGCCTGACCGGGCGTCAACTGCCCGGTCAGGATGCGGTGCTTGATCCCCTCCTGCACGAACTGCGTGCGGGACGGGATCGGCGTGGGCACAGAGGTCATGCGCACCTCTCGGATCTCATCAGATCTCGGATCTCACATATCGCGTCTCATATATGACGTACGAAGTACGACGGGTTGAAGGTAGGGAGGGGCCCCGTGTTTCGTCAATGCTTCTGACAAAAGAACCTGTGGTTGCCGTCACACGATCTTGGTGTCGCCCTCACGCGCGCTCTCGGTGGGCCCGCCGAAGACGACGGCGGCCCGCCCGGTGGCACCCTCCGACGTCAGCGCGGGCCCGACATGGGTGATCAGGAGCCGGCTCGCGCCCTTGGCGTACGCGCCGGCCCCCTCCGGTGTGAGATGCACCCGGGGTTCGCCTTCGCGATGTGTGTCGACGTCGGCCTCGCACAGGAACAGGTCGGCGCTGCCGGCGAGCCCGGTGAGCGCCTCGCACGGTCCACCGTCCCCGGAGTAGGCGAAGACCCGCCCCCGACATTCGGCGCGCAGCCCGTACGCCTCCACGTCGTGGACGACGGCGCGGGTGGTGAGGGTCAGGTTCCAGTGCCGGACCGTATGGCCGTCGTACAGGGGACGGAAGTCGAACACCCCGCTCAGGAACGCCGTGTCCGACCGCCCGAGGAAGCCCGCGAGGCGCCCCGCGCAGTCACCGGGCGCGTAGACGGGCAGCGGCGCGGGCAGGGTGAGGCCGCCGTACGCGAACCCGTACAGCGCGGCCGCCAGATCCGCGATGGGGGCACCGCCCGGTCGAGCGAAGCCGAGACTGGGGGAGGTCCGCGTGCAGATGGGAGATCCAGATCGCCGTGAGCCGGGCGGGATCCGTGTGCCGCTGCAACTCGGCGAACGTACCGAACCCCGCGTCCACCCATATCTCCGCACCCCCGCCGCGCACCAGATAGCCGGGGGCGGGCCGGCCGGGGCGGGGATGCGGACAGGCGGTGCCGAGGATGGTGAGGCTCAGGGGCGGCATGTGGGGGAGCGTACGGACGCGCGCGGGGGCGCGTGCCCCGTTGAACGTTCTTTCGTGCGGATGTGCCTATGGCTTCGGGGCGGGTGTACCTATGGCTTCCAGTTCGGATCACGTCCGCTCAATCCGATCGCGCGGTCCAGGAGGGGCCCGTCGTCCGGTACGGGGACGACGGGGCCGAAGATGGCGCCGCGAGTGGGGTCCTCGACCGCGGCGGCGAGGAAGGCATGCGTCGCGGTCAGGGCCGCCGGGTCGGGGGTGTACGCCTGGCCCGTGGCCCGGGCGAGGTCCCAGCCGTGCACGACGAGCTCGTCGACGGCCACCGCGCCGGCGACGGCACCCGGCAGCGACACCCCGCCCGCGCGGGTGTCACCGGTCCAGGCGGCCGGGTCCCGCCAGGCCCCGGCGAGCTGGTCGAGCACCTCGGGCAGGTCCTCCCGCCAGCCGGGCCCGATGTCCGGCACGGCCCCGGTCGGGTCGGTGTCCGTCGTGGGGCCCAGGTCCTTGCGGCCCGCGTCACGGAAGGCGGTGGCGAGGCCGAGCAGATGGCCGAGCAGGTTGCGCACGGTGTACTCCGGGCAGGGGGTCGGCTCGGAGAGCTGCGCATCACTCACGCCCAGCGCGAGCCGGGCGATGACGCGGGTCTGGGGGCCCAGGTCGAAGGTCGTGGTGTCGTCGTCGGTCATGTACTGCTCCTCTACTCCTCTGTTCCTCAGAGACGTGCCGGAGGGTCGCCTCTCGACGAGGTTGACCCTTGGCGCGCCAAGAACTCATCGCTCGCCGCGCGCCCACCCCTCCCGGCGACGATTCCTAGGGCATCCGCCCGATCCGCGCGGCAGGGCCTCAACACCACGATGACCAGCCATGACAGCGATGACTTCGATGACCAGCCATGACAGCGATGACTTCCAAGACCTGGTCGACGAGGCGGGTCCTCACCGACCGCGACGCGGGGCTGTATCTGGCCGCGGTGGTGGTCTCGGGCCTGGGTTCGTCGGCGATGGGACTGGTCGCGGGCATCTGGGTCAAGGACCTCACCGGCTCGGACGCCCTGGCCGCGCTGTGCACGTTCGCCCTGTGGGCCCCACTCCTGGCCGGCCCCCTCCTGGGCGCCCTCGCGGACCGCCCCCGCCGCCGCGCGCTACTCCCCGAGCTGTCCCGCGCACAGCCCCGTCAGGCCACCGCTTTCTGCCGGGCGAGTTCGCGTGCCCGTTCGTTGAGATTTCGCGCCTGGGGGTTGGACAAGTGGCGGCGGATGCGTCGCCGCATGACGTCGAAGTGTTCGTCGGCCCGAGACGACGACAGCGTCTCGTAGTCGTCGAGGAACTTCCCCCACGTCGCGCACGCCGCTTCGAGGTGTCCCATCTCCAACTGGCGCTGCGCGAGCAGCCCGTTGGCGTGTGCGCTGCCCTGCTTCTCCGCCGGGGGCCGTACACGGTTCGAGTCGTGCATGGCCTTGATCGATCCAGGCAGGTCACCGAAGGCGTAGAGGACGCTCGACACATGGAAAAAGTAGGCGGCCTGGTCATAGCCGCCGATCGCGTCACGCCGGTTGTCCGCCTTCGAGAGCGCGGTCTCGGTCTCCCGCAGCCGCTGGAAGGCTTGCCGTCGATCGCCCACCAGGGCGGCGCCGTGCGCTTGCTGCCCCGTCAGAAAGGCTTGGAGCCGGGGGCCTGCCTTCGGGGCCGCTTCCGCGGCGGAGTCCGCGAGTTCGAGGCTCTTGCGCGCGTGCTTCAGATTGGCGGCTTGAAGTGACATGCCTCGAAGCGTGCGGCAGTAGGTCACATGGTCTTCAGCAGCTCCGGCGAGTTCGAGGGCCTGCGTGTAATAGCGCTGGCCGAGTCCGTGAGCTTTCTCGTACATCGCCATCCATCCCGTGAGATAGACGAGATCGGAGGCGGCGGCCATCATGTCCTTCTTCACGGCCTCGGACGCGTCCGCCCGAAGGTAGGGCGCAACCGTGTTGACCAGGAAGGCGGCGGCCATCGGCCGAGCGTGCCCCCCGCCGAGTTCGTCAAGGAAGTCGGCGATTCGTTCCGTCATGGTGCGCACGGTGGCGACTTCACCGGCCCCGATGCGTGTGGTGCGTCCAGTCGCGTGTGCTTCGGCCCGCCCAGTCAGGTCCGCGTACGCGGGGATCGGCAGAGTCGCGGAGTAGAGGGTCGTCGCGAGGAACTTGCGCCGAGATGGGTCCATGTCTTCCCTTCCGGTCGTGACAAGCCCTTCCACGATGTCAGCGGGCCCAGCGGCTGCGAAGACAGCGGATTCGGCCGCCGAGAGCGGCCAACCCGCTTCCTCGTAGGTGACAGGCCGCCCAAGTCGTCGCGCCAGTGCTTCGAGGACGAATGGACGCACGGCCTTCCGTGGCTTCGTCCCACCGAGCCACTTGTTCACGTTGCTCTTGTCGCAGTTCACGGCGACATCGGCTTCCGCCCCAGTCCGGTTGACCGCAGCGGCAAGCTCGACCTGCGACCACCGGGCTTCGGTGAGAAGCCCGCTCAGACCCTCGTTCGGCCGGCGCTCAGTCATGGATCGACTCCCCGTAAGTCGGCGGACTTTCCACGCTTTCCACTTCGCACGCTCCCCCAACGGTACCGCTGTGCGCTGTCGCTTGGTTGCGTAGTGCGACAACGTAAGCGAGAGGGCAAACGATGCGATCCAAACTGCGAGAGCAGGTGTCGAGCTACAAAGGCCCCTGTTCTGTGCAGGTCCCGTTGGACCAATGGCGCGGCTTCCACCAGCACTCCCCCGCCTGGTGGCCAAGAAAGTTCACGGCCCCGACGCGTGACTTGATCAGCCGTGTCGACAGTGGGCTTCGAAAGCAGCTCGGCCGATGACCCAGAGATATCCGGAGCCGCCGGTTGAGCTACCGCTCGACGATTGGCTGTACGCGGCGCAAGCGGTCGAGGGCTGTGGAACATGCGCCGGTGCGGCTACGCGCCTTGCCCAAGCGAAGAAGGCCGGCAACTCCACAGCCCGCTTCGAGGCGGCCCGCACCATCCGGCTGCACCCGCATGAGGCCGCGAAGTGACCTCGGCGTCCGACCCGCCGCCGAGACCGACCGTGCTCGACCTCTTGGCGAACCTTCCGCAGCGCTGCGGTACATGCGTCGACGAGAGGCTGATCTGGTGCCCCGATTGCTGGGGCTTCGCAGGCTGCTCCATCTGCAACCACACCTGCAAGGTCGCCTGTCCGAGCTGCGCCGGCGGGGCCTTGGAACCCGTCCATTGCTGAACTCACGCAGAGAGGTACGACAGTGACCGCAACCGTGGAAGCTCCGACCATAGAGGTGGCCCCGGCCGCCGCCCGACTTCTGTGGCTCGACCTGACCCGCCGGTGCCGGCTGAGTTGCGGGCACTGCTACAACGCGTCCGGGCCGGAAGGCACGCACGGCACCATGTCCCGCGACGACTGGAGGACCGTTCTCGATCAGGCCATGAGGGCCGGCGTGCCCCGCGTCCAGCTCACGGGCGGTGAAGTGACCACGCACCCGGACGCGCCCGGTCTCGTCGACCACGCGCTGGCACTCGGTCTGAAGGTCGAGGTCTACAGCAACTTGGTACACATCACGAAAGAGTGGTGGGGCCTGTTGCAGCGTGACGGGGTCACGCTCGCGACGTCGTACTACTCCGACCACTCGGCGGAGCACAACTCGATGACCAGGCGCCCGAGTCACGCCCGAACGCGGGAGAACATCGAGAAGGCCGTACAACTCGGCATCCCGCTTCGGGTAGGGCTGATCGTCGGCGACGACGCGCAGCGCGCAGCCGAGGCGGAGCAAGAGCTTCACGCCCTCGGCGTGACCAACGTCCGCAGGGATCGCGTACGCCCCTTCGGCCGTGGCGCTCATGGGCAGGCCCCGGACATGGGCGGCCTGTGCGGCCGGTGCGGTACCGACCGGGCGGCCATCGGGCCGGACGGTGATGTCTCGCCGTGCGTCTTCTCGACGGCGTGGCCGGTCGGCAACGTTCAGGCAGCGCCGCTGGCCGATATCCTCGGCGGCGCCGCGATGGCGTCCGCCCAGACCTCCATCCGAAACGCGCGCACACCCGGCTTCGACGGCTGCACGCCCGACACCGATGACGAGTGCACTCCCGGTACGCCGGGCAGCGAGTGCACTCCGAGGAACTGAAGGACACATGAGCACCGACTTCACCGCATCAGAGGTTCAGGCGGTGATCCGCACCCACACGGGTCCGGTGGCCGACTTCCAGCGCACGGCACGCGGCTTCAGCTCGGATGTCACCGCCATCGTGGAATGCGAGAAGGGGCCGTTCTTCATCAAGGCGATTCGCAACCGGCCCGGCGGTCGTCGCGACTCCCTGACCCGCGAGAGGCAGATCAATCCGTTCGTGTGGCCCATCTCCCCGGCGTTGCGATGGCACGCCGAAGACGAGTCCTGGATCGTGCTCGGCTTCGAAGCGGTTGAAGGGCGGTCGTCCGACTTCGGGCCTGACTCCGCGGATCTGTCTTCCGTCGTCGAACTCATCGATTGCATCGGGAAGTTGCAACTCCCGCCCGTGGCCGAGGACTGGCCCGAGACCCGGTGGGACCCGTTCGTCCGTGACGACTCGGAGGCCGAGCTGCTCCGGGGTGATGCCCTCCTTCATACGGACATCAACCCGAGCAACCTGCTTGTCGGCCCGGTCGGCATGTGGGCCGTGGACTGGGCCTGGCCGACTCGGGGGGCGGCGTTCATCGATCCGGCCATCCTTGCTCTTCAGCTGGTGTCCGCGGGGCACAGCCCGGAGTCGGCGGAGTCGTGGGCGTCCCGCTGCACAGCATGGCGGGACGCGGAACCGCAGGCGATCGACGCGTTCGCCGCCGCCCAGCTCCGCCTGTACCGCGTGGCCCTCGGGCGCAAGCCCGATCAGCCATGGCTTCACGACATGGTCTCGGCGGCTCGATCCTGGGTCGACCATCGCGGGGTAGCGATGGACTGAAGCGAGTCCCAGGAGCTGCGCCCCTGGGGATGGGGCGGGTAGGGGCGGCGGGGGCGAAGGAAAGCCCGGGTCAGCCGAGCGCCGTCAGCGCCTCCCGTACCGCCACCAGATCCTGATCCGAGGCCAACCCCGCGTGATAAAGCCGAAGCTCCGTCGCCCCCAACTCCACCGCCCGCCCCGCATCCTCGACCAACGTCAACGGACTCCCACCCATCCCCGAGACGACACCGAAGTTGGCGGCCAGCACGGCCCCCTCCACCCCGGCCTCCGCGAACGCGGGCAGCAGGCCCGGCCCACCCGCGCACGGGACGACGACGCCGTCGGCGACGCCCAGGATGTGGGAGGGATCGACACCGGGGTTCGCCCCGCAGTGATACGTCACGGGGTCCGCGTGCAGCAGGATCTGGAACCCGGGGGGCGCGGCAGCGCGCACCGCCGCGACGGCCGTCTCCTGGAGCGAGCGCGCGACGCCGTCGCGCCACACCCGCGTTCCCGCCGCCAGTTCGCCGCCGAGGAACTTCTCGACAGCCGCCCAGCCCTCGTCGCCGCCGTCCCCCCGCCACAACGGCTCCAGGGCGTTCCGCACGGCCGCCGCCAGGGCATCGGGATCCAGCCCGACCCCGCCGTACCCGTCGCGACAGGTCCCGCAGAAGCACAGCGACATCAGGTACTGCCCGGCGTCCCCGAGCCCGACCCCGCCCGTCTTGTCGTGGGCGTGGAGGTGGGAGAGGCCGTACCAGCCGAGCGACTCCAGTTCGGTGCCCCGGGCTCCCGGCCGGACCGCCGCTTCCACCGCCAGATCGACGAGGTACTCGCGGGTCGCCTCCTGCGCGACACACGGCGCCCACGGATAGCGGTCCCCGTACGCGTTGACCAGGGAGGTCGACGGATGCTCGGCGCCGAGGCGGGAGTTGTGCGCGAGGACGACCCAGGTGTGCACGTCGAGGCCGGCGTGCGCGAGTGCGGTCGCGGCCTCGCCGAACGCGTCGCCGGGTGCCCATTCGCCCGCCGTGTACGGCCGCAGCGTACGGCCCTCCCAGCGCTCCCCCGGCGGGTACAGCACGGCCGCGTGCTCGGCGGTGACGATGCGGTGGCCGGGGTGGCGGGGGGTGAGCGCGCGGGTGGAGTGGTACGCGGAGGCGAGTGTGGCCTGCCGTACGCCCAGGTCCGCGATGCGTTCCGCGGCGGCCGGATCCCCGTTGACGTCCCAGGGGTAGACGAACGTCGACGCCTTCACTTGTCCTCCTGGCTTCCTTCGGACTCGGCGCCCGTGGCGCGCCGCTCCTCGCACTCTTCCAACAGCGCGTATCCGCGCTCGATCAGCCGGCCCAGCCGCTTGACGTGGTCCTCCGCCGGCTCGTGCAGCGGCGGCCGTACCTCTCCCACGTCCAGCCCCTGTAGCCGTACCCCGGCCTTGACCAGTGACACCGCGTAGCCGCGTCCTTGGGCGCGGAGTTCGACGAAGGGGCGGTAGAAGCCGTCCAGCAGCCGCTCCACGATTGCATGATCGGCGGCTTCGAGCGCCCGGTGGAACGCCAGGGCGATCTCCGGTGCGAAGCAGAAGACGGCCGACGAGTAGAGGGGGACCCCGACGGCCCGGTAGGCGGGCTGGGTCAGCTCGGCGGTGGGCAGCCCGTTGAAGTACAGGAAACCGCCCGGCGCCTCGCCGCGCACCGTGCTGACGATCCGCTGCATCAGATCCAGGTCGCCCACCCCGTCCTTGAGCCCGACGATCCCCTCCGTGCGGGCCAGCTCCACGACGGTGGCGGGCGTGAACACCGCGTTGTCGCGCTGGTAGACGACGACGGGGAGGGAGGTCGCCGCGGCCAGTTCGCGGTAGTGCCGCAGCAGGCCTTCCTGGGCGGCCACGACGAGGTACGGGGGCATCGCGAGGAGGCCGTCGGCGCCGGCTTCCTCGGCGAGGCGCGCGTAGCGCACGGCGAGGGCGGTGCCGTAGCCCGCGCCGGCCACGACGGGGACCCGCCCGGCCGTCTCGGTCACGGCCGCCCGTACGCAGTCCTGGAACTCCTCGGGCGTGAGCGCGTGGAACTCGCCGGTACCGCAGCAGGCGAAGACGGCGGCGGCACCGGCTTCGACGCCCCGGCGGACGTGCGCGCGGTAGGCGTCGAGGTCGACCGTGCCGTCCGGGCCGTACGCCGTGACGGGGAAGAACAGCGGTCCGCTGGGGACTTCGAGCCGGGCGGCGAGAGGGGCTGACGTCACGGGCTCTCCCAGTCCATGTCACTGATCGGTGTTTACATTTCTGAACAGAAGCACGCTAAGGCGCCTCCTTGGGGCCGGTCAAGCCGGGCAACCCGCGCCGCACCAGCGATTTCCCGCCTTCGTGTCACCATCGCGTCCCCCTTGACTCACCAGACCCGCACTCCTTAGCGTGTCCACGAATGTGAATGTCGGACGCACATGTGCACAGGATGCTCATGTGCACAGTTGGCGATGCTGCACAGTCGGCGATGCAAGGAGATCCCCGGATGCCCGCTCCCCGCACCGTTCTGCTCACCGGTGCCGCCGGTGGCCTCGGCACCCTGATGCGGGAGCTGCTCCCGGCCCACGGCTACGAGCTGCGCCTCCTGGACCTGCTCCCCGTCGAGGGCGAACCGGACGCGATCACCGCCGACCTCGCCGACAAGAAGGCCCTGCGCGAGGCCGTACGCGGCGTCGACGCGATCATCCACCTCGCGGGCATCTCCCTGGAAGCCTCCTTCGAGAAGATCCTCAGGGCAAACATCGAGGGGACGTACAACCTGTACGAGGCCGCCCGCGAGGAGGGCGTGCCGCGTGTGGTCTTCGCCTCCTCCAACCACGCGGTGGGCTTCGCGCCCCGCCCGCGGGGCCGCGATCCGCTGATCCCGATCGACACCCCGCACCGCCCCGACACCTTCTACGGCCTGTCCAAGTCCTTCGGCGAGGACCTGGCCCAGCTCTACTGGGACAAGCACGGCCTGGAGACGGTCTCCGTCCGCATCGGCTCCTGCTTCCCCGAGCCCACCAGCGTCCGCATGCTCTCGCTCTGGATGAGCCCGGCCGACGGCGCCCGCCTCCTCCACGCGGCCCTGACCGCCGAGCACGTCGGCCACACCGTCGTCTACGGCTCCTCCGCCAACACCCGCCTGTGGTGGGACCTCTCCACCGCCCGCGCGCTCGGCTACGAGCCGCAGGACGACTCGGAGCCGTACGCCGCCAAGCTGATCGCCGAGCAGGGCGAGCTGGACCCCGCGAACGTGGCCCACGCCCACCTGGGCGGCCACTTCGTGAGCGACCCGCCGATCTGGCCGTACTGACGGCGCCGGAAGTCCGCCGCGCGACGGCGGCGTAGGGCGTACGTCGTACGGGAAACGAGGGCCGTACGGCGCACGAGAGGAGCGGGCGGGCAGCGAACGGGCCCGCCCGCTCCGGCATTCGGGCACGCCCGTTGCCCGCTCCCACGCCCGCCCCAGGTCCGCGACGGACGGCGGCCGTGCGAAACGGGCCGGGACGGGCATCATCGGACCCGCAACAGGCCTGGTCGGCGCCGCACACCCGCTGTAGAACTTCCCCCAAGGCCCGCACCGGGCCCGAACGGGCAGCACCACGGCGAGGGAGAGCAGGTGTCGGCCATGAGCGCGGAGGAAAGACAACGCGAGATCGTCAGGGCCGCCCGCCGCACGGGCTCGGTCGACGTCACCGAGCTCGCCGTCACCCTCGGCGTGGCCAAGGAGACCGTACGGCGTGATCTGCGTGCCCTGGAGGACCACGGACTGGTCCGCAGGACGCACGGGGGCGCGTATCCCGTGGAGAGCGCCGGGTTCGAGACGACGCTCGCCTTCCGCTCGACCAGCCATGTGCCCGAGAAGCGCCGGATCGCCGCCGCGGCGGCCGAGCTGCTCGGGGACGCGGAGACGGTCTTCGTCGACGAGGGCTTCACCCCCCAGCTCATCGCCGAGGCCCTGCCCCGCGACCGGCCGCTGACCGTGGTCACCGCCTCTTTCGCCACCGCGGGCGCGCTCGCGGAGGCCGGCAACACCACCGTGCTGCTGCTCGGCGGGCGGGTACGCCCCGGCACCCTCGCGACCGTCGACCACTGGACGACGAAGATGCTCGCCGGCTTCGTCATCGACCTGGCGTACATCGGCGCCAACGGCATCACCCGCGAGCACGGCCTCACCACCCCCGACCCGGCCGTCAGCGAGGTCAAGGCCCAGGCCATCCGCGCCTCCCGGCGCACCGTCTTCGCGGGCGTCCACACCAAGTTCGGCGCGGTCAGCTTCTGCCGGTTCGCCGAGGTCGGCGACCTGGACGCCATCGTCACGAGCACCCTGCTCCCGGCCTCGGAGGCCCACCGGTACTCGCTGCTGGGCCCCCAGGTCATCCGAGTCTGACAACCGACCGACCTGCCCCATGGCACTCCCCCGCCATGGAACATCCCTTATCTCCCCATACGTCCAGGAGCGATCCATGCGAATCCCGAGCCGACGGAGGCCGCGCGCAGCACTCGCCGCGGTCGCCGCAGGGACGCTGCTCGCCCCGCTTCTCTCCGGCTGCTGGACCGGAGCGGGCGGGGCGGGATCCGGCGGCGACGCCATCAACGTACTCATGGTCAACAACCCGCAGATGCAGGAGCTGCAGAGACTCACGGCCGCGCACTTCACGAAGCGGACCGGCATCAAGGTGAACTTCACCGTGCTGCCCGAGAACGACGTCCGCGACAAGATCAGCCAGGACTTCGCCAACCAGGCGGGCCAGTACGACGTGGCGACGCTCAGCAACTACGAGATCCCCATCTACGCCAGGAACGGCTGGCTGGAGGAGCTGGACCCGTACCTCGCGAAGGACACCGCGTTCGACCAGCAGGACATCCTCAAGCCGATGCGGGAGTCACTGACCGGCGACGACGGCAAGATCTACGGGGAGCCGTTCTACGGCGAGTCGTCCTTCCTGATGTACCGCAAGGACGTCTTCGCCGAGCAGGGGCTCACCATGCCCGAGCATCCCACCTGGCAGCAGATAGCCGATCTGGCCGCGAAGACGGACGGCGCCGAGCCGGGCATGAAGGGCATCTGCCTGCGCGGCCTGCCCGGCTGGGGCGAGGTCATGGCCCCGCTCACCACCGTCGTGAACACCTTCGGCGGCACCTGGTTCGACAAGGACTACAAGGCCCGGCTCGACTCCCCCGAGTTCGAGAAGGCCACCAAGTTCTACGTCGACCTCGTACGCGAGCACGGCGAGTCCGGCGCCGCCCAGGCCGGCTTCGCCGAATGCCTCAACAACATGACCCAGGGCAAGGTCACCATGTGGTACGACGCCACCTCCGCGGCCGGCTCCCTGGAGGCGGCCGACTCCCCGGTGAAGGGGAAGATCGGCTACGCGCCTGCGCCGGTCGAGAAGACCGAGTCCTCCGGCTGGCTCTACACCTGGGCCTGGGGCGTCCAGCAGGCCTCCCGCAACCCGGACAAGGCCTGGGAGTTCGTCTCCTGGGCGGCCGGCAGGGAGTACGAGGAGCTGGTCGGCGAGCAGATCGGCTGGTCGAACGTGCCCGCCGGGAAACGGGAGTCGACGTACGCGAACCCGGACTACCGCGAGGAGGCCGCCGCCTTCCAGGAGATGACCCGCGAGGCCATCGAGGGCGCCCGCCCCACCGACCCCGGGGTGCAGCCGCGCCCCGCGCCCGGCATCCAGTTCGTCGGCATCCCCGAGTTCACCGACCTCGGCACCAAGGTCTCCCTGGAGATCAGCGCGGCCATCGCCGGACGCCAGTCCGTCGAGTCGGCCCTGAAGAAGTCGCAGGCGCTCGCCGAGCAGATCTCCGAGGAGTACGAGGGACGATGACCGCGACCACGACAGCGCCGAGGGCGACGGCCTGCGAGCGCTGGGCCGCGATCGGCGTCACGACGGCGGGGGGTGCGGCCCAGTACGCCCTCGCGCCGGTGGCGAACTGCGTACGGCTGCCGGAGCACGTCCGCACGCAGGACGCGGCGCTGGTGGAACCGCTGTCCTGCGCGGTACGGGGCTACGACGTCCTCCGGTCCCGCCTGGGCGCTCACGTCCTGATCTACGGCTCGGGAACGATGGGCCTGATGATGCTGGAGCTGGCGAAGCGGACGGGGGCGGCGAGCGTGGACGTCGTCGATATCAATGCCGCCCGTCTGGAAACGGCCCGGCGACTGGGCGTCTCGGCGTCCGCCGCGAATCCGGACGAGCTGGAGCGCCCCACCGGCTGGGACGTGGTCGTGGACGCGACCGGCAACGCGGCGGCCATCCAGGACGGCCTGGGCCGGGTCGCCAAGGCCGGCACCTTCCTCCAGTTCGGGGTGGCGGACTACTCCACCCGGGTCACGATCGACCCCTACCGCATCTACAACCAGGAGATCACCATCACGGGCTCCATGGCCGTCCTGCACAGCTTCGAACGCGCGGCCGAACTCTTCGCCAACGGTGTCCTCGACCCCGACATCTTCATCAGCGACCGCCTCCCCCTCACCCAGTACCCCCAGGCCCTCGACCAGTTCGCCGCGGGAGTCGGCCGCAAGACCGTGGTCCTCCCGTAGCGTCGTGGTTGATCGCGCGGTTCCCCGCGCCCCTGCCTTTCAGGGGCGCGGGGAACCGCGCGACAAGCCCCCACCGGACCCGCAGCTGAAAGCACCCACCCCCCGCTACCCGAACGGCCCAAGCGGAGCGGTCGGGTAAGGGAACGGTAAAGCGGCCTGAATCGTTCACCCGGCATGACCGCTATGACCCCCGGCTCGAACATCCCACTGCCCGCCCCCCGCGTCGCGGTGGACGTCGCCGCCCCCGTGCGGCTGGACGTCTCGGGCCTGCTGCTCACCGCCGACGGCAAGGTGCGCTCGGACGACGACTTCATCTTCTTCAACCAGCCCACCGGCCCGGGCGTGACCTACCGCTCCGGCGGCGGTACGACCCCCGACTCGATCACCGTGGACACGGCGGCCCTCCCCCCGGGCATCGAGAAGATCGTCATCACGGCCAGCCCGGACGCGGCGGGCCAGTCCTTCCAGGGCATCGAGCCCACGGCCACGATCCGCAACGCGGCCGACGGCTCGGTGATCGCCACGTTCACCCCGCCGCAACTGGGCACGGAGACGGCCCTGGTGATCGTGGAGATCTACCTCCGCAACGGCGCGTGGAAGGCCCGCGCCGTGGGCCAGGGGTACGCGAACGGCCTCGCCGGCATCGCGACGGACTTCGGCGTCTCGGTGGAGGAACCCGCGGCCCAGGCGGCCCCGGCACCGCCCGTCTCCACCCCCACCGTCCAGACCCCGGTGGCCCCGCCGGCCCCGACCCCCACCCCGGACCCGCGGCTCACCGCGCCCCCGGTCCCCACCACCCCTCCCACCACGGGCACGGCCCCCGCCGCTCCCGTGGCAGGCAAGATCAACCTGGACAAGGGCCGCGTCAGCCTCCAGAAGAACCAGACCGTCTCCCTGGTCAAGGGCGGCCGCCCGCTCCTCTCCCAGGTCAAGATGGGCCTCGGCTGGGAGCCGGCGTACCGGGGCAAGGACATCGACCTGGACGCGTCGGTCATCGCGTACGGCCCGCAGCGCAACCACATCGACAGCTGCTACTTCGGCAAGCTCTCGATCGTGAACGGCGCGATCAAGCACTCCGGCGACAACCTCACGGGTGAGGGCGGCGGCGACGACGAGGTGATCGTGGTCGACCTCGGCCGCATCCCCCAGGAGGTCACCGGCCTGGTCTTCACGGTCAACTCCTTCTCCGGCCAGAAGTTCACCGAGGTCGCCAAGGCATACTGCCGCCTCATCGACGCCGCCACCGGCGAGGAGCTGGTCCGCTTCGACCTCACCAACGCCGAAGCCCAGACGGGCGTGATGATGGCCAAGCTGATCAAGCAGTTCTCCGGCGAGTGGGAGATGACCGCGATCGGCGACTTCGTGAAGTCCCGCACGGTCAGGGGGATGGTGAAGCCGGCGGCCCAGTCCCTCTGAGAACCCGCCGAGAGCACGTACGCGTCGCCGGGCCCCCACCCCCAAGGGCGCCCGGCGCGTGCCCGACCTGACAGCAGGGCGGGAGGACAGCGGTACCCCCACCCCGTATCCGGCCTGACATGACCGCCGACAGGAGCCGTACCCGCGTCAGCCTCGCGACAGTGCCTCCGACGTCACTGGATCACACCGCTGTACGCGTTCAGCGCGGGCTGCCCGCCCAGGTGGGCGTAGAGGACGGTGGACTCCGGGCCGATCTCGCCGCGTTCGACCAGGTCGATCATCCCGGCCATCGACTTTCCCTCGTACACGGGGTCGGTGATCATGCCCTCGGTGCGGGCGGCGAGTTGCATCGCCACGAGGGTGGCGTCGTCCGGGACGCCGTAGATCCCGGCGTGGTAGCGCTCGTCCAGCTCCACGTCAGCCACGGTCAACTCACGCTTGACACCGATGAGTTGCCCGGTGTTGTGGGCGATGCGGGCGATCTGCTCGCGGGTGGGGACGGGTTTCGCCGAGGCGTCGATGCCGAGGACTCGTCGGGGGCGTCCGCCCGCCTCCTCCAGCGCGGCGAAGCCGGCGACCATGCCGGCCTGCGTGGAGCCGGTCACCGAGCACACGACGACCGTGTCGAAGAAGACGCCCAACTCGCGCTCCTGCTCGGCGACTTCGTACGCCCAGCCGGCGAAGCCGAGGCCGCCGAGGGGGTGGTCGGAGGCGCCGGCCGGGATGGCGTACGGCTTGCCGCCGCTCTCCTCGACCTCCCTGAGCGCCAGCTCCCAGCTCTCCTTGAAGCCGATGCCGAAGCCGGCGTGGACGAGCCGTACGTCGGCGCCGGCCAGCCGGCTGATGAGGATGTTGCCGACCTTGTCGTACACCGCGTCCGGCCAGTCGACCCAACTCTCCTGCACCAGCACGCACTTGAGTCCGGCGCGGGCGGCCACTGCGGCGACCTGGCGGGTGTGGTTGGACTGCACGCCGCCGATGGAGACGAGGGTGTCACAGCCCTGGGCGAGCGCGTCGGCGACGAGGTACTCCAGCTTGCGGGTCTTGTTGCCGCCGTACGCGATACCGGAGTTGCAGTCCTCGCGCTTGGCCCAGAGGGAGGCGCCGCCGAGATGGGCGGTCAGGCGCTCCAGCGGGTGGACCGGTGAGGGCCCGAAGAGGAGCGGGTAGCGCTCGAAGGAAGAAAGGGACACGGGTCCTCCGGGGGGGGGTGGAGTGGGTCAGTGGTCCGCTGCGCCGAGAGGCTCGACGGTGGGCCCATCCGGTCCGGCGGGCTCGGCGGATTCGGCGGGTCCGGCAGGTCCGGCGGGTTCGCCAGGTCCGGCAGGTCCGGCAGGTCCGGCAGGTCCGGCAGGTCCGGCAGGTCCGGCAGGTCCGGCAGATCCGGCGAGTTCGCCAGGTCCATCCGGCTCGTCGGCGAGTGCGGCCAGGCCGCGCCAGATCTCCGCCGTGACCCGGACCGCCTCGTCCGTGTCGCCGGCGGCGCAGGCCTCGATCAGCTGCTCGTGCAGGCCGGCCGAGCGGCAGTTGCCGCCCTCGCCGAAGCGGCGGCGCTCCAGTCTGCGGATGAGCGGGGTGTAGCGGGCGACGGTGGCGGTGGCCGCGCGGTTGCCGCTCACCCGGACGAGGACGTCGTGCAGTTCGTCGTCGGCGACCAGGGCCGCGTCGACGTCGCCCACGTGGACGGCCGCCGCGAACCGCTCGTTGGCCGAGCGCATCGTCTCGACGTCCGCCGCGAACAGCCGGGGCACGGCGACCCGGGTGGCCAGCTCATGCATGGCCCCGACCACCGCGGCGGCGTCCCGGACATCGGCGGCCACGACAGCCGTGACCCGGGTGTAGCTCTGCGGCTTGCTCTCCAGCAGCCCCTCGTCGACGAGCCGGGAGAACGCCTCCCGCACCGGCGCCCGCGACAGCCCCAGC
The DNA here is from genome assembly GCF_016598475.1 of Streptomyces adelaidensis. Lineage (GTDB taxonomy): Bacteria > Actinomycetota > Actinomycetes > Streptomycetales > Streptomycetaceae > Streptomyces > Streptomyces adelaidensis. The sequence continues at coordinate 153,978 of NZ_JAEMUX010000006.1, forward strand.
AGCTCCGCGAACTCGGCGTCTCGCACCACCGCGCCCGGCTCGATCTCTCCGGCGACGATGGCGTCCCGGATGGCTTGGTAGGCGCGGTCCCTGAGCAGGGTGCGGCCGACCGGTCGTATGGCCTCCATGGACTGAAATGTTAGATGTCAGTACGGGGAGCGAACAAGAGTGTGGCCCGTATCCCTGCTGGGATACGGGCCACACTCACTGCGCCGCTCTTCAGCCCACCCACGGCCAGTCGGCGTCCCGTGCCGCTTCCAGCAGCGGAACCATCCGGAAAGCCGAGTCCGAGAGGCCGCCGAAGGTGTGCCGGTTCGCCTTCGCCGTGCCGGACCGGCCGTGGCCCGCCCGGTGTCCGGCGAGGTTCCAGGTGTAGACCGGGACGTCGTCGGGGACCTGCTGGGTCGGGTCGCCGTAGTGGCTGTAGGTGGCCTGCTCGTCGGTGACGATCAGCACCCGGTCGTGCTTCTTGTAGTGCCGGCGGACGGCCTCGGTGGTGTCGGTGCCGCCCAGGTCGCCGAAGCGGCCGAGGATCTTCAGCACCGACTCGCCCGAGCTGAACCGCACCTCACGACTCGTGCTGCCGAACTCGACGAGATCCGCGTCCGCCGCCCGCAGCGCGAGCGCCGTGCCGAAGATCGCCGCCGCGTCGGCGTACGTGAGGGACGAGCGGTCGGTCAGCCGGGAGTAGAACATCGAGCCCGAGCGGTCGACCAGGACCAGGGTCCGGCCGGGCAGCGCGGGCACCTGGGACAGCGAGTGGCCGAGCGCCTGCTCCAGCGGGTACGACCAGCGCAGCGAGGGCGCGTGCCGGTACGCCGCGAGGTAGCGGAACGGGAACTGCCGCGATCGCGCGACCTCGACCGGGTCACTGATCTTCGCCGCCACCTGCGCCGCGACCTCGTCCGAGACGCCCGCCTCGTCGAAGTTCCGCAGGTTGCGGGTCAGCGCCATCGCACCCATGGACGGAATGACGGACTCCCACGCCGACTTGTCCATCGGCCCCTGAAGCCAACCTGCCAGCGCCTCCCAGGTGATGCCCGCGTCCGCCAGCCGCCGCGAGCCGCCCGCACCGGTGACGACCCGGCGCCGCTTGGCGGGCCGCAACTCCATCAGGTCACGGTGCGCCGCGAGCACGGGCAGCGACTTGGGCACGACGGCCGTGTCCGGGTTGTGGCGCCGGTCGAGGGCGTACTGGAACAGGTCCCCCTGCCACGGCTTGTCCGGGTCCGGCGCCGCGTGCACCAGGTTCAGGATGTCGCCGAAGCGGTAGCCCTTGGACGCGGTGTCGTACTTCAGCAGCGACTTGGCGCTGTAGAGCCGTCGTACGGCGTCGGCGACGCCCCGCTTCACCGGCTTGGGGATGTTGCGGCCGTACCGCGAGGTCCAGTAGGCGAGCAGCTCGCCGGGCTCGTCCGGGCGCCGCAGCACCGAGTCGACGACCTGGCGGTTGGTCGGCCCGTCGGTGACGCCCGCGTCGAGCCGTGCCTTCACGTACTCGGCGGCGCCCACGATCGAGGCCGTACGGAGGTTGCCCTCGCCGCGCAGCCAGCCGAGCAGGCCGGCCGTCCACACCGGGTCGGTGACGGCGAGCCGCCGCACGAGCGCGGCGAACCGGTCGTCCCGGTCCTCGCCGCTCTCGTAGTAGGTCTTCTGCGCGACGAAGTTGGCGATCGACAGCAGGAACAGCTCGGAGCGCTCGTCCCGCTCATGGCCACGGCCGCCCTGGTACGTACGGAGCACGCGCCCCGTCGAGGTGACCCGCGAGGTGGGCTGCGCCTTGGTGGCCTTGGTGTTGAATCGCGCCATGATGAATTCCCCCGAATTCGTCAGCACTTCGTGCGTGGAATGTTGGTTTCGGAGGGAGGCGCAGCAAAAGGAAGGTGCCCGAGGTCGAAGTCGGCGGCGGTTGCTTATAACTGGCGCGTCTTCCGTTCCGCCACACCGACCCGAAGTCGATGACGGGATTCGAACCCGCACGAGGAATTTTCCCCACCAGTGCCCGAAGTATCCGCTGCCTGCGCACCGGGCACCCACCATCCGCTGCGCCTCCCGAGATCAGATCGCACCGGGAGGTGCATGAAGTTTTAGGTGTCCAGAGATCGAAGCCGGCGGAACCGACGTAGGCGCTCTAACCCCTGAGCTACACCGGCGCGTTGTACCGGTGGCGGGACTCGAACCCGCGGCCGCCCCATTATCAGTGGAAGTAGGTCCTGCCTTCGCACCTGGACATGCATCACTCTAGGAGGCGTAGTGCGGGCCGGGCGAACGAATTAACCGCTACCGCTTCTGTCGCTTCCACGGCCCGGTGATCGCCAGCAGGATGCCCGGCGTCTGGATGTTGGCGTACAGGGTCTTTCCGTCGGGTGAGAAGGTGACGCCGGCGAACTCGCTGTATTCCGGCTCGTCCTCGGTGCCGAGGTTCAGGTCGTTGCGGGCGATCGGGTAGGTGCGGCCGCTGTCGGTGGCGCCGAAGAGATGCTGGACGCCCTCGCCGTCCTCGGTGAGGATGATGCCGCCGTAGGGGGAGACGGTGATGTTGTCGGGGCCGTCGAGCGCGCCGTCGACGGACGGGTCGGGGTTGACGCCGAGCAGGACCTTCAGGGTCAGGGTGCGGCGCTTGGGGTCGTAGAACCAGACCTGGCCGTCGTGCTGGACCGGGCTCTCGTCACGGGCGTACGAGGAGACGATGTAGGCGCCGCCGTCGCCCCACCACATGCCCTCCAGCTTGCGGGCGCGGGTGATCTCGCCCTCGCCGAACTGCTTGCGCACGGCGACGGTCCTGGCGTCACGGTCGGGGACGTCGATCCAGTCGACGCCGTACACCGTGCCGGTCTTCGTGGCGCGGGACAGGTCGTCGACGAACCGGCCGCCGGAGTCGTAGCACCTGGGGGCCCGGAGGACGCCCGCGTCGTCGGCGAGCGTACGGAACCTGCCGGGGCCGTAGGTGAATCCCTTGGGAGGGGTCCAGCGGAAGAAGAGGCCGTTGGGGGTCGCCGCGTCCTCGGTGAGGTAGGCGTGGCCGCGCTTGGGGTCGATGACGACGGCCTCGTGGTCGTAGCGGCCGAAGAACTTCAGCGGCTTCGGGGAGCGGTTGGCGCGGCGGTCGCCGGGGTCGACCTCGAAGACGTAGCCGTGGTCCTTGGTCATGCCGTTGACGCCGGCCCGGTCGGAGTTCTCCTCGCAGGTGAGCCAGGTGTTCCACGGGGTGCTGCCGCCCGCGCAGTTGGTGGAGGTGCCCGCGATGCCGACCCACTCGGCGACCCGGCCGTCGGGGCGGATCTCCACGACGGTGCAGCCGCCGGCCGCCGCCGGGTCGTAGACCAGGTCCTCGGTGAGCGGCACCGGGAACTCCCAGTTGGCCCGGGGTCCCTTCAGCTCGTGGTTGTTGACGAGGAGGGTGGTGCCGCGGGGGCCGGGGAAGGCGGCGGTGCCGTCGTGCTTGCCGGGGGTGAACTCGCCCGACTCCAGCTTGGTCTTTCCGCTGTGGGTGATGACCCGGTAGGTGAAACCGGCGGGCAGCGCGAGGATCCCGGCCGGGTCGGCGATCAGCGGCCCGTAGCCGGGTCCGCCACCGTGCCGGTCCGCCCCGCGCTCGGTGTCCGTGCCGTCGGCGTACGTGCCCTCGGCGTCCGTGTCCGTCGACGCGAGGGCGTTCGGCGCGGTCGCCAGGGCGCCTACGCTGCCGGCCAGCGCGACTGTGGCCCCGGTGGCCGCGGATCGTCTGGCGAAGTCCCTGCGGGTGAGCGGCATGCTGTCTCCTGCGTGGCGGTGGATGACCGTGGGGGGGGCGGACCCGTGTGTCGCGCCGAACTGTCCCGCTCGCGCCTGAACGCCGGTTGAACACCGGACGAAGCGAGGGCCCTCGCTTCCGTGAATCCGCCCCTACCCGTCAGTCGGCTGCGGGTGCGTCGTGGTTGCTCGCGCGCAGTTCCCCGCGCCCCTGAAAGACACGGCCCCCGCGGGCCGAAAAGCACGGGGCGCAGCCCCTGCTTCTCAGGGGCGCGGGGAACTGCGCGACAAGCCCCCACCGGACCCGCACCCGCCAACGCACCCAAGCCGCCCGAGCTACTAGGCGCCCCGCATCAATCCCCCCGCTGCGACCGAGCCTTGAACGCCGCCTTGCGAGCCTCCTTCGCCACCCTCTTGTCGGGATGGATCCGCCCCATCGCCTCCAGCACGTCCGGCGTGGCCGGGTGCTCCACCCGCCAGGCCGCCGCGAAGAACCCCCCGTGCTGCTGCGCCAACCCCTCCACGAGTGCCCGAAGCTCCGCGGAGTTCCCCTCGGCCGCCAGCTGCGCGGCAACCGTGTCGATGGTCAGCCAGAACACCATGTCCTGGGACGGCGCGGGCACATCCGTGGCGCCGCGCTCGGTCAGCCACACCCGCGCGAGTCCGCCCAGCTCGGCATCGTCGAGGACCTCCCGCAGCGCCGACTCGGTCACGGCCCCCACCAGGGACAGCGCCTGCTGACAGCGCAGCCGGCGCAGGGGCGCGCCGGGGTCGGCGCCACGGGCGGCCGCCAGCAGTTCCCGGGCCGCGTCCAGGGGCTCCCGGCGTGCGAGCCACTGCTCGGTCTCGGCCTGGGCGGCCGCCGGGGGGAAACCGCCGGTGCCGTCCAGCAGCACGTCCGCGCCCTTGTCGACGAGGTCGCCGACCGAGGGCGTCACGACGCCCGCGTCCCGCAGCCGCGCCCGCATCCCGTACAGCCCGAGCGGGGTGAGCCGCACCATGCCGTACCGGGTGACATCGGTTTCGTCGACGACCGGCGCGCCCGTCCCGCCGTCGGCGACGGCCTCCTCGGCGTCCGTCATGAGCGCCTCGTCCACGGGCTGGTACTCGACCAGCCCGACCGGCTCCAGCACCCGGAACTGGTCGTCGAGCCGCATCATCGCGTCCGAGACCTGTTCCAGTACGTCGTTGGTGGGCTCCCCCATGTCGTCGGGGACGATCATCGACGCGGCGAGGGCGGGCAGTGGCACGGGCCCGTCGCCGGGTCCCTCCTCGCTGACGGTGAGGAGGTAGAGGTTGCCGAGCACCCCGTCGAGGAAGTCCGCCTCGGCGTCGGGGTCCCAGTCCAGCTCGGCGAAGTCGATCCGCTCGCCGGCCTCCATGGCGTCGACGATGCCGTCGAGGTCGGGCACGCTCGCGTCGGCGAGGGCGGACTCCAGGGCCGTGAGCCAGATGCCGAGTACGTCCTGCGGGCCGCCGGAGGTGAGAAGAGCGAGATCCTCGCCCGCGGCGACCGTCCCCTGCTCCTCGTCCACGATCTCGACGAGTCCGGCGTCCAGGGCGATCCGCCAGGCCTCACTGGCCAGGGCCGCCGCGTCGTCGCCGTCGGCGTCCTGGCCGGTGAGCCCGAGCGCCTCGGCGGCGGCGGGCAGCTGCTCCTCGACGAGTTCGCCGCCGGCGCCCACGCGCGTGTCCGGCCCGGCCCAGCGGGCGAGCCGCGCGGCGCGTGCGAGCAGCGGGGTGGCGAGCGCCTGCCGCGCCAGTTCCGCTTCGGGGAGCAGCCGCACCGGCGGCAGTGGCGAGCTGTCTGACATCGGCGGGGTTCTCCTCGGAACGAGCGGTGACGACGGTGGCGGGCGATACCGGGGTGTCCGTACGCGACAGGCCAGGGCACTACGAGTACACCTGCTGGTACGAGCGGAACACCGCATCCGATCACCCGCGGCACCCATACAAGTACGCAGCCGCTCAGCCTAGACGGATTTCCACCCATGCCACCCGGTTCATGTACCTGTCAGGAGTCGGCGTGGCTGAAACCTTGACAACTGGCCTGACCAGGCAGGAGATTGACGCGCGTAGAAACTCACGGGTAGCTCTGGGGTGATTCCGGGGCCACCCACAGAAACACGACCATCGAACTTCGTCGCAGCTCGTCGGAGTTCTACGCGCGTCGCGCCGCCCCACCGGTCGCAGGCCACCCCCCGTCCACTCTCGTCCCGGCGCCCACGTACGCCCCCGGAGGGATCCCCTTGCCGAGCAAGAGAACCGCGCGCATCGGCGCGCTGACCGTCGCCACCATCTGCTCCACCGTGTCCGCCGTGGTCCTGACCTCGCCCGCGCAGGCGGACTCCCTACGTATCCACGACATCCAGGGCACCACCCGGACGTCCCCGCTCGTCGGCCAACAGGTCACCGACGTCGAGGGCATCGTGACGGGCGTACGCACCTACGGTTCGCGCGGCTTCTGGATCCAGGACACCCGGGCGGACGCCGACCCGGCCACGAGCGAGGGCGTCTTCGTCTTCACCAGCTCCCGGCCGACGGTCTCGGTGGGCGACGCGGTGAAGGTCTCGGGCACGGTCGGCGAGTTCGTGCCGGGCGGCACTTCGTCCGGAAACCAGTCCGTGACGCAGATCACCCGGCCGACGATCACGGTGGTCTCCACGGGCAACACCGTCCCGGCCGCCGGCGTCGTCGACGCCAGGTCCGTGCCGGGCCGGTACGCCCCGGCGGGCGATTCCGCCGCCGCCGGCTCGATCGACGGCCTCACGCTCGCCCCCGCCAAGTACGCCCTGGACTTCTACGAGTCCCTGGAGGGCATGAACGTCCGGGTCGCCGACACCCGCGTGGTCACCGCCACCGACCCGTTCACCGAGCTGTGGGTCACGGTCAAGCCCCGCGAGAACGCCAACCGCCGTGGCGGCACGGTGTACGGCTCCTACACCTCGCAGAACACCGGCCGGCTGCAGATCCAGTCGCTGGGCGCGGTCGCCGACTTCCCGAAGGCGAACGTCGGTGACGTACTGAAGGGCTCCACGGCCGGCCCGCTGGACTACAACCAGTTCGGCGGCTACACGCTCGTCGCGAACGAGATCGGCACCCTGGAGCAGGGCGGCCTTGAGCGCGAGACGACCCGTAAGCAGGCGCGCGGCGAGCTCGCGGTGGCGACGTACAACGTCGAGAACCTGGACCCGTCCGACGCCTCCTTCGCGGACCACGCGGCGGCGATCGTGCACAACCTCCAGTCGCCCGACATCGTGACCCTGGAGGAGATCCAGGACAACAACGGCGCCACCAACGACGGCACGGTCGCCGCCGACCGGACGGTCCAGAAGCTCGTGGACGCGATCGCGGCGGCCGGCGGCCCCGCGTACGACTGGCGGTCCATCGACCCGGTGAACCTCGCGGACGGCGGCGAGCCCGGCGGCAACATCCGCCAGGTCTTCCTGTTCAACCCCGAGCGGGTCTCCTTCACCGACCGCGCGGGCGGCGACGCCGCGACGGCCGTCGGGGTGACGAAGTCCCGCGGCAAGGCACAACTGACGGTCTCCCCGGGCCGTGTCGACCCGGCGAACACCGCCTGGACGAACAGCCGCAAGCCCCTCGTCGGCGAGTTCTCCTTCCGCGGCAAGTCCGTCTTCGTGATCGCGAACCACTTCGCCTCCAAGGGCGGCGACCAGTCTCTGCACTCCGGGTTCCAGCCGCCGACGCGCGTCTCGGAGACCCAGCGCCACCTCCAGGCGACCGCCGTGAACACCTTCGTCAAGGAGATCCTGGCGAAGGAGAAGAACGCGAACGTCATCGCTCTCGGCGACATCAACGACTTCGAGTTCTCCGGCACCGCCCAGCTGCTGGAGGACGACGGCGCCCTGTGGTCGGCGTTCAAGTCACTCCCGAAGAGCGAGCGTTACTCGTACGTGTACCAGGGCAACGCCCAGGTCCTCGACCAGGTCCTGATCAGCCCCTCGATCCGGCGCTCCTGCGAGTTCACGTACGACAGCGTGCACATCAACTCGGAGTTCAACGACCAGATCAGCGACCACGACCCGCAGGTGCTGCGGTTCGAGCCGTAGCCGGTAAAGCCGGTAGCCGGTGATGCTCAGGGCTGGCTGAACACTCCGTCCAGCCAGCCCTGCCAGGCGGCTTCGCACTCCTTGATGTCGTCGCCCGGCGTGAAGTCGTGCAGGGAGACGCCGACGGGATAGCCCCAGTGGTTGCGCCCGAAGACACGGGTGAGGCCCCGGTCCGTCCGCAGCCCGATGAAGTACGGGTCGCGGAAGTCGACCACGGCGTCGAACACGTCGGGGCCTCGCACCGTCACCCGGGTGCCGGCGGCCACGTCGTCCCCGACGCCGAGCGCCCGCCCGACGACGGCGAGGGCGTCGGCGGCCTTCGACGCCTCGGGCCCGTCGAAGGTGGCGAAGGCGGCCGGCCGCGGCGCGAAGTGGGCCAGGTACTCGCGCAGGGTGTGCATGTAGAAGTCGGTGTGCCGGGCGGCGCCGTCGTACTGGTTGTCCCAGTCGTCTACGAAGATCCCGCTGTGCACGTACCGCACCCAGGCCCGCCGGCCGTCGTCACGCGGCTCGATCGTGTGGTCGAGCTGGTTGAGGGTCTGTTCGGAGATCCCCTCGACGTCCTCGACGCGGTTGGTGTACCGGTGCGGCGGGTCCCACGCGATGACGTCGGAGCCGAAGGGGCCCTTGCCGCCGACCCGCGGCTCGGGAGCCTCCATCGGCCACAACCAGCCGCCGGTACCGCTCGTGACGGCCTCCCACACCTGCTCGGGCGTGGCGTCGACCTCGAACTCGCGGGCGATCTCGAATTCCTTGGACATGATGGGCTCCTGAGTACTACTACTGATCCAATTCGCGGGCGGATGCGGACGTGACGATGGGGTCAGCCGTGGGATCGGCCATGGGATCGGCCGTGGGATCGGCCATGGAGTCGGCCGTGGGTTTGACCGTCGGATGGACGGCGACGACGATCCGGTGACCACGGCCGCCGTCGGCCTCGGGGGCGTCGTACTTACGGATGAGCGCGCTCACCCCGGCGGTCAGCTCCTGGATGAACGCGGCCCGGTCGGCGGCCGAGGCGAAGGTGACCTCGCCGTCGAGCGCGTAGGTCGCGAGCGGCTTGCGGGCCTTGGCCGCCCCCGTGATCAGCGACCCGACGTCCCGGACCAGCCGGGCGCCGAGCGCGAGCAGCCAGCGGGCGGAGAGCTGGTCCCGGAAACGGTCCGGGTCCGGCTGTACGGCGGCGAGCGCGAGCGGCGAGATGACGTACGACGCGGCGGTCGCCCGCATCAGCCGCTCGGTGACATTGCCCTTGCGGCGCTCCCCCGCCAGCTCGACCAAGCCATGCTTCTCCAGCGCCTTCAGGTGATAGTTCACCTTCTGGCGCGGCAGTCCGACCTTCCCGGCCAGCATCGCGGCCGACGCGGGCCCCGCCGCCAGCTCGGCGAGCAGCCGGGCCCGTATGGGGTCGAGCGAGACCGCCGCGGCCTCCGGGTCCTCGATCACGGTGACGTCCAACATGGCTCCACCGTCTCACCGAAAACTTTTCTTGTCCAGACAGTTTTAGTGATCGGTTGAGTCGGGCCGGCGGCCGGGCGGGCGGGCCCGGAGTCAGTCGGGGACAAGGCCGAGGGCGTACTCGTAGCGGCTGACCGTGCTGCTCCTCAGTCCGGGCCAGTCCTGTACGCGCCGCCACAGCTCGGTGGGCGAGCCGACGCCGTCGCCGGGTGGGGCGAGGGCGTCCATGTGGTGCTGGGCGGTCTCCCACTCGGCGTAGTTGAGGACGCGGGTGCCGTCGGTGGCGAGGTGGAAGTGGGCGGAGATGCCGCCGGGGTGGAGGTTCGGCTCGGCGGCCAGCGCCTCCTGGACGGCGTCCACCCAGGCCCGCTGCCGCGCCGGGTCCGGCCCGTCGAACTCGACGTCGACGATCACGACGCAGCCCGGCACCCGCGCTCCGTGGTCGTCCCCCGTGAGGGCGCGGTAGTGCCGGTAGCGCCCGAGCCCGACCCGCTCGATGCCCGGCACCGCCGTGTCGATCGCGTCGTTGCGCTCCTGCCGCCGGGTCTTCACGAAGGCCTCGTACGTCTGCTCGTCGGCCCACTGCGAGTAGTGCAGCAGCCCGGAACCGTCCTTCGCCGCGTAGAGGAAGTACCCCAGCAGCCCTTCGGCGGGCCACGGCCGCCGTTCCCAGGTCTCGGCGACGGCCTCGACGGTCTGCCGCTGCCGCAGGGGTGTGCCCACCCGCCACGTACTGAAGAAGGACGCCCCGACTTCCGGGCGGGCGGGGTCGGGATGGATGTCCGTACGACGGGTCATGCCGCTCTCCAATGATCGGTACGTGATGGACGTGTGATCGGTACGTGATGGACGTGATGTACGCGCACTCGTCACCCTTCAACCTCAACCAAGATTCAGGTCAAGTCCGCGATTCGGGGCCCCGATTCGGGAGACCCGCCCGGTCATGGACGAGAAGCGGCCGACGGCCGAACGGGCGGAGAAGGAACCGGAGACCGAAACCGAACCCAGGACCGGTGCGAACGACCCCCGGGATCTGCCCAGGCGTTCGTGGTGGGCGGTGGTGCGGCGCACGGCGAGGGAGTTCCAGGAGGACGAACTGTCCGACCGGGCGGCCGCGTTGACGTACTACGGGGTGCTGTCGCTCTTCCCCGCGCTGCTGGTGACGGTGTCGCTGCTCGGGGTCGCCGGCCGGCACGCCACCGGCAAACTCCTGGACAACATCGGCGACTTGGCACCGGGCCCCGCGCGGGACATCCTGCGCGACGCCGTCGTCCAGCTGGGCGACAGCGGCGGTACGAGCGGAGTGCTGGCGATCGTCGGTCTGTCGGCGGCGGTGTGGTCGGCTTCGGGCTACGTGGCCGCGTTCATCCGTACGTCCAACGCGGTGTACGACCTGCCGGAGGGCCGCCCGGTGTGGAAGCTGACGCCACTGCGCATCGCCCTGACCCTGGTGTTGATGCTCATGCTGGCCGCGAGCGCGATGATCGTGGTGTTCACCGGCCCGCTGGCCGAGCGCGCGGGCACGGCGATGGGGCTCGGCGGCGTGGCCGTCGCGATGTGGGACATCGCGAAGTGGCCGGTCCTGCTGGTGCTGGTGACCCTGATGATCGCGCTGCTCTACTGGGCCGCGCCCAACGTCCGCGGCCGGGGCTTTTGCTGGGTCAGTCCCGGCGGTGTCCTCGCCACCCTCATCTGGCTCGCCGCGTCCGCCGGCTTCGCCGTCTACGCCGCGAACTTCGGCTCCTACAACAAGACCTACGGCACCCTCGCCGGCGCCGTCATCTTCCTCATCTGGCTCTGGCTCACCAACCTCGCGATCCTCCTCGGCCTCGAGTTCGACGCGGAACTCTCCCGCGAACACGCGATCACGGCGGGCCGGCCCGCCACCGAGGAGCCCTACGTGGAACCCCGCGACACCCGCACCTGGCCCCCACGCCTGCGCGCCCTGCGAACCGCCCGCGCACGGGTGAGGGGCGACCGGGAGACGACCGCCCCATGACCTGATGGGTGCCTGTGGATGGCTGTGGCTGGCTGTGGCTGGTTGTAGATGGCTAGGTAGTGGTCAGTGGTAGTGCCGCCAGGCCAGTGCGCCCGCGGCCACGACGGCGACGCCCGCGCCGCCGACGACCACCGCTTCCCTGGGCACCCGGTCCCACGCGGAGTGGACCCTGGCCTTCACGTCGGCCTTGGCGGCCAGTTCCTCGACCGTGTCGCCGAGCTGTGCCCGGGTCGTCTCGATCTGCCGCCGGAGTTCGTCGGGGCCCTTGGCACCCGCCGAAGCGTCGGCCTTACTGGAGGCACCGGACGTGCCGGAGGTCTGTGTCATCGCCGAGCCCTTCCCTTGATCTCGTCCATGTCCGCCTTGACGCTGTCGAGCGCCAGCTCCGGCCTGGGAGGGGTGGCCCGCCGCAGTTGCGCGCGGCCGACCGCTGCCAGCACGGCGGCGATCACGAACAGCACGCCCATGACGATGAGCGCGGCGGCCCACACATCCAGCACCAGGGACAGCGCCGCGACCCCGGCGCCGGCGAGGGTCATGAATCCGACGTAGGCGACGGCGCCGGCCGCGCCGAGGAGCCCGCCGCCGCGTCCCGCGCGCCGCCCTTTCTCGGCCAGTTCCTCCTTCGCGAGGGCGACCTCCTGCCGTACGAGCAGGGAGAGCTGTTCGGTGGCCTGTCCGACCAGCTCGCCGACGGAGTGGTGGTGGTCGTGTTCGCCCGGCCCCGGACGCGCGGATCGCACGGAGCGCACGAATCGAGTGGGCCTGGTGTCGGTGGTCCCGGTCACGGTCCCGCCTCCTCACATGTCGGGACGTCCCGGGTACCCGGCCCGGTCCGTGCTACCCCCTGACGTGCGCGGAAGGCGGCCGGGTTCATCCTCGTAGCAAAGCTCACCGATACCTCGTAGAAGAATTAAGTGGAGCTTCACAATGGTCGGGCCGAGACTACCCCCATGACGACGACCCGCCCCGCCCCCTTCGGCCGCGCCCTCTGCGCGATGATCACCCCTTTCACCGCGTCGGGCGCGCTCGACCTCGACGGCGCCCAGCGGCTCGCCGACCGGCTGGTGACCGAGGGGTGTGACGGGCTGGTGCTGTCCGGTACGACGGGTGAGTCGCCGACGACGACGGACGACGAGAAGACGGAGCTGATCCGCGCGGTGCGGGCGGCGGTCGGCGACCGGGCCGTGATCGTGGCAGGGGTGGGCACCGCCGACACCCGGCACACCGTACGGCTGGCGTTGGCGGCCGAAAAGGCGGGCGCGGACGGCCTGTTGGCGGTGACGCCGTACTACAGCAGGCCCCCGCAGGACGCGGTCGAGGCCCATTTCCGCGAGCTGGCCGACGCCTGCGGACTGCCCGTCGCGCTGTACGACATTCCCGGCCGCACCGGCACCCGGATCGAGCCGGAGACCATGATCCGGCTCGCCGGCCACCCCCGGATCGTGGCCGTGAAGGACTGCGCGTACGACCTCCTCGGCACCCAGAAGGTGCTGGCGGAGACGGAGTTGGCGTACTACACGGGCTGCGACGAGTACGTACTGGCGATGTACGCGATCGGTGGCTCCGGGTACGTCGGCACGGTCGCGAATGTGGCTCCCCGGCACTTCCGGTCCGTGCTCGACGCCTTCGACGCGGGCGACACCGGCGAGGCGGCCCGCCTCCAGCGGCTGACCGTCCCCCTCACCGAGCTGATGATGTCCTCCGGCCTGCCCGGCACCGTCACCGCGAAGGCGCTGCTGGGGCGGCTCGGTCTGCCCGCCGGCCCGGTCCGGGCGCCGCTGCGGCCCGCCGGCCGTGACACGGCAGACGGGCTGCTGCGGGCGTACGAGCGGCTGGTGGCCGCCTGAGAGGGACGGTTCAGCGGGTGGCGAAGACCGGGTTCCAGCGCCCGGCCGCCCCGTCGTCGCCCTTGCGGGCTCCGCTGAGCCTGAGCGTCTTGTCGCTGCCGATGGTGACGAGCACCAGCGCGTTGTGGAACTCGCTGTCACCGGCCGTGATGTCCCAGGCGACGAGCCGCTCGTTGTCGGCCCAGGCGAGCAACTGCTGTCCGGGGATCTTGTGGAGCCGCTTGCCGGTGCGGGGGTCGACGATCTCGGAGGCGGTGGTCTTGGCGCCGCCCGCGAAATCGCCGGCCGCGAGCTTGCCGTTCGGGGAGAGCCCCGCCTTCACCAACCAGGTCAGGTACTTCTCGGCGGCCGGCTTGTCGACCTCGGCGCCCTTCAGGTCGTAGTACTGGTCGTACGATTCTGTGCTCAGCCCGGAACGGACCAGCTTGCCGTCGTCGCTGAAGGAGAAGTCCTGGCGGGGGTTGACGATTACCAGCCCGTTCTCCGGCTCCTCCACGGGGACCTCGGTCCACTCGGTCCCGCCGGAGTCGACGTCGACGATGTAGAAGCCGGTCCGGTACGACTTGGACCACTCCTCCCGCATGAAGTCGTTCTTCTTGCCGTCACCGTCGAGGTCGTTGGCCGCCCTCGCCAGCAGATCGGGGTTCTTGCTGTAGGTGGTGGCGACGAGCCTGGTGCCGTCGGGCGAGAACTCGACGCTCGCGACACCCCGGTCGACCGGGATCCAGCGCTCGACCTCGCCGGTGAGCAGGTCGAGGAGTCCGATCCGCCGGGCGGGCAGATCCTTCTCCAGGACGGCGGCGGTCCGCATGCCGGGGGCGACCGCCACCTGGGACCAGCGGGTGTCCTTGACGTACTTGCCGGTCTCCTGGTCGAGGACCCGGTAGGTGCGTACCGGGACGGCGGTGTCCTTCGAGGTCTTGACGGTGTCCACGGTGAACCACGCGGCCAGCGCCACGTCCCCCGCCGCGATCAGATCGCGCGGCGGCGACTGGTCCGGGTGGGCGATGATGTCGCTCCTGTTCATCTCGGTGGAGAGCCGCAGCTCGTCCTTGCCGGAGTCCAGCAGCGGCACGGCCACCGCTACGGCGACCACGGCGGCGGTGGCCGCGGCGACGGTCGCGAACGACCGGGTCCGGCGGCGGCGCCTGACGGTCAGCACCCGTTCGGCGAAGCCCGGTGCCAGCGGCGGCTGTTCGGCGGCCTGCTCGCGCAGAGAGTCACGCACCAGTTCGTCGACGTTCACGGACGCACCTCCACGGGCGAGAAGTCACGGGACGGCTGCTGCTCGGCCGGGGCGGGCCCGAGGGCGGCCAGTTCGGGCGCGAGTTCGCGCAGCCGGGCGAGCGAGCGGTGGGTGGTGGAACGGACGGTTCCGACGGAGCAGCCGAGGATGCGGGCCACATCGCCCTCGGGCAGGTCCTCGAAGTAGCGGAGCACGAGCACGGTCCGCTGCCGGGCGGTGAGCCGGGCCAGCGCCCCGCGCATCACGAGCCGCAGCTCCACTCCGGCGGCCCCGTCCGCGGCGCCGCCACCGCTCTCCGGCGGTTCCGCGACGGTCAGTTCCCGGCGCCGCCACTTCAGCCGCCAGCGGCTGACCTGCTGCCGGTAGAGGATCCGCCGTACGTACGCCTCGGGTTCGTCGATGCGCTGCCACCGCCCGGCGGCCTTGATCAGCGCGTTCTGCAGCAGGTCCTCGGCGGCGTGGCGGTCCCCGCCGCTCAGCAGGACGGCTGTCTTCAGCAGTGCCGACGACCGCCCGGCCACGAACTCCCGGAAACTCTCCTGCCCTGCGGCATCCATCGTCACCTTCTCTTCCCAGGCGGACCCCGTGTCCCGCCCCTGTGCCCCATGTGACGCCCGGACCGGCCCCCGGCTATGCCGGCACTTCGAAGAAAGTGCGGGAGAAAGTCCCGGAAACGGGTCCGGGGCCCGTACGCGCGGCTGCGCGTACGGGCCCCGGACCCGTCGAAGTCCCAAACGTGCGGGTCAGCCCCAGCGGTACCCGTCACCGAACAGCAGGGTGTGCTCCAGCACGTCCTCCATCGGGTCGTCGACCTGGCCGACGTTGATGAGCCCGATGCGGGGGCCGTTGTGCGAGGACTTGTTGGTCTCGTCCGCGTGCGCGGCCCCGGCCGGCAGCCAGCACAGCACCGCCGCCAGCCCCGCGGTCAGTACTCGCGCCACGACCCTCGCCCGCTCGTTCCTCATCTGTCCGGCCCCTCATTTCGTCGGTTCGGCGTCTGATCGGACACTGTGTCCACCGGTTCATCTGCCTGACCGCGCGAAAGTCACGCCGAGCAACCCGTACGGGGTCAGTTGTGGCTGTGCAGGATCTCGTTCAGGCCGCCCCAGACCGCGTTGTTCGGGCGGGCCTCGACCGTGCCGGTGACCGAGTTGCGGCGGAAGAGGATGTTGGAGGCGCCGGAGAGTTCGCGGGCCTTGACGATCTGGCCGTCGGGCATGGTGACACGGGTACCGGCGGTGACGTAGAGGCCGGCCTCGACGACACACTCGTCGCCGAGGGCGATGCCCACGCCCGCCTCGGCGCCGACCAGGCAGCGCTCGCCGATCGCGATGATGACGTTGCCGCCACCGGAGAGGGTGCCCATCGTGGAGGCGCCGCCGCCGATGTCCGAGCCGTCGCCGACCACGACACCGGCGGAGATACGGCCCTCGACCATCGATGTGCCGAGGGTGCCGGCGTTGAAGTTGACGAAGCCCTCGTGCATGACCGTGGTGCCCTCGGCGAGGTGCGCGCCGAGCCGGACCCGGTCGGCGTCGGCGATACGGACACCCTTGGGGGCCACGTAGTCCGTCATACGGGGGAACTTGTCGACGGAGGTGACCTGGAGGTGCAGTCCCTCGGCGCGCGCGTTGAGGCGCACCTTCTCGATGTCGTCGACGGCGACCGGGCCGAGCGAGGTCCACGCCACGTTCGCCAGGAAGCCGAACATGCCGTCCAGGCTCTGGCCGTGCGGCTTGACGAGGCGATGGGAGAGCAGGTGGAGGCGCAGGTAGACGTCGTGCGCGTCGATCGGCTTCTCGTCGAGGGAGGAGATGACCGTACGGACCGCGACGACCTCGACACCCCGGCGCGCGTCCGGGCCGGTCGCCGCGGTCGCGGCGCCGCCCAGCAGCGCGGCCGCCCGCTCGGCGGAGAGCCGCTCGGTGCCGGACGGGCCCGGCTCGGCGGAGAGTTCGGGCGCGGGGAACCAGGTGTCGAGAACGGTGCCGTCGGCGGCGATCGTGGCGAGGCCGGCGGCCACGGCGCCGATGGTGCGAGGAGCAGTCGTGTCGGTCATGAGGGCAACCTAACCGGCCAGGACCTGTACGGGCCAACCGGCGGTGGGGGTGTCTCAGGGTGCGGGCCGACCGGCGGCCGGGCGGCCCGCCCACCCCCGTGGGGCGGGCCGCCCGTGTCTCTGGGGACCGGGTGTCAGCCGCGTTCACCCGGTTCGTCCACGACGGCGACGGTGACGGTCGCGTCGCCCGTGACCAGCTCGCCGCCCCTGATCATCCGGAGACCGAGGACCTCGTACGTCTCCGGGTCGATCAGCCATTCCCGCTCGACCAGCTCGTCCCCGCTGTCGTTGCCGCTGTAGCGCAGGGCGACGGCCCGGCGCCCTGCCGCGTCCTCGACCAGGTGGTCGCCGACGTCGAGATGGGGCAGGGTGGCCAGCGCGCGGTACAGCCCCGCGAGCCCCTGGGACGGTTTGAGGTCGGCGCGGAGCAGGGCGGAGATCTCCTGGTAGTCGTGGTGCGCCTGGTCCCGGTCCTTCTCGTCGGTGACCGCGTCCTGCTTCCGCAGGGCTTTGAGCGCGCCCTTCGCGTCGGTGGGCAGGGTCTCCAGGAAGCGGTACATCTGGCGCGGCGAGCGCCCGTCGTCCTCCTCGGTGCCGTTCTCCGCCTCGTTCTCCATGTCCAACTCGGTGACCTGGACCTTGGCCCGCCCGTTCTCGCGAGCGACGTCCTCCCCCGCCATCGCGCCACCGTCGTACCGGATCCACTTCTCGGGGAAGCGCGCCCGGTCCGACAGGGGCTCCATGAGCTCCTTCGCCCCTTCCACCGCGTCCTTGGTGTAGATCCACTGCTTCGCCTTCGGCTCCACAGCCGAGGGTTGCCGCTCCACGGCCTCCGCCGCCCGCTCCAGCAGCTCGGCCGCGCTCATCCCCTTCAGGTCCGCGTTCGTGAGCGCCGCCGCCGGTGTCGTCAGCTCGCGGGTGTCCTCACGGCCCACCAGCAGCGACGCGGTCACCGCCACCGCGGTCACGGCCGCCGCGACGCCGACGATCACGAACTGCGGGCGCACCCGCACCCTGTGGCGTCGCGTGCCGGTCCTGGCCGCGTCCAGCAGCCGGGCGCGGCCGGGGGCGAGGCGGGCCCGGTCGGGGGCCGGCGCCCCGGCCCGCAGCTCCCGTACCTCGGTCATCTCGTCCATGTCAGACCACCTCCGCCGTGTCGCCCGCGAACGCCGGATCGGCCCCGAGCCTCGTACGCACCTTGCGCCGCGCGCGGTTGAGCCGCGAGCGGACCGTCCCTACGGGGATGTCCAGGGCCCGGGCGACCTCCTGGTGGCTGAGGTCGGCCCAGACGACGAGCAGCAGCACATGCCGGTCCCCGGCCGGCAGCGCGGCCAGCGCCCCGGCGAGCGGTCCCTGCGCCGCCACCCGGCTGTCGGTCTGCTCCACCCAGGTCTGGCTCCAGGACGCGGCGACCGGGTCGTGTCCGGTGCGTGCCGGCGCCTTGAGCGCCCGGACCTCCGTACGGCGGTGCTTGCCGACGAGGTTGCCGGCGATGCCGTACAGCCAGGGGCGGGCGTCGGGGTAGGTCCCGTCGTAGCGGCCGCGGATGCGGAACGCCGTGAGGAAGGTGTCGGCGGTGATGTCGTCGGCCATGCCGTCGCCGAGCCGCCGGGCCACGTACCGGTGGATGTCCGGCGCGTAGCGGTCGTAGAGCCTGGCGAACAGCTCCGGCTGTGCCAGCGACCGGGCCACGGTCTCGGCGTCGTCCTCGACGCTTGCCTGCTGTGGCGGTGCTCCGCTCACCAGGTTCTCCCCCCGCTCGTCACCGAGGCTCCCCGCCCTTCGCCGTGTTCCTGTCACCCCTTGTTTCCCGATGGCCCGGAAAAGGTTCACGGTTCACCCGGAGTCGTCCGGCGAGGCGAAGGGTCCCTCAGGGAATCACCCGCGCCAGCACCTCCCGCGCGTACTCCTCCTCGTACGGCGCCCCGGTCAGCAGTACCTGCAGACAGATGCCGTCGATCAGGGCGACGAGCGCCCGCGCGGTCACCGGGTCGGTGCGGCGGGCGAGCAGGTCGGCGAAGTCCCGGCCCCACTCGTCGGCGACGGGCCGCAGGGCGGGGCGGCGCAGGGCGGCGAGGTAGAGCTCGTACTCCACCTCCATGCCCGTACGGTCGCCGGCGAGCCATTCGCTGCCCAGCGCGGCGAGGTCGGCGGCGAGGTCGGTGCCGGAATCCTTCAGGGCGGTACGCGCGGCGACGCTCTTCGCGAAGCCCTCGTTGGCCTGCCGCAGCGCCGCGACCATCAGGTCGTCGAGGGTCTTGAAGTGGTACGTCGTCGAGCCGAGCGGTACGTCCGCCTCGGCGGCCACGGTCCGGTGGCTCAGCCCGGCGATGCCCTTCGCCCCGACGACCCGGATCGCCGCGTCGATGATCCGCTGCCGCCGCTCGGGGTCGTAGCGCCGGGCCATCAGTGGGCGCCGCCCATGTTCAGCGCCACCACGCCCGCGATGATCAGCACGATCCCGGCGACCTTGGCGAAGCTCAGCTCCTCCCCGAAGAGCACAAGGCCGAGCGCGGCGACGGTCGCGGTGCCGACGCCGGACCAGATCGCGTACGCCGTGCCGATCGACATCGACTTCAACGCCTGGGCCAGCAGCACGAAGGAGATGACGTACCCGACGCCGGTGAACAGCGACGGCCACAGCTTGCTGAACCCCTCGCTGTACTTCATGGCGGTGGTCGCGGCCACCTCGGCGGCTATGGCGACGCCGAGCAACAGATATCCCATGCGTACGATCGTACACACCATGCGTACGGTCGTACACATCGACGGGGGATCGGGTCCGCGGACCCCGGCCGTACGGATCGGACCGTAATGCCATATTCACGGAATGTTCAGCCGGGACCACTCGCCCTCCACCGTCCCCGCACACGCCGAGAACCGCCAAGAAGCCCTCGTTTCGGGGCCGTTCCGTTATGGAAGCGCTCACAGAAAGGGCTCCCAGGAGTCAACTCGGTCCACTACTGTTTCAACGGTCAAGCTCCCGGATGTGATGGCCTTGACGGTCTCGCGTACCGGTCGCGTCTGGCTCCTCCCTGTCGACCTCATGACGATTCGCGTCCGCCGCTCGCGACGCCGAAGGAACCGCGCATGCCGCCACAAAGACCCGGACCTGATCCGGACCGGACCACGCCCAACCTTCCCGTGCTCAGATCCGCGAAGGTGTGGGAGACCGGTGTCGCCCCGGACGACACCCGAATACCGGGCACGCGCCGCCTCTGGCTGGCCGGCGCCCTCGCCCTCGCCGTGGTCTCCTCCTGCGTGACCACGATCACCTTGCAGGGCACCGGACCTGGCGATACGTCAGACAGCGGCAACCGCACCACCGCCGCGGACGACCGGGTCCTCCCCTCCCTCTCCCTCCCGCCCGCCCCGTCCCCCGCGGCCTCCGCGCCGGACGGCAAGAGCGGCCTGTCGGAGCCGCAGGACTCCACCGACGGGTCGAAGGACGACAAGGGCAAGGGCTCCTCCGCCGACGAGGACACGGAGGACTCGAAGGACTCCGACTCGTCCGAGAGCCAGCAGGGCGGGGCAAAACCGAAGCCGGAGCCCGAGCCGTCGAAGCCGGCCTCCTCCAGCAAGCCCCCCGCCTCGACCACCTCGCGGAAGTCCGTACGGTCCGTCAACTACCCGGACCGGTACTGGCATCTGCGCAGCGGCGTGATCCAGCTGGACCAGGTGAGCTCCCGCAGCGGAAGCGAGACCAGGGAGGACTCCTCCTTCAAGGTCGTCTCCGGCCTCGCGGACTCCTCCTGCTACTCCTTCCGCATGACGGACGGCCGCTACGTACGCCACCAGAACTTCGTACTCCGCGCGGCCGGCCACGACGGCTCCCGCCTCTTCAAGCAGGACGCCACCTTCTGCCCGCGCTCCGCGTACTCCTCGGGCTCGGTCATGCTGGAGTCGGTGAACTACCCCGGCTACTTCGTCCGCCACCGCAGCTTCCAACTCCGCCTGGAACGCTACGAACAGAGCCGCCAGTTCTTCGCGGACTCCGTCTTCCAACTGGTGAAGGGCCTCTCCTGACCGGCCCTCACCCGGACATGGGTGTGGCCCCCGGCGGATCGCCGGGGGCCACACCCATGTCCATGGAACTCAGACGTTGAACCCGAGCGCCCGAAGCTGCTCGCGGCCGTCGTCCGTGATCTTGTCGGGGCCCCACGGGGGCATCCAGACCCAGTTGATGCGGAGTTCGTTGACGAGGCCGTCGGTGGCGGACTTGGCCTGGTCCTCGATGACGTCCGTCAGCGGGCAGGCCGCGGAGGTCAGGGTCATGTCGATCGTCGCGATGTTCGCGTCGTCGATGTGGATGCCGTAGATGAGGCCGAGGTTGACGACATCGATGCCCAGTTCGGGGTCGACGACGTCGTACAGGGCCTCGCGGACCTCCTCCTCGGAGGCCGGCTTCATCTCCAGGGTGTCGCTCATGCCGTCTTCCTTTCGGCGTCGGCGCCGCCCAGCGCCTGGGCCGTCGCGTCCTTCCACGCCATCCAGCTGAGGAGGGCGCACTTGACCCGTGCCGGGTACTTGGAGACACCGGCGAACGCGACCGCGTCCTCCAGCACCTCCTCCATGGCGTCGTCCGGCTCGATCCGGCCCTTGGACTGCACCAGCTCCAGGAAGGTCTCCTGGATCTTCTGCCCCTCGGACAGCTCCTTGCCGACGAGCAGTTCGTTCAGCACGGAGGCCGAGGCCTGGCTGATCGAGCAGCCCTGCCCCTCGTACGAGACGTCCTGGATGGTCGTGCCGTCGTACTTCACTCGCAGGGTGATCTCGTCGCCGCACGTCGGGTTCACGTGGTGCACCTCGGCGTCGCCATCCCGCAAGCCCCGACCGTGCGGGTTCTTGTAGTGGTCCAGGATGACTTCCCTGTACATCGAGTCCAGCTTCATGCGATCGCTCGTCTCTCCTCAGCCGAAGAAGTTCCGTACGTGCTCCAGGCCGTCGACCAGGGCATCGATCTCGGCCGGCGTGGAGTACAGATAGAACGACGCTCGCGTGGTCGCGGGAATTCCGTAACGCAGGCAGACGGGGCGGGCGCAGTGGTGGCCCACCCGGACCGCGATGCCCTGCTCGTCCAGCACCTGGCCCACGTCGTGCGGGTGGATGTCACCGAGCGTGAAGGAGATCGCCGCGCCCCGGTCCTCGGCCGTGGTGGGGCCGATGATCCTCAGGTCCGGTACCTCGCCGAGCTTCTTCACCGCGTACTCGGTGAGCGCGTGCTCATGGGCGAGGATCTTGTCCATGCCGATCGCGCTCAGATAGTCGATCGCCGCGCCGAGACCGACCGCCTGCGCGATCGGCGGGGTGCCCGCCTCGAACTTGTGCGGGGCGGGAGCGTAGGTCGACGAGTGCATCGACACCGTCTCGATCATCTCGCCGCCACCGAGGAACGGGGGAAGATCCTCCAGCAGTTCCTGGCGGCCCCAGAGCACGCCGATACCCGTCGGACCGCACATCTTGTGACCGGTGAAGGCCACGAAGTCGGCCTGGAGGGCCTGGACGTCCATCGGCATGTGCGGCGCGGCCTGCGAGGCGTCGATGCAGACCAGGGCGCCGACCTCCTGCGCCCGGCGCACTATCGCCTCGACCGGGTTGACGGTGCCCAGGATGTTGGAGACCAGGACGAAGGAGACGATCTTCGTCTTCTCCGTGATGATCTCGTCGATGTTCGAGAGGTCGAGCCGGCCGTCGTCGGTGAGGCCGAACCACTTCAGCTTCGCGCCGGTGCGCTGCGCGAGCAGCTGCCACGGCACGATGTTGGAGTGGTGCTCCATCTCCGTGATGACGATCTCGGTCTCGTGGTCCACGCGGTAGGGCTCGTCGGCCCAGCCGAGCATGTTCGCCACGAGGTTCAGCGACTCGGAGGCGTTCTTGGTGAAGATCACCTCGTCGCGGCTGGGCGCGTTGATGAACGCGGCGACCTTGTCGCGCGCGCCCTCGTACAGTGCCGTGGCCTCCTCGGCGAGCACATGCACACCGCGGTGGACGTTGGCGTTGTAGCGCTCGTAGTAGCCACTGAGTGCGTCCAGTACCTGGCGCGGCTTCTGCGAGGTCGCCGCGTTGTCCAGGTACACGAGCTTCTGGCCGTCGTGGACCTGGCGGTCCAGGATGGGGAAGTCCTTGCGGAGCGCCTCGGTGTCGAGGAGGCCCGGCAGCTGTGTCACGCGGATGCGCCACCCTTCGTGTCTACTGCGTCGAGCTTCGCATAGGCCTCGTAGCCCTCGTTCTCCAGCTTGTCGGCGAGCTCGGCGCCGCCGGACTCGACGATGCGGCCGCCCGAGAAGACGTGGACCTGGTCGGGCTTGATGTAGCGCAGGATGCGCGTGTAGTGCGTGATCAGCAGGGTGCCGACCTCACCGGTCTCACGGACGCGGTTGACGCCCTCGGAGACGACACGCAGCGCGTCGACGTCCAGACCGGAGTCGGTCTCGTCGAGGATCGCGACCTTCGGCTTGAGCAGCTCCAGCTGAAGGATCTCGTGGCGCTTCTTCTCACCGCCGGAGAAGCCCTCGTTGACGTTGCGCTCGGCGAAGGCGGGGTCCATGTGAAGGCGCTGCATGGCCTCCTTGACCTCCTTCACCCAGGTGCGCAGCTTCGGCGCCTCACCGCGGATGGCGGTGGCGGACGTACGAAGGAAGTTGGAGACCGAGACACCGGGGACCTCGACCGGGTACTGCATCGCCAGGAACAGGCCCGCCCGGGCGCGCTCGTCGACGGACATCTCCAGGACGTCCTCGCCGTCGAGGGTGACGGTGCCGCCGGTGATCGTGTACTTCGGGTGACCCGCGAGGGAGTAGGCGAGCGTCGACTTGCCGGAGCCGTTGGGGCCCATGATGGCGTGCGTCTCGCCCTGCTTCACGGTGAGGTCGACGCCCTTGAGGATCTCCTTCGTGGCGTTGTCGGCCTCGACGGTGACGTGCAGGTCTCGGATTTCAAGCGTTGCCATGGGTGCCTCAGGACTCCTGGGAAAGGGAGACGAGCACATCGTCCCCTTCGATCTTTACGGGGTATACGGGGACGGGGCGCGTCGCGGGAAGGCCGGACGGCTTGCCGGTACGGAGGTCGAACGCGGAGCCGTGCAGCCAGCACTCGATCTGGCAGTCCTCCACCTCGCCCTCGGAGAGCGAGACGTTCGCGTGGGAGCAGATGTCGTGAATGGCGAACACCTCGCCCTCGGTCTGTACGACCGAGACCGGCGTGCCGTCGAGTTCCACCCGCTTCGGGGTGTCCTCCTCCAGCTCGCTCAGCCCACAGACGCGTACGTACGCGATCATCAGACGGACGCCTCCAGCTCCTCGTCGATCTTCACGAGGAGGCGCTCCTCGATGTCGTCGACGCCGATCTGCTGGACCAGCTCGGCGAAGAAGCCGCGGACGACGAGACGGCGGGCCTCGTCGGCCGGGATGCCGCGGGCCATCAGGTAGAACAGCTGCTCGTCGTCGAAGCGGCCGGTCGCGCTCGCGTGGCCCGCGCCGACGATCTCGCCGGTCTCGATCTCCAGGTTCGGCACCGAGTCGACCCGGGCACCGTCCGTGAGGACCAGGTTCCGGTTCATCTCGTAGGTGTCGGTGCCCTCTGCCTTGGCCTCGATCAGCACGTCGCCGATCCACACGGCGTGCGCCGCTTCGCCCTGGAGCGCGCCCTTGTAGACGACGTTCGACTTGCAGTGCGGGGTGTTGTGGTCGACCAGGAGGCGGTGCTCCTGGTGCTGGCCGGCATCCGTGAAGTACAGACCGAACAGCTCGGCCTCGCCGCCGGTGCCGGCGTACGTCACCCTCGGGTGCAGGCGTACGACGTCGCCGCCGAAGGTCACCACGACCGACTTGAACGAGGCGTCGCGGCCGATCAGCGCGTTGTGCTGGGCGACGTGCACGGCCTTGTCGTCCCAGTCCTGGACGGAGACGACGGTCAGCTTGGCGCCGTCCCCCAGGACGTAGTCGACGTTGGCGGCGAGGACGGCGTCACCGGTGTGGTCGATGACGACGACGGCCTCGGCGAAGGCGCCCAGCTCGACGACCTGGTGGGCGAAGGCGGTGCCGCCCTCGCCGTGCACGGCGATCCGGATCGGCTCGGTGAGGACCGTCTCCTTGGGGACGGTGATCACGCCGGCCTTCTCGAACGCCGAGTACGCCTGGGCGGCGATCCGGTCCACCGGGGTGCCCGCCCTGCCGAGGCGCGCGTCGTCACGGCCGACGGCCTCGATCGTGACGCCCTCGGGCGCCTCGACGGCGACCTTCAGGCCGTTACCGGTGGCGACCGCCGTGCCGTCGTGCAGCCCGCGCAGGCGCTCAAGCGGGGTGAACCGCCACTCCTCCTCGCGGCCGTGCGGGACCGGGAAGTCCGCGACGTCGAAGGAGGGGGGCGCGCTCATGCGCGTGGCGACGGTCGACTCGGCGGCCACCGCGATCTGGCCGGCGGTAGTGGACCCCACCGGGATGTTCTGAGCCTCAGCCATGGCTGTCGGTCTGCTCTCTTCCTACGTCAGATTTCGCTAGCTGTTCCTGGCAGGCGGGTCTTAACCGACCGCGCCTTCCATCTGCAGCTCGATCAGCCGGTTGAGCTCCAGCGCGTACTCCATCGGCAGCTCCTTCGCGATGGGCTCGACGAAGCCGCGCACGATCATCGCCATCGCCTCGAACTCGGTCAGACCGCGGCTCATCAGGTAGAAGAGCTGGTCCTCCGAGACCTTGGAGACGGTCGCCTCGTGGCCCATGGACACGTCGTCCTCGCGGACGTCGACGTACGGGTACGTGTCCGAGCGGGAGATGGTGTCGACGAGCAGCGCGTCACAGAGCACGTTGGACTTGGAGCCGTGGGCGCCCTCGCCGATCTCGACGAGACCGCGGTAGGACGTACGGCCGCCACCGCGCGCCACCGACTTGGAGACGATGTTGGAGGAGGTGTTCGGCGCCATGTGGACCATCTTGGAGCCGGCGTCCTGGTGCTGGCCCTCGCCCGCGAAGGCGATGGAGAGGGTCTCGCCCTTGGCGTGCTCGCCCATCAGGTAG
This sequence comes from Streptomyces adelaidensis, assembly GCF_016598475.1. Taxonomy (GTDB): domain Bacteria; phylum Actinomycetota; class Actinomycetes; order Streptomycetales; family Streptomycetaceae; genus Streptomyces; species Streptomyces adelaidensis. The sequence continues at coordinate 179,406 of NZ_JAEMUX010000006.1, forward strand.
ACGGCCGGGTACTTCATGGTGACCTTGGAGCCGATGTTGCCGTCGACCCACTCCATGGTCGCGCCCTCGTACGCCACGGCGCGCTTGGTGACCAGGTTGTAGACGTTGTTCGACCAGTTCTGGATGGTCGTGTAGCGGCAGCGGGCGCCCTTCTTCACGATGATCTCGACGACCGCGGAGTGCAGGGAGTCCGACTTGTAGATCGGCGCCGTACAGCCCTCGACGTAGTGGACGTAGGCGTCCTCGTCGACGATGATCAGCGTCCGCTCGAACTGGCCCATGTTCTCCGTGTTGATACGGAAGTAGGCCTGGAGCGGGATCTCCACGTGCACGCCCTTCGGCACGTAGATGAAGGAGCCGCCGGACCACACCGCGGAGTTCAGCGACGCGAACTTGTTGTCGCCGACCGGGATGACCGTGCCGAAGTACTCCTTGAAGAGCTCCGGGTGCTGCTTGAGAGCGGTGTCGGTGTCCAGGAAGATGACGCCCTGCTCCTCCAGGTCCTCACGGATCTGGTGGTAGACGACCTCGGACTCGTACTGGGCCGCGACGCCCGCGACGAGGCGCTGCTTCTCCGCCTCGGGGATGCCGAGCCTGTCGTACGTGTTCTTGATGTCCTCGGGCAGGTCCTCCCAGGACTCCGCCTGCTTCTCCGTGGAGCGCACGAAGTACTTGATGTTGTCGAAGTCGATGCCCGAGAGGTCCGAGCCCCAGTTCGGCATGGGCTTCTTGTCGAACAGGCGCAGGCCCTTGAGACGGAGCTTGGTCATCCACTCCGGCTCGTTCTTCTTGGCGGAGATGTCCCGGACGACGTCCTCGTTGATGCCGCGCTTGGCAGAGGCACCGGCCACGTCGGAGTCGGCCCAGCCGTATTCGTACTTGCCCAGACCCTCGAGCTCGGGGTGGGCAGTCTCCTCGATGGGGAGCGTCATGCGGGGTTCCTCCCGGCGGTGCTTGCAGATGCGTGGGTGGCTGTCTTTGAAACTCTGGGGATGAACGTCGTGCAGACGCCGTCGCCGTGGGCGATGGTGGCCAGCCGCTGGACGTGCGTACCGAGCAGTTCGGCGAAGAACTCGGTCTCGGCCTCGCAGAGCTGCGGGAACTGGCCGGCTACATGGGCTACCGGGCAGTGGTGCTGGCAGAGCTGCTCACCCTGGTGGGGGTGGGGCGCGCTGCGCGCCGTAGCAGCGTACCCGTCGACGCTCAAGGCCTTGGCCAGGGCTTCGGTCCGCTGTTCGGGGTCCGCCGACTCGACGGCCTCGCGGTAGGCATCGGCCTGGGCGGCGATCCGGGCGCGGGCGAAGGCGGCGACGGCCTGCTCCCCGCCCTCCCGGTCCGCGATCCAGCGGAGCGCGTCCGCGGCGAGCTTGTCGTACGACTGGTCGAAGGCATCGCGCCCGCAGTCCGTCAGGGCGAACACCTTGGCCGGGCGCCCCCGTGTCCGCGCGCCGTAGACGCGCTGCTCACGGGGTTGTACGACGTCGTCGGCGACCAGTGCGTCGAGGTGCCGGCGGACCGCCGCCTGGGTCAGCCCGAGGCGTCCGGCGAGGTCGGTCACGGTGGACGGGCCGTGGTCCAGGATGGACCGCGCGACCCGGGTGCGTGTCGACCGCTCCCCGGTCGCGAGTTCCTCCTGCGGAGCCTCGCCAACGTTTTTCACAACGCCATTGTTGCGTAATTCCTCGGAGCCAGGCAAGCCGCGCCCGTGGCACCCGGCGGTGCCGTGCATCACTTAGGCATACCTAAGCTGACCTGCGGGAACGATCATTGATCGATCAAACAGGTGGCGCCGCGAAGTCGGTCCGGGCGCGGCGGCGATCCTCGCGGACCACGCCACCGACTGCCGCCTCGGCTGGGGGTACCTCCCACGCCCTTAAGGCAGTGGGGGAGCAGCCCCCTGGCCCGGCTGGAGCGGGCGGGCGCCCGCGTGCTCCTGCTCGGCGCGGGCTACGACTCCTGCACCAGCTTCCACCTCGCCGAATACCGGATCCCCTCGCCCCTGGTCGAGGTCGGACGGCCGGGCCCGGACGGCTGGGAGGTGGTGACCGAGGTGTCGATCGACTCGGACCGGTTCGACGAGCTGGGGTACGACTTCGAGCGCGACCACGGGGTCGTACGGGGAAAGGCGGGCGCGGCGGACGTACGGCTGTTCCCGGTGGCCGACGCGGTGGCGTACGCCGAGCGCCGGCTCGAGTCGCACCGTCCCCGTGAGGAGGAGATCTCCGGACCCGCCCGCCTCGGCACCCGGCCGCGTACCTAGACTCGGGCGCATGCGAAGTGACCCCGTGGTCCAGGTCCGGTCCCTGGTGAAGCGGTACGGCGACAAGACCGCGGTGGACGGGCTCGACCTGGTGGCGGAGGCGGGCGTCACCGCCGTACTCGGTCCCAACGGGGCGGGCAAGACGACCACGATCGAGATCTGCGAGGGCTACCGGAAACCGGACTCCGGCTCGGTGTCGGTGCTCGGCCTCGACCCGGTCCGCGAGGGCGCCGCGCTGCGCCCCCGGATCGGCGTGATGCTCCAGTCCGGCGGTGTCTACTCCGGCGCCCGCGCCGACGAGATGCTGCGGCACGTGGCCAAGCTGCACGCCCACCCCCTCGACGTGGACGCCCTCATCGAGCGCCTGGGCCTCGGCAGCTGCGGCCGTACGACCTACCGGCGGCTCTCCGGCGGCCAGCAGCAGCGGCTCGCCCTGGCGATGGCCGTGGTCGGCCGCCCCGAGCTGGTCTTCCTCGACGAGCCGACGGCCGGCCTCGACCCGCAGGCCCGCCGGGCGACCTGGGAGCTCGTCCGGGACCTGCGCGTGGACGGTGTCTCCACCATCCTGACCACGCACTACATGGACGAGGCCGAGCAGCTCGCGGACGACGTCGCGATCATCGACACGGGCCGGGTCATCGCCCGGGGCACGCCGGAGGAGCTGTGCCGGGGCGGCGCCGAGAACACCCTGCGCTTCACCGGCCGCCCGGCGCTCGACGTCGCCTCTCTGCTGAAGGCCCTCCCGGCGGACTCGGCCGCCGTCGAACTGACGCCCGGCGCCTACCGGGTGAGCGGCAAGGTCGACCCGCAGCTCCTCGCGACCGTCACCTCCTGGTGCGCCCAGCACGGGGTGATGCCGGACCGGATCTCGGTGGAGCGGCACACCCTCGAAGACGTCTTCCTCGAACTCACGGGTAAGGAGCTGCGCTGATGAGCGTGCGTACGAGCCCTGGCGCCTACGCGCCGAAGCCGGGCGCGGCCCCCCTCCCCCGCATGATCGCGGCGCAGGCGGTCCTGGAGACGAAGATGCTGCTGCGCAACGGCGAGCAGCTGCTCCTGACGGTCGTCATCCCGGCCCTGCTGCTGGTGCTGTTCGGCTCGGTGGACATCGTCGACACGGGCGAGGGCAAGGCGGTCGACTTCCTGGCGCCCGGCGTCCTCGCGCTCGCCGTGATGTCGACGGCGTTCACCGGCCAGGCCATCGCCACGGGCTTCGAGCGCCGCTACGGCGTCCTGAAGCGGCTGGCGGTCTCGCCGCTGCCCCGCTGGGGACTGATGACCGCGAAGACCCTGTCCGTGCTGGTCACCGAGGTCCTCCAGATCGTCCTGCTCACGGTGATCGCCTTCTCGATGGGCTGGTCCCCGCACGGCAACCCGCTGGCCGTACTGCTCCTCCTCGTCCTCGGTACGGCGGCCTTCTCCGGCCTCGGTCTGCTGATGGCGGGCACGCTGAAGGCGGAGGCGACGCTGGCGGCGGCGAACCTGGTGTTCCTGCTGCTGCTCGTGGGCGGCGGCGTCGTGGTGTCCCTGGACAAGTTCCCGGACGCGGCGCAGAGCGTGCTCGGGCTGCTGCCGATCGCCGCGCTGTCCGACGGTCTGCGGGACGTGCTCCAGCACGGCGCGGGGGTGCCGTGGGTCGACCTCGGGATCCTCGCCGGGTGGGCGGTGCTCGGGCTCGGCGCCGCCGCCCGCTTCTTCCGCTGGGAGTAACCGCAGCTCACACGCCATGCCCCACCCCTCGTGAATACGTGCACAAGCGGCGGCCTACGATGGTGCGCGTGCCGAAAGTGACCCGCGACGACCTCGTCTCCGCTGCGCGCAACCCGCTCGCCTTCATCGCCGAACGCTGGACCCCGGACCCCAGAACGGTCCGGCGTGCGGCCCTCGCCGCGCTCGTCATGGCCGTGCTCATCGTGGTCACCGGCGGCGCCGTGCGGCTCACGGGGTCGGGCCTCGGCTGCCCGACCTGGCCCAAGTGCACCGACGACTCGCTCACCGCCACCAGCGCGATGGGCGTCCACGGCTTCATCGAGTTCGGCAACCGCATGCTGACGTACGTGCTGTGCGCGGCGGTCGGCTGGGCGATCATCGCGGCGCGCTCGCGGAAGCCGGTGCGGCGCGGCCTCACCCGGCTGGGCTGGGCGCAGTTCTGGATCGTCATGAGCAACGCGGTCCTCGGCGGCGTCGTGGTCCTGGTCGGCCTCAACCCGTACACGGTGGCCGCGCACTTCCTGCTCTCCACCGCGCTGATCGCCGTCGCCACGGTGATGTGGCGGCGCACCCACGAGAGCGACGCCGAGCCGAGCCCGCTGGTCGGCAAGGCGGTGCGGCAGCTGGTGTGGGTCCTGGTGGGCGTCACGCTGCTGCTGATCGCGGTGGGCACGGTCGTCACCGGCGCGGGCCCGCACGCCGGTGACTCCAGCGAGGTCGAGCGCATCCCGCTGAACTGGGAGAACGTCACCAAACTGCACGCCGTCCTGGCCTGGATCGTGGTGACGCTCGCCTTCGCCCTGTGGTTCGTCCTCAAAGCGGTCGACGCTCCCCCGGGCCCGCTGCACCGCACCCGCGACCTGTTCCTGATCCTGCTCGCGCAGGGCGGCATCGGCTACGTCCAGTACTTCACCGATCTCCCCGAGGTCCTGGTCGGCGCCCACATGCTGGGCTCCTGCCTGGTGTGGATCGCGACGCTCCGGGTGCTGCTCTCCCTGCGGGAACGCCCGGCGGCCGAGGTGGACGTGCCGGGTCCGGCAGTCGCGGAGACGCCGGTCGCCGCGCGCGGCTGAGTCAGCCGTACGTCCGTACGAGGGCGTCGATCGCCGGGCCCAGGAACAGCCTGGTCAGCTCGCCCCTGTGCGGCACCTCCCGCACCTGCTGCCCGTACCGTCGCCGCCTGATGTCCTCGACCACCTCGACGGGTGCGCCCAGCGTGGGCAGCAGGTCCAGTGCCTCGCGTTTGGAGATCAGGCGGCCGTCGCGGAGGGTGGCCGTGGCGCGGGCGAAGGTGAGGAGACCCAGGTCGACCCGGACGTCCTGGGTCCAGAGGTGGGCCTTGTCGAGCGTCGGGCGCCAGAACTCCTTCTGGTCGCGGACGACGAACGCGTCCAGTTCGATGTCCGACACCGGTGGCAGCAGCGACCCTGGCGGCTCGCCGTGCAGGACGAGGCCGAAGGTGTGCAGCTCACGCCGGGTGACCGGGGTGACCGTCCGCCGGAACAACCGCTCGTGCGCCCAGGTCAGATGCTTGCGCTCGGCGTCGGCCGCAGTGGCCGGCGTCATATAGGTGCAGTGCAGCTTGGCGGTCAGCGGTTCGGCGCGCAGCCGGGCGTGCAGCCGGGCCACCCGCCAGACCGTCCGGACCGTGACCGGACCGTCCAGGACGGTGATCAGGTCGAGGTCGCTGCGGCCCTCCTGGTAGTCGCCCCCGGCGAGGGACCCGTGCGCCCATACGGCGCGAGGACCCAGCTCCTGGAGCTCGTGCTCGTCGAGGAAGCGTTCGACCAAGGCGGCGGTCCTTGTACTGCGTGTCATACGCCCAGTCTGTACAGCTCACTCCAGCCCGTACACCCGCCGTGCGTTCCCCGCCGCGATCAGCCCCGCCACGCGCTGCGCGTCCGCCAACGACCAGGCTCCCTCGGCCACCCAGGTCCCCAGCACCCGCGCCAGCGCCTCCCGGAACAGCCGGGCGCCGACCACATGCAGCTCGGGCAGTCCCTGGGCGCCGGTGGAGAAGAGGAGCTTGCCGAAGGGGGCCAGTTCCAGGACCTCGGCGAGTACGGCGGTGGCCCGGGCGCCGGTGCGGACGAGTTCGGCGCCCAGGTCGACGTAGACGTGCGGGAAGACACCGGCGAGGTGGGCCGCGTGGCGGTGGTACGGGTAGCCGTGCAGCAGGACCACGTCGGTGCCGAGGCCCGCCGTGGCGCGCGCGAAGTCGGTGAGCAGGACGGGGTCCGTACGGTCGATGCGCAGGCCGGGTTCGCCGAGGCCGGCGTGGAGTTGGAGGGGGCGGCCGGAGGCGACGGCGATCCACAGCAGGTGCCGCAGGAGGACCGGGTCGGTGAGCGCCCCGCCGACCGGCCGGTGCGCGAGCCAGCGGCCCACCGCGCCGCGTACCTCCCCCGGCCCGGGCGGTTCGGGCGCGAGCGCCAGGCCGTGCCGGGCGCCCGCCACCGAGGTGAAGGCGACGGCGTTCGCGGCCGCCGCGTGTACCGACTCGGCGAGATTGGCCAGGAACGACTCGATGGTGCCGGAGGTGTCGGCGACCTGTTCGGCGAGGAGTTCGAGGCGGACGATCTCATGTGCGTCCGCGCCACCCGCGGCGGCCATCTCGTGCGGTCCGGTGAGATCGCCGGGCAGCCCGGTGTCGACGAGATAGGTGGTGATGCCGCTGCCCCGCAGGAGCCTGCGCCCCGCCTCCAGTACGCCCAGTTCGCGGCGTCGGGCGAGGTAGCGGGCCGGAGGGCAGTGTGGTTCCAGGCCCAGCAGGGGCGGGCACCAGCGGCGTACGGCGAAGCCCGTCTGGGTGTCGAAGAAGGTGGTGCCGGGCGCCGGCGGGCCCTCGCTGCGGGCGAGGTGGGCCTCGAAGGTGCCGAGGCCCAGCTCCGTTCTCAGTACACCGTGGCAGTACTGGTCCACGAGGGACGGTGTTTCGATCATCCGGACTCCCCGAGACTGGACCCGTGTACTCCCACAGGTCCTAACGGGTGAGCCGGGCTCAGGTGTTGCTGTTCCTCGGTCCGCCGACCTGGATTCCGGCCATCCGCGTCCATTCGTACGGGCCGGTCTCGACCTTGGCCGCGAACTCGCCGTCGAAGTCCTCGTGGACGGTGACGCCGGCCTTCTGTACGGCCTGCTCGGCGATGGCGTAGGTGGGAGCGACGAGGTCGCCCCAGCCGCCGTCCTCGCCCACGAGGACGATGCGGGCGCCGAGTTGGCCGATGTACGCGACCTGGGCCTCGGCACCGCCGTGGGCCTTGGCGAAGGCGCCGATCTGCTTCGCGATCCTGGCCGCCCTGCGCTCGGCCTTGGCGGCCGCCTTCGCGTCCGTGGCCTCGTCAACCTGCTTGGTGTCTGCCATGGTCAGGATGCTACCGATGGGTAGAGCGGGGGGGCGACGGCAGGGCCACGTGGCCTTGAACACGAAACCGCGCCCCTGTTCTTTCAGGGGCGCGGGAAACGGCGCGACAAGCCACGAACCACGCGTGGCAGAAGAACTCAGCGGAGGAAGGGGTCCACCGCCACTGCCACGAACAGCAGTGAGACGTACGTGATCGACCAGTGGAACAGGCGCATTTCCTTGAGCTTGCCGCCGGTCGCACCGCTCTTCGCGCGGTTCTGGAGGGCGTGGGCCTCCCAGAGCCACCAGCCGCCCGTCACCAGGGCGACCGAGGTGTAGAACCAGCCGGTGTAGCCGAGGGGGGTCAGGAGGAGGGAGACCGCGACCATCACCCAGCTGTAGAAGACGATCTGGCGGGCGACGACCTGGTTGGAGGCGACGACCGGGAGCATGGGGACGCCGACGCGGGCGTAGTCGTCCTTCACCTTCATGGACAGGGGCCAGTAGTGCGGCGGGGTCCAGAAGAAGATGACGAGGAAGAGGATGACGGCGGCCCAGGACATCGAGTTCGTCACGGCGGACCAGCCGATGAGGACGGGCATACAGCCCGCGATGCCGCCCCAGACGATGTTCTGCGACGTACGCCGCTTGAGGATCATCGTGTAGACGACGACGTAGAAGAGGAGCGCACCGAGCGACAGCCAGGCGGACAGCCAGTTGACGAGGGCACCGAACCAGAGGGTGGAGACGACCGCGAGGGTGATGCCGAAGACGAGGCCTTCACGCGGGGTGACCATTCCGGTGACCAGCGGGCGCTGCGAGGTGCGCTCCATGAGGGCGTCGATGTCGCGGTCGATGTACATGTTGAGCGCGTTGGCGCCGCCCGCGGAGAGGTAACCGCCGACGCAGGTGGCGAGCACCAGCCAGAGGTCCGGGACGCCCTGCTCCGCGAGGAACATCACCGGAACGGTGGTGATCAGCAGAAGCTCGATGATTCTTGGCTTGGTGAGGGCCACGAACGCTTTGACGCGGGCCCCGATCGGCCGCTGACCCCGGCTGCTGTTCGTGTTGCTCGCGCCCAGCTCCCCCAGAGCCTCAAGGGCCTGGGCGGTGCCCCCACCCGGTGGACGGGATTCGACGGCCGTCACGCACACCCCTGACAGAGACTCCCAGCGAGCCTGCCGGATGTGAACTCCCCGTGACGGCTCGCGCGTACCACGCCACTGTAGACGTTGCCCAGAGCGAGCCTTTCAAGGGGGTGGGGTCGTGTTGGGAGGTGCCCCGCGGGGAGCCGGACACGCTTGCGTTGAGCAGTCGGATGAGCGGCTCCGTATTCAGATGTCGAACAGCGGAACCCCCTGGTCTCACCATGCGGAATCGCCGGTCGGGAGGCGGATCCCGGACGGTCCCGGCAGTCTGGAATGACTCGAAAAAATGCGCGTTCCCACGGGGGTAGGCTCGACAACGGCCGGTGCCGTGAAGAACACCGGCACGAGACATGTGGAGAGGAGCCCTGACCCAGGGTGAGCACCAAGCCGACCACTACAGACCTCGCGTGGACCGAATTGGACCAGCGGGCCGTCGACACCGCCCGCGTCCTGGCCGCCGACGCCGTACAGAAGGTCGGAAACGGCCATCCTGGTACGGCGATGAGCCTGGCGCCCGCCGCGTACACCCTCTTCCAGAAGGTGATGCGCCATGACCCCGCCGACCCCGAGTGGGTGGGCCGTGACCGGTTCGTCCTGTCCGCGGGCCACTCCTCTCTGACCCTCTACATCCAGTTGTACCTGGGTGGGTTCGGGCTGGAGCTGGCGGACCTGGAGTCCTTCCGTACCTGGGGTTCGAAGACTCCGGGCCACCCGGAGTACGGACACACCAAGGCCGTCGAGACGACGACCGGGCCGCTCGGCCAGGGTGTCGCCAACGCCGTGGGCATGGCGATGGCCGCCCGCTACGAGCGTGGCCTGTTCGACCCGGAGGCCGCCGTGGGCGAGTCTCCGTTCGACCACCACATCTTCGCGATCGCCGGTGACGGCTGCCTCCAGGAGGGCATCTCCGCGGAGGCGTCCTCGCTGGCCGGTCATCAGAAGCTCGGCAACCTGGTCCTGCTGTGGGACGACAACCACATCTCGATCGAGGGCGACACCGAGACGGCCGTCTCCGAGGACGTGACCAAGCGGTACGAGGCGTACGGCTGGCATGTGCAGCGGGTCGAGCCGAAGGAGAACGGCGACCTCGACCCGGCCGGGCTGTTCGAGGCGATCGAGGCCGCGAAGGCGGTCACCGACCGGCCGTCGTTCATCGCGATGCGCTCGATCATCGCCTGGCCCGCCCCGAACGCGCAGAACACCGAGGCCGCGCACGGCTCGGCGCTCGGCGCGGACGAGGTCGCGGCGACCAAGCGGGTGCTGGGCTTCGACCCGGAGAAGAACTTCGAGGTCTCCGACGAGGTCATCGCGCACACGCGCGCCCTGGGTGAGCGTGGCCGTCAGGCCCGTGCCGCCTGGGAGAAGCAGCTCCAGGAGTGGCGCAACGGCAACGCCGAGCGCGCCGCCGAGTTCGACCGGATCAGCGCGGGCGAGCTGCCCGAGGGCTGGGAGTCGCATCTGCCGGAGTTCGAGACGGGCAAGGGTGTCGCCACCCGTGCCGCCTCCGGCAAGGTGCTCCAGGCGCTCGGCGCGGTCATCCCCGAACTGTGGGGCGGCTCCGCAGACCTGGCCGGCTCGAACAACACGACGATCGACAAGACGTCGTCGTTCCTCCCGGCGGACAACCCGCTGCCGGAGGCCGACCCCTACGGCCGCACGATCCACTTCGGTATCCGCGAGCACTCCATGGCCGCGGAGATGAACGGCATCGCGCTGCACGGCAACACCCGTATCTACGGCGGCACGTTCCTCGTGTTCTCCGACTACATGCGCAACGCGGTACGCCTCTCCGCGCTGATGCACCTGCCGGTGACGTATGTATGGACGCACGACTCCATCGGTCTCGGTGAGGACGGTCCGACGCACCAGCCGGTGGAGCACCTGGCCACGCTGCGCGCGATCCCCGGTCTGAACATCGTGCGCCCGGCCGACGCCAACGAGACGGCGATCGCCTGGCGCGAGATCCTCAAGCGCTGGACCAAGGAGTTCGGCAAGGGCGCCCCGCACGGCCTCGCGCTGACCCGTCAGGGCGTGCCCACGTACGAGGCCGACGAGGACGCGGCGCGCGGTGGTTACGTGCTGTTCGAGGCCGACGGCGGCGCGCCCGAGGCCATCCTCATCGCCACCGGTTCCGAGGTGCACGTGGCCGTCGAGGCGCGCGAGCGGCTCCAGGCGGCCGGCGTGCCCACGCGGGTGGTGTCCATGCCGTCCGTGGAGTGGTTCGAGGAGCAGGACCAGGGGTACCGGGAGAGCGTTCTGCCGCCGTCCGTCAAGGCGCGTGTCGCGGTCGAGGCCGGTATCGGGCTCACCTGGCACAAGTACGTCGGTGACGCCGGCCGCATCGTTTCGCTGGAGCACTTCGGCGCTTCGGCCGACGGCAAGGTCCTCTTCCAGGAGTTCGGCTTCACCGCGGAGAACGTGGCCGCGGTAGCGCGGGAATCGATCGCGGCCACCCGGCGCTGACGCTCTACATACGACACGTAGGAGATGGAATTTCCATGACAGACGCACTCAAGCGCCTCTCCGAGGAGGGCGTGGCGATCTGGCTGGACGACCTGTCGCGCAAGCGCATCACGTCCGGCAACCTGGCGGAGCTGATCGACCAGCAGCACGTCGTGGGCGTCACCACCAACCCGTCGATCTTCCAGAAGGCGATCAGCAGCGGATGGGGGTCCCCCCGCGCGAGCGAAGCCGAGCGTGGGGGAGGCTACGAGCAGCAGCTCACCGACCTCGCCGCCCGCAAGGTCACCGTCGAAGAGGCCATCCGCATGATCACGACGGCGGACGTCCGTGACGCCGCCGACATCCTGCGCCCGGTCTACGACGCGACCGGCGGCCAGGACGGCCGGGTCTCCATCGAGGTCGACCCGCGTCTCGCCCACAACACCGGGGCCACCGTCGCCGAGGCCAAGCAGCTCGCCTGGCTCGTCGACCGCCCGAACACCCTGATCAAGATCCCGGCGACGCAGGCGGGTCTGCCCGCGATCACCGAGACCATCGGCCTGGGCATCAGCGTCAACGTCACGCTGATCTTCTCGCTGGAGCGCTACCGCGCGGTCATGGAGGCCTACCTGGCCGGTCTGGAGAAGGCCAAGGAGCGCGGCCTGGACCTCTCCAAGATCCACTCGGTGGCGTCCTTCTTCGTGTCCCGCGTGGACACCGAGATCGACAAGCGCATCGACGCCCTCGGCACCGACGCGGCCAAGGCCGCGCGCGGCAAGGCCGGCGTCGCCAACGCGCGCCTCGCCTACGAGGCCTACGAGGAGGTGTTCGCGGGCGGGCGCTGGAGCACCCTGGAGAACGCGGGCGCCAACAAGCAGCGTCCGCTGTGGGCGTCGACCGGCGTCAAGGACCCTGCGTACAAGAGCACGCTGTACGTCGACGAGCTGGTCGCGCCGAACACGGTGAACACCATGCCGGAGGCCACGCTGGAGGCCACCGCGGCGAGCGGCGAGATCCGCGGTGACGCGGTCACCGGGACGTACGAGCAGTCGCGTGCCGAGCTGGACGCGGTCGAGAAGCTCGGCATCTCCTACGACGAGGTCGTCCAGCTGCTGGAGGACGAGGGCGTCGAGAAGTTCGAGGCGTCCTGGAACGATCTGCTCAAGTCGACCGAGGCGGAGCTTGAGCGCCTCGCACCCTCGGAGGGCTGAAAACCTTGTCGAGCAGCAATCCGCTGCGTGACGCCGCGGACCGACGGCTCCCGCGTATCGCGGGGCCGTCGGGCCTGGTCATCTTCGGCGTCACAGGCGATTTGTCACGTAAAAAGCTGATGCCTGCCGTGTACGACCTCGCCAATCGCGGACTGCTGCCGCCGGGCTTCTCGCTCGTCGGCTTCGCCCGCCGGGAGTGGGCGCACGAGGACTTCGCGCAGGAGGTGCACGACGCGGTCAAGGAACACGCGCGTACGCCGTTCCGTGAGGAGGTCTGGCAGCAGCTCATCCAGGGCATGCGGTTCGTCCAGGGCACCTTCGACGACGACGAGTCCTTCGAGCGGCTGCGCGACACCATCGAGGAACTGGACAAGGCACAGGGCACAGGCGGCAACTTCGCCTTCTACCTCTCCGTGCCGCCGTCCGCGTTCCCGGTCGTGATCCAGCAGCTGAAGAAGCACAACCTGGCCTCCCAGTCGCGCGGCACCTGGCGGCGCGCGGTCATCGAGAAGCCGTTCGGCCACGACCTGAGGTCGGCCGAGGAGCTCAACACGACCGTGGAGGAGGTCTTCGCCCCGGACCAGGTCTTCCGTATCGACCACTACCTGGGCAAGGAGACCGTCCAGAACATCCTGGCGCTCCGCTTCGCCAACACGATGTTCGAGCCGATCTGGAACCGGTCCTTCGTCGACCATGTGCAGATCACGATGGCCGAGGACATCGGCATCGGCGGCCGCGCCGGCTACTACGACGGCATCGGCGCCGCCCGTGACGTCATCCAGAACCACCTCCTCCAGCTGATGGCGCTGACCGCGATGGAGGAGCCCGCCTCCTTCGACGCGGACGCGCTCGCCGCCGAGAAGACCAAGGTCCTCGGCGCGGTGAGACTGCCGAAGGACCTGGGCCGGGACACCGTGTTCGCGCAGTACGCGGCCGGCTGGCAGGGCGGCGAGAAGGTCATCGGCTACCTCGAAGAGGACGGCATCGACCGCAAGTCGAAGACCGACACCTACGCGGCGATCAAGGTCGAGGTCGACAACCGCCGCTGGGCCGGGGTCCCCTTCTATCTGCGGACGGGCAAGCGCCTGGGCCGCCGGGTCACCGAGATCGCGGTCGTCTTCCAGCGCGCCCCGCACTCCCCGTTCGACTCCACCGCCACCGAGGAACTGGGCCAGAACGCGATCGTCATCCGTGTCCAGCCCGACGAGGGCGTCACGGTCCGCTTCGGCTCCAAGGTGCCGGGCACCTCGATGGAGATCCGGGACGTGTCGATGGACTTCGCCTACGGCGAGTCCTTCACGGAGTCCAGCCCGGAGGCGTACGAGCGCCTCATCCTCGACGTCCTGCTCGGCGACTCGAACCTCTTCCCGCGTACCGAGGAGGTCGAGCTGTCCTGGCAGATCCTCGACCCGATCGAGGAGTACTGGGACAAGCACGGCAGGCCCGCGCAGTACCAGGCGGGCACCTGGGGTCCCGTCGAGGCGGACGAGATGCTCGAACGAGACGGACGGAGCTGGCGCCGGCCATGAAGACGGACCTCACGGACACCACCGCCAGCAAGATCAACAAGGCGCTGGTCAAGGCGCGCCGGGAGATAGGCACCCCGGCCGTCGGCATGGTGCTCACGCTGGTCATCGTGACGGACGAGGAGAACGCGTACGACGCGCTCAAGTCCGCCAACGACGCCTCCCGCGAGCACCCCTCGCGCACGGTCGTGGTCATCAAGCGGGTCTCCCGCTCGCCGCGCGACCGTACGAAGTCCCGCCTCGACGCCGAGGTACGGGTGGGCGCGGACGCCGGCACCGGCGAGACGGTGATCCTCCGGCTGTACGGCGAGGTCGCCGACCACGCCCAGTCGGTGGTCCTGCCGCTGCTCCTCCCGGACGCGCCGGTCGTGGTGTGGTGGCCGGTCGGCGCACCGCTCGACCCGGCCCGCGACCCGCTGGGCGCGCTCGCCCAGCGCCGGGTCACCGACAGCTACGCCGCCGAGAAGCCCATCGACGAGCTGCGGAACCGGGCCGACAACTACGAGCCCGGCGACACGGATCTCGCCTGGGCCCGGATCACCCCCTGGCGCTCCATGCTGGCCGCCGCCCTCGACCAGGTGGACTGCGAGGTCATCTCCGCGGAGGTGCAGGGCGAGCAGTACAACCCGAGTGTGGAACTGCTGGCGATGTGGCTCGCCGACCGGCTGCACGTCCATGTGCGTCGCGGTGTCTCGGCGGGTCCCGGTCTGACCGAGGTACGGATGCTCACCAGCACCGGGCCCATCCGGCTGCACCGGCCCGACGGCGGCCTCGCCATGCTCACGCTGGAGGACCAGCCGGACCGGGCGGTGGCGCTGAAGCGGCGCGAGACGTCCGAGCTGCTGGCGGAGGAGCTGCGCCGGCTCGATCCCGATGACACGTATGCGTCCGCGTTGCGGTTCGGGGTGGATCGGTTGGGGGGTGCGGCTGCGGCGGGTTCCGCTGGTTCTGCGGGTTCCGCGGGTTC
>NZ_JAEMUX010000060.1 GCF_016598475.1 Streptomyces adelaidensis
GCTCAAGGGACTCGCCGTACTGAGCGAGAAGCGGCTGCCCGGCCTTGACGCACCCACCGCCTCCGAGCAGGGATACGACGTCACGCTGGCCAACTGGCGGGGCATCTACGGCCCTCCGGGCATGCCCGCGTACGCGGTGACGTACTGGCAGAACGCCCTGCGGCGGGCGGTGGAGAGCGACACCTGGAAGCGCATCGCCGAGCGCAACGAGTGGACCACGACCTTCATGACCGGCAAGACCCTCTCCGACTACCTGGCGAAAACCCAGGCCTCGGTGGAGAAGGGGCTCCGGGAGACGGGACAGCTGTGAGTACCCTGCCGGACCGGTCCTCGCCGAGGGCGGACGTCACAGTGGGCCTGGGGGTCACCGCGGCCGGTATGGGACTGTTCCTGGCGGCGCTGCGCATCGCGGCGCCGCCGGGCGGCTCGGACACCCTCGGCCCGTCCGCCTTCCCCGTCGCGGTGAGTCTGCTCCTGGCGCTGTCGGGCCTGATGCTCGCGGGCAGGGGAGCGCGCGCCGGGCACAGGACGCGGCACACGGCCGTACCGGAGCGGACCGAGGGGCCGCTCGAATCGTCCGAACCCCCGGTTCCCTGGCGTCGACTGGCCCTGATGACAACCCTGTTCACCGCCTACGTACTGTTCTTCATCCCTCTCGGCTACCTGACCGCGACCACGGCCTACCTGTTCGCCACCAGCACACTGATCGACCGGGAACGGTGGCGACGCAACCTCGGCTTCGCCGTCGCCTTCACCGTCGTTGTCCACGTCTCGTTCACCAGGCTGCTCGGGATCGAACTGCCCGCCGGTCTCCTCGGCTGAGCGAAAGGGACTCGTGGACGCGTTCGCCCATCTGTTCTCGGGAGTGGTCCACGCCCTCACTCCCGAGAACCTGCTCTTCGTCTTCCTGGGGGTGCTGGTCGGAACGGCCGTCGGCGTCCTACCCGGCGTCGGGCCGATCACGGCCATCGCCCTGCTCATCCCGCTGTCCTTCGGACTCGATCCGGCGGCCGGTCTGATCCTGCTCAGCGGGATCTACTACGGCGCGATGTACGGCGGTTCGACCACCTCGATCCTCATCAGGACACCGGGCGAGGTGGCCTCCGCGGTGACGGCGCTGGACGGCTACGAGATGGCCCGCAAGGGCCGCGCCGGTGCCGCGCTGGCCACCGCCGCGGTGGGCTCGTACATCGGCGGGATCGTCGCCGTCCTCGGTCTGGTCCTCGTCGCGCCCCTCATGGTGCGGGTTTCCGTCGCCTTCGGCTCGGCCGAGTACACCGTGCTGATGTTCGGCGCCCTGGCCATGACGGCCTCGCTGATCACCGGCTCGCGCCTGAAGGCGTGCGTCTCCGTCCTGTTCGGGATGGCTGTCGCCCTGGTCGGCACCGACAGCCAGTCGTCGGTCAGACGCTGGACCTTCGGCGTGCTCGAACTCTCCGACGGCATTGACATCGCCCTGGTCGCCATGGCGCTGTTCGCCGTGCCCGAAGCCCTGCGGCAGTTGTCGGTCGGCCGGAAGCGGCCGGACGAGGGGGTGGAGATGACCGGTCGTGCCTGGATGAACCGCGAGGAACTGTGCCTCTCGCTGCCCGCCTACGGCCGTGGCACGCTTGTCGGCTTCCTCTCCGGTCTGCTGCCCGGGTTCGGCCCCACCCTGGGCACCTTCGCGGCGTACTCCCTCGAGAAGCGCATCGCGCGCGGCGAGCGTAGACGCCTCTTCGGCCATGGGGCCATCGAGGGTGTCGCCGCACCCGAGACCGCCAACAACGCCGGCGTCGGCGCCGCCATGATCCCCATGATGACGCTGGCCGTGCCCGCGTCGGCGACCACGGCTCTTCTGCTGTTCGTCTTCCAGATGTACGGCCTTCAGCCGGGACCCCAGCTGTTCAGCTCGGACCCCGACCTCGTGTGGACGATCGTGGCCAGCATGCTCGTGGGCAACACGATGCTGTTGATCCTCAACCTGCCCATGGTCCGGCTCTTCGTGAAACTTCTGACGGTACCACCGCCGCTGCTCTACGGCAGCGTGATCGCCTTCACGATGCTGGGTGCCTACGCCCTCACCTTCAGTATGTTCAGCCTCCTGATGCTGCTCGGCATCGGGCTGGTGGGCTACGTCATGCAGGAGAACGGGTTCCCGCTGACCCCCGCCATCCTGGCCGCCGTACTGACACCGCTGCTGGAGGACAACCTCCGGCGCAGCCTGATCATCGCCGGCGGCGACTGGACCGTCTTCGTCGAACGCCCGCTGTCACTGTCACTGCTGGCGCTGATCGCCCTCGGCGTCGGCGTCCCCGCGGTGCTCAGGATCCGAAGGCCCCGTCCGTGATCGTGTACGGGCGAACCCCGTGTCCGGCGCGCCGGAGCTCTCCGGCCGACGCTCTCACGCGGCCACGGAGGAGTAGGAATCGCCCTGGGCGCCCTCACGATGCTCGGCGAGCCGAGAAACCTGCTCTGACCCGGGCTTTTCCACGACTCAGCTGAACATGTCGGCGAAATCGCCTGGGCCGAGTCGGCGGGCGAGGGCCGCGTGGCGGCCGCGGGGTGGCTCGCCCACCGGGTCGGCAGCGGCATCAAGTGCCCGGCGCTCGTCGTCGGTGAACTCCGGCCGGGTCCGGCCCGGCCCGGCCGGTACGCGCTGTTCCCGCTGGTCGGCGTTTGCCACGCGGCGGGTCGGTCCGTTGTCGATGACTCGCCGGTTCGCGCTTCGCCGCAGGCGGTTCCTTTTACGGCACTGGGTTCCAGTTGTCATTGCCGGCCAGGTAGTTCTGGGCGGTGTAGCTCGCGGCCGTCGAGGCGCTCATCTGCGGCCGGTCGCTGGTTCCCTGGGTGGCACCGGAGCCGGTGTTGTTGTACTCCGAGAACCGGCAGGTCTTCCAGGAGAAGCCGCCCATGTCCTGCCAGGCGCCGGCCTGCCGGAGGTGGCCGCCGAGCGTGGAGTCCCGGACGAGCACCTGGCCTATCGCGTCCGTGGCGCCGCCGGCGTGCCAGCAGCGGCCCAGCGCCACCGTCTGCGAGGCGGCGGTACTCAGCAGGGTCGACCGGGTGATCAGGATGCCGTACTTGTTGCTGGTGTTGGTGGCCGCGGCGGTGATGTAGCCGTTGTTGGTGCTGCTTCGGTCGAGCGAGCGGATTGTCGAGCTGTCGATCACCAGCGCACCATTGCCGTAGATGAAGTCGACGGCACCCTCGATGTAGCTCTTGTAGACGTACTGGCGGACCTGGGAGCTGCCGGTGCCGCCCCAGGACAGGAAGGTGTCCTGGTAGCCGAGCAACCGGACGTTGCGGTAGAACTGCCGGTCGCCCCCCGCATACAGGGCCAGGGCCTGGCTGTCGTGGGCGGCATAGGTGTTGGCGATCGTGAGGCCCTTGATCGTGGTGTTCGCGGCCCTGTTCAGCACGGTGGCGCTGCCGGCCGTCCCGGCGGTGGAGGCCGGGGCGCTACCGGTGATCACGACGTCCGTCGAGGTGCCCGTGGCACCCTGCAGGGTGATGCCGGACTTGCTCGACGGAATGGACACCTGACCCTGGTAGGTGCCGGCTTTGATGGTGATGACAGTTCCCGTGGAGGCGGCCGCGACGGCTGCCTGGATGGTGGTGTAGTTGCCCGACCCATCGGCGGCGACCGTGATCGCGGTGGCGGCGGAAGCGTTGTCGGTGCAGACGGTGACGGCCGCGGCCGCGGTGGCTAAGGCGGCGACCGTGGCGCGGGCGCTGACGAATCGGCGCTTGGTGAGAAGGGGCATGTACGGCTGCTTTCTCATGGCCGCGCCGGGGCGCGGCGGACGGATCGCCCCTGGAGGGGAAGCGACGGGTGCTCAGTAGGGTGCGGTGGTGGGCCAGACGATCGCGCTGGTGGGGATTTTGTCGTCGAGCTTCTGGAAGTCGGCCGCCGGAATGACGGCTTGGCTGTTGAGCGAGCGGGCCACCAGGCGGGCTACCTGGATCGCGCCGTACGCCTGGAAGTGGGTGTTGTCCGCGATCCCGTCCGGGTAGTTGGGGTACGTCCCGGCCGGCAGGGTCATGAAGTAGTTCTTGGTGCCTTCGACTCCTTGCGCGTTCCACAGCCGCGTGCTGGAGGCGGTCAGGTCGATCAGCGGCACACCTTTGGCCGTGGCGAGTTCGGTCATCGCGGCCGGGTACTCACCGTGACTGGGCGTGATGACGCCGACGCTGTTGAAGCGGCGCCGCTCGACCGGTGTGATGAGGACCGGGTTGGCTCCCTTGGCCCGCGCCTTGTCGATGTACTGCGACAGGTAGGACTTGTACGTCGTCGCCGGGATCGTGTACCGGGTGGGGTCGTCGACTTTCTCGTCGTTGTGCCCGAACGAGATGAGCAGGTAGTCGCCTGCCGTGATGAGGCCGAGGATGTGGTCGAGCCGGCCGAGGTCGATGAAGCTCTTGGAGCTGGCGCCTGACTTGGCGACGTTCACGACCACCGCGTTGGAGTTGAAGAAGACGGGGAGGGCCTGTCCCCAGCCGGTCCGGGGGGCCTGGCCGGTGGTGTAGGTCGACGCGGTCGAGTCGCCGGCGACGTACACGCGCACCGGGGAGGCGGCATACGCGTTGGTCGTGCCGTGGCTCAATAACATGAGTGGCAGCGCACCCAAGCACACTGCCAACGCGAACAGCGCGCGCCAGGGTCGCCCTACAGCACGCCAACGAGGTCCACGGCTCACGGTTGTGCTCCTGTCGACAGACCGCCGTGCGGCGGGAGCGGGCATCGTCTCGTACTGTCAAATCAGCATCCGTCGAGAAAAATTGTCAACGCCGGTGGATGAAGTTCTTCTGGATGGCTGCGAGCAAGGCGTGTTCGACGAGGCGTTCGACGAGTGCCTGTCTTGAAGTGAGCGTCGGCGCGGATGACGGCGACGAGTTCGGGCGCGTTCACGGGCGGGCTTGTCCTGACCAGGCCGAGAACCTGAGCCCTGTCCTGGCCTTCTTCGGGCGGCGTGGTCTCAGCGGCGCGCAGCAGCGGCTGCGCGGCCCTGATCTGTGTCGAGATTGGCGCACGGTTCGATGGGGGCCGGTGCCACCGGAATAGTTGTGTGTTCTGAGCCGGGAACAGAGACCGCTCTTCCCGAGACGCTGCGCTCCGGACGGGGCAATATCTATGACCGCGAGGTGAGGCTTCAACAGGCAGCGCCGGGAGTGTTTTTATGCTAACTGGCAGAGCGGAGTTATTTACCGTACGTCGGCTGCTACGCCGTGCTACTGTCGATCTCAGTTGCAGTCGTGGTTCCCAAACTTCAAGCGCCTTCGTCGATATTCTGCGGCGACTGGAAGCTTTTGTGTATTGCCGGTATTTTTTCGGACGGGGCATCATCGCGGCGACCCGGTATCCGTGCGTCGCGGGTCTCGGCGTACTGCCCTAGAGGAGATATATCGTGGCATCAGGCACTGTGAAGTGGTTCAACGCGGCCAAGGGATTCGGATTCATCGAGCAGGACGGTGGCGGCGCTGACGTGTTCGCCCACTTCTCGAACATCTCCGCCCAGGGCTTCCGTGAGCTGCTCGAAGGTCAGAAGGTCACCTTCGACATCGCGCCGGGGCAGAAGGGCCCGACGGCCGAGAACATCGTTCTCGCCTGACGTTGACGCGTACTTCGTAGCTGGGGCCCGCATCCCTTGGGGTGCGGGCCCCAGCTACGGGCATTTCCCGCAGTGGTGTCACCTGAACACTGCCGTACCTCTTTCCCCAGTGATCCGCGCCTCTTCGGAGCTGCAACCGGTCGACGTCCGGGATTTCACATCCATATGACGTTACCTATTTCGCCTTTGTGCCCCGCAGTGGATTCACTGCAAGCCAGATTATTTTTCGCATTCCATTCGGCCCGTTCTTGTGATTCCCCGCGCTGCTCTTTTGCTGCGGGAATTCCTTGGTGCGTGCCGCGTATCACGGAAGGTTCTCGATGAACCCCACACGTACGAACGGCCGCTCCTCCCGCCCCCGCCGGACCGAGGGCTCCGCTTTCGGCTCCAGCGCCGGTTCGAGGCGGGGCGCCCGCCTCGGCTCGCCCGCCCCGAGCCGTTCGGGCGGCCCGAGCCGTTCGGGCGGCCAGGGCCGGCGGCCCGCAGCGGCGCAGGGCGAGTTCGCACTGCCGGAGACGATCACTCCCGCGCTGCCCGCGGTCGAGGCGTTTGCCGATCTCGACATGCCGGGGCCGCTGCTGGCCGCGCTGACGGCGCAAGGAGTGAGCGTCCCCTTCCCGATCCAGGGCGCGACCCTGCCTAACACCCTCGCGGGCCGCGACGCCCTGGGGCGCGGGCGCACCGGCTCCGGCAAGACCCTCGCCTTCGGCCTGGCCCTGCTGGCCCGCACGGCCGGACAGCGCGCCGAGCCCCGCCAGCCGCTGGCCCTGGTCCTCGTGCCGACGCGTGAGCTGGCCCAGCAGGTGACCGACGCACTCACCCCCTATGCCCGCTCGGTGAAGCTGCGCCTGGCCACCGTCGTCGGCGGGATGTCGATCGGCCGGCAGGCCAATGCGCTGCGCGGTGGCGCCGAGGTCGTCGTCGCGACGCCGGGCCGGCTCAAGGACCTCATCGACCGCGGTGACTGCCGACTGAACCAGGTCGCGATCACCGTCCTGGACGAGGCCGATCAGATGGCCGACATGGGCTTCATGCCCCAGGTCACCGCTCTGCTGGACCAGGTCCGCCCCGAGGGCCAGCGGATGCTGTTCTCGGCCACCCTCGACCGCAACGTCGACCGCCTGGTCCGCCGCTACCTCACCGACCCGGTCGTCCACTCCGTCGACCCGTCCGCGGGCGCGGTCACCACGATGGAGCATCACATGCTGTACGTCCACGGCGCCGACAAGCACCGGACGACGACGCAGATCGCGGCGCGCGAGGGCCGGGTGATCATGTTCTTGGACACCAAGCACGCCGTCGACCGGCTGACCGAGGACCTGCTGAACAGCGGTGTCCGGGCCGCCGCCCTGCACGGCGGCAAGTCACAGCCACAGCGCACCCGGACCCTGGCCCAGTTCAAGACCGGGCACGTCACCGTGCTCGTGGCCACGAACGTCGCGGCCCGCGGCATCCACGTCGACAACCTCGACCTCGTCGTCAACGTCGACCCGCCGACCGACCACAAGGACTACCTCCACCGCGGCGGCCGCACCGCGCGCGCCGGGGAGTCCGGCAGCGTCGTCACCCTGGTCACACCGAACCAGCGCCGCGACATGACCCGCCTCATGACCGCCGCCGGCATCGTGCCCCAGACCACCCAGGTCCGCTCCGGCGAGGAGGCACTCAGCCGGATCACCGGCGCCCGGACCCCCTCCGGCATCCCTGTGACGATCACCGCCCCGGTGGTCGAGCGGCGTCAGCGCGGTGCGTCCTCCCGGGGCCGGCGCAGTCCTGCTTCGGCCGCCCGGCGCGTGAGCGCGCGGCAGACCTCCTTCGACGCGGCGGCCTAGAGACTTCGTGATCCGCAAGTTGACCCATTCATGCAGGAGGCACCTTGTGACGCTGGTTCAGATGCAGCCCCGCTCGACGAGTGCCACCCCCGTGCACCGGACGGTGGCCGACGCCATGGACGCCGCCGGACCGCAGGTCTGTGACGACATGACCGTCGAGGTGGCCCTGTCCGTCATGGCCGGTGCCCACACCGGGCACCTGCTCGTCCGCGACGACGACGGCGTATGCACCGGACTGGTCACCCGGGCCCAACTCACCGCGGCCCGGGACAGCTCCGCGTACCCGGACCGGGTCCAACTGCGCGACATCCTCGGCGAACGAGGGTCGTTCACCTCGCCCGTGACCACCATGGCCGAAGCCGAGGACGCGATGCGCCGCAGCCGGCTCGATGCCCTGCCTGTGGTCGACGAACACGGCAGAGCCTTGGGCGTCCTCGCCCTTGCCCGCTGAACCGCCTCGACCGCGGCGGAACCATCCCCCTCGTTCTTCTCCCTGTGAGGCATCATGCGCTGTGTCATCGCCCGCTTCCCGTTCGACCTCACCAAGAGCGGCGTTCTTGAAGCGATGAAGGGCGTCAAGCCCGAGCAGGCTTCCGGCGAGTCCGTGATCATCGGCCGACGCACCTACCCCGCCAAACAGGTCGGCCAAGTCGTCACACGCCAGGACCGCCGCGACTTCAGCGCCGGCGAAGTCCTGCGGGCCATGACCCAGCTCGGCTTCACCTGCCGCGACCTTCCCCAGACCCTCGCGCCCACGCGCGTCCTCGACCCGGTGCAACAGGCCTCCGCGATGCTCGGCGTCCCCGCGGCAGTCTGACCGACGGGCAGGGGCCTGCCGTCTCGGCGTTCGGGCCGGTCGGCCGACGTCGCCGCGCGGGACGGTCACCGGGACGCTGGATTGCGCCGGCTGGAGCGCGGCGACCTGCGCACGACGGTCGCGCCACCTGCGGTGGTGGCCGTGGGGGCGATGTGACCGGTACGAGGGTGAGGTCGTCAGCCGTGGACTGCCTCGGAGTCGCAACGGCATGGTCCGGCAGGTGGAGGTGGTGACCTACCGGAAGGCGGCCGCTCAACCGGAGATGGCGTAACCCCGGTCGGTGAGGACCGGCACCCAGGTGGTTGATAGGAGTCGTCACCTCGGTCGGGAGCGTCGACACCGTCACCGCGGCCCGGTCTTCGCCCTGCTCGCCGACCCTGGCCCTGGACCCTATGGTCGCCTCCGCCCACCCAAGCGCCCATTCACGCGGAGCTGCCCGGCATCGTCGTGCACCAGTCTGCCCGGGTTGTCGAGGGCGCTGCGGTGGCGCGGGACCGCCCCGTACCGAGGAGTGGTACGGGGCGGTCCATATGTTGAGCCGTGAGGTCAGAGGACCTTGGTGGACTCGCGTTCGTCCTCTGGGTCTTGGCCGCCCACGGCCGCCCCTGCGTCCCGGCTCCGGACGAAGTCCAGGAAGGAGTCGAGCTCGCGCTTGACCACGGGGACCAGCAGGTAGAGGCCGATGATGTTGAAGACCGACAGCGTGAACAGCGCCGAGTCGGCCAGGCTGATCAGCGAGTCGAGGGAGAGCAGGGAGCCCGCGACGACGAACACGCTCCAGATGATTTTGAAGACGGTCTCGCTGGTCCTGCTCTTCCCGAAGAGGTAGGTCCACGCCTTGAGACCGTAGTAGCCCCAGGTCAGAATCGTGGAGAAGGCGAACAGCAGCACCGCGATCGTCAGCAGGTCGGGGAACCAGGGCAGCACGGTCCCGAAGGCGTCGGAGGTGATCGTGACGCCGCCGATGCTCTCGCCCTCGCGCGCCTCGGCCCAGCTGGCCGGTTTGGCGATGACGATGGTCAGCGCGGTCATGGTGCAGATGACGACCGTGTCGATGAACGGCTCCAGCAGAGCGACCAGGCCCTCGCTCGCGGGGTGCCTGGTCTTGACCGCGGAGTGGGCGATCGGGGCGGAGCCCAGACCGGCCTCGTTGGAGAAGGCGGCCCGCTGGAAGCCGACGATCAGGGCACCGAGCACACCGCCCGTGACACCGTCGGCTTCGAACGCGCCCTCGAAAATTTCCTGGATCGCGTCGGGTACCGCCGTGACGTTCACCAGGATGACGATCAGGCAGGCCACGATGTACATGCCGGCCATCGCCGGGACCAGCCGACTGGTGACCGAGGCGATGGAGCGGATGCCGCCGAGCAGCACCAGGCCGACCAGTGCGGCGACCACCAGGCCGAAGAGGATGGCACCGGCGGAGGAGGCCATGAAGCCGTCCTCCCCGCCGACGGTCGAGGCGACCTGCGCGTAGCTCTGGTTGGCCTGGAGCAGGTTCCCGCCGAAGAGGCCGAAGAAGAGGATCATGACGGAGGCGAGGACGGCGAGCACCTTGCCGAACATGGCGCCGCCCTTGCCGAAGCGCTCGGCGAGTCCCTTGGGCAGGTAGTGCATCGGACCGCCGGAGACGGTGCCGTCCTCGTGCTCCTGGCGGTACTTCACACCGAGGGTGACCTCGACGAACTTGGTGGCCATGCCGAGCAGGCCGCAGAGGATCATCCAGAAGGTGGCGCCGGCGCCACCGATGCTGACGGCGACGGCGACACCGGCGATGTTGCCGAGGCCGACGGTGCCGGAGACGGCGGCGGTCAGCGCCTGGAAGTGGTTGACCTCACCGGGCGAGCCCTCCTCGTCGTACTTGCCGCGCACCACATCGAAGGCGAGCTTGAACTTGCGGGCCTGGATGAGCCCGAACCAGGTGGTGAAGACGAGGCCCGCGACCACCAGCCAGGCGACGATGAGCGGAAGTTCGGTGCCGCCGACGGACACGGCGTAGAAGACGACGTCGCTGACATGTTCGGCGACGGGTTCGAAGAAATCGCTGACTGCGTCGTCGATGGATGTGGTGACGGACTCGAGTGACATCGGGTCTACCTCGGGGAGCGGGGACGTGCTGGCGGGGCGCCGCGGTGGGGGTGGGGAAAGACGCGGTAGGGGCGTGGTGAAGGTGGGCCCGCGACGGAGTGGGAAGTCTTACCATGTTCATTGCGAATCCTTTAGTGACGTGAGTCACCCAAAGGCCCCTCTCGGCGTGAACCCCCAGGGGTGGTGACGTGATCGTTATCCGGATCTGAGCGTCCGTTGAGGGAACGCGGCCGTCTTGTAGAGTGCGAAGAACGCGTCGAGAGGCGCGCGGTGTGCCGGGAAGTCTGGTCGGCGTGTAGGGGCCTTGTGCCCGTCCGTCGAATCCCGGAGGCCCCCGTATGTGTGCTGCCCCGCGTGAGCGTTCCGTCTTCCTCGGGCTGCTGCCCTGGCCGGAGCGTGAGCGGGTGGCCCGGGCGCTGCGTACGGAGACGGTCGGCGGGCTGGTGCTGCTGGTGGCGGCCGCGGTGGCGCTGGTGTGGGCGAACAGCCCGCTGAAGGACCTCTACGAGCGGATACGTGACTTCCACTTCGGCGTACCGGCGCTCGGGTTGGATCTGTCGGTGGGGCACTGGACCTCCGACGGGCTGCTGACGGTGTTCTTCCTGGTCGCCGGGATCGAACTGAAGCGCGAGCTGGTCGTCGGCGAACTGCGCACACCGGCCACGGCCGCGCTGCCGGTCGTCGCGGCCGTGTGCGGGATGGCGGTGCCCGCGGCCGTCTACGTCGCCACGGTCGGTCCGGGCGGCGGCAAATTGGACGGGTGGGCGGTGCCGATGGCCACCGACATCGCCTTCGCCCTCGCCGTTCTGGCGGTCATCTCCACCCATCTGCCCGCTGCCCTGCGCGCGTTCCTGCTCACCTTGGCCGTGGTCGACGACCTCGGCGCGATCCTCGTCATCGCCGTCTTCTTCACCGACGATCTCAATCCGTACGCGCTGGGCGGGGCGGCGGCGGGCCTGATCGTCTTCTACACGCTCCAGCGGCTGCGGGTGACCGGCTGGTGGTGGTACGCGCCCCTCGGAGTCACGGTCTGGGCGCTGATGTACAACGGCGGCGTCCACGCCACCGTCGCCGGCGTCGCCATGGGGCTGATCCTTCGCACCCGCCCCGACGAGGGCGAGTCGGCGTCGCCGGGCGAGCGCACCGGGCACCTGCTGCACCCCCTGTCCGCCGGCGTCGCCGTCCCCCTGTTCGCGCTGTTCGCCGCGGGAGTGAGCGTCTCCGCCGATGCCCTGGGCGAGGTGTTCACCCGTCCGGAGCCGCTCGGCGTCATCCTGGGCCTGGTGCTCGGCAAGATCGTGGGCATCTTCACGGGGACCTACCTCGCGGCCCGCTTCACCCGAGCGCGGCTCAATCCCGACCTCGCCTGGGCCGACGTGTTCGCGCTCGCCACCCTGGCCGGCATCGGGTTCACCGTCGCCCTGCTCATCGCTGAACTCGCCTTCCCCCAAGCGGCGCAGGGCGAACACGTCAAAGCCGCGGTCCTCATCGCCTCCCTCGTCTCCGCTCTCCTCGCCACGCTGCTCCTGCGTCGCCGCAACCGGCTCTACCGGCGCCTGTACGACGAGGAGAGCGTCGACGCGGACGCCGACGGCATCCCGGACGTCTACCAGCAGGCAGTCGAAGCCCCGAGCAGGGCGGACCGGCAGGACGAGGCGTCCGGCCGATGACCGCCGACGCCTCGCTGCCGGCACCCGTGATCGTCGCCGCCGCCCTGCTGATCAGGACGGCGCTCGGCGAACTCCGGCAACCGGGCGGCGCACGCGAGCGGTGGGCCTGGACCACCGACCGCCCGGCCATGGCCGGCGGAGCCGTCGCGGCGATGGCCGTCCTGCTGCTCGGCCGGCACTAGGCCGGCGTTGCCGCCGTGGCCTGGGGGGCGGCGGGCCGCGGTCCGCTTGGTCGCCTTGCGCGGGCCGAGGAGCTTTCCCAGTGGCTCACCGGCACTCAGGCTCTGCTCAACACTGCCGGGACACGGCAATGTATGGGGGTGGTGCGGTCGTACATCATGGCGTTCGGGGGAGCACTGCGGATGGGTTCGGTGCCGGACACCGGCAGGTGTGCGGCACCGAACCCGGACGGAAAGCGGTGCACCGTCCACAGACGCCACAGGTGCCACAGAGGCTGTGTTCGGGAGAGGGGGACGGATGACGCCCATGTCGATGCCGACGCTCGTTCAGGCCGCCGTGGGCTTTCCCGTCCTCCTCTTCACCGCCGGCCTTGTCGTGGTCGTGTGCTTCTGGCTGCTGGTCGCCGTCGGCGTCACCTCCCTGGGCAGCTTCGACGCGGACGTCGACCTGGAGGGCTGGGGGATGGGCGGGGTACCGGTGTCGGTCGCGTTGTCCCTGCTCACCGCGCTCGCCTGGTTCCTCGGTGTCGGCGCGAGCGTCCTGCTGGTCGGACTGACGGGTGAGGGAGCGGTGACCGGCCTGCTGCGTCCGGTGGTGACGGCCGGGGCGTTGTTCGTCGCCTGGCGGCTGACCTGCCTGTTCGTACGGCCGCTGCACCGGCTCTTCCCCGACGAACCCGGCTTCGCCCGTTCCGCGGCGCCCGACCGCCGCAAAGCCTGAGCCACCACACGCCTCGGCGGGGCCCGGCCCCGTACGGCCGTCTCCCACTTCAACCGCCCTATGCCTCAAGGACGTATGCCATGGATGTCATCGGCGTGCTCGCCGTCGTCTGCCTGCTCTTCGTTGTCCTCGTGCTGTTCGTCGTCTCGCGGCTGTTCCGCAAGGTGGAGCAGGGCAAGGCGCTGATCGTCTCCAAGATGCGCAGGGTCGACGTGACCTTCACCGGGCAGGTCGTCCTGCCGGTGCTGCACAAGGCCGAGGTGATGGACATCTCGGTGAAGACCATCGAGATCATGCGGGCCGGCAAGGAGGGGCTGATCTGCCGGGACAACATCCGCGCGGACATCCGGATCTCGTTCTTCGTGAAGGTCAACAAGACCGTGGAGGACGTCGTCAAGGTCGCCCAGGCGGTCGGTACGGCGCGGGCGAGTGACCGGGACACATTGCAGGAGCTGTTCCACGCGAAGTTCTCCGAGGCCCTCAAGACCGTCGGCAAGCAGCTGGACTTCACCGACCTCTACACCAAGCGCGAAGAGCTGCGGTACCGGATCATCGAGGTCATCGGCGTCGACCTCAACGGCTACCACCTGGAGGACGCGGCGATCGACTACCTGGAGCAGACGCCGCTGATCCAGCTCGACCCGGCCAACGTCCTCGACGCGCAGGGCATCCGGAAGATCACCGAGCTGACGGCCGTGGAGCACGTGCGCACCAACGAGGCCCAGCGCACGGAGGAGAAGGAGATCAAGCGGCAGAACGTCGACGCCCGCGAGGCCATCCTGGAGCTGGAGCGGCGGCAGGTGGATGCCGAGATCAAGCAGCGGCGGGAGATCGAGACCGTACGGGCGCGTGAGGAGGCCGAGACGGCGCGGGTGGTGGAGGAGGAGCGGCTGCGGGCGCAGGGCGCGTTCCTCGCCACCGAGGAGAAGCTCGGCGTCCAGCGGGAGAACCAGGCCCGTGAGATCGCCGTCGCCGCGAAGAACCGTGAGCGGGTCATCGCCGTAGAGAGCGAGCGCATCGAGAAGGACCGGCTCCTCGAAGTCATCGCCCGGGAGCGGGAGACCGAGCTGACCCGGATCGCCGCGTCGAAGGAGGTCGAGGCGGAGAAGCGGGAGATCGCCGAGGTCATCCGTGAGCGCGTCGCGGTGGACCGTACGGTCGCCGAGCAGGAGGAGTCCATCAAGAAGCTCCGTGCCGTGGAGGAGGCGGAGCGGCAGCGGCAGACCGTGATCATCGCCGCCGAGGCCGAGGCGCAGGAGCAGCTGGTCAAGGACATCAAGGCCGCGGAGGCCGCCGAGCAGGCCGCCACGCACCGGGCCGCCGAGGAACTCACCCTGGCCGAGGCCCGGTTGAAGACGGCCGACCTCGACGCGCGGGCCAAGGTCCGGCTCGCCGAGGGCGTCCAGGCGGAGGCCGCCGCCGAAGGCCTGGCCGCCGTGCAGGTCCGCGACAAGGAGGCCGAGGTCATCGAGAAGTCCGGCCGGGCGGAGGCGGAGGCCACCGAGGCGCGGATGCGGGCCGAGGCGGAGGGCGCCAGGGCGAAGGCGCTCGCCGAGGCCACCGCCATCGGCGAGAAGCTGAAGGCGGAGGCCGCCGGTCTCACCGAGAAGGCGGCGGCGATGGCCGCGCTGGACGAGGCGTCCCGTACGCACGAGGAGTACCGGCTGCGGCTGGAGGCCGAGAAGGACATCCGGCTCGCCGGGCTTGAGGTGCAGCGGCAGGTCGCCGAGGCGCAGGCCACCGTGCTCGCCACCGGGCTGGAGAACGCCGACATCAACATCGTCGGCGGTGAATCGGTGTTCTTCGACCGGCTGATGTCCTCGATCGCGCTCGGTAAGGGCCTCGACGGCTTCGTCCAGCACTCCGAGACCGCCCAGGCGCTCGCCAAGCCCTGGCTCGACGGCACCGCCAGCTTCCCCGACGACCTCGGCCGCGTCCTCGGCTCGGTCTCGACGGCCGACGTGCAGAACCTCACCGTCTCCGCGCTGCTGATGAAGCTGATGGGGAAGGGCGGGGCCGACTCCGCCGCGTTGCGGCAGCTGCTCGACAAGGCGGGCGAGCTGGGTGTCTCGGACACCGCCCTCGCCGGCCTGAACGGCACCGCCAAGATCTGACCGGCCCGTGGTCAGGAGCTGCCGCACAGGGGACGGCAGCTCCTGGCCACGTTCTTCACGACTCCTGAGAGGGATCCCATGACCACCGGCCCGGACACCGGCACGTACGACGCCGTGGACACCGGCACCTATGAGGTGCTGCGCGACCGGCTCACCGCGCAGGCCGCCGAACTCGCCCGGCGTGCCGAGGCGCTCAACTCCCGCCGCACCGAGGAGTTCGGCTCGACCCGGCTCGAACTGGCCGGCACCGAGCGGCTGCGCACCGAGCACGCCTGTGTGCCCCGCGACATCGTGGCCGTCGGCGACGTGCTGCTCTTCGGGCACAACGTCTTCCTCGACGTGAAGCCGGACACGGCTGTGCGTGATGTCTTCGCCCTGCACGACCGCGACCTGAACCGGCTGCCCGAGGACGCCGTGCCCGGCCTGCTGGACGACCCGGCCTTCGTACGGGAGTTCGCGGCCCTGTACCGCTACTACCGCCAGGCTCATCTGCTGCAACTGCGGCTCGTGGACGGCAAGTTGCTGGCCGTCTTCCGGACCGGTGAGAAGGCCGACGACATCCGGGTGCTGCGCTGGGCGCTGTCCGACGACGGCCGGGCCGTCTTCCTGGACGCGCGCGGCGAACGGGACCATGTCCTGCCGCCCTCCCATGACTTCGAGTGGACCCCGACGACCCGGGCGGACCATGTCCTCGGCCGTCACCCGCATGTGTCCATCGGCGGCGAGGTCTTCGTCGGCACGGTCGGCGGCGCTCTCACCGTCAAGGCCGAGGACGACACCGAGACGAGCGAGGGGATCCACGCCGAACCGGTCGACGAGCCGCTGCAGTCGCTCGCCGACGCGGACATCGCCCACGCGCGCGTGGGCGCCCTGATCCTGCTGCGGATCCGCCCCTACAAGGAGGACGCCCACCGCTACCTGGTGTTCAACACCCTCACCAGGACGGTCGTCCGGCTCGACGGCATCGGGCAGGCGTGCCGTCGGCTGCCCGAGGACCAGGGCATCGTCTTCCCCGGCGGCCACTGCCTTGCGACCGGCACGTACAAGACGTTCGACGGCGTCGACACGGACGGTCCGGAGTTCGAGCGCGTGGTGCGCTCGCCCAACGGCGAGGACGTCGTCTTCGCGTTCCACGCGCGCGTGGCCGGCCGTAGCCTGTTGCTGCCGTACAACGTGATCCGAAAAGAGGTCGCGACCCCGCTGTCCTGCGACGGCTGGGCACTGTTCGACGACGGCACGCTGATGGTCCTGCGCGCGGACCCCGCGGGAGTCGACGCCGAACCGCGGCGCGTGCATCCGGTCCAGCTGTGGCGCTCCCCGTACGTCTCCGACACCCACGCCGCCGGCCGGCCCGTCGGCACCGGGCCCCTGGCCCGCGTCGGCAACGCCGACCTCGTGCGCGGCATCTCCGACTGCCTGTCCGTCACCCGAGCGGTCGCCGAGACGGCGTCGACGCCGACGAGCGAGGTGTACGAGGCGCTGGCCGCCGCCTGCGTCCGGGCCGCCGACTCCCACCACTGGCTGAGCGAGCCCGAACTCGGTGATCTGGGCACCCCGTTGGAGCAGGTCAGGGCCACCGCCGAGCAGGTGCTGGCCGAGTTCGAGACCGTCCAGGCCCTCACCCGCCGGGCTGCCGAAGCGCTCGCCGAAGCCGCCGCGCGCGTCGCGACGGTCGTACGACGGCTGCGCGGGGAGGCGCCGCGCGGTGCCGCCGCCTGGATGGCGGGTCTGACCGAGCTCCGGCAGGCGCACGGCCACCTGCTCACGCTCAGGGACCTGCGGTACGCGGACACCTCTCGTGTCGACGAGCTGGCCGCGGACGCCGAGTCCGACCTCGCGTCCTTCGGGCAGCGGGCCGTCGCCGACCTGGCCCGCGACGGCGCCTTCGCCGACCAGCACGCGGACGTCGAGCGGCTGCTCGCGGACGCCGGGGCGATCGCCACCGTCGCCGAGGGCGCGCCCGTCGCCGCCCGCCTCGGCGAACTGGCCGACCGGCTGCGCGCGGTGACCGAGGTCGTCGCCGGACTCGACATCGGCGACGCCACCGTCCGTACGTCGATCCTGGAGCGGGTCGCCGAGGTGCTGGGCGGAGTCAACCGCGCCCGCGCCACCCTCGACGCCCGCCGCCGCGAACTCCGCGACCGTGAGGGACGGTCCGCGTTCGCCGCCGAGTTCGCCCTGCTCGGCCAGACCCTCACCGGCGCACTCGCGGCCGCCGACAGTCCCGAGAGCTCCGACGACCAACTCGCCCGGGTGCTCGTGCAGTTGGAGAACCTGGAGTCCCGGTTCGCCGAGTTCGACGACTTCCTGGGCACGCTCGCGGACAAGCGTGACGAGGTCCACGAGGCGTTCTCCGCCCGCAAGCAGACCCTCGCCGACGCCCGCGCCCGCCGCGCGGAGCGCCTGGCCGACTCGGCGGCACGGGTGCTGACGACCGTCGCCCGCCGGGCGGCCACGCTTCCCGACGCGGACGCCGTCGCCACGTACTTCACCTCCGACCCGATGCCGGCGAAAGTCCGCCGAGTCGCCGACGAGCTGCGTGAACTCGGCGACCAGGTCCGCGCGGAGGAGCTCGACGGCCGCCTCAAGGCCGCCCGGCAGGAGGCGCTGCGCGCCCTGCGCGACCGCGGCGACCTGTACGCCGACGACGGCCGCACCCTGCGCCTGGGCACCCACCGCTTCGCGGTCAACACCCAGCCGCTCGACCTCACCCTGGTCCCGCACGGCGACACCCTCGCCTTCGCGCTGACCGGCACCGACTACCGGGCCCCGGTCACGGACCCCGACTTCGCCGCGACCCGCCCGTACTGGGACCGTCCGCTCCCCTCGGAGTCGCCCGAGGTCTACCGCGCGGAACACCTCGCCGCCCGCCTGCTGGACGAACACGGCCCGGCGGCCCTCGCGGAGACCGAGCTGGGAGCACTGGTCGGACAGGCGGCGCAGGAGGCGTACGACGAGGGCTACGAGCGCGGTGTCCACGACCACGACACGGTCCTTGTCCTCACCGCTCTGCTCCGGCTGCACGCGAGCGCGGGCCTCCTCCGCCACGAGCCCGCCGCCCGTGCCGCCGCCCAGCTGTTCTGGGCGCACGGCACGACGGCCGAGGCTCGCGCGAGCTGGAGCCGGCGCGCGGTGTCGCTGGCCCGCGCCCGGGACACCTTCGGCCTCGCGCCCGCCATCGAGGATCTGCGCGGCGAGTTGGCGGAGGCGGTCGGTGGGGAGGCCGCCGCCGCGTACCTCTTCGACGAGCTGACCACCGGCCCCGACGGCTTCGTGATCAGTGCCGGCGCCCGCACCCTGCTCGACAAGTTCCGCCGCACGGTGGGCACTTCGGCGTACGACGAGGATCTCACCGCACTCGACGACCTCGCCGCCCGCCGACAGCTCGTCGAGGCATGGCTCTGCGCCTACGCCGCCTCCACCGGTGCGGACGTCACCCCCGGTGACCTGGCCGAGGCGGTGGCCGCCGAGCTGTGCCCGGACCTGGTCCGCTACGAGTCCGACGCGCCGCTGAGCGAGACCGTCGGGGGGCTGCTCGGCAGCCATCCCCGTATCACCGGCCGTGCGCTCACGGTGCGGGTCGACGAACTCCTCGCCCGCACAGCGGAGTTCCGCTCCCGTGAGGTGCCCGCCCACCGCGCCTACCAGCGTCGCCGCGGCGTTCTGGTCGCCGCCGAGCGCACCCGGCTCCGTCTCGACGACTATCGCCCCCGCGTGATGTCCGCGTTCGTCCGCAACCGGCTCATCGACGAGGTGTACCTCCCGCTCATCGGTGACAGCCTCGCCAAGCAGCTCGGCACCACGGGTGAGTCCAAGCGCACCGACACCGGCGGCCTGCTGCTGCTCGTCTCCCCGCCGGGCTACGGCAAGACGACCCTCATGGAGTACGTCGCCGACCGGCTCGGCCTGCTGCTCGTGAAGATCAGCGGCCCGGCGCTCGGCCGCACCGTGACCTCGCTCGACCCGGCCGAGGCGACCGACGCCACCGCCCGCCAGGAGATCGAGAAGATCAACTTCGCGCTGGCGGCGGGCAACAACACCCTCCTCTACCTCGACGACATCCAGCACACGTCACCCGAGCTGCTGCAGAAGTTCATCCCGCTGTGCGACGCCACCCGCCGTGTCGACGGCGTACGGGACGGTGAGCCGTTGACGTACGACCTGCGTGGCAAGCGGTTCGCCGTCTGCATGGCCGGCAACCCCTACACCGAGTCCGGCAGCCGCTTCCGGGTCCCCGACATGCTCGCCAACCGCGCGGACGTGTGGAACCTCGGGGACGTCCTCACCGGCAAGCGGGACGCCTTCGCGCTCAGCTTCGTCGAGAACGCCCTCACCGCCAACCCGGTCCTGGCGCCGCTCGCCGGCCGTGACCGGGCGGACCTCGATGCGCTGATCCGCCTCGCCGAAGGCGACCCCACCGCACGCGCCGACCGGCTCGCCCACCCCTACGCCCCCGCCGAGCTGGAGCGGATCCTGGCCGTACTGCGCCACCTGCTGACGGCCCGCGCGACGGTCCTCGCCGTGAACGCCGCGTACATGGCCTCCGCCGCGCGGTCGGACGCCACCCGCACCGAACCGCCCTTCCAACTCCAGGGCTCGTACCGCAACATGAACAAGATCGCCCAACGCGTCGAGCCGGTCATGAACGACGCCGAGCTGGCCGCCCTTGTCGACGACCACTACACGGCCGAGGCCCAGACCCTCACCACCAACGCCGAGGCCAACCTCCTCAAACTGGCGGCGCTGCGCGGCACATTGACGGGGGAACAGGCGACGCGCTGGGCCGAGGTGAAGACCGCCTACGCCCGCACGCGGGCTCTCGGCGGCCCCGAGGACGACCATCCCCCGGCCCTCGGCCGGAGGGACCCCCATCTCGCCGCGCTCACCGGCGCGGTGGCCGCCCTGGGCCTGCTCGCCGACCGCGTCGCCGCCGTCGAGTCGGCGATCCACCACGCCGCCGACCCGCGCGGCCCGCTCGTCAACCCCGGCGCGCGGCACGCGACCCGCCCTGACTGATGCCGGCTCGTCGCGCGGGCGGTGTGCGGATCCGCGTGAGCCGGTCACCGGGGCGGGTCCGCGGTCCATCTCGCGGTGATACCAGTCGCCGCACGACGTCCGGCAGTACGTCCGGCACCGCGAGGAGACCGGCCTCGTCATCCCCTCCGCCCGCTCCCAGGGCGGCTTCCGCCTCTACAGCGAGGCCGACGGAGCCGGCCTGATGGTCGTACGCCGTGCGAAGGCGCTCGGTTCGACCTCGGACATGCGCGCTCTGCCGGACGCCACCGATCCGGGCCTGACGCGGCTCGTGCCCGGCGACCCCGCGACCGCGCCGGGAAGACGATCCCATCCGCCGGGCGGGCGGGTCGGTGCCCGGCTCCGGCGGCCTTCATGTCTCGCGGATGCCGGGTCCGCGCGTCCTCAGCCGTGGCTGCCGCCCGAGGAGTTCGGCCAGGCCCTGGCGGGTCGCGGCCAGGACGACGCGGTCCTGCGGCCGTAGGACGTACCCCGGGTGGAGGTCCCAGACGAGGCCGGCGGGGCGGTCGGCCGCGTCGTGTGCCGGAGTGGAGGAGAGGTCGGGGAGCCGGTCGTCCGGCGCGGCGGTGTCCAGGGCGATGACGCGCCAGGCTCCGGCCCGGAAGGACTCGGCGACGGTGCGGCCTTCGAGCTGGGGGTGTCCGGCGACCGTGAGGGCGGCGAAGAGCAGCACACGGCGTTCGACGGGGATGGCGCCCAGGACCTGGCGGCCCATCATGGCGCCGGCGAAGGCGGGCGCGGCGAGAGTGGAGACACTGCGGCTGCGGGTGAGGGCGTCGGGGTGGACGGCGCGCAGGGTGCGGTGGACGGCGGTGGCGAAGTCGTCGTCGTACAGCCGCAGGGCCACCCGGAGGTCGGGCTTGACGGAGCGGGCGTACAGGGCCGCTTCGAGGTTGGTGGTGTCGTTGCTGGTGAGGGCGAGCAGGGCGTGCGCACGGTGGATCTTGGCTGCTTCCAGGACGCCTTCCTGGGTGACGTCGCCGAGGACGGTCGGCACGCGCAGCCGGCGGGCGAGCGCGATGCCGCGCGCTTCCGGGTCCTCCTCCACGCACACCACGGGGATGCCGAGCTCCCTCAGCCGGGCCAGGACCCGGGTGCCGACCTTGCCGAGGCCGAGCAGGACGACGTGGCCGGACAGTCCGCGCGGCGGGCGGCGCAGTGCGGAGGCGGTGCGGAAGGTGCCGTACGCCTCCAGGGCGGCGGCCAGGAGGACGGGCAGGAACAGTAACCCGGCCAGTCCGGCGAGGAGTTGGAGCACCTGGCGGGCCGTGGAATCGTCGAGCGCCGGGTCGTTGATGGCGAAGAGGTCGAGCAGGGTGAGGTAGGCCGCGTGCAGCGGGTGGCCGCCCGCGGTCACCCAGGTCGCCACGGCCAGCCCCAGCACACAGCTCACGAGTCCGGCCAGCGTCCAGCGCAGCCGTGCCGAGAACAGTGAGGCCAACGGCAGCCCCCGCCCTGCCAGGCGGCCCCGGGCGGGCGCGGTGCCGGTGTGCGTGACGGTCTCCAGCACCACCGTGCCGCGCCCGGTGGCGGCGGCCACGGTCCGGTCGTCGGGCAGTAGCGTGGGCCCCTCCCGGCCACTGGCGTCCGAACCCTCCGCGCCCGCCGGGTCGTTGGTGGTCGACGACAGCAGGGCGAGCGTGCACAGACCGGGATCGGCCACTTCGCTGTGGTCCGGCGGGGTGCGCTCCACCGCGCGCAGCAGCAGCCCGTCGGCCTGGACGACCTTGCTCGTACCGGCGACGGCGGTGGCCGCGAGCGCCGGAGCCGCCGTGTCCGCGTCCGACAGGACGGTCGTGGAGGTGTCCAGGGCCTCCGGGTCCAGACCGGGGACGGCGAGCACGGCGGCCTGGTCGAGGAGTTCCTCCAGGTGCTGGCCGAGCTTGCGGTTGTAGAGGCGGATGACCAGGCGCAGCCGGGGGTTGAGACGGCGGGCGGCCAGCGCGGTGCGGATGTTGGTCTCGTCGTCGTCATGGACCAGGGCCAGCGCGGCGGCCTCCCGCACACCGGCCTCGGCCAGGACTCTCCCGTCCAGCTCCAGGGCTTCGAGGACCCGAGGAGCGCCGGGGCTCCCGTCCGTACGGCTCATCACGGCCTGTACCCGGCCGAGCAGGGCCGAGGCGCGTGCCCGCCCGGCAGGGCCGAGGTGCCGCGCGGGTGGTACGACGAGGGTGACCCGTTCTTGGTACACCGTGGTGAGCTCGGCGGCCAGCCGCTCGGCGAGCGTGTCGTCACCGCACACGATCATGTGCCCTGGAAGCGGGGCGCCGCGTGTGTGCTGAGGGAACACGGTCATCGGTCCGTCACCTCCGGTTCGGGCAAGGGCGAGGGCGAGGGCGAGGGCGAGGGTGGGAGTGGGAGTGGGAGTGAGGCGGTGCGGCCGCACGTATCCGGCCGGGAGGGCTGTTCGTGCGTGCGATGACCCTCGCCTCGTCGAGGTCCCGCCCGTCCGGGACGTCCGTCAGCAGCGGGTCCGGCGGTGTCGCGCACGCCGACATGAGCTGCCCGACGAGCCGGGCGCGGGGCACGACGGCGGACGGCCCGGGCTTCGGCGCCGACGACCAGGAGGGCGGGTAACCCGTGCCGGGGCGGCAGCCGGACCGCGTGAGCGGCGTTCTCGTCCGGGGTCACGTACGGGCATGGCTCGGCCGGCTCACGCGCCGACATGACCGGCCTCCTCGACGGTGCGCGGTGAGGCGTCACCCGCCTCTTCCACGCCGGCGAGGCCCTCGACGTGGAAGAGGCGGGCGATGGGCACGTCGGTGGAGCTGTGCGCGATGATCGAGAAGGCGATGCACACGGCGATGAGCGTGAACGCCTCCTCGCCCTGCGGGATCCCGGCCTGGAGCACGAGCAGCCCGTACACCACCGACGCGAAGCCCTTGGGCCCGAACCAGGCGGCGACCAGCTTCTCCTGCCGGGTGAACCGGGTGCCGAGCAGCGACAGCAGCAGCGAGGCGGGGCGGATCAGCACGATGGCCAGGACCACCGCGGCGTAGCCGCCGAAGGACAGGTCGCCGAACAACCGCGGCGTGAGCAGCGCGCCGAACACCAGCAGGGCCGCGAACTTGGCCAGCTCCGCCAGCGCCTCGCCCAACGGCTCGAACGCCTCCTTCGCCTCCAGGGAGCGGGCGGTGAGGACGGCACCGGCGGAGAACGCCGCGAGGTAGGGGTTGGCGTGGGTGAGGTGGCAGAGCGCGTACAGGATCACGCCGACGGCGAGTGGCAGCAGTGGCTGGAGCTTGGGCTCGGCGCCCAGCAGCCGGAACCGTACGAGCTCGATCACCACCCACGGCAGGGCCACACCGAAGACCAGCCCGAGGACGAGCTCCAGGGCGATCTTCCCCGGGTCGGCCTCGGCGTGCCCGGAGGTCGGTCCGGCCGCGGCGATCAGGATGAGGACGACCGGCAGGGCGAGCCCGTCGTTGATGCCGCTCTCCACGTTCAGCAACTGGCGCAGCTTCGAAGGGACTTCCTTGCGTCCGACGATCGCGGAGGCGAACACCGGGTCGGTGGGCGCGAGGACGGCGCCGACGAGGAAGGACGTCGTCCAGTCCAGGCCCACCAGGTAGTGCGTGATCAGAGCCATGCCGACGAACGCCAGCGGCATGCCGAGCCCGAGGGCGCGGGCCGGGTTGCGCCAGTTCGCGCGCAGCTTGGTGAAGGAGACGTGCATGCCGTCGGTGAACAGCACCGCGAACAGCGCCAGATCGGCCGTCACGGACACGATCTCGCTGTCCGGCGTGATGTGGATCAGGCCGAGGAATCCGTCGCTGACGAGTGCCCCGCCGACCAGGAAGAGCAGCGATGTCGACAACACGGTCCGGGCGGCGAGACCCGACAGCAGTACCGCGATGAGAAGCGCCACCCCGAACACCACGACAAGCACCATGACCACGACCCCCGATCAGCGAAGAGAGCTCTCTCAAGACCGCCGACCAGGCTTCCCGGCACACCGACGGGAACCTTACGCGCTCTTCACGCCGCGTCGACAGGCTCCTGGCACGCACTCCGGGACCCGGGACATTGCCGGAATCCGGCATTGTGCGTCGCGGGAGGTGTCAATCGCCGCGCCGCTCGGAGTGAGGACCTTCGCGCCTCGGCGCCGCCTTCGCGCGCTGCCGGAGACCGGCAGTCACATCGACCCCCTGTGGTCCCGATCCGCGCCCCATGCGTTAGAAAGGCGTCAACAGCGCATCGGAATACGGGGGCGTGGATGTCGGGGCGGGGCGTGTCCGAGGAGTACATGGAGTACCTGGAGGGGTATGCGCGCATTCTCGCGGACGCCTCCGGGACCGGCCGCCGCCTGACCCGGGAGGAACTCGACTCGCGGCGTGTCCTGGGGGAGCGGGCCGCGGAGGCCGGCCTCGGGCTGCGTGCCATGGTCGGGGCCCACATGGCCGCGACGCGGGCGCACTGGCCGACCGGCAGCGGTGCTTCCGTGGACGGCGTGCTGGCCGCCGCCGCCCAGGCCCTGGACGCGTTCGCCGAAGGCTACGAGCGCGCGCAGCGGCATGCCGTACGCCAGGAGGAGGTCGCCCGCCGCGAGTTCATCGACGACCTGCTGTACGGGCGCAGCGACCTGGGCAGGCTGGCCCAGCGCGCGGAACGCTACGGCCTGCGGCTGTCGTACGAGCACGCGGTCGCCGTGGCGCAGGGCTCCGTCGCGTACGACGAGGGCGACCCGGTGCCCAGGGAGGTCGAGCGCGCTCTGATAGGCCGGTTCGGCGACCGCAGCATCCTGCTCACCACCAAGGACGGCCGCCTCGTGTGCATCGCGCCCGGCGACCAGGACGACGTCCTCGCGTACTTCGCGAAGCAGGCGTTCGCCGCCACCGGCGGCGGACGGGTGGCCATCGGCCGACCGCAGTCGGGCGCGGCCGGTGTCGTCCAGTCCTACGAGGAGGCCCTGAACGCCCTCGACCTGGCCGAACGCCTGGAACTCGACGAACCCGTGCTGCGCGCCGCCGACCTCCTCGTCTACCCCGTCCTCACCCGGGACCGGCAGGCCATGGCCGACCTGGTGGAGAGCGCCCTCGGCCCGCTGCGCCAAGCCCGCGGCGGGGCCCAGCCGCTCCTCGACACCCTCACCGTCTACTTCGACTCCGGCTGCGTCTCCGCGGAGGCCGCCCGGCGGCTGTCGCTCAGCGTGCGCGCCTTCACCTACCGCCTGGAACGCATCCACAAACTCACCGGCGCCGACCCCTCCGACCCGGTGCACCGCTACCCGCTCCAGACAGCGGTGATCGGGGCCCGGCTGCTGGACTGGCCGGCGTAAGCGTTCTGAGTCGATGAGGTGATGATGCCCACCGCCCGGTGGTCAGGGACGCTTACCGGCACCGGTGCTCACCCACGTCGACGCCCGCCGGTACGACCCGACATCGGCCTTCATCGGCGTCGACCCGCTCCCGCAGACCGGCTTCGGGCAGAAATGCGGCCGCCGCGGCGGTGGCGCCCCCGGGAGGAGCCTGAGCTCCCGGGGGCGCAGCCTGTCGGCCCAACCGCGCGGACGGCACACCTCGGGACCGTCTCACGACGACGCCGCGATGCTGTTGCTCCGCTGTCACGGACATGGGAGCGATCAGTGGCCAGGCCGTGGGCGTGAACCATGGAAGGGTCATGGGAGTGGAAAATTTGTTCCTACCGGTTGAGTGGGTGGTGGTCCCGGCGCGGTAGAAAGGGCGTATGGCGGAATGTGAGGCCCCGGTCGGGGGCATGGACGATGTCGACGTGGTGACCCGTGCGGTGCTCACCGCGTCGAGACTGCTGGTCGCCGTCTCCGCCCGGTCGCTGGCCGAGGTGGAGGAGCGGCTGACGCTGCCTCAGTTCCGGATGCTCGTGGTGCTGTCCACCCACGGTGCCACCAAGCTGGTGACCCTCGCCGACGTCCTTCAGGTCGCGCCGTCGACCGCGATGCGCATGGTCGACCGGCTGATCGCGGCCGGGCTCGCCGACCGGCAGACCAACCCCGGCAACCGCCGCGAGACCGTGCTCCGTCTCACGGCGGAGGGGCGGCGCACCGTCGAGGACGTCACCGCCCGACGGCGGGCCGAGATCGCCGCCATCGTCGAACGCCTCGCCCCGGACCGGAGGGCGGCCCTGGTGGACGCGCTCACCGCCTTCAACGAGGCCGGGGGCGAGCCGCTCGCTCCGGCGGCGGACGGCGCCGAGCCGCATCCGCTGGGCTGGGTGGACCTGCCGGCTGTCCGGGGCGCGTGACCGTCCTGCCGAGAGTCCCCGCGTGAGCGGCGCTGCCCACCCCCCGTTTCGGAGCAGGTCCGATTTCGCGCCACCCCGCCGATTTTGCATAATGCAAGAGAGCTGTGTGGGTGGACATGGGGGAACCAAGGGGTGGAGCGGCGGATGCGCGGACCGGGTCGGCGACCGCCCGTGGGGGACTCGGGTGTGATGGCCCATGTGAGGGCCGCGGTCTGGGGGCCGGCGGAGTTCGTGGGCCTGCCCCCTCGGTGGCTGCTCACCGAGGGGGTCCTGGTGGGGATCCTGGCGACGGGCGCGATCATCGGGCTCGGGATCGCCGGGGTGTGGACCGGGCGCCCGTCTCTCGCCGCCGGGGAGGGCGGCCTGGTGATCGTGGCCGCGCTCGCCGTGTACCTC
The DNA here is from genome assembly GCF_016598475.1 of Streptomyces adelaidensis. GTDB lineage: Bacteria > Actinomycetota > Actinomycetes > Streptomycetales > Streptomycetaceae > Streptomyces > Streptomyces adelaidensis. The sequence continues at coordinate 26,662 of NZ_JAEMUX010000060.1, forward strand.
CTGATCACCGAGGCGGGCCGCGCGCTCGTCGGACTCGTCGCGGTGCTCGGCGTGTGCCTGGCGCTGCTGACGCCTCCGTCGCTGGCGGGGCTGGTGCTGGTCCACCGCGGCGAGGTGCGGTCGGTGGTGGTGACCTCGGTCGAGGGCGGACCGGTGGCCGGTACCGAGGGCGGCCGGTACCTGTGCTCGGTGGCCGACCGGGCCGGCGTTCCCCTCTCCACGCGGATCTGGCGGGGTTGCGAGCGGTCGACCCGGCCGGGGGACGCCCTGGACGTCGTGTACGACCCGGACGGCGTGGTGCCGCCGCGAGGCGTGGCCCCCGGCACGGACCGCGGCCCACTGCTCGGCGCCGCGGCACTCGCCGCCGGGCTCGTCGCCGGGTGCGTGCTCGCTGTCGTACGGTCCTTCCGGCTGAGCCCCGCTCCGTGACCGCCGCCGCTCGGCGGAACGGGTGTCACCCCTGGTCGGCGGAGGCCGAGGCCGAAGGGCTGGGCGTCGCGTTCGGTGCGGCGGTGTTGACGTCCAGGTCGGGTCGGGGGGTGAGGACGACCATGGGGGCGCCCGGCTGGGGTACGGGCGGGGTGGCCTGGTCCTTGGGGATTTTCGGCGGGTTGGTCTGCTGGTAGTTGACCTGCTCGTGGTTCACGAGGCCGGTCTTCTCCAGCACGGTGATGTGGTCGAGGACGGTGTCGTTGGCGAGGTCGGCCAGCTGACGTACCAGTGTGTTGCGCGTACTCGCCCGGATCTTGGCGATGGCCGGGAAGATCTGGCCGTGTGTGACCCGCATGATGGTGACGGCGGTGGAGTCGAACTCCTTGCCGGTGGCGGCGTCGGCGGTGGCCACGAACTGCTGCTGTTGCGGGCTCGCCTGGTTGTTGAGGGTGATGCCCAGCTCGGGGGCGATCTTCCGGCACAACACGTCGAGCCCCGCGTGTCCGACGACCAGATGCTCCCCGGCCTCCTTCATCTCCGGCGTCGTCCCGCGCTCCATCGCCATCTCCCCCAACGGGTACTCCCACAGCCCCGCCGACCGCACCTTGATGACGAAGTCCCGGTCGGCCTCCGTCAACGGACCGAACGGCGTGTTCGCGATGATGCGCTCCGTCGACGTGGCGGTCTTCTCGACGCCCAGCATGGCGGGATAGGCGAGCGCGGCGACGGTCATCAGCAGGCCGCCGCTGATGAAGATGGCTCCTGCGGTACGTGGGATGCGCATGGTTCCTCCTGGCGTGCGGGCGCGGGCGCCCCGGGCGGGGGCGCGAGGGCGCCCCGGGTCCGCCGGGAGCGGATTCGGTCGCCAGGAGGTACGGAAGGGGACCGCCGATGAATCATTGCCCAGGGTAAAAATTGCACTGGGATGTGTGGTGTGCGTCACAACCGGTGGCGGCAGCCTGCGCGACCGCCCGCGAGGAAGTGACCCTGGAGAACGCGGTCTTCATCCTCAGCCGTTTCGACGGCACCACAAGTGGTCTGCCCACCGGGTCCTGATCCCGGCGACGTAAGGCTTCCGTCATCTCTCGCGGAGCACAGGGCGGCTGTCCGGCCCGTTGAATGGGGGTAGCGACAGAATGTGGGAGGGAGCGGGCATGGGACGTGCGCGCACGGTGTTGAGCAGGCCGTTCGTCGTCGGGATGCTGGTGTTCGGCGTGGCCGCGATGGGCTTCGGGCTGTACTGGTTCCAGCCGTGGAAGCTGTGGCAGGACGAGACCGTGGAGGAGGCTCTGCCCGTGGCCGTGGCGACCTCCGCGCCGCCCGTGGAGGCGCCTTCCGCCTCCTCCTCTCCCGCGCCCGGGCCCCGGACGCTGGCCGGCGGCGAGCTGATCAGCCACGAGCACGAGACCTCCGGCACGGTGAAACTCGTACGGCTCGCCGACGGCTCCCACGTCGTACGGCTGGAGAACCTCGACACGAGCAACGGCCCGGACCTGCGCGTCTGGCTGACCGACGCTCCCGTGAAGCAGGGGACCGCGGGCTGGCGCGTCTTCGACGACGGCGAGTACGTCAGCCTGGGCAAGCTCAAGGGCAACAAGGGAAGCCAGAACTACACGGTGCCCGCCGGCGTCGATCCGTCCGGCTTCACGAGTGTGAGCATCTGGTGCGACCGCTTCGACGTGTCCTTCGGCGCGGCCGAACTCGCCCGCGTCTGACGGGTGTTCGTGGCGTCGTCGCGTCGCCGCTCGGGCGGGACAGCGGGTTGTGGCATGGCCAGGTACCTGCGCCTGGTCAGCCGGGCGCTTCCCCTGGATCCACGCTCCGGAGCTGGCCGACCGGATCGGCGGCTTCGATCCCGAGGCCGGGATGATGTGCGTCTACGGCAAGGACGAGGCGGCTCTGCGGGAGCTTGGGCTCATTCTCAGCAGCGCCTTCCACGACCGCGCGAAGCTGGCCGCGCTGATCGAGGCCACCGACCCCGGAGACTGGGACTGAACCCGGACCCACCGGCTTGATCTCGGGTTGATCGTTTTCGATCTGCTGCGGCTGTCCGGGACCGACACGGCTTGCGTGAGGGGTGTCGCGCCCGCAGTGCCGCGGCGGCCGCTCAGAGGTGGCCGTCCAGAAGCTCCCGTACCTCGGCGATGGTCATAGGTCCTGTGCCGTGCGCCACCGCTTCTCCCTCCTTCAGCAGGACGTAGGACGGGGCTCCGGTGATCCCGTATCGCTCGGTTGCGGCCGGACAACGCGTGATGTCGGTGCGGACGGCCGTCAGGCGGCCCGTGTAGTCGTCGGCGATGCCACCCACGACGAGGTCCATCACCCGGCAGGGCTCGATTGCCTTGGGCCAGGTCCCGGTGAAGTACGCGAGGACCGGAACTCCGCTCATCCCGAGGATGAAATCGAACTCCGCGTCCTCACGGGGTTGATGAAACCGCTTCGCCATGGAAGCTCCCGACCTCGCGTCCGTCATTCCGTCCCCATCATCTCCCGCGCGGTGCGGCAGGCCGGCCCGGACGATCGACCGGGCCGGCCTGCCGGAAGTGAGGGACGGGGCCGTCGCGGAAGCACGGTGGTCCCCGGCGCGAGCGGGCCCAGCCCCCGCCCCTGGTGACCCGGTGCCCGGCCGACCCGCCGGTCACCCAGCCGCAGCCCGCCACGCGCCCATGGGTCAGCTCGTGCCAGGACAGGTCGATGTGGGCCGACGGTTCAGCTCGACGCGAGTGTGCGCTGGTGATCGCCGGTCAGCGGCGGCCGGTGGCCAGGATGACGAGGAACTGGCCACCGCCCGCCTCGGTGTCGGCGGTCACCGGCAGCCCCGGTACCAGTCGGGAGAACCGGTCCACCAGCCACTCCGCCGCCTCTTGGGCGTCCTGCCTGGTCGGACAACGGCCCACCATCTCGCGGCCCCCCTTGTGCTCCAGCCTCTCGGCAACGGTGATCAGCGGCGCGGGTTCGACCACGTACAGGCGGTCCGGCCAGGCGATGACCAGCCGGACGCCGACCCCGCCCTCCACACCTGGGTCAGCCCGACGGCGGTGGCCGCCGTCACCGTCCCCAGCAGGAAGAAGGCGCCGAGCAACGGATGGCTGACCGGCACCAGGACGCAGACGGCCAGCAGCACATTGCCCACGGCCACCGCGAAGGCCCAGCCCAGCACCCGCGACGAACCCTGCCGGGCCAGGGTGTGCAGCGCGATGAGGACACTGAAACCGGCCGGCAGCCAGAGCTCCAGGGACCACTGGGTCAGGGCCACGAGAGACCACGAAGAACGTGACGGCCGGGGCCCCGCGCCGCCACCACAGCGGAAGGGCGAAGGCGGCGATGAGGACGAACGGGACGGCGGACGGCGACTGGTCACGGGCGTCCGTGTCCCCGAAGGGCGAGCTGCCGTCGCCCACAGCAGATCGGGAAGGCTGCCGCACACGACGATCAGCACCACCGCGGTGTCGAACAGCCACGGATGGCGGCGGTCCAGCTGCCGCCGGTCCTGCTGACCCCGCCACATACGGCCCAGGACGGGGTGCGCCCAGGCGGCGTCGAACCCGGGGGACGCCGGGAGCGCCGGCCCCCGGGGGCGTCCGCGGCCCCTGCCGCGCGCTCCGCGCTCATGGACACCATTGTCCTCGTGATCGCCTTCGTGATCGTCCTTTCCTGCCCGCGGCCCGTGTGCACCGAATCCGTCGGCTCAGCCGGCGTCGACCGAGCCGCGAAGCGCGGAGGGCTCGGTGGACGGGGCGCTGTTCGGGCTGGGCGGCGCGCTGTCCCGGGCGTTCGGGGTGGACGGGGCGGGGGTGTCGGGGGCGTGGGAGGCGGGTTGTTCGGTGGGGACGGGGGTGTCGGGGGCGTGGGAGGCCGACGGTGTGGGGGCGGGGGTCGACGGGAGTGTGGGGGACGGGCTGGTCGCGGGGGGCGGGGCGAGGGGGACCGAGGGGGACCTCGGGGCGTCGTCCGTGGCGAAGCGGACGGGCAGGGCGACGAGGGCGACGGCCGCGCAGGCGGCCACGGCGGCACCGGCCGCGGTGCGCAGGAGACGGCGGCGGGCGGCGGTGCGGCGGATCGCCTCGTAGTGGCCGGGCGGTGGGCCGAGGTGGTCGGCGGGCGGGCGCAGGATGACGGCCAGCGGGTCGTCGGGCTCGAAGTCCGGGCCGTCGTCAGAGTGTGTGATCAAGGCTTCTCCTCAGGTGGGCGCGGAGCAGTTCGCGGGCCGCGTGGAGGTCGGCCTTGACGGTTCCTTCCTTGCGTCCGGTGAGCGCGGACACCTCCCGGATCGGCATGTCAGCGTAGTAGTGCAGCAGGATCGGCACGCGCAGCCGTTCCGGCAGCGACCGCACGAGCAGCCGGACCGAGGGGTCGGACCGTTCGGCGTGGTCGGACGGCGGGCGCACCGCGGCCTCGGCGGTGACCCGGTGCATCGCCCGGCGTTCGCGTTCGAGCTTGCGCCAGTGGTCCCGGACGAGGTTGGCCGCCGTGACGTAGAGAAAACCGTGCGGCTCCGCCACCGACGTCCAGCGGGCCCAGAGCCGCGTGAACGCCTCCGACGCGATCTCGTGGGCCGTCTCGTCGTCGTCGACCAGCCGACGGCACCAGCCGGCGAGACGTGGATAGAGGGCGGCGAACAACTCGGACGCGGCCTTCTCGCGGGACCGTTTCAACACTCTCCATGGTCGTGACGGTGCGACAAGCGGCAGCGGCGGCTGGGGACCGGCGGTCGGCGGCAGCCGGTGCGCGGCCGGTGGTGAGGGACGGGTCACCGGCCCGGTGCGCTCAGCGTCGCGAAGACGATCACGTTGTCGCGGTACTCGTCGCCGCTGCGGGGACCGCCGCAGGTGATGAGGCGCAGCGCGGGACGGTCCACGTTCCCGTAGACCTCCTCCGCCGGGAAGTCGGCCTTCGCGACCGTCCGTACGGAGTCGGCGGTGAACTCCGCCGTCGTGCCGTTCTCCAGGCGCGCCATGATCCGCCCGCCCCGCCGCAGCTCCCCGAGCCGGCGGAAGACCCCGTCCCCGTAGGAGCCGACCGTGACATGGCCCAGGATCACCGACGGGCCGGTCTGCCCCGGCGTCGGCGAGTGCCGGTACCAGCCCGCCCGGTCGTGCGCCGTGATCGGCGGCACCTCCACGGTGCCGTCCGGGGCCAGCCCCAGCCGAATGACCGGGGTGTCGACCTCGATGTCCGGTATCAGCAGCCTGACCGGCACCGAACGGCCCAGGGGCCGCGCGGCGGCCGACGAGGACGGCGAGGGCGAGGACCCGCTCGCCGGGGACCCGTTCGTGGCGGGTGCGGTGGTGGCGTGGTCGGTTCGTCGGCCGTCGCAGCTCACGAGCAGCGAGGCCGTCGCCGCGGTGGCGAAGGCGCGCCTGGAGAGCAAGGTCACGCCCCGTTCGCCCGCCGGCGCCGTACGAGGACGACGGCCGCGCCGCCGCCGAGGAGCAGCGCGGCGGCCCCCGAGCCGGCCAGCACGCCCCCGGCACCCGACCCCTCCGACCGCGGCGCCGTACCGGTGTCCGGCGCGCCACTCGGTACGACGGAGACCTGGCTCGGCACCGGGGTCGGGCCGGTGTCCTTCGCGTCCCTGGTGGGCGAGGGCGTGGGCGTGCGCTCGTCCGTTGCGGGGGTCGACGCGGCGGGGCTGGGTGCCTTGGTGGCGGACTCCGGTACGGGCGTCGGGTTCGCGCTGCTCGTGCTGCTCGTGCTGCTCGTGCTGTTCGTGCTGTCGGCGAACGCGGGCAGCGTGGTCGCCAGGACGGCGGTGCAGGCGAGTGCCGCTGCACTGAGGACGGTTCGGCGCATGAGTCGCTCTCTCTCGTCGGGGCCGCCCGTCCGGTGACCGGACGGGCGGCCCCGGGTGACGTATCGAGCGGAGAGACGAGACAGACGGGGGACGGGTTGTAAAGAGATGGCAAAGTCGTTGAGGAGTGGCTCAGCCGGGGACCGGTTCGGCCATGGGCGGGCTCAGTACACGTCCCGCACGTACCGCTTCTCCGTCGCCAGCTGCTTCACATACGCGGCGGCCTCGCCCTCGGTCATGCCGCCGTGGGTGCGTGCGATGTCGCGCAGGGCCTGGTCGACGTCCTTCGCCATACGGGAGGCGTCGCCGCAGACGTAGAAGCGGGCGCCGTCCTGGAGCCAGTGCCAGAGCTCGGGGCCGTGCTCGCGCATCCGGTCCTGGACGTAGACCTTGGCGCGCTGGTCGCGGGAGAAGGCGGTGTCCAACCGGCTGAGTACGCCCGTCTTTTGAAGATCCGTCAGTTCCTCTTCGTAGTAGAAGTCCGTCGCCCGGTGCTGCTCTCCGAAGAACAGCCAGTTGGGCGCCCGGTGGCCGAGGGCCTGCCGCTCCTGGAGGAAGCCGACGAAGGGGGCGACACCGGTGCCGGGGCCGACCATGATCATGGGGGTCACCGGGTCCGCCGGCGGCCGGAAGTGCGGCGAGCGCTGCACGAAGACCGGCACTTCCAGGTCCGCCTCGCCGTCCGCGAGGAACGGTGAGCAGACCCCGCCACGCGGGCGCCCGTGCAGGTTCTCGTACCGCACGACCGAGACCGTCAGCGACACCTGGTGCGGATCGACGAGGGGGCTGGACGAGATGGAGTACAGGCGGGGCTGGAGCCGCTTGAACACCCCGGCCCACTCCTGCGCAAAGGCCCGTACGGCGAACTCGGTCACCACGTCCACGGCCTGCCGGCCCCATGTCCACTGCGCCAGGCCGTCCTTGTTGTCCGGGCGCATCAACTTCTTCAACTCTCGGTTGTCCCGCGTCCGTTCGGAGACGAAGCGCAGCAGGTCCGGGGTGATCCGGGTGACGTCGAGATGCCGGTGCAGCGCCTCGGCGAAAGGCACGCCGCCAACACCGTTGACCTCCACGGGAGTCGAGCCGTCCAGGCCGGTCACCGCCAGCCACTCCGCCACCAGACCCAGGGAGTTGACCGGCCGTACGCTGAGCGCGTCACCCGCCTCGTACGACAGCCCCGTCCCGCTGGTGTCGAAGGTGAACCGGCGCACCTCCTTGCCCGCTCCGGGCAGGCTGAGCAGCCGGTTGCCGACCAGGCGGGCGGCGGCGGGCGCGGGCTTGGTGGAACGGGTGGTGGGCGCGGGGGTGGCGGCGGGCGCGGTCTGCGGCCTCGCTTCGGGCACCGTGCCCGCGCCCGTGCCTATCTCCGTCTCCGGGTACGTCTCCGTGCCGAGCGCGGTGATGACCTCGCCCAGCCAGGCGTCCGCCGAAGGCTCGTAGTCCGGCTCGCAGTCCGTACGCGGGGTCAGGCGCTCCGCGCCCAGTTCGTCGAGCCGGGCGTCCAGCCGGCGGCCGTGCCCGCAGAAGTCGTCGTAGGAGGAGTCCCCGAAGGCCAGTACGGCGTAGCGCACACCGTCCAGGCGCGGGGCCTCCTGGTGGGCCAGCGCGTCCCAGAACCCGGAGCCGTTGTCGGGTGCGTCGCCGTCCCCGAAGGTGCTGGTGATCAGCAACAGGTCGGCCCCGTACGGCAGTTGGCCGGGGTTCGCCTCGTCCATGCCGACGAGCGTCGCCCGGTGCCCCGCGGCCCCCAGATGCTCGGCCGTCGCCACCGCGAACTCCTCCGCGGTCCCGGTCTGCGAGGCCCACAGCACGACGACCTCACGCCCGCCGATCTCCCGCCCGACGGCCTCCCGCCCGGCAGGCTCGACGACGGCCGGAGCCGCGCTCGGGGCCGCCGACCGCGAGTACATCCCGGCGAGCACCCCGTTCACCCACACCGCGTGCTCGGGGCTGAACGGCGCCTCCGCCGGCAGCACGGGCACTCCGACGACCCCGGACCCGAGCCCGGTGAGGAAGCCGGTGAGGTACTGGCGCTCCTGGGCGGACAGGACGGGGGGCGGCGCGGGTTCGAGACCGAAGGGGTTCGCGCCGGGCGTGACCGCCGTCGGCACAAGCGCCCCGGCGGGCTCACTCTCGATTGGAGCGGGAGCCGGGACCGGGACTTGAACCGGCACAGAAACCGGCACAGAAACCGGCACAGAAACTGGCACCGAGACCGGCACCGAGTTCGGCATCGAGACCGTCACCGGCGCCGCCACCTTCGCCAGCGACACCGCGCACACCTTCAACTCCGGCTGGAACGACAGCGGATCGACCGCGTCGCTCGTCACCGCGTTGATGCTCAGATACTCACCGAACAGGTCGTTCCAGTGGAACGGCGCGAACACACACCCCGGCATGACTCGGTCCGACACCACCGCGGGCAGCACGGCCCGCCCGCGCCGTGACGCCACCTCCACGGAGTCCCCGTCCCGCAGGCCCAGTTCACGGGCGTCCCGCGGATGCACCTCCACGAACGGCCCGGGGTTCAGCTTGTTGAGCTTGGCGACCTTGCCCGTTTTCGTCAGCGTGTGCCACTGGTGCTGCAACCGCCCGGTGTTGAGCACGAACGGATAGTCGTCGTCCGGCATCTCGGCGGCCGGCATGTGCGGCCGCGCATGGAACACGGCCCGCCCGCTCGCGGTCGGGAAGAGCGGCCCACGGCCCCCGTCCCCGTCGCCGCGCACGTACCGGATCGGATTGCGCGCAGGCCCGTCCTGCGACGCCGCCGGCCACTGCACGGACTCGGACCGCAGCCGCTCGTACGTCACGCCCCGCAGGTCCCACCCGGTCTTCGGGTTCCACGCCCGCTTGATCTCCTCGAAGACCTGCTCGGCACTGTCGTACGAGAACCCCTTCTCGAAGCCCAGCTCGCGGGCGACGGCCGCGATGATCCGCCAGTCGGCCATCGCCTCGCCCGGCGGGTCGGCGGCGGGGGCGGCGAGCGTGAGGTTGCGTTCGCTGTTGATGAGGACGCCCTCGGACTCGGTCCACAGGGCGCCCGGCAGGACGACATCGGCGTACGCGTTGGTCTCCGTGTCGGCGAACACATCCTGTGTGACGACGAACTCGGCGGCCTCCAGACCCTCGATGACGGTCTTCCGGTTGCCCACCGACGCCACGGGATTGGTGCAGATGATCCAGCAGGCCTTGATCTCCCCGTCGGCCATCTTCTGGAACATCTCGACCGTGCCCTTGCCGACCCCGTCCGTGCGGAGGGTGTCCGGCGCCAGCTCCCACAGCTCCTCGACGAACGCCCGCTCCTCGTCCACGAGCACGGACCGCTGCCCCGGCAGCCCCGGGCCCATGTACCCCATCTCCCGCCCGCCCATGGCGTTGGGCTGACCGGTGAGGGAGAACGGCCCGCTGCCGGGCCGGCAGATCGCGCCGGTCGCCAGATGCAGATTGACCAGGGCGTTGGTGTTCCAGGTGCCGTGCGTGGACTGGTTGAGCCCCATGGTCCAGCAGCTCGTCCACTCGGTGGCCTCACCGATCAGCCGCGCGGCCTCGCGGATGTCGTCGGCGGCGAGCCCCGTGATCTCGGCGACGGCGTCCGGCGCGTACTCGGCCAGGAAGCCGGGCATCGCCTCCCAGCCCTCGGTGTGGGCGGCGATGAACTCCGGATCGGTGTGGCCCTCGGCGTGCAGCAGATGAAGAAGCCCGTTGAGGAACGCCAGGTCGGTACCCGGACGTATCTGCAGGAACAGATCCGCCTTCTCGGCCGTCGCCGTGCGGCGCGGATCGACGACGATCAGCTTCGCGCCCGCCTTGACCCGGTCCATCATCCGCAGGAACAGGATCGGGTGGCAGTCGGCCATGTTCGAGCCGATGACGAGGAAGACGTCCGCCTTGTCGAGATCCTCGTACGAGCCGGGCGGCCCGTCGGCGCCCAGCGAGAGCTTGTAGCCGGTCCCGGCGCTCGCCATGCACAGCCGGGAGTTCGACTCGATCTGGTTGGTGCGGATGAAGCCCTTGGCCAGTTTGTTCGCCAGATACTGCGCTTCGAGGCTCATCTGGCCGGAGACGTAGAAGGCGAACGCGTCGGGCCCGTGCTCGTCGATGACCGCGCGCAGCCGCCGGGCGGTCTCGGCGATCGCGTCGCCGACGGGCGCGGGGACCGGCTCGTCGCCGCGGTCGCCCCGGACGAGGGCGGTGGTGAGCCGGCCGGGCGCCGCCAGCATGTCGGCGGTGGTCGAGCCCTTGGTGCAGAGGCGGCCGAAGTTCGCCGGGTGGGACTTGTCGCCGGTCGCCTTCAGGACCGTACGCCGTCCGTCGGGACCCAGCCCGACGGACAGGAGCATGCCGCAGCCGACACCGCAGTACGAGCACACGGTCCGCACCTGGGTCGTGGTGCTCTGCGGGCCCTGCGCGGCCACGGGCGGCCCCTCTCTGTCGGCGTCCGGGATGTCCGGTCGGGTGTTCCTTCGGTTCGCCGGGCGGGTGGCCGGTCGCTGTCCGGTACGGCGGCCGGTCGGCATCCGCTCAGCGTCCGAGTCACCGCCCGGTAGACCCGATCGTACGAATTGCCCGTTACGCCGATGTCACATGACCTGATCATGAGGCGTTACGCCCGCCACACATGGCCGCGCAAGGGGCTGTGAGGGCGGGATCCGGCCGTTGTGCCGAACGGAGGTGTGGCGGATCGTGTCGCTGTTGGGCCGAACGGGTGACCATGCGTAAGAATTGGCCGATGCAGTCATTGAGTGCGAGCCAGGGGGAAGGCCGGTGAACAGGGTGAACAGCCACGATGTCACCGACGAACAGTGGGAGGGGCTCGCCCAGGTAGTGCCGCTGCGGGGCCGGGACGCCTGGCCGTCCGCGGTCGGCCACCGGACCATACCGGAAGCCGAGACGGAGGCGCGGCGCCGTTTCGTGGTCCTCCGTATCAATGTCTTCGCGGATGCCCGTGAGGTCGCGGAGACGCTGATGGCGGGCATTCCGGTGCTGCTGGACCTGTCGAGCGCGGAGACCGACACGGCCAAGCGGGTGCTGGATTTCAGCACGGGGGTTGTTTTCGGCCTGACCAGCGGAATGCACCGGGTCGACCGGAACGTGTTCCTTCTCACGCCGCCGGGCACCGAGGTGCGGGGACTGATGGAGGGTGCGGGAGTGCCCGGGGTGTGACGCGAGGCGCGGAGCGCTCCCGGTCCGTCCGGGGCGCTCCCTCGATCGTAGGAAGATCGACTGGGCGGAACGGTTTTCCTGGCAGATGGGCCCCTACTGTCCGCATATGACCGTGTCATCCCCGTCGTCCCTCTCATCCTTCTCATCCCTGACGTCCGTGCTGTCCGGCGTGGACGCCGCGGCGCGTCCGGAGCGGCCGAGCGTCACCGAGCTGCGGCTCTCCGCCTTCGCCGGACACCGGGGTGCCGCTTTCCCCCTGGGCCCGCTGACCCTGCTCGCGGGAGGCAGCGGCAGCGGCAAGACGACCGCACTGCGGGCGTACGAGGCCTTGGCGCGGCTCGGCGGCGGCGCCCCTCTCGACGAGGCGTTCCCGGACCCGGAGAGCTGTGTGCCCGAGCGGGCCCGCCCCGACGCCCAGCGGCGGCGCGGCTTCCGCATCGGCTGCACGGCCGACGGCCCCGGGGGACCCGTACGGCTCGACGTCGCCGTCCAGACGGAACCCGAACTCCGCGTCGTGGGCGAGCGGTTGACGGCCGGCGGGCTGACCCTCTTACAGACGGCGCTGGTGGACCCGAGCCGTCCCGTCGTCCAGGCCGCCTGGCACACGGCGGGCTCGTCCACGGTCACCCGCGGCCCGCTCCCCGACGACCGGCTGGGCACCGCGCTGCTGCCGCTCCGCGTCGCGGGCAAGACGGACGGGCAGCGCCAAGTGCTCGCCGCCGCCGAGCAGATGGTGGTCGCACTCCGCTCGGTCTACGCCTGCGATCCGCGCCCCCGCCGGATGCGTGCCCCCGTGCCGCGCGGCTCCGGACGGCTGCTCCCCGGCTGCGACAACCTCGCCGACGTGCTGTGGCGCACCCGGACCGAGTGCGGCCGACGGCACGCGCTGCTGGTCTCCGCCGTCCGCGACGGCTGCGCCGGACCGGTCCTCGATCTGCTGGCCGAGCCGCTGCGCGACGGCGCGGTGCGGGCGGTGCTGGACCGGGGCGACGGGGTGCGCACGGCCCTCGGGCTGCTCGGGGACGGGGAGTTGAGGTACTTGGCGCTGGCCCTCGTGCTGTTCACCGGTCCCGGTGTGCTGGAGGTAGACCCGGTCGTGGAGGTACCGGCGGCCCTGCAGACCCTCACGGTCCTCGCCGACGGCTTCGACCGCTCGCTGGACCCGAGACAGGCCCTGGAGCTGGTGCGGCTGGCGGCGCGGATGTGCGAGCGGGGACACATCCGGCTGGTCGGCGCGGTGAGCGACGCGTCCTGGGCCGCCGGGGTGGCGGGGGTGACGGTGGTAGACCTGAGCCGTGAAAGATCCTGAATCCGCGACGCCGCGGAAACTCGATGTGCCGACCCTGCAGCGACGGCTCGCCGAGTTCGCCGCCGCCCGCGACTGGCAGCCTTACCACACGCCCAAGAACCTGGTCTCGGCCCTGAGCGTCGAGGCGTCCGAACTGGTCGAGATCTTCCAGTGGTTGACTCCGGACGAGTCGGCGCGCGTGATGGCGGACACGGAGACCGCGCACCGCGTCACGGACGAAGTGGCCGACGTGCTCGCCTACTTGCTCCAGCTCTGCGAGGTGCTGGGCATCGACGCGCTGGCGGCCCTGGAGGCGAAGATCGACCGCAACGAGCGTAGGTTTCCGGCGCCGGAGCGGCCTTGACGGTGAGCGCGCCCATCCACTTGTCACTCTCCGGAGTTGAAAAGTTGTCCACAGTCGATTTGTTATCCACAGATTTCAGGCTTCCACTGGTTTTCTGTCTCACACGCCTTCACTGTGGGTAATGAACAGACAGGAGTTCGGACGGACGTGTGAGAGCGCGTCGGGACAGTTCGGGGGCAGCGCATGGATGCGGTGCGGCTCATCTTGGCGAGCAGGCTTGCTCTGGCGAGCAGCGTCGAGGGACCTCAGATCATGGCGGAGGCGTGGCAGTCCTATGCCCTCGCCCAGGCGATCGGCAGCCGCCTCGCGGTCTCGGGTCCGCCCGAACTGCGCGGCGAGGCCCTGGGGTTGACCGAGCTGGCGGGCAGCGGCTGCGGCATACTCGGCGCCCCGCCGCTCGGCGTGGGCGACTTACGCGCCGCCCAGCTCACCGAGTTGGGCGACGCCCACGACTCCCTCCACCGCCTCGGCGGCCTCCTCGGCGAGGTCGGCATCGCCCTCGTCGGCCTTGCCAGCGCGGCCGACGAGGAAGCGGCGTACTGGCAGTGCATGGAAGCCATCGACGCGGCGGACGAGGCACGCGACCGCGTGCTGGAGATGCTCCGCCGGCTGGCGGTGAGGGAAAAGGTGCTGTCGGAACGGGACGCGACGACCGGCTGACTCGACGACCGGCCGACTCTTCGCAGCCAGGGGGCCGGGCAGGTTCTTCAGGGGCGCGGGGAACTGCGCGATCAGCTCCCACCCACCCACCCGCACGCGTGCTACGACCGTAACCGACCGAGCTCTGTGCGGGGGTCGCAGGGGCGCAGCCCCTCGCGATGCGACGGTGCGAGGGGACCGCCGCCGCACACAACGAACGCCCGGCCGAATGGGCGGCGGCCGGGCGTCGATCCCACGACTCGGGAAGGATTCAGACCGTGTCGCTCTCCTTCGCGGCAGCCCCCCGCGTAGAGAGGTCCGCGTCGAGCTGGGACAGGTCCGCGTTCAGCGCAGCCATCAATTCCTCCATCTGCTGGAGCAGACCCTTGGGCTGCGCAGGCACGGCGGCCTGCTCCGGCACGGCTTCCTGGGACATGTGACGGCCTCCTCGGCCCTCGCCCCCCCCGAGGGGGCACGTAGGCAAGCGTCCCGGCAGCGGCCGCCGGCGACGGGTGCCGGGCGGTCCGGCTCCTCCCGAGCAACGATCACCGTTCCCGCCGGTCACTGGCCCGAGCCCGTCCCCTGTGCCGGATCGACGGATTTTCACCCGACCGTGGGCCGGGGAACCCGGCGGGACCGATGCGGTTGACCGATGGGGGAGCGTGCAGGATGGAGCCATGGATCTTCGCATCTTCACCGAGCCCCAGCAGGGGGCGACCTATGACACGCTGCTGACCGTCGCCAAGGCCACCGAGGACCTCGGCTTCGACGCCTTCTTCCGTTCCGACCACTATCTCCGCATGGGCTCGACGGACGGCCTGCCCGGCCCGACCGACGCCTGGATCACCCTGGCCGGACTCGCCCGTGAGACCAAGCGCATCCGCCTCGGCACCCTGATGACCGCCGGCACCTTCCGCCTGCCCGGCGTGCTCGCCATCCAGGTCGCGCAGATCGACCAGATGTCCGGCGGCCGCGTCGAACTCGGCCTGGGCGCGGGCTGGTTCGAGGAGGAGCACAAGGCGTACGGCATCCCGTTCCCCAAGGAGAAGTTCGCCCGCCTGGAGGAGCAACTGGCCATCGTCACCGGCCTGTGGGCCACCGAGGTCGGCAAGGCCTTCTCGTACGAGGGCACTTACTACCAGCTGGCCGACTCGCCCGCCCTGCCCAAGCCGGCGCAGGCCAAGGTGCCGGTCCTCATCGGCGGCCACGGTGCGAGCCGCACCCCGCGTCTCGCCGGGCAGTACGCCGACGAGTTCAACATGCCGTTCGCCTCGATCGAGGACAGTGAGCGGCAGTTCGGCCGTGTCCGCAAGGCCGCCGAGGAGGCCGGCCGCAAGGGCGACGACCTCGTCTACTCGAACGCCCTGGTCGTCTGCGTCGGCAAGGACGACGCCGAGGTCGCCCGCCGCGCCGCCGTGATCGGCCGCGAGGTCGACGAACTCAAGGCCAACGGCCTCGCCGGCTCCCCGGCCGAGGTCGTCGACAAGATCGCCCGATACCAGGCGATCGGCTCCCAGCGCCTCTACCTCCAGATCCTCGACCTCGACGACCTGGACCACCTGGAGCTGATCTCCACTCAGGTGCAGTCCCAGCTCTCGTAGCGAGGACGCACGACAGAGCGGACCCGCCAGGACCCGGTGCGCCCGTTCCCCGCGCCCCGTTCCCCGCGCCCCGTTCCCCGCGCCCCGTTCCCCGCGCCCCGCAAGGGCTCGGGGAGCGGGGCGCGGACATACCCGGGACACGCTCCCCGAGATCCAAAGCCTCCCGTTGTTGTGCAAAACGTTTTGGATATCTAGCTTGTGCCGCATGAGCGACAGAACGCCCCCTCCCACGACCCGCCACCTCCTGGTGCGCGGCTGCGACGTGCTGCGCGTCCCGGTCACCGGCGAGTGCGACGTGCTGCCCGCGCAGGACATCGTCGTGGCGGACGGTGTCATCGTCGACGTACGGCCCACCGGCGCGGACCGGCCGGCCGAGCGGGGCGCGGAGGTCGTCGACGGGCGCGGGCTGCTGGCCCTGCCCGGTCTGGTCAACGCGCACACGCACAGCCCGATGGTGCTGATGCGGGGCGCGGCCGAGGACGTGACGGTCGAGGGGTGGTTCAACGACCGGGTGTGGCCGATGGAGTCCAATCTGACCGCCGAGGACGTGCGGGCCGGAGCGCGGCTGGCCTGCGCGGAGATGATCAGGTCGGGGGTCACGACCTTCGCGGACCACTACTTCTTCCCCGAGGAGATCGCCGCGGCGGTCGCCGAGACGGGGCTGCGGGCGGACCTCGCACCCACCTACTTCAGCAGCGGCGGCCGGCGGGCGCTGGACGCCACCGTCGCCTTCGCCGAGGCGTGGCACGGCGGGGCCGACGGCCGGGTGACCGTCTCCCTCGGACCGCACGCGCCGTACACCGTGGACGACAAGGATCTGCGCACCCTGTCCGACCACGCCCGGCGGCTCGGAGTGCGGATGCACATCCATGCCGCCGAGCACCTGGAGCAGACGGAGTCGAGCCTGGAGCGGCGCGGGATCACCCCGGTCCGGGTGCTGCACGAGACCGGCGTACTGGACGCGGGCGCCCTCATCGCGCACGGCTGCGGGATCGTCGAGGAGGACCTGCCGCTGCTGGGCGAGTACGCCGGCACGACCGCCGTGGCCTGCTGCCCCAAGGTGTACCTCAAGCACGCGCTCTCCCCGCTGACCCCGGTCCGGGAACTGCTGGCCGCCGGGGTCACCGTGGCCGTGGGCACGGACGGGGCCGCCGGGCACAACACGCTGGACGTGTGGGAGGCGCTGCGGCTGGTCGCGCTCACCCAGAAGCAGGCGGTGCGCGACGCGACCTGGATGACCGTCTCCGACACCCTCCGGCTGGCCGTGCGGGGCGGGGCCAGGGCGCTGGGGCTCCAGGACCGGATCGGGGCGCTGGAGCCGGGCATGCGCGCCGACATCGTCCTGACCGACCTGTCCGGCCCGCACTGCCGCCCGCTGCACGATCCGCGCGCCGCGCTCGTCTACAGCGCCCGCGCCAGTGACGTACGCACGGTCGTCGTCGACGGACGGGTCCTGATGCGCGACGGACGGCTGCTCACCGTCGACGAGCCCGCCCTGCTCGCCGAGGCCGACGCACGCGTCGCACGCGTTCTCGACACGTCCCACGGGAAGGCGGTGCAGCACTATGACCCGTGATCTCCGCGAAGCGGGCCTCACCCAGCAGAGACCGGTGGTCCGCCGGGCCGCCTCCATCAAGGACGTGGCGGCCGCGGCCGGCGTCAGCCCGACCACCGTCTCGCATGTGCTGAGCGGCAACCGGCCCGTCAACGAAGAGACGGCCGCCCGGGTGCGCGGTGTCGTCAACCGGCTCGGGTACGTCCCCGCGTCCCTGGCCCGCAGCCTCCAGGCCGGGTCCACCTCCGTGATCGGACTGCTGATCCCGGACATCAGCAACACCTTCTTCGCCGAGCTGGCCAAGGGCGCCGAGGACGCCGCCCACGACCTCGGGTACGGGCTGATCCTGTGCAACACCGAGTTCGACGCCGACCGCGAGGACCGCTACCTCGGGATGATCCGCAGCCGGTTCATCGACGGCATGGTGTACGCCTCCGGGTCCCCGCCCTCCCGGCGGCGGCTGGAGGCGCTGATGGGCAAGTTCCCGATCGCGCTCGCCGACGAGGAGGTCGAGGGGCTGCGCGGCGCGCTCATCGCCGGCGCCGACCACGAGGCGGGCGGCCGGCTGGTCGGCGAGCACCTGCGGGCGCTCGGCCACCGGCGGGCCCTGATGCTGACCGGCCCCCGCGACCTGAGGAGCGGCGCGGCCCGCGCGCACGGCTTCGTCCAGGCATTCGGAGGCGAAGTCGTCGAGCGGGTGGGCGACTTCAAGGAGGACTCCGGGTACCGCCTGGTCGCCGAACTCCTCGACGCGGGCGGCTTCGAGGACCGTACGGCCGTGTTCGCTGCCAACGACCTGATGGCGTTCGGGGCGCTCGCCGCGCTCCGGGAGGCCGGGGTCTCGGTGCCGGGCGACGTCTCCGTCGTCGGCTTCGACGACATCCGGGCCGCCTCGCTCGTCAGCCCGTCCCTGACCACCGTCCACCAGCCCGCCTACGACATCGGCCGCACCGCCACCGCCCAACTCCTCCAGTACGTCTCCCGCGGCGAGGTGCCACCCGCGTCCCGGCACACCCTCCCCGTCGAACTGAAGGTACGGGGGAGCACGGCACCACCCGCCGCCCGCTGACCCGCACCTCCCCTCCTTTCCCCTCCGCCCAGCCCCGCTCCGGCCGCCGCGCCACGAGGCCATGTCCCTGTGCGCACCGAAGCCCCTTGACGCGCCCATAAGTACCCACAAGTGCCTCCGAACGAAAGGCGGTTCACCCATGTCCAGACTCCTCGTCATCGGCGAGTCCTGGTTCACGTACACGGTCCACCAGAAGGGCTTCGACGCCTTCCACACCGCCGAGTACACCGAGGGCGGCGGCGTCTTCCTCGACGCGCTGCGCTCGCGCGGCCACGAGGTGACGTATGTGCCCGCGCACGAGATACCCACCCGGGTCCCGGACTCCGCCGAGGGCTTCGACGCGTACGACGTCGTGGTCATCAGCGACGTCGGGGCCAACAGCTTCCAGCTGCCGCCGGAGACCTTCGGCCGGTCCGAGCCCGCGCCCGACCGCTCGGAGCTGGTACGGGCCTTCGTCGAGCGCGGCGGCGGGGTGCTGATGATCGGCGGCTACCTCACGTTCAGCGGCATCGACGCCCGCGCCCGCTGGGGACGTACGCCGCTGGCCGCCGCCCTGCCGGTGACGGTCCTCGACCGCGACGACCGAGTGGAACTGCCCGCCGGGGCCGTACCCGAAGTAGTCGGCGGCCACCCGGTCGTGGCAGGCCTCGACCGGACCTGGCCCGCCCTGCTCGGCCTCAACGAGGTCGCCGTACGGCCGGACGCCGCGCTGCTCGCCGAGTGCGCCGGGCATCCGCTGCTCGCCGTCGGCGGGCATGGCGCGGGCCGGTCGGGAGCCTTCACCTCCGACGTGGCGCCGCACTGGGCCCCGCCGCCGTTCCTGGCGTGGGACGGCTACCCGGAGCTGTGGGACCGCCTGGTGCGCTGGCTCGCCGGGGAGGAGCTGTGACGCCGGGACACGGTACCCCTCACCTCTCCGCCGCACCCGGCGACTTCGCCCCGCTGGTGCTCATGCCGGGCGACCCGTGCCGGGCCCGACGGATCGCGGAAACGTTTCTGAACGACACCCGGCTGGTCACCGACGTGCGCGGCATCCTCGGCTACACCGGCACCCACCGGGGCGTACCGATGTCCGTCCTCGCCTCCGGCATGGGCATTCCGTCGATGTCGATCTACGCGACGGAGCTGTTCCGGCACTACGGGGTCCGCCGGATCGTCCGGGTCGGCACGGCGGGCGCGCTCCCGGCCTCGGTCGCCGTACGGGATGTCGTCATCGCGTCCGCCGCGCACACCGACTCCAGCGTCAGCCGCCTCCTGGTGGACGGGGTGACCCTCTCCCTCGCCCCCTCCTACCGGTCGCTGCGCGCGGCCGTGGACGCGGCGGACGCCGTCGGACGGGAAACCTCCGACGGGGCGGCGGTGCACATCGGCCCCGTGTTCTCCAGCGACCACTTCTACCTCGACCGGCCCGCCGTGTTCGACGCCCTCGAACGGCGGGGCACCCTCGCGGTCGAGATGGAGGCCGCCGGGCTGTACGCCGTGGCCGCCGCGGAGGGCGGCGAGGCGCTCGCCGTGCTGACCGTGTCGGACCATGTGCGCACCGGCGAGGCCCTGTCGGCCGAGGACCGGGAGACCTGCTTCGACCGGGCCGTACGCATCGCGGCGGCCGGGCTCCTGGCCAATGACTGAAGACGATGACTGAAGACCATGACTGAAGACGACTGAATTTCCCCTGGAAGAAATCAAACAGAAACCCGTCGGCATAGCCAAAACGTTTTGCACTTCCTACTGTCAACCAAGCCCCTTATTGCAAGAGCAGAAAATGATCAGGAGGTCGATGACGATGAGAAGTTACGGACCGGGTGCCGCCGTCGCGGTGGCGGGAATGCTCGCACTGGCCGCGTGCGGGGGATCGGGCTCGGACGACTCCGGGTCTGCCTCCTCCGGAAAGACCCGGATCAAATTGGTGGTCAATGGCGGGCTGGGCGACAAGTCGTTCTTCGACTCCGCCTACGAGGGCCTGAAGCGGGCGCAGAGCAAGCTCGGCTACGAGCTGAAGGTGGTCGAGCTGGGCTCGGACCGCACCAAGTGGGAGCCGGGCTTCGAGGACGCGGCGGCGGCCGACGACTACGACATCCTCGCGGCCGGCACCTTCGACGTCACCGACTACATCGGGGAACTCGCCCCGCAGTACCCGGACAAGAAGTTCTGGGTGTTCGACTCGGCCGTCGACTACACCGGCAAGAACGGCTGTTCCAACAAGTGCGAGAACGTCTACTCGGTGACCTTCAAGCAGAACGAGGGCGGATATCTGGCCGGATTCCTCGCCGAGAAGCTGGTCGCCGAGGAAGCCCTCAAGGGCGCCGAATCCCTCAACAAGGTCGGTGTCATCGGCGGAGTGAAGATCCCCGTCATCGAGGACTTCATCGTCGGATTCAAGGCCGGATTCAAGGCGGCCGGCGGCAAGAACTCCGACGTCCTCGTGCAGTATGTCGGCGGTGACAAGCCCTTCGGCGACCCCGCGAAGGGCAAGGAGATCTCCACCGCGATGTACGGACGGGGCGCCGCCCTGGTCTGGCCGGTCGCCGGGCTCTCCGGACTCGGCACCTTCGAGTCGGCCGCAGGCGCCGGGCGCTACACCTTCGGCGTCGACTCCGACCAGTACCAGACCCTCACCGACAGCGCCCAGAAGGACACCGTCGTCACCTCGATCCTCAAGAACGTCGGCAACGCCCTCTACCAGGCTGCCGAGGACGACAAGAAGGACGCCGTGAAGTACGGCGCCGTCGAGAGCGTCGGGCTCTCGGACGACGCGGTCGGCTACGTCGACGACGACCACTTCCGGGAGCTGGTGCCGGACGGCATCCGCAGCGACCTCCAGGAGGCCGCCGACCAGGTGAAGTCCGGTTCCGTCACGGTCCCCAGCGCCTTCTGATCCCCGAACGGCCTTGAGATGAACGAGTCATGGGACCCGGCCGGGCCCGCCGTCGCCACCCGCGCGGTCACCAAGACGTACGCCAACGGCGTCCGCGCGGTCCGGGGCGTCGACCTCGACGTACCGGCAGGTGAGATCCGCGCGGTCGTCGGCGAGAACGGCGCCGGCAAGTCCACGCTGATGAAGCTGTGTTACGGCCTGGAGCAGCCCACCTCCGGCGAGCTCCTGATCGGCGGCCGGCCCCGCGTGCTGCGCGGCCCGGCCTCCGCGATCGCGCTCGGCGTGGGCATGGTCCACCAGAACCTGATGCTGGTGCCGTCCTTCACGGTCGCCCAGAACGTCGTCCTCGGCGTCGAGCCCGGTCGCCGGGGCCGCCTCGACGGCAGGGCGGCCGTCGAGGCGACCGCCCGGCTCGCCGAGGAGGCCGGGCTCGCCGTCGACCCGCTGGCCCGCGTCGAGGAGGTGTCGGTCGGCATGCGCCAGCGCGCCGAGATCCTCAAGGCACTGCACCGCCGCGCCCGGGTGCTGATCCTCGACGAGCCGACCGCCGTTCTCACCCCGCAGGAGACGGAGGACCTCTTCGCCGCCGTACGCCGACTGCGCGACGGCGGGATGACGGTGCTGTTCATCTCCCACAAGCTGCGTGAGGTGCGGGAGATCAGCGACAAGGTGAGCGTGATGCGCGCCGGGGCCCTGGTCGGGACCGTCACCACCGCCGACACCACCGAGCGCTCGCTGGCCGCGATGATGGTCGGCCGCGAGATGTCCCTGGACGTGACCCGGGCCCCCGCCCGGCGTGCCGGGACCACGCTCCGGGTGCGCGGCCTGGCGTACGCGGCCCCGACCGGACAGCCCCTGCACGGCCTCGACTTCGACGTCGCCGCCGGTGAGATCGTCGGCGTGGCCGGCATCGAGGGCAACGGACAGACCGAACTCGCGGAGATCCTGGCCGGGTTGAGGCGGCCGGGCGCGGGCACCGTACGCGTCGGCGACACCGACACCGCCGGCCTGGACGTCGCGGGCCACCGCCGGGCCGGCGTCGGCTACGTCCCGGAGGACCGCCTCCACGACGGGGCCGCGCTCGACGAGTCGATCGCCGACAACCTCGTCGTCGACCGGCACGACCGCCCGCCCCTCGCCCGCCGGGGCATCCTGCGCCCGGCAGCCGTACGCGCCCACGCCGAGCGGCTCATCGAGGACTACGCGATCCGCACCCCCGACCCGTCCGTCCCCGTGCGCGCACTGTCCGGCGGCAATATGCAGAAGGTCGTCGTCGCCCGTGAACTCTCCGCAGGACCAAGGCTGTTGATCGCCTCCCAGGTCACCCGAGGGGTGGACATCGGCGCCATGCGCTTCATGTACGAACGCCTCGTCGCCGCGCGGGACGAGGGCGCGGCCGTCCTCCTCATCTCCGCCGACCTCACCGAACTCCTTGCCCTCTCCGACCGGTTGCTCGTCCTCAAGGACGGCCGCCTCGTCGGCCGCTTCGACGACACGACCGGCCTCACGGAGAAGGGGGTCGGGCTCTACATGCTCGGGGTCGAACACCACGAACGGGCCCACCTGACGGCCGGGTTGGACGACACAGCGGGGTCGGACGGCACGGCCGGTCCCGACAACACCGGTCCCCGCGACACCGGTCCCCGCGACGCCGGTTCCGGCGACTCCGGAAAGGCGACCCCCGAATGACCACCACCCTCATCGAGAGCGAGGACCGCCGGGAGTACAAGGCCACCCGGCGCCGCGGCCTCGTCGTCGACCTCAGCATGACCCTGGCGACCATCCTGGCCGCCCTCGTCATCGGCTTCCTCGTCATGCTCGCCACCGGCAAGGACCCGATCGCGGCCTACGAGGCCCTGCTCACCGGCCCGTTGGAGCGCTCCTTCCGGGTCGGCCGCTGGCTGGAGGACGCCACGACGCTCACCCTGCTCGGCCTGTCGGTGGCGATCCCCTTCCGGGCCCGGCAGATCAGCCTGGGCGCCGAGAGTCAGCTCTACGCGGGCGCGCTGGCGGCGGCCACGGTCGCGATCTTCCTGCCTCTGCCGCCGGTCGCCGCCGTGATCGTCCCGATGGCCGCTGCGGCGGCGGCCGGGGCCGGCATGGGCTTCGTACCGGGATCGATGAAGGCCCGGCTCGGCGCCAACGAGATCGTCGCGACCCTGATGCTCAACGCCATCGTCGTCCGCGTCTACGACTACCTGGTCAACGGCCCGCTGAAGGAGCCCGGCAGCAGCGCCGTGCACTCGGAGCCAATCCAGCCGGACTCCGCCCTCACCCCGCTCACCGAATGGCTCGGCATCCCCTTCGGCAGGGCGAACGTCGGCTTCCTCCTGATGCTGCTCACCGCCGTCGCGCTGTGGCTGCTCATCACCCGCACCCCGCTCGGCTACCGCATCCGGATGACCGGCTCCAACCCGCACTTCGCCGAGTACGGCGGCATCCGGGTGCCCCGCGCCATCGAGTGGAGCTTCGTCATCGGCGGGGCGGTCGCGGGCCTGGCCGGCGCGCACCTCGTGCAGGGCGTGTACGGACGCCTCGAACCCGGCCTCGCCGGCAGTCTCGCCTTCGAGGGGATCGTGGTGGCGCTGCTGGCCCGGAACAACCCGCTGGTCGTCGTGGTCGCCGGCCTCTTCTACTCCTATCTCCGTGCCGGGGGCGACATCATGGAACAGCAGACGGACGTGGGCACGGAGATCGTGGTGGTGATCCAGGCGGTCATCGTGCTCCTTGTCACCGCGCAGGCCCTGCCCGACCTCCTCAAACGCCGCCTCGCCCGCAGGCAGGCGGGCACCTCGCACAAGCGGTCCGGCACTTCGGACAAGCGGACCGGCGCCTCGCACGGGAAGGCGGATGCCCGATGAGCTCCGTCCTCGACGTCGTCCTCAGCAGCGCCTTCCTCGCGGCCGTCCTGCGCGTCGCGACCCCGTACCTGCTCGCCGCCATGGGCGGACTCGTCGCCGAACGCGCCGGCATCAGCAACATCGCCCTGGAGGGGCAGATGCTGAGCGCCGCCTGCACGGGCGCCCTCGTCGCCGGATACAGCGGATCGGTCGCGGCCGGGGCCCTCGCCGGAGTCGCGGTCGCCGTCCTCCTGGGCCTGCTCCTCGCCGCGCTCCGCCTGGAGCTGGGCGCCGACGCGATCATCGCCGGCATCGGCCTCAACCTGCTGGCGTCCGGCGGCACCGCCTTCGCCGTCTACACCCTCCTCGACGACAAGGGCGGCACCTCCGGCCTCAGGAGCGGCACCCTGCCGGCCGTCACCCTGCCCGGCATCGAGGACATCCCCGTGGTCGGCGATGTGCTGAGCGGCCAGAACACGGTCACCTGGCTGGCCTTCCTCGCGGCCCCCTTCGTCGCCTGGCTCTTCTACCGCACCCGCTTCGGCTTCCACCTCCGCGCGGTCGGCGAGATGCCCGACGCCGCCGCCTCGGTCGGCATCGCCGTACGGCGCGTCCAGTACGCCGGGCTCGCCCTCAGCGGCGCCCTCGCCGGCCTCGCCGGGGTCTTCCTCAGCATGGGCTACGTCTCCTTCTTCGTCCGGGACATGACGGCCGGCCGTGGCTTCATCGCCCTCGCCGCGGTCTTCCTCGGCGGCCTGCGCCCCTGGGGCGTCTTCCTCGCCGCCCTCGGCTTCGGCGCGGCCGAGGCCCTGGCGGTACAGCTCGGCACCCTCGACGTACCACCGCAACTGGTGTCGACCATCCCGTACGCCCTGACGCTCGTCGCCCTCGCGCTGTACGCGTGGCGCAGGAAGCGGCGAGGCGCGGCGGAGGTCGCTCCGGCCTCCCTCTGACCCCACCCCCGCTCCACCCCCGCTCCAGGTCCGACAGCCTTCGTGCGCGGCGGAGCCGGACCCCTCCTCCGGCCTGCCCGGAAGACCCTCCTCACCCCGCTCGGAAAACCACCTTCACCCCGCCCGGAAAACCACCTTCACCCCGCCCGGAAGGGACACCCGCCCATGCCCCGACACAGACAACCAGCCCGCCGCCGACGTGCCACGCTCGCCGCCCTCTCCGCCTCGGCCCTCCTCGGCGGTCTCGCCTACGCCGGTGGCTTCGCGGCGGACGCGGCCCCCGGGGCGGACGGCACCCCGAAGACGACCCAGAACGGCGTCACCCTCCTCGACACCCTCACCGTCCCCGCCGCAACCACGGAGTTCGGCATGCCCTTCGGCGGCCTGTCCGGCATCGACTACGACCCGCGGACCCACACGTACGCCGCCCTCAGCGACGACCGCTCAGAGAACGGCAAGGCACGCTTCTACACCCTCCAACTGCCGCTGAAGGGGAAGAAGTTCGCCGACGACAAGCCCGCCCTCGACGCCCTGACCGTCCTCGACGACACCAACGGCGGACCCTTCGCCGCCAAGGCCGTCGACCCAGAGGCGATCCGCTGGAACCCGGACGGCAAGAGCCTGCTCTGGACCAGTGAGGGAGCCTCCGCCTCCGGGCAGCCGGCCTTCGTCCGTGAGACGTCCGCGTCCGGCGCGTACGTAAGTGAACTGCCGCTGCCGACGGCGTACGCCCCCGTCCGCTCCGAGACGGGCACCCTCACCGCCGGCGTCCGCAACAACCAGGCCCTGGAGGGGCTGACCCTTTCCCCGGACGGCCGCAAGGCGGTCACGGTCACCGAGAACGCGCTCGTCCAGGACGGCCCGGCGGCCGGTCTGACCGCGAAGAGCCCGTCCCGGCTGCTGGTGATGGACCGCCGCACCGGCAAGGCGGAGGCCGAGCACGTCTACGAGGTCGACCCGATCTCCGCCGCGCCCACCGCCCCGCTGCCCGCCCCCGTCGGCACCTACTCCGCCGACCGGGGAGTCTCCGAGATCCTCGCGATCAACAAGACCGACTATGTCGCCGTCGAGCGCTCCTTCGCCTCCGGCGTCGGCTTCGCGATCCGCCTGTACTGGACCACCACCCGAGGCGCGACGGACGTACGCGGCGAGGCGAAGCTGTCCGGCTCGGAGCAGCCGATGCCGAAGAAGCTGCTCTACGACTTCACCCTCTCCGGCACGGACGCCGACAACGTCGAGGGCATCACCTGGGGCCCGACCCTGCCCGACGGCTCCCGCTCCCTCGTCCTCGTCGCCGACGACAACTTCGGCTTCAACGGCAGCGCCACCAAGTTCCATCTGCTGTCCGTCAGCCCGGCTCTCCTCACGGGCCACGCCTTCCCCACCACCCCGGAGCAACCGTCCACGGCCGACGTCCAGTTGCTTTCCTTCAACGACTTCCACGGCAACCTGGAGCCGCCCACCGGCCGTGACGCCAACCTCGGCTCCAAGCTGGACGCGAAGTCCACGCCGGTCGGCGGCGCGGAGTACCTGGCGGCCCGGCTGAAGCAGCTCCGCGAGGGCACCGACGCCTCGCTGACCGTCGCCGCGGGTGACGTCATTGGCGCCAGCCCCTTCCTCTCCGGCCTCTTCCACGACGAACCGACCGTCGAGTCCATGGAGAAACTGCGCCTGGACGTCACGAGCGTCGGCAACCACGAGTTCGACGAGGGCACCGAGGAACTGCTGCGCATCCAGCACGGCGGCTGCCACCCCGAGGACGGCTGTTACATCGAGGACGAGCCCTACGACGGCTCCGCGTTCCCGTGGCTGGCGGCCAACGTCCTCGACCGCACCACCGGCGAGCCGCTCCTCGCCCCCACCTGGGTCAAGAAGGTCGACGGCGTCAAGGTCGGCTTCATCGGCATGACCCTGGAGGGCACCCCCGAGGTCACCGGCCAGTCCGGCATCAGCTCCGTGCGCTTCACGGACGAGGTCGAGACCGCCGACGCCGCCGCCCGCGAACTGCGCCGCCAGGGCGTCGAGGCGATCGTGGTCCTGCTCCACGAGGGCGGGATACAGGCGGGCTCGTACGGGCAGTGCGACGGCATCTCCGGGCCGGTCGTCGACATCGCCAAGCACCTGGACCCGGCCATCGACGCCGTTGTCACCGGCCACACCCACCAGCCGTACATCTGCTCCCTGCCCGACCCGGCCGGCAACCCCCGCACGGTCACCTCGGCCTCCTCCTTCGGCCGCGTGGTCACCGAGACCCGGCTCCCGGTGGACCGCCGTACCGGTGACGTCGTACGGGAACGGGTCGCGGCGATGAACCACCTGGTGACCCGCGCCGGCGCGAAGGACGCCGACCAGACGGCTGTCATCGACAAGTGGAAGGCCCTCTCCGCGCCCCTCGCCAACCGCGTGGTCGGCAGCGTCACCGCCGACATCACCCGCTCCGAGACCCGCGACGCCGAGTCGGACCTCGCGAACCTCGTCGCCGACGCCCAGCTCGCGGCCACCTCGGCACCGGAACGGGGAGGCGCCCAGATCGCGTTGATGAACCCGGGCGGCGTACGGGCCGACCTCGTCCACGCCTCCTCGACGGGCGGCGAGGCCCTCGGCGAGATCACCTACGCGGAGGCCTTCGCCGTCCAGCCCTTCGCCGGGACCCTGGTGTCGGTCGACCTCACCGGAGCGCGGATCGAGCAGATCCTGGAGGAACAGTTCAACGACTCCGGTACCCGTGCCCCCACCCTCATGCTGGGCGTCTCCAAGGGCCTGACCTACTCCTTCTCGCGCGGCGCCCCCGCCGGCGACCGCATCGACCCGGCGTCGATCAAGCTCGACGGCGAGCCCCTGGACCTCTCCGCCACCTACCGGGTCACCGCCAACACCTTCCTCGCGGCGGGCGGCGACGGCTTCACCACCTTCGCCGAAGGCAAGAACACGATCGGGGGCGGCGACGACATCACCGCGCTGACGGACTACCTCTCGGCCCGGAGCCCGGTGGCCCCGCCGGGCACGGACCGGGTGACCGAACTGCCCTGACGGGTGAGGGGAAGGTCTCCGGCGCAGGGAAAATAGTCACTGGGGGCTGAGTGTCCGCTGTACGTTGGGCATGCGCAGGACGACGACGACGCTGCGCGGATCTCCGCAGCTCAGACCCCCACTCACCGACCCCTGACACCCACGTCAGGACAGCGGCTGACACCCATAAACGGCGAAAGATCATGGACCGAGGCTAGGAGCAACAGGTTCTGCCAGCCATCCAGGCCGCCCCCCCGACACATCGGGTGCTAACCGGATGGACATCACCACGGCAATCGGAACAATCACCAGCCTCATTAC
>NZ_JAEMUX010000061.1 GCF_016598475.1 Streptomyces adelaidensis
CTAGCCGCTCGGTCCCGTACGACAGGGACCAGGTCGTCACCGCGTAGAACACCGCGTATCCGATCGAGAGCGCTCCGGCGGTCAGCAGGACCAGCCGCCAGTGGCCGCGCACCACCTCGGCGAGCGGCACGCGCGCGTGGTCGTCGATTTCGAGGAACTGCGGGCTCTCCGTGAGCGACGAGCGCAGCCACAGCCCCGCCACGGCCAGCACGCCGGCCGCCCAGAACGGCACCCGCCACCCCCAGGCGGCGAACTGGGCCTCCGTCAGGCTCGCCGACAGCGCCAGCATCACACCGTTGGCCAGCAGGAACCCGACCGCGGGTCCGACCTGCGGGAAGCTCGACCACAGCCCGCGCCGCTCGGGCGGCGCGTGCTCCGCCGTCAGCAGCACCGCCCCGCCCCATTCCCCGCCGAGCCCGAGCCCCTGGAGGAAACGCAGCACGAGAAGGAGGACGGGGGCGGTCACCCCGATCGACTCGTACGTGGGTACGAAGCCGACGGCCACGGTCGCTCCCCCGGTCATCAGCAGTGAGGCGACGAGGACCGGTCGCCGGCCGCGCCGGTCCCCGATGTGTCCGAACAGCACCGAGCCGAGCGGCCGCGCCACGAACCCGACCCCGAAGGTCGCGAAGGCCGCGAGGGTGCCCGCCAGCGGCGAGAACGTCGGGAAGAACAGCGGCCCCAGGACGAGGGCCGCCGCCGTCCCGTAGACGAAGAAGTCGTAGAACTCGATGGCCGTCCCGGCGAGCGAGGCGGCCGCGAGCCTCAGCATGGAGGGCTGCTTCACGGTGCGTGCAGGTTGCATGCTGCGTCAACTACCCACGGTGACGGGCGGTTACGGGGGGCGTGCGGAGGCCCGTTCGACGTCAATGTGTCTCAGGAGGCGCGACGCACCTCAGTAGTGCACTGTGATGCGCCGGGCGGGACCGTCCACCCGGATCACGCCCCCGTAGGGGGTCGTTCGGCGGGCCTCAGCTCGTACGGCCCCGACGTGAACAGCGCCGCGCGCAGGGAGTCGGCGGTCATGGGATGCATGGCACCGGGCCTGCCCAACGCGGTCATCACGGTCCCGCCGTGGTAGCCGACGACGCCGCAGTTGTAGAGGAACGCCAGCAGGTTGGTGTTGTCGCTCAGGCCGAAGAACGGCTTGGGGTTGGCCCGCAGCAACCCCCGGTCCAGCAGCGGCAGCACGGTGATCTGGTCGTCGCCGCCGATGGAGGTGAAGACCGCCTTGACGGCCGGGTCGGCGAAGGCCGCGTGGATGTCGTCGGCCCGCTCCCGCGGCGTCGTGCCCATCTTCCGGGTCGTCGGGTACTCGACCGGTTCGAGGCCGTACTCGTCGCGGATCCGTTCCAGGCCCAGTTCGTACGGGCGTGGGAACAGCTCGGGCAGACCGGCGCCGGGTGAGATGACGGCGACGCGGTCGCCGGGGGAGGGCTTGGGAGGGTACGAGGGTGTCGTCATGCGGGGAGGGTACGGCGTCCTGCCCCGCGGTTTCACCGTGATAAACCGGGGTTGAGCAGCGGTCCCGACGGGCCGCCGACCCCGATGGACCGGAGGAACCGTGCCCCGCACCCTGGCCAACGCCCCGATCATGATCCTCAACGGCCCCAACCTGAACCTCCTGGGCCAGCGGCAGCCAGAGATCTACGGCTCCGACACGCTCGCCGACGTCGAGGCGATGTGCGCCAAGGCGGCGGCCGCGCACGGCGGCACGGTGGACTTCCGGCAGTCAAACCACGAGGGCGAACTGGTCGACTGGATCCACGAGGCACGGCTGGGCCACAGCGGGATCGTCATCAATCCCGGCGCCTACTCGCACACCTCCGTCGCGATCCTGGACGCCCTCAACACCTGCGACGGCCTGCCCGTACTGGAGGTCCACATCTCCAACATCCACAAGCGTGAGACGTTCCGGCACCACTCGTACGTCTCGCTGCGTGCCGACGGGGTCATCGCCGGCTGCGGGGTGCAGGGCTATGTGTTCGGCGTGGAGCGGGTCGCCGCGCTGGCCGGGGCGGGGAGGGCGGAGGCGTAAGCCCCGTCGTCCTGGTGCCCGCTCCTTACAGGCGGCCCGCCTCCACGATCCGGCGCAGGAAGCGCCGGGTGCGTTCCCGCTGCGGGTCACCGAAGATCTCCTCGGCGGTTCCGCGCTCCAGGACGACGCCTCCGTCCAGAAAACAAACCTGGTCGGCGACGTCACGGGCGAAGCCCATCTCGTGTGTGGCCAGCACCATCGTCATCCCGTCGGCCTTCAGGTCGCGGACGACGTTCAGGACTTCGCCCACCAGCTCGGGGTCGAGGGCCGCGGTGATCTCGTCGAGCAGCAGCAGCCGGGGCTTCACGGCCAGGGCGCGCACGATCGCCACCCGCTGCTGCTGACCGCCGCTGAGCCGGTCGGGGTACGCGCCCGCCTTCCCGCTCAACCCGAGGCGGTCCAACAACTCGTGGGCCCGCTGCTCGGCCTCCGCGCGCCCCATCCCGTGCACACGGCGCGGGGCCAGGGTGATGTTCTCCAACACCGTCATGTGCGGGAAAAGGTTGTACGACTGGAAGACCACGCCGATCCGCCGCCGTACCGCGTCCTGGTCGGCGCGTGGATCGGTGATCTCCTCGCCGTCCAGCCAGATCGCCCCGTCGTCGATGTCCTCCAGGAGGTTGGCGCAGCGCAGCAGCGTCGACTTGCCCGAACCGGAGGCGCCGATCAGGGCGGTCACGGTGTGCGGGGCGACCTCCAGCCCGACGTCCCGCAGGACGACGGAGCCGCCGAAGGTCTTGCGGACGGACTCCATCCGCAGCACCGGTGCGTCGCTCATATGGTCCCTCCCTGCGCCCGCTGACGGTCCATCCGCGCCGTCACCCAGTCCGTGAAGCGGGTCATCGGGATGGTCAGCGCCACGAACACCAGGCCCGCGACGATGTACGGCGTGTAGTTCAGGCTGCGGCCGGCGATGATGTCGGCGGCCCTGACGGCGTCGATCGCGCCGCCGATCGACACGAGCCCGGTGTCCTTCTGCAGGGACACCAGGTCGTTCAGCAAGGGCGGCACCTGGCGGCGGACCGCCTGTGGCAGCACCACGTGGCGCAGTGCCTGGCGGTTGGTGAGGCCCAGCGAGCGGGCCGCCGCGCGCTGCGAGGGGTGCACGGACTCGATGCCCGCGCGGAACACCTCGGCGACGTACGCCGAGTACGTGAGCGTCAGCGCGGTGCCGCCCAGAAGGACCGGGTCGACGGTCACCCCCTGGAGCCTGAGCGCCGGGACTCCCAGGACCACGATCATCAGGTTGATGATCAGCGGCAGCCCGCGGAAGAAGTCGGTGTACGCGGCGGCCAGCGCCCGCAGCGGAAAGAACACCGGGCCGCGCAGGGTCCGCGCGACGGCGATGAGCATGCCGAGGACGAGGACGGCGACGCCACACACCAGCAGCAGCCGGACGTTGAGCCAGAGCCCTTCGAGAACCTTGGGGAACGCCTCGCGCGCGTACTCCGCGCTGAAGAACGTCTCCTTGGTGCGCGGCCAGCCGGGCGCGTTGACGACGACGAGGTAGAGGACGATGCCCGTGGCCAGCGTCGACAGGGCGGCGATGCCCGTCGCGCGGCGGGCCCGGTCGCGCTTGTAGCGCTCCCGGTCGAGCCGTCGTCGTGAGGGGACGTAGCCGTCGTCCGCGCCGGGCAGGTCGCCGTTGTCGTCCGCGTCCTCCCGGCCGGACTCCTCCTTGGCGACCGTCACGTGAGCACCGGGGCGTCGACGGCGTCGGAGAGCCACTCCTGCTCGATCCTGGCCAGCGTGCCGTCCTCGCGCAGGGCGTCCACGGCGGCCGTCACACATGACGTGAGGGCGCTGCTCTTGTCGAGGACGAGTCCGAACTGCTCAGGCGTACCGCCCTGGTTCTCGAACTGACCGACGATCTCGGCTTCCGTCACCTCGGCCGAGGTGATGTAGAAGGCGGTCGGCAGGTCGACCACGATCGCGTCGATCTGGCCGTTCTTCAGCGCGGACTTGGCCTGGTCGTTCTTCGAGTACGCGGCGGCCTCCTGGGTCGGCTTCACCACGTCGTCGATGTAGTTCAGGCTGGTGGTGCCGACCTGGGCGCCCAGGTGCAGCTTCCGGAGGTCCGCGACGCTCGTCGCCTTCGCGGCCTCGGAGCCCTTGAGCGCGATGACGGCCTGGCGCACGTCGTAGTAGCCCGAGGAGAAGTCCACGGCCTTCTTGCGCTCGTCGCTGATCGACACCTGGTTGAGGTCGAAGTCGAAGGTCTTCACACCCGGTGCGAAGGCCTTGTTGAAGGGCACGCTCTGCCAGACGACATCCGCCTTGTCATAGCCGAGCTGCTTCGCCACCGCGTACGCGACCGCCGACTCGAAACCCTCGCCGTTCTTGGGGTCGTCGTCCTTGAACCAGGGCTCGTACGCCGGGGTGTCGGTGGCTATCGTCAGCTTGCCGGCGGCCTCCGTGTCCAACTCGCCCTTGGCGCAGGACGCCCCGGACGCCGAGGCGGAGGCCGAGTCGGAGGCGTCCTCCTCCGGCTGCGGGGCGCAGCCCACCGCGACGGTGGCGAGCAGGGCGGCAGTGGCTGCGGAAGCGGCACGGCGCACGGAGCGCGAGGTTCCAAGGGCAAGGCGCATGGCGTGAGATTGACAGCGCGACGTCCTGTTTGTCGAGGTCACAGGGGCAATTGTCCGCATACTGGGAACGCGTGTTGCATTTCTGTGAACCCTCGATCCGTGGCCCCTGTGGAGGTTCGCCGAGCAGTTCGGCAGGGGCCCGCAGGAGAGTGCGGGCGGGGCCGCCGGCCGAGGGCGGGGTTGGAGAGGCCGGCGGCCCATCCGCACAGAAGCCGTCATCCCGTGCGGATCCACTTCCAGTGGACTACGCCACGGCGTGCGCCGGGAGCGCGCGCGGGGCACCAGCGTGTGCGTTCGATTCACACGGGGCGTGTGAGGGCGGGCCCGCGAGCCCGCCCGGCCACCTCACCGACTGCCGTACGGCGCAGGGGAGTTCACCAGCCCCGACCTCACCAGCCCCGCGCGTGCCACTCCGGCAGGTGCGGGCGCTCCGCGCCGAGCGTCGTGTCGTTGCCGTGGCCCGGGTAGACCCAGGTCTCGTCGGGCAGCACGTCGAAGATCTTCGTCTCCACGTCGTGGATCAGACTGGCGAACGCCTCGGGATCCTTGCGGGTGTTGCCGACTCCGCCCGGGAAGAGGCAGTCCCCGGTGAACACATGCGGATGCCCGTGCGGGTCGTCGTAGACCAGGGCGATCGACCCCGGCGTGTGCCCGACCAGGTGGCGCGCGGTGAGCTCCACGCGCCCCACCCGGATCGTGTCCCCGTCGGCGACGGGCACATCGGTCGCCACCGGGATGCCCTCGGCGTCGTCCCGGCCCGCGTACGTACGGGCGCCGGTGGCCGCCACGACCTCGGCGAGCGCCTGCCAGTGGTCGCCGTGCTGATGGGTGGTGACGACGGACGCGATCCCGTCGTCGCCGATCAGCGTGAGCAGCGTGCCGGCGTCGTTCGCCGCGTCGATCAGCAGCTGCTCGTCGGTGGCCCGGCAGCGCAGCAGATACGCGTTGTTGTTCATCGGGCCGACCGCGACCTTGGAGATCATCAGGTCCGGCAGCTCGTGCACATCCGCAGGACCGCCGACCTTCACCGCTCCGCTGTACGTCATGACGGCAGCCTATAGCGGCGGCAGCGAGGGGAGCGCCCCTCCTTCGACGTGCAGGGCGGAGCCCTCGCGGCGGCCGAGGAGCCAGCCGAGGATGTCGGCCCGGCCGCCGCTGACGGTGAGGTCGGGAAGCGGTGGCCGGTAGCCGGCGTCGAGCTGCTCCCCGGTGACGCGCTCGACGACTCCGGTGGGGATCATGCGCCCGTCGTCCTGTCTGATCAGCAGTGCGGGGACGCCGGGGTGGTTACGGAACCGGTCGGAGAGGAAGTTGATCTCGCGCTGCGCGAACTCCTCCGGCAGATCCTCCAGCTCGTATCCGATCCCGAGGTCCACGTGGTGGATCTCCACCTCGATCCAGCGCCGGAACGGCACCCGGGACGCGGAGTCCGTCACGCCGTTGCGGAGCTCGACCGTGCGGGACCAGTCCCCGGCCATCGAGGCGGCGTCCTGGAAGCGGTCGGCGCTGCCGCGTACGTCGGCGAGCTGGACCTCCAGGGGCCGCGGCGCGTCCCGCTCGATGTCGGCGTCCCTGGCCTGCCCGGAGGCGTACATGGGGTGTCCTTCGAGGACGTTCACGAGCGCGTCCGCGTTGCGGGCGAGGTGGGCGAGGACGTGGCCGCGGGTCCAGCCCGGCAGCCGTGACGGTTGGGTCACAGCGGCGTTGTCCAGCCCGGCGGCTGCGGTGAGGAGCCGGTCCGTCGCTTCACGTACAGAGACCAGGTCACGCGCGTGATCCATCATGACGCCGACCCTAGCCCCGCCACACCTTCGGGTGAAGGTGGCTGACCAGGGCCGTAAATCGAATGCA
Organism: Streptomyces adelaidensis; assembly: GCF_016598475.1. Lineage (GTDB taxonomy): Bacteria > Actinomycetota > Actinomycetes > Streptomycetales > Streptomycetaceae > Streptomyces > Streptomyces adelaidensis. Next base: position 6,478 of record NZ_JAEMUX010000061.1, read on the forward strand.
CGTGCTATAAGGTCGGCGGTGGCGTCGGGCATGCTGGAAGGGCCCGGGATTGTTGTGGAACGGGGAAACAGGACCGGCGCTGTCAGTGGCTCCCCCTAGTCTGTGGAAGACGGGGGCTCCGGCCCCTGTCACTTCACTCAAGAAAGGTGCGGACCGGCGTGGCCGACCGTCTCATCGTCCGTGGCGCGCGCGAGCACAACCTGAAGAACGTCTCGCTCGACCTGCCACGCGACTCGCTCATCGTCTTCACGGGCCTGTCGGGGTCGGGCAAGTCCTCGCTGGCCTTCGACACGATCTTCGCCGAGGGGCAGCGCCGGTACGTCGAGTCGCTCTCCTCCTACGCCCGGCAGTTCCTCGGACAGATGGACAAGCCGGACGTCGACTTCATCGAGGGCCTGTCCCCGGCGGTCTCCATCGACCAGAAGTCGACCTCGCGCAACCCGCGCTCGACGGTCGGCACCATCACCGAGGTCTACGACTACCTGCGCCTGCTCTTCGCGCGCATCGGCAAGCCGCACTGCCCCCAGTGCGGCCGGCCGATCTCCCGCCAGTCGCCGCAGGCCATCGTCGACCGGGTGCTCGAACTGCCGGAGGGCAGCCGCTTCCAGGTGCTGTCACCGCTGGTGCGTGAGCGCAAGGGCGAGTTCGTCGACCTCTTCGCGGACCTCCAGACCAAGGGTTACAGCCGCGCGCGGGTCGACGGCGAGACCGTCCAGCTTTCCAACCCGCCCACCCTGAAGAAGCAGGAGAAGCACACCATCGAGGTGGTCGTCGACCGCCTCACGGTGAAGGACACCGCCAAGCGCCGCCTCACCGACTCCGTGGAGACCGCCCTCGGCCTCTCCGGCGGCATGGTCGTGCTCGACTTCGTCGACCTCCCCGAGGACGACCCCGAGCGCGAGCGCATGTTCTCGGAGCACCTGTACTGCACGTACGACGACCTGTCCTTCGAGGAGCTGGAGCCCCGTTCCTTCTCCTTCAACTCGCCCTTCGGCGCCTGCCCCGACTGCACCGGCATCGGCACGCGCATGGAGGTCGACCCCGAGCTGATCGTCCCGGACGAGGACAAGTCACTCGACGAGGGTGCCATCCATCCCTGGTCGCACGGACACACCAAGGACTACTTCGGGCGTCTCATCGGCGCACTCGCGGACGCGCTGGGATTCCGGACCGACATCCCCTTCGCCGGTCTCCCGCAGCGCGCCAAGAAGGCCCTCCTGCACGGCCACAAGACCCAGATCGAGGTCCGCTACCGCAACCGGTACGGGCGCGAGCGGGTCTACACCACGGCCTTCGAAGGCGCTGTCCCCTTCGTGAAGCGGCGGCACAGCGAGGCCGAGAGCGACGCCAGCCGTGAGCGCTTCGAGGGCTATATGCGCGAGGTGCCCTGTCCCACCTGCCAGGGCACCCGGCTCAAGCCGATCGTCCTCGCGGTCACGATCATGGAGAAGTCGATCGCCGAGGTCGCCGCCATGTCGATCAGCGACTGCGCGGACTTCCTGGGCGAGCTGAAGCTCAACGCCCGCGACAAGCAGATCGCCGAGCGTGTGCTGAAGGAGGTCAACGAACGGCTGCGGTTCCTGGTCGACGTCGGCCTGGACTACCTCTCGCTGAACCGCGCGGCCGGCACGCTCTCCGGCGGCGAGGCCCAGCGCATCCGCCTGGCCACCCAGATCGGCTCCGGCCTCGTAGGCGTCCTCTACGTCCTCGACGAGCCCTCCATCGGCCTCCACCAGCGCGACAACCACCGGCTCATCGAGACCCTGGTCCGGCTGCGCGACATGGGCAACACGCTCATCGTCGTCGAGCACGACGAGGACACCATCAAGATCGCCGACTGGATCGTCGACATCGGCCCCGGCGCCGGCGAGCACGGCGGCAAGGTCGTGCACAGCGGCTCCCTGAAGGAGCTGCTCGACAACGCCGAGTCGCAGACCGGGCAGTACCTCTCGGGCAAGAAGGCCATCCCGCTGCCCGACATCCGCCGCCCGCTCGACCCGACCCGGCAGCTCACGGTGCACGGCGCTCGGGAGAACAACCTCCAGGACATCGACGTGTCCTTCCCGCTCGGCGTCTTCACGGCCGTCACCGGCGTGTCCGGCTCCGGCAAGTCCACACTCGTCAACGACATCCTGTACACGCACCTGGCCCGCGAGCTGAACGGCGCGAGGAGCGTACCGGGGCGGCACACGCGCGTGGACGGCGACGACCTCGTCGACAAGGTCGTGCACGTCGACCAGTCGCCCATCGGCCGCACCCCCCGCTCCAACCCGGCGACGTACACCGGTGTCTTCGACCATGTCCGCAAGCTGTTCGCCGAGACCACCGAGGCGAAGGTCCGCGGCTATCTGCCCGGCCGCTTCTCCTTCAACGTCAAGGGCGGCCGGTGCGAGAACTGCGCGGGCGACGGCACCATCAAGATCGAGATGAACTTCCTCCCGGACGTCTATGTCCCGTGCGAGGTCTGCCACGGTGCCCGGTACAACCGGGAGACCCTGGAGGTCCACTACAAGGGCAAGTCCGTCGCCGACGTGCTGAACATGCCGATCGAGGAGGCCACAGGCTTCTTCGAGGCGGTCCCGGCGATCGCCCGCCACCTCAACACCCTCAAGGACGTCGGCCTCGGCTACGTCCGCCTCGGCCAGGCCGCGACCACCCTGTCCGGTGGCGAGGCGCAGCGCGTGAAGCTTGCCAGCGAGCTGCAGAAGCGCTCCACCGGACGCACGGTCTACGTCCTGGACGAGCCGACCACCGGTCTGCACTTCGAGGACATCAGCAAGCTCCTCACGGTGCTGTCCGGCCTGGTCGACAAGGGCAACACGGTCATCGTCATCGAGCACAACCTCGAAGTCATCAAGACCGCCGACTGGGTCGTCGACATGGGCCCCGAGGGGGGCGGGGGCGGCGGTCTCGTCGTCGCCGAGGGCACGCCCGAGCAGGTGGCCGGGGTCCCGGCCAGCCACACGGGCAAGTTCCTGCGGGAGGTCCTCGGCGCCGACCGGATCAGCGACGCCGAACCGGTGAAGGCGCCGCGCAAGACCGCGGCCAGGAAGACGGTCGCCGCCGCCAGGTCGACGGCGAAGAAGACGACCGCAGCCGTCGGCGGCGCGGCGACCAAGAAGGCGGCGCCCGCGAAGAAGACCACGCGGGCGCGCAAGGCCTGAGGCCCCGGAGCGACAGGCGGTACCGGGTCCGGAAAGAGACGGTGGCTCGCGGGGACTCCCCGCAAGCCACCGTCTCTTCGCCGTCAGTCGCCCTGCCCCCGTGCCTGGATCTCGCCCACCTCCGCCGCGTACGGCGGTTCCGCGCCCGCCCGGGAACAGGTGATCGCCGCCGCGCGGGCGGCGAAGCGCAGGAGGTGGGCCCAGTCGTCGTCGCCGAGGGCCGCGAGGGCCTTCGCGGACAAGGCGTCCCAGGCCGAAAGACCGTGGAGGAGGGCCGCGTTGACCGTGTCGCCGGCGCCGATGGTGTCGACGACTTCGATCTGCTCGCCGGGTACGGAGTGTTCCGCACCGTCGCGGGTGTGGACCGTCAGGCCGTCGCCGCCATGGGTGACGACGACGGCCGAGGGACCGGCGGCCAGCCACAGGCGCGGCGTGCCGCCCAGCCACTCCGCGTCCTCCGCGGAGAGCTTGAGCAACGACACGGACGGCAGCCAGCTGCGGAACCGGGCCCGGTAGGCGTCGGCGTCGGGGATCAGGCCCGGCCGGATGTTCGGGTCGAGGGCGGTGAACACACCCTGGGCGGCCGTGCCGTGCAGCAGCTTCTCGTACGCGCCCGCCCCCGGTTCCAGGACGAGCGAGCAGGTGCCGAAGGATACGGCCCGGGTGCCGTCGGGGAGCCGGTCCGGGGCCTCGAACAGCCGGTCGGCGCTGCCCTCGACGTAGAACGAGTACGCGGCCGAGCCGCCCTCGCCGATCGAGGCCACGGCGAGCGTCGTCGGCTCATACCCGCGCTGCACCGGGGCCACGTCGACACCCGCGTCGCGCAACCCGTCCAGCAGGGCCTCACCGTAGGCGTCGTACGACACCCGGGAGCAGAAGGCGGTGGGGGAGCCGAGGCGGCCGAGCGCCACGGCCGTGTTGTAGGGGCCGCCACCGCGTGCCGGCCGCAGGTCCACGAGTGCGCCCGCGCCCCGGGGGACCAGGTCGATCAGGGCTTCACCGGCGACGACGATCACGAGGCGGGTCCTTTCTCGGGGTCCTCGGCCGGAAGGTACCGCAGACGTCCGCGCCCTGCGATGGGCGGGCCTGCCAGGTCGTGCGTGCTGTGACGGGGGGCTTCTTGGTCCGCGTGCTTGCCGTGACGGGGGCCCCGGGCGCACTGCGGTGACGGAGGGTCCTCCCGGGCGGGCGTCCAGCGACGGAGGGTCGCCCCCGCCGTGCGGGCCGTGAACGTCGGTCCTTCCCGGGCGGGCGTGCCCCGACGGAGGGTCGTCCCCGGGCCGTGCGGGCTCCGACGGAGGGTCCCCCCGGGCCGTGACGGTCGGTCCTTCCCAGGCGGGCGTGCCCCGATGGATGGTGGCCCCCGGTCCGTGCGTGCCGCGCCGGGGGAGGAGACCTCCCTGGGCGGGCGGGCGTCCAGCGACGGGGGGGCGTCCCCGGGGCCCGTGCGTGCCGCGCCCGTCGGTCCTCCCCGGGCGGGCGGCCCGCGACGGACGGCCCCCCTCGTGACCGGCCCTCGTGACCGGCCGCCGCTCACTCCCAGTCCCACCCGATTCCCACGATGCCCGTCCGTACCCGTGGTTCGACGAGATGGACCGACCGGTGGAGGCCGCTCAGGGGGAGGGTCTGTCTGCCGCTGCGGGGTGCGGCCGCCGAGGGCTGGGTGAAGCGGTGGCAGCGGGCCGGCAGGGCCCGTTCGTCGAAGCGCACCTGGAGGGCGTACTGGCCACCCGTGGAGTGGAAGCCGCGGACGTACTCGGTGCAGGCGCCGGCCGTGCCGTCGTCGAAGCCGTAGCGGAAGAGAAACGTGTCGCCGCTGTGCAGCCGGGTGTCGAAGAGGAGTTCGGCGACGAGGACGCCGGTGTCGTGGTCCCACCGCACCCGCCCGCTGCGGCAGTTCTCCAGCGCCCGGACGGCCATCCGCTCCGGGGCGCAGCCCGGGTCGCCGTGGTGGACGGCCACATAGCGGTCCACGCCGTCCTTGTGGGCGCGCACGATGTGCTGGGACTCGCGGCCCAGCAGCTCCCGGCGCGGGCCGACGCGGACCCGCTCGTGGTGGCCGACGGTGTGCACCCCGCCGTCGAGCGGCACCTCGAGTTCGGTGAGGAGCCGTTCCAGAACGCCGGAGGCCTCCACCACGGAACGGTAGGAGCGGCCGACGGGGCGCTCCGGGCCGGCCTGCTCGTCGGCCTCCGCGAGCAGCCGGATCAGCGACTCGTCCGGGAGCTGGAGGATCTCCTCCAGGGCCCGCACCGCGCGCAGCGACTCGGGGCGCTGCGGCCGCCGGGCGCCCTGCTGCCAGTAACTGAGGCTGGTGACACCGACCTTGACCCCGTAGCGCGACAGGTGGTGCTGCACGCGCTGCAGCGGCAGTCCGCGTGCGGCGATCGCGGCGCGCAGCGCGACATGGAAGGGGCCGCCCCGCAGGACCGACTCCAACTCCGCCGTGGCGACGTCTGTGACTGTCGCAACATTCGCAACATTCGCAACATTCGCGATATCCGCGACGCCCGCGTGCTCTGTGGCGTGCCGCATGCAGGGACCTTTCTGTGAGGAGTGCGCGACGGCTGGTCGGACCGCGCGGACCGGTCGGGGCGCCCGGTGAGCGCTCGGGGCGCTCGGCGGCCGTCCGACTTCCCGTCCCCTCCCGTCCCCGTCTGCGCATCCGCCTTCACTTCCGCCTTCACTTCCGCCTTCACTTCCGCCTTCACATTCGTCTTCACATCCGTACGACGGCGTTCCTTGCCCGGAGTTCCCCCGCATTGAAGCGTGTTGACCAAGTCCCGACAACACCTGGTGCGTGACATGGCCGGACACGACCGCCAAGATCCTCACTGTGCCGGGGACCCCGTATCCGGGCCCAGGAGGTCCCGCAACGCCTGTCCGGAGAGCTTCGACTTGTGGAGAAACCCCCGGGCAGGGCTGGCGGCGACCAGTTCCTGGATGTCGTCCAGTGGATGCGTGGAGGTGAGGATGATGACGGAGGAAGCGGTGCGCGCGAGCCTCGGGGCGAGCTCCAGTCCACTCTCACCGTCGAGGTCGATGTCCAACAGGACGAGATCCGGGGCCAGTTCCACGGCCCGCGCGAGAGCCTCCGCACCTGTGGAGGCCACACCGACGACATGGACGCCGTCGCGCTCCAGAACCGTGCGGGCAACCTCCAGGAACCGGGCACTGTCATCGACGAGGAGACAGCGCATGGACATGGTCACAGCCTCCCAACGCGCTCATGGGCCCACATTCCGGCTAGCGGGAAAGTGTCGGCGCCACCGGATTCCCGTTAGCGGGAATGTGCTGAAGTCCTGTGGATCAACGGGTTCGCTCTCACCCAGGGATTCGAACGTGACACGAGGAGTAGCATGTCGCTGCCCTGGGGACCGTGTTGTCCGGTCGAGTGGGGGTGCGCGATGAATACGCCGTACCGGGACCTCGGAAGATGCCGTGTCCGCCGTGCCCTGCTTGCGGGGCTGTCGGCGGCCGTCCTGCTGCTGGCCGGGTGCAGCGCGGGTGGGGACGGCGAGTCGACCGAGGGGGACAAAGCCGCGGGTGACACCACCTGCGACGGGAGGATCGACGGCACCGCCCACATCACGATGTGGTTCCACGCGGGGCAGAGCGGTGAACTGAGCACACTGAAGAGCCAGGTCAAGGAGTTCAACAGGGCCCAGCCGCAGGTGCGGGTCGAGCTGGTCACCCTGCCCGAGCAGCGCCCGTACACCGAACTCGTCCTGTCCGCGGCCGCCAGCGGCGACCTGCCCGACCTGCTCGACTTCGATGGCGCGAACCTCTACAGCTACGCCTGGTCCGGCACGCTCAAACCGATCGACTCCTGCGTACCCGCCAAGGTCCGCGGCGATCTGCTCCCCTCGATCCGCCGACAGGGCACCTATGACAAGCGGTTGTGGGGAGTCGGCACCTTCGACTCCGGGCTCGGCCTGTACGTACGGCCCTCGGTCCTCAAGAAGGCGGGCGTCCGCGTCCCGAAGGGCACCGGCGACGCCTGGACCGCCGACGAGCTGACGGAGATCCTGCGCAAGCTGCGCGCGGATGGCTACGAGGCGCCGCTGGACCTGAACTTCGCCGACTCGGCGCGCCCCGACGAGTGGAACACCTATGCCTACGCACCGGCCGTGTGGTCGGCGGGTGGCGACCTCATCGACCCCGAGGAGTTCCGCACGGCCGACGGGTTCCTCAACGGCCCCGAGTCCGTCGGGGCGCTCACCACCATGCAGAGCTGGGTCGAGGACGGATACGTCGACGAGAGCGTGGACAAGAGCGCGTTCGTGAAGGGCCGCAGCGTCATCTCCTGGATGGGGCACTGGAAGTACGGCGAGTACAGCGAGGCGCACCCAGGCGACGTGGCGATCGTGCCGCTGCCCGACTTCGGCAGGGGTACCGTCACGGGCATGGGTTCCTGGCAGTGGGGCATCCCCTCCGGGGGCGCCGACGGCGACGCGGTGTGGCGTTTCCTGGAGTACCTGTTGCAGCCGGAGCAGGTGGTCAGGATGAGCGAGGCCAACGGCGCCATCCCGGCGACGGAACGCGCGGTGAAGCTCTCCCCGCTGTACGACGAGGACGGCGCGGAGCGGCTGTTCATCGAGCAGCTGCGCAGCGGGGTCGCCCGGCCCCGGCCGCAGACACCGGCGTACCCGGCGGTCACCGATGCCTTCGCGCGCGCGGTCGCCGAGATCGTCTTCGCGGGCGCCCCCGCTCAGCGGACGCTGGACCGGGCGGTCGAGGCCATCGACCAGGACCTGGCCGCCCACGACGGATACCCGAAGAGCGGGCCGTGAGCCGCCCCGCCGAATCCCGGCGGAGCGCTCCGGGATTGCCCGGCCGGTCCACCGTGCCGGCGGCGTTCGGCGGGCCCACCGTGCCGGCGGCGTCCGGCCGGTCCACCGCGCTGGCGACACCCGACCCGCCCACCACTCGGCGAACACCTGATCGACCCACCGCTCCGCGAACACCCGGCCGTACCCTGTCGGCGCATCTGCTGCGCGCGGCCCCGCTCCTCTCGGGCCGCGACGTCGGTGAAGACGGCACCGAGGACACCCGGCGGGCCGCCGACGCGACCTGCGGCGGGCGGATCGACGCCCCCGCGCACCTCACGATGCGGTTCCACACACCGTCAACCCGAGGGGAACCGGCTGCCGTGCGCGCCCAGGTGCGGGCGTTCAACACATCCCAGGACGACGGCGAGGTCAGGCTCGTCAACGGCGGGATACCCGCCACCGGCACCGGGATCGAACGTACCGAGGCGTTCGTCGAGGGCGGCCCCGGGCGCCTCGACGTCGGACAGTCGTGCGGCGAGAGCGCCCGCCTTCGGCCGCAGACCCCCGCCTACGCGGCGATCACCGCGGCCTTCGCGTGGGCGTTCGCACGGGTGTTCTTCGAGATCATGCGGGGAGCCCCCGTCCGGCCCGCCCCGGACGAGGCGGCGCGTGCCGTTGGCCAGGAACTGGCGGACCGCTGCCACTACCCCCCGACCGGACCGTGAGGCCCGGCCGTGCTCCGCCTGCCCTCCCGCCGCCGAGTCCCCGCCCCGCGTCCCGCCGCGGCCGTGGGCTCCGTCCCGTTCCTGTCCCGGCTGCGCGTCGGCCCCAAACTGATGCTGCTCGTCCTGCTGCCCGTCACCGGCCTGCTGGTCGTCACGGCGTTCGCCGCCGTGACCCAGTGGGAGAAGGCGCGGACCCTGCGCGACTTCGACACCGCGATCGTGGTGTCGTTCGCGACCGGCGAGGTCTCCGACGCCGTCGCACGGGAACGGATCGCGGCGGTCGAGGCCCGGCTGAGCGCCGAACCGGAGACGCTGCGCGGGCGGTCCGACGCCCAGCGGACCACCGACAACGCACTGGGGCGGGCCTTCGAGGACGCCGTCGACCGGCCGGGCTCCGACGTCGCCGGGGGCCTCGACGCCGTACGCCGGCAACTGCACGCGCTGCGGGTCCAGACGGGCACCGCCTCGCTGGACGCGCAGACTGTGGCCCAGGGGTACGAGGTCGTCGAGAACACCCTCCTGGACATCGTCGCCGCCCTCGAATCCGGGCGTCCGACGAGGGCCTCGGGCCGCGCGGCCGACGCCCATGTCGCGATGGCGCGGGCCATCGCCGCCGCCGAGAAGGAGCGGGCGGAACTCGCCATCCTGTTCCACGCACCCGCCGACGGACCCCCCACCGCGACCGCGGGCCGCTGGACCGAACTGGAGAAGGCCCAGCTGAGGGCGTTCCGGCAGACCGCCTCGGACGAGTTGGAGGCCGAACTGCACACCGTGATGTTCCGGGCCCCCGGCCGCGCCGTCCGCAAGGCCCGCGACCTGCTCGCCGACACCGACTCCCGGCCCGCCGAATGGCCCTCGTACGACCGCTGGCTGGCCGACTCCGGGGCCTACGTCGACGCCCTGCGCGGCATCCAGGGCCGGGCCGCGCGCGAACTCGCCGAGACCGCCGACCGCGACCTGCGCGCCACCCGGACCCAGGCCGTCACCGAACTGACCGTCTCCCTGGCCGTCCTGGGCCTGGTCACCGTCCTCGCGCTGGCCCTGCGCCGCTCGATCACCCGCCCCCTCGGCCAGGTCTCCGAGGGCGCCCGGGCCCTCTCGGACGGCGATCTCTCGTACGACATCCGCTACGCGGGACGCGACGAACTCGGGGACGTCGCCGACACGTTCCGCGAGCTGCGCGTGACCAGCGAGAGGCTGGCCGGCGAGATCCGGGCCATGAACACGGCGATCGACGCGGGCCGTCTCGAACACCGGGCCGACGTCCACTCCTTCGACGGCACCTGGGCCCAGCTGCTGGGCGGCATGAACGGCACCATGGCGTCCTTCGCCGCCGCCCACGGCCGCCGCCGACGGGCCGAACGGGAACTGGAGGGCATCTTCAACCTCTCCCTGGACCTGCTGTGCATCAGCGGAGTCGACGGCTACTTCAAGCGCGTCAACCCGGCGTTCGAACGCACCCTGGGGTACCCGATCGAGACGCTGACCTCCCGGCCGCTGCTGGACTTCGTCCACGAGGAGGACCGGGACAGCACCCGGGAGGCCATGGCGCGGCTGGCGATCGGCACCCATGTCGCCGAGTTCGTCAACCGGTACATGCGTGCCGACGGCACCGAGTGCTGGCTGCAGTGGAGCGCCCGGCCGGTCCCCGAGGAGGGGCTCGTCTACGCCGCCGCCCGCGACGTCACCGAGAGCCGCCGGGCCGCCCTCGAACAGACCGCGCTGCGCCGGGTCGCCACCGCCGTCGCGCGCGGTGTGCCGCCGTCCGACGTGTTCGCGACGGTGGCGCAGGAGGTGGGGTCCCTGCTGGGCACGGCCGCCGCCGTCCTGCGGTACGAGCCCGACGGCGGGGTCTCGGTCCTCGGCATCGCGCACGCGCGGGCCGACGCGAGCGCCGAGATCGCACAGATGACCCGGCGCGAGGCGGCCCGCACGGCGATCGACGAGGTGGCCAGGACCGGCTGCGCCGCCCGGTCGGACACCGCCGTGGGCGCCCCCATCGTCGTCGAGGGCAGGCTGTGGGGGGTCGTGGTCGCGGCCTCGCTGCTCGACCCGCTGCCCGGCACCGAGTCCCGGCTCGCCGACTTCACCGAACTGATCGCCACCGCGATCGCCAACGCCGACAGCCGCGCCCAGCTGACCGCCTCACGCGCGCGCGTGGTGGCCGCGGGGGACGCCTCCCGACGCCGTATCGAACGCGACCTGCACGACGGCGTCCAGCAGCGCCTGGTCTCCCTCCAGCTGGAGCTGCGGATGACGGAGACCCTGGTCGAGGACGGCTCGTCGGAACTGGCTCAGCAACTCACCCACCTGGGCAAGGGCCTCGACGACACCTTCCAGGACCTGCTCCAGGTGGCCCGGGGCATCCACCCGTCCGTCCTCTCCAAGGGCGGCCTGGGCCCCGCCCTGCGCACCCTGGCCCGCCGCTGCGCCGTCCCCGTGGAACTCGACCTCGGATTCGTCGGCGCCCGCTTCTCGGAACAGGTCGAGGTGGCCGCCTACTACGTCACCTCCGAGTGCCTCACCAACGCGGTGAAGCACGCGCGCGCGAGCGTGGTGACCGTGGCGGCCGAGGAGCACTCGGGCGTACTGGAGCTGGTCATCCGCGACGACGGCGTCGGGGGAGCGGAACCGGACAAGGGTTCGGGGCTGATCGGTTTGATCGACCGGGTCGAGGCGATCGGCGGCCGGCTGACCGTGGCCAGCCCGCCGGGCGGCGGTACGACGCTGCGGGTGCGTCTGCCGCTGACGCCGCCCGCGACGGCGACCGAGGCCGTTCTGCCGCCTGGGTGACCGCCCGGAACGTATGCGGTGAGACCCGATTCAAGGGGGGGAGTACGGGACTCGGTACGGGCGTACGTTCCGGGCGGTCGGGTCGGACGGCGGAGACGGCCGTCCGGCTCGGGGACGGGTCGGACCGGTGACCACCTCTCGATCGAGGCGGTCGGTCCACCCGCGACCGCACCGCTTCGAGGATGACGCCTCGACGTTCCGGTGTCGTCACGGCCCGCCCCCAACTAGGCTTCCAGCTAGCCGTAAGACCCGTGTTCAGGCAGGCTGTCGGGACGAACTGAACAGGGCGGGCGAGGGGGAGGCCGAGACCATGGACGCCGATCAGCATCCGGTGCGCGGGCGGGTGGTGCTCGCGGACGACGACGTGCTTCTGCGGGAGGGGCTGGCGAGCCTCTGTGAGCGCGTCGGCTACGAGGTGGTGGGCCAGGCCGGGGATGCCGGCGGGCTCATGGACCTGGTCGAGAGCGAGTTTCCGGACATCGCGATCGTCGACATCCGGATGCCGCCGACCCAGTCGACCGAGGGCCTGAAAGCGGCCGGCACCATCCGGGAGCGGTATCCCACGGTCGGGATCCTGGTCCTGTCGGCGTTCGTGGAGGTCGAGGACGCCCTGGAACTGCTGGCCGGCGGCCGCAGCATCGGCTATCTGCTCAAGAGCCGGATCACCGTCGTGGACGAGTTCCTGGAGACCCTCGACCGCATCCGCCGGGGCGGCTGCGTCGTCGACCCCTCCCTGGTGCAGGAGCTGGTCGCCGCCCAGCGCCGCGACGACCCGCTGTCCATGCTCAGCAACCGGGAGCGCGAGGTGCTCGGTCTCATGGCCGAGGGCCGCTCCAACGCCGGCATCGGCAGACGCCTGTGGGTCACCGAGGGCACCATCGAGAAGCACGTCCGCAGCATCCTGGGCAAGCTGCGGCTGCCCGAGGAGCCCGACGACCACCGCCGCGTCCTCGCCGTACTGACCTTCCTGGAGACCCGCTAGCGGCCGCCCGGGGGGAGTGCCCCTCTGTCCACAGGGCCGCCGTGATGTCGGTGCCCGCCAGTAGGGTGTGGAACATGGCCGACCCCTCCAGCTACCGCCCCAGTCCGGGCCAGATCCCGGACTCACCCGGGGTGTACAAATTCCGCGACGAGCACCGCCGGGTGATCTACGTCGGGAAGGCGAAAAGCCTGCGCCAGCGCCTGGCCAACTACTTCCAGGACCTGGCAGGCCTCCACCCGCGCACCCGCTCCATGGTCACCACGGCCGCCTCCGTGGAGTGGACCGTGGTGTCCACGGAGGTCGAGGCGCTTCAGCTGGAGTACTCCTGGATCAAGGAGTTCGACCCCCGGTTCAACGTCAAGTACCGCGACGACAAGAGCTACCCCTACCTCGCGGTCACCATGAGCGAGCAGTACCCCCGGGTCCAGGTGATGCGTGGTCACAAGAAGAAGGGCGTGCGCTACTTCGGGCCGTACGCGCACGCGTGGGCGATCCGCGACACCGTCGACCTCCTGCTGCGCGTCTTCCCCGTCCGCACCTGCTCGGCCGGCGTCTTCAAGAACGCGGCCCGCACCGGCCGCCCCTGTCTCCTCGGCTACATCGGCAAGTGCTCGGCCCCCTGCGTCGAGCGGATCTCCGCCGAGGACCATCGCGAACTGGCCGAGGAGTTCAGCGACTTCATGGCCGGCCGGACGGGCACCTACATCCGGCGCCTCGAACAGCGGATGACGGACGCGGCCGAGGAGATGGAGTACGAGCGGGCAGCCCGGCTGCGCGACGACATCGAGGCCCTGAAGAAGGCCATGGAGAAGAACGCGGTCGTGCTCGCCGACGCGACCGACGCCGACCTGATCGCCCTCGCCGAGGACGAGCTGGAGGCGGCCGTCCAGATCTTCCACGTCCGCGGCGGACGCGTCCGCGGCCAGCGCGGCTGGGTCACCGACAAGGTCGAGGCCGTCACCACCGGTGACCTCGTCGAACACGCGCTCCAGCAGCTCTACGGCGAGGAGAGCGGCGACTCCGTTCCCAAGGAGGTCCTCGTCCCGGCGCTGCCCGACCCCGTCGGGCCCGTGCAGGAATGGCTCACCGGGCGCCGCGGGGCCAATGTCTCCCTGCGCATCCCGCAGCGGGGCGACAAGAAGGCCCTCATGGAGACCGTGGAGCGCAACGCCCAGCAGTCGCTCGTCCTGCACAAGACCAGGCGCGCCTCCGACCTCACCACCCGCTCCCGCGCCCTGGAGGAGATCTCCGAGGCCCTCGACCTGGACAGCGCCCCGCTCCGGATCGAGTGCTACGACATCTCCCACCTCCAGGGCGACGACGTCGTGGCCTCCATGGTCGTCTTCGAGGACGGGCTGGCCCGCAAGAGCGAGTACCGCCGCTTCCAGATCAAGGGCCGGGTCGCAGACACCCAGGTCTGGCACGGCGAGGGCCAGGACGACGTCCGCTCCATGCACGAGGTGATCGCCCGCCGCTTCAAGCGGTACCTCGCCGAGAAGGAGAAGACCGGCGAGTGGGCCGAGGGCGAGGACGCTCTCACCGAGGAGGACGGCCGTCCCAAGCGCTTCGCCTACCCGCCCCAGCTCGTCGTCGTCGACGGCGGACAGCCGCAGGTCGCCGCCGCCCGGCGGGCCCTCGACGAACTGGGCATCGACGACATCGCCGTGTGCGGCCTCGCCAAGCGCCTGGAGGAGGTCTGGGTGCCCGGCGAGAGCGACCCGGTGGTCCTGCCCCGCACCAGCGAGGGCCTCTACCTGCTCCAGCGCGTCCGCGACGAGGCCCACCGCTTCGCCATCACCTATCAGCGGACCAAGCGCGCCAAGCGCTTCCGGGCGAGCCCCCTGGACGACGTGCCCGGGCTCGGGGAGGCTCGCAAGCAGGCGCTGCTCAAGCACTTCGGCTCACTGAAGAAGCTGCGTTCCGCGACGATCGACCAGATCCGCGAGGTCCCCGGCATAGGCCGCAAGACGGCCGAGACCATCGCCGCGGCCCTCGCCGGAGCGGCCCCGGCCGTACCCGCCGTGAACACGGCCACTGGAGAGATCATGGAGGAAGAGGAGCCCGACACGACGGTGGACCCCTCTGGGGAGCCCGTGGCCGCGGGCGCCCCGGACCGGCGGCGAGGGCAGGAGACATGACCGAGCACGACGAGCGCCCAGAACCCTCCGAGCGCCCAGAGCGTCCGGAAGAACAGCACCAAGAGCACACAGCGGAGCGCGGGGAAGCGCACAGCGCGGCAGGCGACCATGCCTCCCACCCAGCGCCACAGGAAGACGGAGCACACGTGAGTACGGGCATCGAAACAGCCGGGGTCCCCGAGGCGGCCATCCCCGAGCTGGTCATCATCTCCGGCATGTCCGGCGCCGGACGGTCCACGGCCGCCAAGTGTCTGGAGGACCTCGGCTGGTTCGTCGTCGACAACCTGCCACCCGCCCTGATCCCCACCATGGTGGAGCTCGGCGCCCGCTCCCAGGGCAACGTGGCCCGGATCGCGGTCGTCGTCGACGTCCGAGGCCGCCGCTTCTTCGACAACCTCCGCGACTCCCTCGCCGACCTGGCGACCAAGCACGTCACCCGACGGGTCGTCTTCCTGGAGTCCTCCGACGACGCCCTGGTCCGCCGCTTCGAGTCGGTGCGCCGCCCGCACCCCCTCCAGGGCGACGGCCGCATCGTCGACGGCATCGCCGCCGAGCGGGAACTGCTGCGCGAGCTGCGCGGCGACGCCGACCTGGTGATCGACACCTCCAGCCTGAACGTGCACGAGCTGCGCGCCAAGATGGACGCCCAGTTCGCCGGCGACGAGGAGCCCGAGCTGCGGGCCACCGTCATGTCCTTCGGCTTCAAGTACGGCCTCCCGGTCGACGCCGACCTGGTCGTGGACATGCGCTTCCTGCCCAACCCGCACTGGGTCCCGGAGCTGCGCCCGTACACCGGCCTCAACGAGGAGGTCTCCGCGTACGTCTTCAACCAGCCCGGC
Organism: Streptomyces adelaidensis; assembly: GCF_016598475.1. Lineage (GTDB taxonomy): Bacteria > Actinomycetota > Actinomycetes > Streptomycetales > Streptomycetaceae > Streptomyces > Streptomyces adelaidensis. The sequence continues at coordinate 21,891 of NZ_JAEMUX010000061.1, forward strand.
GCCAAGGAGTTCCTCGACCGCTACACCGAGCTGCTCCAGATGATCGCCGCCGGCTACCGCCGCGAGGGCAAGCGGTACGTGACCATCGCGGTCGGCTGCACCGGCGGCAAGCACCGTTCGGTCGCCACCTCCGAGAAGCTCGCCGCCCGCCTCGCCTCCCAGGGCGTCGAGACCGTGGTCGTGCACCGGGACATGGGGCGCGAGTGACCGGACGTACCGCTTCGCGGCTGGGCCTGCTGCGTCGGGTCACCCCCGAGGGCCGGAGCGGCAGGCCCGCCGAGGCCCGCGGGGCCAAGCCGCGCCGCCGGGGCGCCCAGCCCAAGGTCGTCGCGCTCGGCGGCGGCATGGGCCTGTCCGCCTCCCTCGCCGCCCTGCGCCGGATCACCGGCGACCTCACGGCCGTCGTCACCGTGGCCGACGACGGCGGCTCCAGCGGGCGCCTCCGCGACGAGCTGGGTGTCCTGCCGCCCGGCGACCTGCGCAAGGCGCTGGCCGCGCTGTGCGGCGACGACGACTGGGGCCAGACCTGGGCCCGCGTCATCCAGCACCGCTTCGAGTCCAAGGGCGACCTGCACGAGCACGCGGTCGGCAATCTGCTGATCGTCGCCCTGTGGGAGCAGCTCGGCGACCACGTCCAGGCCCTCGACCTGGTCGGCAGGCTCCTCGGTGCCCAGGGCCGCGTACTGCCCATGTCGGCCGTGCCTCTGGAGCTCCAGGCCCTGGTCAAGGGCCATGACCCGGCCCGCCCGGACGACGTCGACACCGTACGGGGGCAGGCAACCGTCGCCCTCACCCCCGGCGAGGTGCAGTCCGTGCACCTCGTCCCGCACGACCCGCCCGCCGTGCCCGAGGCGGTGGCGGCGGTCCTGGACGCCGACTGGGTGGTGCTCGGCCCCGGCTCCTGGTTCTCCTCCGTGATCCCCCATCTGCTCGTGCCCGAACTGCTCGACGCCCTCACCGAGACCAAGGCCCGGCTCGTGCTGCCGTTGAACCTCGCTCCGCAACCGGGAGAAACCGATGGCTTCTCCCCGCAGCGTCATTTGGAGGTTTTGGCACGACACGCCCCTAAACTCGCCCTGGACGTGGTGCTGGCCGACGAGGCCGCCGTGCCCGATCGCGATTCCCTGACCGACGCCGCCAAACGGTTCGGTGCCGCGGTCGAGCTGGCGCCGGTGGCTCGGACCGATGGATCTCCGCGACATGATCCGGAGCTGTTGGCCGCCGCGTACGACCGTATTTTTCGGATGCATGGAAGGATCGGCCCATGGCGATGACGGCAGCGGTGAAGGACGAAATCTCCCGGCTACCCGTCACCCGGACCTGCTGCAGAAAGGCGGAGGTCTCGGCGATCCTGCGGTTCGCGGGCGGGCTGCACCTGGTGAGCGGCCGCATCGTGATCGAGGCGGAGCTGGACACGGCGATGGCGGCCCGCCGCCTCAAGCGGGACATCCTGGAGATCTTCGGCCACAGCTCGGAACTGATCGTGATGGCACCCGGCGGACTGCGCCGGGGCTCGCGTTATGTGGTCCGGGTGGTCGCCGGCGGTGACCAGCTGGCCCGCCAGACGGGTCTGGTGGACGGCCGTGGCAGACCCATCCGGGGCCTGCCCCCGCAGGTCGTCTCCGGGGCCACCTGCGACGCGGAGGCGGCCTGGCGTGGCGCGTTCCTGGCGCACGGCTCGCTCACCGAGCCCGGCCGCTCCTCCTCCCTGGAGGTGACCTGCCCGGGCCCGGAGGCCGCCCTCGCGCTGGTCGGCGCCGCCCGCCGGCTGTCGATCGCCGCGAAGGCCCGCGAGGTACGGGGCGTGGACCGGGTCGTCGTACGGGACGGGGACGCGATCGGCGCGCTCCTGACCCGCCTCGGCGCGCATGACTCCGTGCTGGCGTGGGAGGAGCGGCGGATGCGCCGCGAGGTCCGGGCCACGGCGAACCGGCTCGCCAATTTCGACGACGCCAACCTGCGCCGCTCGGCCCGTGCCGCAGTAGCCGCCGGCGCCCGGGTGGGCCGGGCCCTGGAGATCCTCGCCGACGACGTGCCCGAGCATCTCGCGGCCGCCGGCCGGCTGCGCATGGAGCACAAGCAGGCCTCCCTTGAGGAGCTGGGCGCGCTCGCCGACCCGCCGCTCACCAAGGACGCCGTCGCGGGCCGTATCCGGCGGCTTCTTGCCATGGCCGACAAGCGCGCCTCGGACCTCGGCATCCCCAGCACCGAGTCCAGCCTCACCGAGGAGATGGCCGAGAACCTCGTGGGGTGACAGGACGTCAGGAAGGTCCAACTCGCCGGTGCCGACGCCCACTTGGAGGGCGGCGGCACCGGTTTCTTCATTCTGCGTGAAATACGTGAGTGGCCTGTGAGACACCCTTGACTTGACTGAGATCTGACATGAGCCTGGCGTCTGTTCGCCATTGTGGCGAATCACTGCAAGGGGGGCTCATGAGACGAAGAGCGAGAGCGATCCTCGCCACGGGCGCGCTCCTGTTGGGCGGCGGTGCGGGACTCGCACCACTGGCCCAGGCGGCCGAGAACGACGGCTCCGAGGCCGAGGAAGTCAAGGTCTTCCGCGCCGAGGTGACGAAGCAGCAGATTCCCCTGCTGCTCGCGGCCGGGCAGGACGGCCACGAACTCAGTGAGCAAGCGCCGGAGAAGGGCACCGCCTCGGTCGAGGTCTACCTCACCGACAAGCAGGCGGGGGCCCTGGAGGAGCAGGGCGTCGAGCTCGAGGAGCACAAGCTCACCAGCAAGGCTCAGGCCCGCGTGTCCGCCGCCGGTGACGGGGTCTTCCGCCCCTACAGCGGCGCGGGCAACATCAAGGAGGAGATCGTCCGCACGGGCCAGGAGAACCCGTCCCTGACCAAGGTGGTCTCCATCGGCAAGTCCCTGCAGGGGCAGGACATCCTCGCGGTCAAGCTCACCAAGAACGCGAAGAAGACCAAGGACGGCGCCAAGCCGTCCGTGCTGTACATGTCCAACCAGCACGCGCGGGAGTGGATCACGCCGGAGATGACCCGGCGGCTGATGCACCACTACCTGGACAACTACAAGACGGACAAGCGGATCAAGAAGATCGTCGACACCACCGAGCTGTGGTTCGTGATCTCCGCCAACCCGGACGGCTACGACTTCACGCACCGGGACACCGCGGGCCGCCAGTGGCGCAAGAACCTGCGGGACATCAACGGCGACAACGCCATCACGGTCGGCGACGGCGTCGACCTCAACCGCAACTTCGCCTACAAGTGGGGCTACGACGACGAGGGCTCGTCCCCGGCCCCCACCAGCGAGACCTACCGCGGTGGCGGCCCCAACTCGGAGCCCGAGACGAAGGCCCTGGACGCCTTCGAGAAGCGCATCGGCTTCGAGTACGGCATCAACTACCACTCGGCCGCCGAACTCCTCCTCTACGGGGTCGGCTGGCAGGTGGCGAGCCCCACCCCGGACGACGTGCTCTACGAGTCGCTGGCCGGCACACCGGAGAACTCCGCGATCCCCGGCTACCACCCCCAGCTCTCCTCCGAGCTGTACACCACCAACGGTGAGGCGGACGGCCACGCGGCCAACGTCAACGGCACGGCGATGTTCACCCCCGAGATGTCGACGTGCCAGACCGTGTCGAACATCCACCCGGACGACGCCTGGAAGCCCGAGGACTGCGCCTCGGTCTTCACGTTCCCGGACGACGAGAAGCTGATCGAGCAGGAGTTCGAGAAGAACATCCCGTTCGCGCTCTCCGTCGCCGAGTCCGCGGTCAAGCCCGACCAGCCGAAGTCCTCGGTCGGCGTCGACGCCCCCGACTTCACCCCGGCCGGCTTCACCACGTCGTACTCGCGCGGCGCTGACCAGGAGATATCCGTCGTAGCGCGCCGGTCCGTGCGGGACAAGGAACTGAAGTACCGGGTCAACGGCCGCGGCCGTACGTACGACCAGACGCTCAAGGCATGGAAGGGCGGCGAGACGTTCGGCGGCGAGGACAACCTCTACTTCGACGAGTACCGGGCCAAGGTGCAGGACGGCGAACCGGGCGACAAGGTCGAGGTGTGGTTCACCGGTGAGACGAAGGCCGGGAAGCCCACCACCAGCAAGCGCTTCACGTACACGATCGCCGAGCGACCCAAGGCCGACACGCTCGTCGTCGCCGAGGAGGGCGCGACCGCGACCCAGGCGCAGGCCTATGTGGACGCGCTGAAGGCCAACGGCAAGAAGGCGCTCGTCTGGGACGTCGCGACCCTGGGCGCCCCCGACGCGCTCGGCGTACTGAAGCACTTCAAGCAGGCCGTCCACTACACGGGCGCCGTGCGACCCGGCGTCGCCACCCAGCTCGAACTGCGCGCCTACCTCAACGAGGGCGGCAAGCTGATCGAGGCGGGCGAGAGCGCGGGCGGCGCGGTCGACCTCGGCGGCGGCACGCTGTCGAACGACTTCAGCCAGTACTACCTGGGCGCCTACAGCCGTACCTCTCTGCCCGACGCCAAGGCCTTCGCGGGTCTCAGCAAGCTCGGCGGCTTCACGGGCACGCTCGGCGACGCGCCGGGCAACCCGCTGAACACCGCCGGATCCTTCGGCATCACCTCGGACGCCCTGCCCGTGGAGACGTTCCCGCAGTTCGCGAGCGCCGGCGCGGGCCAGTACCCCGGGACCGTGAACCCGTACGGCCCGTACGAGGGCGCGTCCATGGCCGCCGTCACGCACACCGACTACGCCTGGAACCGCCTCACCCGCACCATCGACCTCACCTCGGTGGCCGCGGCCGACAAGCCGACACTGCGCACCCAGCTCCTGTGGAGCACCGAGGAGGGCTACGACCACGCGGTCCTCGAGGCGCACACGGCCGGAGCGGACGACTGGACGACGCTGCCGGAGGCCGGCGGCGCCACCTCCACCGCCGTGCCGGCCGAGTGCGAGGCCGGGTACTTCATCCAGGGCCACCCGGCCCTGAAGCGGTACCTGACCCTGGGCGCGGGCGGCTGCACGCCGAGCGGGACCAGCGGCTCCTGGAACAGCTTCACCGGGGCCTCCGACGGCTGGCAGCAGGTCGAGTTCGACCTGTCCGCGTACGCGGGGAAGACCGTCGAGGTGTCGCTCGGCTACATCACCGACCCCGGCAGCGGCGGTCGCGGCGTCCTCGCCGACAACGCCACCGTCGTCATCGGCGGCGCGGCCGGTGCGACCGAGGGCTTCGAGACGTCGCTCGGTGCCTGGAGCGTCCCCGGCCCGCCCGCGGGCAGCCCGGCGGTCGTGAAGGACTGGGGCCTGTCCGGTGAACTCTTCAAGACGTACGGCGCGGTCACCACGGACGACACCGTGCTGCTGGGCTTCGGCCTGGAGCAGGTCACCGCGGCGGCCGACCGGACGGCGCTGCTCGGCAAGGCGCTGGCGGCTCTGAAGAACTGAGCGCCGACTGTGCCGAACGGCTGATGAGAGGCCCGTGAGCGGCCCTTCCGATCATCTGGAATCAGATGATCGGAGGGCCGCTCAAAAGGTAATCACCTTGCAAAAGCCGGGCGGTCCGTACCCCTACTGGTGAGTACGGACCGCACCGGCATGTATAGGGCATCTCGATGTCACTGGACGGGCCCTTGGGGGGTAGGGTCGGAGGCGGTCGGGGACATCCCATACAGCTCGCCGGCGCTGAGCCGGCGTACCAACGAGGAGATCGGTTCGTGACGATCCGCGTAGGCATCAACGGCTTTGGCCGCATCGGTCGTAACTACTTCCGCGCGCTGCTGGAGCAGGGTGCAGACATCGAGATCGTGGCTGTCAACGACCTGGGTGACACCGCGACCACCGCACACCTCCTGAAGTACGACACCATCCTGGGCCGACTCAAGGCCGAGGTGTCGCACACCGCCGACACGATCACCGTCGACGGCCACACCATCAAGGTGCTCTCCGAGCGCAACCCCGCCGACATCCCGTGGGGCGAGCTCGGCGTCGACATCGTCATCGAGTCGACCGGCATCTTCACCAAGAAGGCCGACGCCGAGAAGCACATCACCGGCGGCGCCAAGAAGGTCCTCATCTCGGCTCCGGCCAAGGACGAGGACATCACCATCGTGATGGGTGTCAACCAGGACAAGTACGACGCGGCCAACCACCACGTCATCTCCAACGCCTCCTGCACCACCAACTGTGTGGCGCCGATGGCCAAGGTCCTCGACGAGAACTTCGGCATCGTCAAGGGCCTGATGACGACGGTCCACGCGTACACGAACGACCAGCGCATCCTGGACTTCCCGCACTCGGACCTGCGCCGCGCCCGCGCCGCCGCCGAGAACATCATCCCGACCACCACCGGTGCCGCGAAGGCCACCGCGCTGGTCCTCCCGCAGCTCAAGGGCAAGCTCGACGGCATCGCGATGCGCGTCCCGGTCCCGACCGGCTCGGCCACCGACCTGGTCGTGACGCTGCAGCGCGAAGTCACCAAGGACGAGGTCAACGCCGCGTTCAAGAAGGCCTCCGAGGACGGCGACCTCAAGGGCTACCTGGCGTACACCGAGGACCCGATCGTCTCCTCGGACATCGTCAGCGACCCGGCCTCCTGCACCTTCGACTCCTCCCTGACCATGGTCCAGGAGGGCAACTCGGTGAAGATCCTCGGCTGGTACGACAATGAGTGGGGCTACTCCAACCGCCTCGTCGACCTCACGGTCTTCGTCGGCGGCCAGCTCTGACCGACAGAGCAGGCACCTCTATGTGAACGCAGGGCTCGGGCGGCGCAGGGACGCGCCGCCCGAGCCCTGCGGCACGTACCGAACGGCCCTCCTACGATCACGAGCACCACAAGTCCTCTTCGGGAGCCCTCTCAATGAAGACGATCGACGAACTCCTCGCCGACGGCGTCGCCGGCAAGCGGGTCTTCGTACGCGCCGACCTCAACGTGCCGCTGGAAAACGGCACCGCTACTGCAAAGATCGCAGACGACGGCCGCATCCGCGCCGTGCTGCCCACCGTGAAGGCGCTGGCCGAGGCAGGCGCCCGGGTCGTCGTCGCCTCCCATCTGGGCCGCCCCAAGGGCGCTCCGGACCCCGCCTTCACCCTCGCCCCGGCCGCCGCCCGCCTCGGTGAACTCCTGGGCGCCGACGTGGCGTTCGCGACGGACACGGTCGGCGACTCCGCCACGGCCACGGTCGCGGGCCTCGCCGACGGCCAGGTCGCGGTCGTGGAGAACCTCCGCTTCAACGCCGGCGAGACGTCCAAGGACGACGCCGAGCGCGCCGCCTTCGCGGACCGGCTGGCCGCCCTCGCCGACGTCTACGTGGGTGACGGCTTCGGCGCCGTCCACCGTAGGCACGCCTCGGTCTTCGACCTCCCGACCCGCCTGCCGCACTATGCGGGCCACCTCATCGCCACCGAGGTCGGCGTCCTGAAGAAGCTGACCGAGGACGTCAAGCGCCCCTACGTGGTCGCGCTCGGCGGCTCCAAGGTCTCCGACAAGCTCGCCGTCATCGACCAGCTGCTCGGCAAGGCCGACCGCATCCTCATCGGCGGCGGCATGGCGTTCACCTTCCTCAAGGCGAAGGGGTACGAGATCGGCGGCTCCCTGGTCCAGGAGGACCAGCTCGCGGCCGTCACCGAGTACCTGGAGCGCGCGGAGAAGACCGGCGTCGAGCTGGTCCTGCCCGTCGACGCCGTGGTCGCCCCCGCGTTCCCGGACCTGAAGAGCAAGGCTCCGGCCCACCCCACCGATGTCGCCGCGGACGCCATCCCGGCCGACCAGATGGGTCTCGACATCGGTCCGGAGACCCACAAGCTGTATGCCTCGAAGATCACCGACGCCGCCACCGTCTTCTGGAACGGCCCGATGGGCGTCTTCGAGCACCCCGATTTCGCCGAGGGCACCAAGGCGGTCGCCCAGGCACTCCTCGACTCCGAGGCCTTCACGGTCGTCGGCGGCGGCGACTCCGCCGCGGCCGTGCGGATCCTGGGCTTCGACGAGAACGCGTTCGGCCACATCTCGACCGGTGGCGGCGCCTCCCTCGAGTACCTGGAGGGCAAGACGCTCCCCGGCCTCGCCGCACTTAAGGACTGACCCTCAATGACTGCTGCTGAAAAAGGCCGCCTGCCGCTGATGGCGGGCAACTGGAAGATGAACCTCAACCACCTCGAGGCCATCGCCCACGTCCAGAAGCTCGCCTTCGCCCTCGCCGACAAGGACTACGAGGCCTGTGAGGTCGCGGTCCTGCCGCCCTTCACCGACCTGCGCTCCGTCCAGACCATGGTCGAAGGCGACAAGCTCAAGATCAAGTACGGCGCCCAGGACGTCTCGGCGCACGACTCCGGCGCCTACACCGGCGAGATCTCCGGCCCGATGCTGACCAAGCTCAAGTGCACCTTCGTGGCGATCGGCCACTCCGAGCGCCGCCAGTACCACAACGAGACCGACGAGCTCGTCAACGCCAAGGTCAAGAACGCCTTCAAGTACGGCCTCACCCCGATCCTGTGCGTCGGCGAGGAGCTGGACGTCCGCGAGGCGGGCAACCACGTCTCCCACACCCTCGCCCAGGTCGAGGGCGGCCTGAAGGACGTCCCGGCCGAGCACGCCGAGACCATCGTGATCGCCTACGAGCCCGTCTGGGCCATCGGCACCGGCAAGGTCTGCGGCGCCGGGGACGCCCAGGAGGTCTGCGCGGCCATCCGCGGCAAGCTCGCCGACCTGTACTCCCAGGAGACCGCCGACCAGATCCGCATCCAGTACGGCGGCTCCGTCAAGGCCGGCAACGTCGCCGAGATCATGGCCCAGCCCGACATCGACGGCGCCCTCGTCGGCGGCGCGTCGCTGGACACGGACGAGTTCGTCAAGATCGTGCGCTTCCGGGACCAGTAAGTAGGCCGTGGGCGCGATACGTCGTACTCTTGCGGGGGTCAGCACCAGGTGCCGGCCCCCGTCGTCCATCAGAATCCGAGGAAGTTGGTCCAGCCGTGGTTATGGGGTTCTCGATCGCCCTGGTCGTCTTCAGCCTGCTGATGATGCTGCTGGTGCTGATGCACAAGGGCAAGGGTGGCGGCCTCTCCGACATGTTCGGTGGCGGTATGCAGTCGTCCGTCGGTGGCTCCTCGGTCGCCGAGCGCAACCTGGACCGGATCACCGTCGTGGTCGGTCTGTTGTGGTTCGCGTGCATTGTCGTACTCGGCATCCTGATGAAGGTCAACAACTGACTGGCGTCACGGACGCACCATTCCGCACGTAAAGCCCCATGCTGGGTACGCGACTTCGAGCGCGGCCTATCATGGGGCTTGCGTCTGTGAGCGGGATGTAACTCCAATCACTGGACGCGCGTTGGGCCTTACGTAGACTGAGGCGCTCGCAGCGAAGCGAAACGCCGACTCGCTTCGCCGCACCATTACGCAGGGAGTTACGACCGTGGCAAGTGGCAACGCGATCCGAGGAAGCCGGGTCGGGGCGGGGCCGATGGGCGAGGCCGAGCGCGGCGAGTCCGCCCCCCGGCTGCGCATCTCCTTCTGGTGCTCCAACGGGCACGAGACCCAGCCCAGCTTCGCCAGCGACGCGCAGGTCCCCGACACCTGGGACTGCCCGCGCTGCGGCTTCCCCGCCGGACAGGACCGGGACAACCCGCCGGACCCACCGCGCACCGAGCCCTACAAGACGCACCTCGCCTATGTGCGGGAGCGGCGCAGCGACGCGGACGGCGAGGCGATCCTCGCCGAGGCGCTCGCCAAACTGCGGGGTGAGATCTAGGAGTTGACACCGGCCGGGCACCCAGGGTGCCTGGCCGGACGCGTTCGGGGCGGGGCCGGACGCGGTAGGAGCCGGGTGGCTCACGATTCCCGCGTTTTTCATTTCTCCGCTGGTCAGATCGATTGCCAGGCGTATTGCCAGGTTGCTGGTCAGGTCGATTGTCAGTGGTGCCCTCTACGGTTTGTGCATCGACGAATCGTGCGGGGGGACACGTGACCATGACCGGGGGTTTCGGGCGGCTGCGGAGTGCCGCGGTGTTGTCGAGCTTCGGGGACGCACTGCGTACGGCCGCGCTGCCGCTGCTCGCGGTGACGCTGACGGATGAGCCGCTGCTCGTCGCGGCGGTCACGGCCTGCGGTTATCTGCCATGGCTGGTGTTCGGGCTGCTCGGCGGGGCCGTCGCCGACCGGGTGGACCAGCGGCGGGCCATGTGGGTCGTGGACGTTGGGCGCGGTCTGCTGGTGGCGGGCTTCGCGGTCGCCGTGGCGCTCGGCCATGCCTCGATCGGCCTGCTGATCGCGCTGGCCTTCGCACTGACCACACTCCAGACGCTCTTCGACAACGCGGCGACGGCACTGCTGCCCGCCGTGGTGGACCGCGACGCGCTGGGCGGCGCCAACGCCCGGCTGCTGACCGGGCAGCGGATGGCCGGAGGTCTGGTCGCCGGGCCCCTCGTCCCGCTGCTCCTCGCCGCCGGGGCCGCCGTCCCCTTCGCGGCCGACGCCGTGACCTTTCTGGTGGCCGCCGCGCTGGTGGCGTCGCTGAAGGTCGCCCTGCCCGAGCGGGAGCCGAGACCTGAGGGCAGCACCGTGCGCGCGGAGATCGCCGCCGGGTTGCGGGCGCTGTGGCGGGACCTGCCCCTGCGCGGGCTGTGCGCCGCGACCGCGCTGTGCAATGTGGGCATGGGCGCCCTCATCGCCACGCTGGTCCTAATGGTGACCGACTGGCTGGACGCGGGCACCACCGGGTTCGCGGCGGCGATGACCGCGTACACGGTCGGCAGCCTCGCCGGGGGAGTGGTGAACGGGCGGCTGGTGGCCCGCGCCGGGCGGGTGCGTGCCGTGCTGCTGGCCGGTGTGGTGCAGATCGGGGCGCTGGTCGTGATGGGCTCGGTGCGCGGTCTGGCGGCGCTGGTGGCGAGCCTGGCCGTCTTCGGCGCCATGGGGATGGTGTGGAACATCAACACCACGACCCTGATGCAGCAGCGGACCCCCGCCGAGCTGCTCGGCCGGGTCAGCTCCGCCTTCCGGACCCTCGGGGTGGCCGGGGCGCCCCTGGGCGCACTGCTGGGCGGCGGCGTCGTCACGGCCTGGGGGCCGAACACCCCGGCCCTGCTCGCCGCCGCTTTCTTCGCCCTGTCCGTCGCCGCGCTGATACCGGCGCTCAAAGTGGACGTATCTGTTGTTGAGCCGGACGACGACCCGACGACAGCTCGTGTTCCGTTGTGATCAATTAGGTTGGACCGGCAGCGGGGCAAGGTACAGGCAGGACCAGGTAGGAAAGAAGGCTGAAGTCCCAGATGAACGCAGAAAGCCGTACCAGGCTCAACCAGACTCCCGAGTGGACCGCGCTGGCCGAGCACCGGGAGCAGCTGGGCGAGGTGCAGTTGCGCGAACTGTTCGCGTCCGACCCGGGGCGCGGCGCCGGGTACACGCTGGAGGTCGGCGATCTGCACGTCGACTACTCCAAGCACCTGATCACCGACGACACGCTGCGGCTGCTGCGCGAGCTGGCCGCCGCGACCGACGTGTTCGGGCTGCGGGACGCCATGTTCCGCGGCGAGAAGATCAACACCACCGAGGACCGCGCCGTCCTGCACACCGCACTGCGCGCCCCGCGCGACGCGATGATCGAGGTCGACGGCGAGAACGTCGTGCCGGCTGTGCACGCCGTCCTCGACAAGATGACCGCCTTCGCCGAGCGGGTCCGCTCCGGCGCGTGGACCGGTCACACCGGCCGGCGCATCAAGAACATCGTCAACATCGGCATCGGCGGCTCCGACCTGGGCCCGGCGATGGCGTACGAGGTGCTGCGGTCCTACACCGACCGCGATCTGACCGTCCGTTTCGTGTCGAACGTGGACGGGGCCGACCTGCACGAGGCGGTACGGGATCTGGACGCGGCGGAGACGCTGTTCGTCATCGCCTCGAAGACGTTCACCACGATCGAGACGATCAGCAACGCGACCTCGGCGCGGGACTGGCTGCTCACGGAGCTGAAGGCCGGCTCCGACGCCGTCGCCAAGCACTTCGTCGCGCTGTCCACGAACGCCGGGAAGGTCTCGGACTTCGGCATCGACACGACCAACATGTTCGAGTTCTGGGACTGGGTCGGCGGGCGGTACTCCTACGACTCGGCGATCGGTCTGTCGCTGATGATCGCGATCGGTCCGGACCGCTTCCGGGAGATGCTCGACGGGTTCCACATCGTCGACGAGCACTTCCGTACGGCGCCCGCCGAGTCCAATGTGCCGCTCCTGCTGGGCCTGTTGGGCATCTGGTACGGCAACTTCCACGACGCGCAGTCGCACGCGGTGCTGCCGTACAGCCACTACCTGTCCAAGTTCACGGCGTACTTGCAGCAGCTGGACATGGAGTCCAACGGCAAGTATGTGGGCCGGGACGGGGTGCCGGTGGAGTGGCAGACGGGGCCGGTGGTGTGGGGCACGCCGGGGACCAACGGGCAGCACGCGTACTACCAGCTGATCCACCAGGGCACGAAGCTGATCCCGGCGGACTTCATCGGCTTCGCCGAGCCGGTCGCCGAGCTCGGTGAACAGCTCAAGGCCCAGCACGATCTGCTGATGGCCAACTTCTTCGCCCAGACCCAGGCGCTGGCCTTCGGCAAGACGCCGGACGAGGTACGGGCCGAGGGCGTGCCGGAGGAGCTGGTGCCGCACAAGACGTTCCAGGGCAACCACCCGACGACCACGATCCTGTCCAAGGAGCTGACCCCGTCGGTCCTCGGGCAGCTGATCGCGCTGTACGAGCACAAGGTGTTCGTCCAGGGCGCGGTCTGGAACATCGACTCCTTCGACCAGTGGGGTGTCGAGCTGGGCAAGGTCCTCGCCAAGCGGGTGGAGCCGGCGCTGACGGAGGGGGCCGAGGTACCGGGGCTCGACGGGTCCACGAAGGCGCTGGTCGCCAAGTACCGGGAGCTGCGCGGCAGGCGGTAGCCGGGTGGTCAGTGGCCCAGGCCGGCGCCGCCGTCGACCGGGATCACGGCGCCGCGTATGTAGCCCGCGTCGGCGAGGAAGGCCACCGCGTCGGCGACCTCCTCGGGGCGGCCGAGGCGTCCGGCGGGGGTGGTCCGCAGGAGGTCCCGGCGCTGTTCGGGGGTGAGGGCGCGGCTCATGTCGGTCTCGGTGAGGCCGGGGGCGACGACGTTGCAGGTGATGTCGCGGGCGCCGAGTTCCTGGGTCAGGGAACGGGCGAAGCCGACCAGGCCGGCCTTGGCCGCCGCGTAGTTGGTCTGGCCGGGGGCGCCGTGCAGGGCGGCCGTGGAGGAGATCAGGACGATCCGGCCGTGGCCCGCCCGGAGCATGCCGCGCACCGCGCGCTGGGCGACACGGAAGGCTCCGGTGAGGTTGGTGTCGATGACGGAGGTGAAGTCCGCCTCGGTCATCCGCACCAGCAGCCGGTCGTGGGCGGCGCCCGCGTTGGCGACCAGGACGGTCACCGGACCGTGCGCCGCCTCGGCCTCCTTGAAGGCCCGGTCGACCTGTTGACTGTCCGTCACATCGCACCGTACGGCGAGGAGTCCCTCGGACGCGGGTGGCTCATCGCCCCGATAGGTCACCGTGACCTGGTCACCGGCGGCGGCGAAACGGCGGGCTATGGCCAGTCCGATGCCCCTGTTCCCGCCGGTGACGAAGACCGAACGGGCTGTCGGCTGTGTCATCGGGCTTCCCTCTCCTTGCTTCCGGTCTCCACCGGCCGGGTGTCCTGTGGTGGTGGCGCCGCCCGGGTGCGCAGGCCCACGACTGCCACGGCGAAACCGACCAGGGCGAGGGCCGCGACGGTGAGGGTGGCGGCGTACATCGCGTCGAGGAAGGCGCGGTCGGCCGTGGCCGCCAGTTCGGGCAGGCGCAGGGAATCGGCCAGGGCACGGGCGCCCTCGGCGGAGGTACGGGCCTGGTCCTCGGCGGCCCGCGACAGGCCCCGTGCGGTGCCGGGCAGTTCGGCGGCGGCCATTCGGTCGCGGTAGACGCCGGAGAGGATCGAACCGGCCGACGCGACGCCCAGGGTGCCGCCGACCTGCCGGGTGACGCTGTTGACGGCGGAGCCGGCGCCCACGAGCTGCGGGGGCACCCCGCGCATCATCACCGCCGTGACCGGCGTGCCGACCAGGCCCATCCCGAAGCCCTGGACCCACAGCAGCACGGCGACCACCCAGATCGGGGTCCGCCCGTCGAGCCACGCGTAGGCGACATAGGTGGCGGCGGTGGCCAGGACTCCGGACGCGACCGTCCAGCGGGCGGTCAGCCGGCGGCTCAGCGCCGGGGAGGCCTGGCTGCCCAGGACGATGCCGACCGCGGCGGCGATCATGACCATGCCGGCGTCGGCGGGGGAGAGCCCCCGGGGGCCCTGGAGGTAGAAGGCCGCGTAGAACAGGTGACCGGCCAGTGCCATGAAGGCGATCAGCAGCACCACGCTGCCGGCCGTGAAGCCGGGCTGCCGGAAGAGCCGCAGGTCCAGGCTGGGCGCCGGGGACCGGCGCTGGCCGGCGACGAAGACGGCCAGCAGGACGCCGCCCAGCAGCAGGGGCAGGAGCACGTGGGGGCCGTACCAGGTCCGGCCGTTGCCGAGTTCGATGATGCCGTAGACCACGCCGCCCAGGCCGAGCACCGACAGGGCGAGACCCGGTAGGTCGAGGACGCGGCGGCGGGAACCGCCCAGGTCGGGGACGACGGCCACGACCGCCAGCAGGCACAGGGCGACGATCGGCACGTTGACCAGGAACACCGAACCCCACCAGAAGTGACTGAGCAGCGCCCCGCCCGCGACCGGGCCGACGGCCACGCCGAGACCGCTCGACGAGCTCCAGATCGCGATCGCCCGGGTGCGTTTCTCCTCCGGAGTGCTCTGCACGATGACCGTCAGCGTCGCGGGCATCAGCAGACCGCTGCCCGCGCCCATGAAGGCGCGCGCCACGATCAGCCACGCCGGACTGTCCACGAACGCGCCCGCGCCGGAGGCCACGCCGATCAGCGCGAGCCCGGCGAGGAGCGTGTTCCGGGGGCCGAACCGGTCGGCCAGCGCGCCGCCCGCGAAGAGGGTGCCGGCGACGACCAGGGTGTAGGCGCTCGCCACCCATTCCAGTTCGCCGGGGGTCGCGCCCAGACCGTCCACCGGGTCGGCGAGCGTGGTGACGGCGACATTGAGGATCGAGGTGTCCAGCCAGATCAGCATCTGCGCGCAGACCACGACCACGAGGACGGGCCAGGAACGGGACGGCGTCGCCGCCGGGTTCTCCGTCGTCCGGCTCACGGTGCTCACAGGGTGCCTCCGTTGCTCTCGCGACCGCGCGGGTCTTCGTGTCCGTGCAGGGCCCATCTGTGCAGGGCCCGGTCGATCAATGCCTCGGCCGCGCCCGTGTAGCGGGCCGGGTCGAGCAGGTCCGACAGGTGGGCGGGGGTGAACCGGGCGGACAGTTCGGGGTCGGCGGACAGGATGTTTCCGAGGGGGCGGCCGGTGTCGGCGGCCTCGGCGGAGGCGGCGGTCAGCAGCTTCTTCGCGCGGACCTTGCCGAGCACCGGAGCCGGCATCACGGCCAGCCGTTCGGCGACGACGGCACCGCCGGTCAGGTCGAGGTCGGCCCGCATGCGTTCCGGCTGGACGATCAGGCCCTCCGCGAGTTCGACGGCGGTGTGCGAGGCCCCGCCCGCCAGCCGCAGCGCCTCCCGCAGCGGCTGCCACTCGGCGTGCCACGCCCCGGCGGGCCGTTCGTCCTCGGCGAGCAGACACTGGGCCAGTACGAGGGCGTGTGCGGGGACCTGCCGGGCGGCCGACACGATCAGTGTGGCCAGCGCCGGGTTCCGCTTCTGCGGCATGGCGGAGGAGGCACCGAGCCCGGCGCCCGCCGGCTCGGACACCTCACCCAACTCCGTACGGGACAGCGTCTGCACATCGAGTGCGAACTTCCCGAGCGCCCCGGTGACCAGCTGGAGCACGGCTCCGAGTTCGGCGACGGGCGTACGGACGGTGTGCCAGGGCAGGGTGGGTTCGGCGAGGCCGAGGGCCGCCGCGAACGGGGCGAGCAGCTCGACCCCGCCCTCGTCGCTCCGGTCGCCGCTTCCGGCCGCCTGCCGGCTCCCGCGGTCCAAGATCCCGTACTCCCGGTACGCGGCCAGCGTCCCCGCCGCTCCCCCCAGTTGGGCGGGAAGCGCCGACGCCACCGCCCGCACCCGGACCGACGCGTCGAGGACCAGCTCCAGCCACCCCGCGGCCTTCAGACCGAAGGTCGTCGGCACCGCGTGCTGGGCCAGGGTGCGCCCGGCCAGGACGGTGGCGCGATGGGTGTCGGCCAAGGCGGCGAAGGCCGCGGCGACCCGTGCCAGATCCCCGGCGATCAGGCCGAGCACCCGGCGGGCGATCAGCATGGCCGCCGAGTCGAGGATGTCCTGGCTGGTGGAGCCCCGGTGGACGTACTCGGCGGCGGTCGGGTCCTCGGCGCCGACGACCTCGGTGAAGGCGGTCACCAGGGCGACCACCGGGTTGGCGGCGGCCCGGGCCGCGTGGGCCAGGGCGACCAGGTCCAGCCGTGCCACCCGGGCCGTCGAGCGAATCGTCTCCACGGCGGCGGCCGGCGTCAGCCCGACGGCGTGCTGGGCGCGGGCCAGCGCCACTTCGACGTCCAGCATGGCCTGCAGCCAGGCCTCGTCGGTCACCTCGGCCGCCACGGGCGTGCCCGCCCACGTGGGTGCGAGCAGCCCCGCGTCGGTACCCACGGACATCACGTTCACGTTCCTCGACTCCCTGAGCGACTCCTTGTGCGACTCCCTGTGCGAATCCCTGCGCCTGATGTCTGCCGCGCCACCGCACCGGCGGCGGCCTCAGAGCCCTCGCCCTCCGGCCCCGCCACCCCGGTCAGCCCCAGCGCCCCCCGCGCGATCGCGTCCGAGTCCTCCAGCGTCACCGAGCCGACGCCCGGCCGGATGCCGACCGCGGTCACCCAGCGCACGCCCTCCGCCGGCACCCCGAAGGCGAACCGGCGTGGATGGGCCCGGCCCGTCGCGTCCACCAGCCGGGGCGGACCGTCGGTCACCGCCAGCCCGCCCGGCTCGTAACCGCCCAGCCGGTACGGTCGACACGCGCCGGCCGCGAGCAGCCCGCCCAGCAGCGGGTCGGCGCTCCGCCGCAGGTCGACGGCGGGCAGCCGCGCCTCGACCAGCGCGTCGACCCGGACCGGGGGCTCCTCCACCAGCTCCGCGTCCACGAGGAAACCCCCCTCCCCGGCGTCACCTTCATGGGCCCGTACCCGCATCCCCGGGCCGACCACATGCAGCACGTCCGCCTCGATCAGCGCGATCAGCTGTTCGATGCGGAAGGCGGGCGGGCCGATCGAGGTGAAGGCGTTCAACGGGGTGTACCAGCCGTCGAGTTCGGTGCGGTACGAGTCGCCGGAGACACCGCCGTGGTCGACGACGAGCCGGATCTCGTTGCGCAGGTCCCGCAGCGCGTCCAGCGCGGCCTTCAGCGGTCCGTTCACATTGCCGAGCCGGGCCTCGGCGACATCCCGTCGCAGATAGGCCAGCAGCCAGTGCCGGAAACCGACGCGGCCGGTGAACTTCCGCTCGCCGTAGGGGCGTTCGATCCGCGCCCAGTCCCACCGCTCGGCGGCCGGGACGCCGTGCCGGTCGAGCAGGGCCGCCTCCCCGTCCCGGTCCGCCGGACACGACCGTAGGAACTCCCCGGCGGCCCCGGGCCCTTGGGCGGCCCGGATCCACGCCTCGTAGTAGACGGTCCGCACCTCGCGGTCGATGAGCGGCCAGAGGTCGTGACGGAAGTGGACGGGGCGCCCGTCGGCCACCCGTCGGCGCAGGCCGGCGATGACGTCCGGGGTCAGGAACCGTGGCTCGTGGCGGCCGAGCGCGCCCTTCTCGTTCTCGCCCCGCGCGTGGTACGGCACCCCGCGCCGCGAACCGGCGTACAGCACCGGCTCGTTGCCGCTCGGCAGGTAGACGAGACCCGACTGCCCCTCCTTGAACGTGCCGCCGCGGCCCTCGGTGAGGAGGGCCAGGCAGTCGAAGAAGTTCAGGCCCAGCCCGCGCAGGGCGACCGGTGCGCCCGCCGCGATCCCGCTCAGGTCGGCGTCGGCCGGGTTGACGGGTGCCACATAGGTCAGGCCGTGACGGTCGGCGAAGGAGCGCAGCCGGCGCTCCTCCGGGATCGGGGTCAGGGGGCCGTGGCCGAGGGCGAGCACCACCGCGTCCATCCCGGCCAGCCGGTCACCGTTCTCCAGCGTCACCCGCTGCCGCCCGCTCGCGGCGGCCTCGTCCAGCGCGACCGCCGTCGAGGGGTGGGTGCGGACCGTCACTTGGGGCGGGGCGGTGCGTAAGAGGTGCCGGAACACCCACTCCAGGTAGTGGCCGTGGAACGCGCGGGTCGGATAGGTGTCGGGGCCGAGCCGCCGTGCCTCGTCCAGGGCCCACGGCGGAAGGTCCTCGTCGATGGCCTCGTCGCGGATCAGGCACGCCCACTCATACAGGCTGGGCCCCGGCACCGACGGCCCCGCGCAGGCCACGCTGTCGTCGGTGAACAAGGTCACCTGGGAGGCGACCGTGTTCATCAGCAGCTCGCCCGGCTGGTCGGTGCGCCAGACCGCGCCGGCGCCGGGCGGGTGCGGATCGACCAGGTGGACCTCGACCGGCCCTACGATCCCCCCGGCATTGGCGCAGATCCGCTCCAGGACCGAGAGGCCGCGCGGACCGGCGCCGATCACACAGACGGTGAGGGTGTCATCGGCAGTGGTCATTCCCGGCCCAGCCCGTCGCGCCAGCTCGGTCTCGTCGGCTTCCAGCCGAGGGCCGTACGGGCCCGGTCGTTGGCGGCGCCGTGCGCGGACGTGAGCTGGTGGGTCATGAACCAGCCGAGGAGCCGGGGCGCGAGGGCCGTCGGAACCGAGCGGGGGGAGGGTCCGGCGAGCATCCGGGCGAGGTGGGGCAGCCACTGCGCGGCGGGGGCGGGATCGTCGTCCGTCACATGGAACACCCCGGTGGCGTCCGCCTCGACGGCCGCCACAGCCGCCCCCACGGCGTCCTCGACGTGCAGGAACGACATGATCCCGGACCCGTCGCCGGGCAGCGGGAGCCGTCCGGCCAGCACGGACCGCGCGGTCGCGCCGGTCCGGGCGTACGCGGTGCGGGGGCCGTACAGCGTGCCGTAGCGCAGCACCACGCCTGCCAGGCCGCTGCTCGACACCTGCCGTTCCAGCTCGGCGACGGCCCGTACCGTCAAGGCCCAGCCGGGGTCGGGGGCGTCCACGTACAGCGGCGCGTCCTCGTCGAGCACGGGGTCGCCGGCCGGGGCGGCGGCGAAGGCGATGGACTGTGCGACCAGCCGTCGCGCGCCGGCCGCGCGGGCCGCGTCGATCAGGTTGGCGGTGCCCTCGGTGCGCAGCCGCGCGGTACGGGCGAAGGCCTCCGGCGGGTCGTCGCGCAGCAGCCGCAGGGCCGACATCTGGTGGACGACCACCTCGGGGCGGGCGGCCCGCACCGCCGGCAGCAGGGCGTCACGGTCCAGGGCGTCGGCGACCACGACCTCGTCCGCCTCGGGGGCCCGGCCCCCGGACCCCTCCCGCACCAGCGCGATCACCTCGTGGCCCCGCGCCCGCAGTACGCCCACCAGCGGATACCCGACGACTCCGGTAGCCCCGGCGACCAGTACGCGCACGCCTCAGCCCTCCGAACCGGCGGCGACAGGGGTGGCGATCCGCATGAGCAGACGGCACGCCTTGTCGCCGTCCCGCAGACAGCTCTCGGCCCTGTTCTCCGTGAGGCTCACACCGAGCCCCTCGGACCAGCCGGCGTGGATGGCGGTGCACGGGCAGCGGTAGCCCTCCAGCGAACCGGCCATCCGGACCATGGTGATCGCGAAGTTCCGCCTCAGCGTCAGCACGATCAGGTCGTCGTCCTCGATCTCCGTGGAGGCGTTGCGCAGCTCCGGCGGGAACATCCGGTCACCGCAGTCGTCGTAGCGGCGGCGCAGCTCCTCCAGGTCCTTGCGCTGGTCGCCGGTGCCCGGGATCGGCCCGTACAGCCGGGCGACACGCTGCCCGACGTGCCGGGCGACCTTCCCCATCGCCTCCGCGTTGATCTCGTTCGCCGTCTCCTGTCCGAACCGCGCGGCCACCCCCTGGTACCAGTTGGCGTCGTGCTGCCACCACAGCCGGTACGCCTCACTCGCCCGGGCGCGGTGATTGACGCCGTCGGCGTCGGTGTGCGTGCTCATGCGTGCTGCTCCTTGGTGGCGAACCGGTCGCGCATCACTCGTTTGAGAACCTTGCCGGTGGCGCCCTTGGCCACGTCGTCGGGCTTCATCCGCAGGGCCCGGCTCACCGGGGGGAACCCGGCCGCCGTCAATACGGTGTTGACCCGCCCGGTCCACACCTCGTCGCCGTCGCCGCTCTCCTCGGTTCCGTCTTCGTCCGCGAGTTGGAGCAGCGCGTACGCGTCGGCCTCGCCGTCGCCGTCCCAGTCCGCGCGTACGCCGTCGGGGGCGACGCCGACGACCGTGCAGTCGGCGATGCCGGGCAGCTCGGCCAGGAGCAACTCCTCGGTGCGGGTGCTGAAGACGATGCCGGCGCGGGTGCGGATGGCGTCCGGGACCCGGTCGAGGTGGTAGAAGTTGCCCTCCTCGTCCTGGTGCGCGAGGTCGCCGGTGAGCCAGTAGCCGCCGAGCCGCATCCGGTTCCAGGTCAGCGAGTCGTTCCAGTAACCGGGTGTGAGTGTGGGCGACTTGAGCCCCAGACGGCCGATCCGGCCGGCCGGCAGCGGGGTGCCGTCCTCGGCCAGCACGGCGGCCTCGGCGAAGCTGATCGGCTTGCCGACGCGGCGCGAGTAGGCCGACGTGTCCTTGGTGTGCCGGTTGTGGAAGACCGAGTAGCCGGCCTCCGACGAACCGAGCCCGTCCACGAAGACCGAGCCCTCGACCCGGGTACGGCTCAGATCCCGCCCGATCTCGATATGGCCGCCGTGCCGCACGAGCGCCCGGATGTGCGCCTCGTGCGCCGCGTCCCCGGTGTTGAACCACACCTGCACGCTGGACAGATCACGTGCCGTCAGGTCCTCCGCCGCCATCTCACCGAAGGTCCCGGCGAACGCCAGCACCGCCGTCGGCCGGAACTCCTCGACCGCGTCCAGCACCTCCGTGCCGCGCTGGCTGGAGAGCAGCTTGATGTCCGTGCGCAGCAGCAGGCAGTACAGCAGCGTCGCCACCATCGCGTTGTGCGCGCCCGGCAGCCCCACCAGCGTGCGCTCCATGTCGATGCCGGTGGAGAAACGCAGCCGGTGCAACTGCGCGTACATCAGCGTCCGGTGGGTGTGCGGCACCCCCTTCGGCAGGCCGGTGGTGCCGGAGGAGTGCGAGATGAGCACCGGGTCGGTCGGGTCGTGCCGGTACGGGTACGACAGCGGAAGCGCGGCGCGGTGCTCCGGCCGGACGTCGTCGGCGGTCACGACGAAACCGAGCCCGGACGCGTCCCCCGACAGCACCCCGTGGTGCGCCGCGTCCGTGAAGGCGCCCACCGCGCCCTGCCGGCGCACGTACTCCCGGGCGGTCTCCGGGGACAGATTGCCGTTGACGAACGAGGGGATGGCGCCGAGCGACGTCAGCGCCAGGAAGTTCACCGCGAACTCGGCCGCCGAGGACGAGTGGACGGCCACCGGGTCGCGGGGCCGCACACCCAGGGCCGCGTACCGGCCCGCGTACGTCTCGACCACCTCGTACAGCTGTCCGAGCGTCAGCGCCTCGGGGTGGCTGCCGTCCGGGGCCCGCCAGGTGCCGTCGGTCCGCAGCACCGGCTCGTCGAGCGGGCGTTCGTACGCTCGCAGTCGCTGGAGGATGTTGCCGGCGCCGAGTTCGGTGTCGGAGCAGATCCGCGCCCGCTCCTGTCTACTGATGAGCATGGGTCTCCGTCTCGTTTCCATCGGGGAGCTGTTCGGCACTGAGGCGGAACGCGGTCGTCCGGGGTGCGGTGACCAGGACGTGGGTGCCGCCGTCCCGCAGCAGCCGCCGGTGGGCGACGGCCAGGTCGAACAAGGCCTGGACGCTTCCGGGGTGCGCGGCGGGGGCCGCCTGCGCGGCGTCGTACGTCCGCGTCGACCGGACGGTCACCGGCGCCCCGGTGCCGGGGCGGCCGAGCAGGACCGCCACCGCCAGGGCGGCGGACGCGGGGAGGTCCGGGACCGGGCCGCCGCTGACGGCGGACAGTTCGCGGTACGCGGCGGCGAGGCGCTCCCCGCCGCCCAGCTCCACGCCGACCACCAGGACCTGGTCCAGCTCCGGGTCCTCCAGGAGCAGGTCGGCCATGGCCAGCAGTTCGGTCACCGGGTCGTCGAGGGTGGAGAGGCTGAACATCTGCCCGGTGATCCCGAACTCCCGGCTGATGTGCCCCAGCACGGAGTTGGCGGTGGCCTGCATGAAGAGCAGCGGGTTGTGGACCCGCCCGGACACCATCCGCCGGCTCGCCAGATCCGCGGTGGTGGTGTCACCCATCAGGCTCGCCAGCGCGACGGCCGTACGCGAGCCGTCCACGGCCCGCTCTCCGTTCCGTTCCCCGCCCCGTTCCCCGCCCCGTTCCCCGTCCCGTTCCCCGTCCCGTTCCCCGTCCCGTTCCCCGTCCCGTTCCCCGTCCCGTTCCCCGTCCCGCTCGGACAGGCACCGCGACGCGACCTCGTACGCCAGCGGGCTGAACGCCGACTCCACGAACCCGGGCAGCCGGGGCAGCGGGATGTCGTCGTCCCGCCCGGTGCCGTGGGTCGCGGTTGCGGTGGTGAGGACGCCGAGCGGTGAGCGGAGCGGTGTCTTCTCGGCCACCGTGGCTCGTTTCGTGTTCTCCGTCTTCGTGTTCTCCGTCGTCGTCACGGCCGCTCCAGGACGAGTGCGGTGTTGGCGCCTCCGAAGGCGGCGTTGATGGTGAGCGCCCGGCGCAGGTCGGCCTGGCGGGGCCGGTTGGGCACGTAGTCGAGGTCGCACTCCGGGTCCGCCCGGGTGAAACCGGCGGTGGGCGGCAGTACGCCGTCGGTCAGGGCCAGCAGCGTGATCACGAACTCCACGACCCCGGCCGCCTCCAGGAGATGGCCGGTCGTGCTCTTGGTGGAGCTGACCGGTATCGACTCGGCCCGCTCCGGGAGGGCGGCGCGCAGCCCCCGGGTCTCGGCACCGTCGTTGTACTTGGTGCCGGTGCCATGGGCGTTGACATAGCCGAGGGCCGCCCCGCCCGGGTCCCCGGCGAGCCGCAGCGCCTGCCGGGCGGCGAGGGCCAGGCCGATGCCCTCCGGGTGCGGCTGCGAGATGTGGTGGGCGTCGGTGGCGGCGCCCCAGCCGACCACGCTCGCCAGCGGCCGGGCACCGCGCCGCCGGGCATGCTCGGCGGATTCCAGTACGACCGCCGCGACCCCGTCGCCGAGCAGCAGCCCGCTCCGGTCGGCGCTGAACGGCCGCACCATGCCGTCACGGGACAACGCCCGCCCGGAGTCGAACTTCCCGAACGTCTCCTCCTCCACGAGGTAGCCGCCGGCGCAGACCGCCACGTCGATCCGGCCGGAGGAGATCAGCCGGCACGCGTGGATGATCGCGGCGGCCGAGGCGACACACGCGTTGGTGAACGTCATCCGGGGGCCGGTCAGCCCAAGGCCTCCGGCCAGCGTCTCGGCAAGGTGGGCGGGGACGGCGTCGGCGAGCCGCGCAGCCGTATCCACCGCGCCCGCAGCCCTGCCTTCCCCGGCCCCGCCGTTCCCGCCGTTCCTGGCACCCCCGCTGTCCTTGCCGTCCCCGCCGGATTCCGGCGTCGCCGCCGCGTCCCGCCAGTACCGCGTGATGCTCGTGCAGTCGCCCGCGATGCCCAGCAGCACCGCCGCGTCCGTGCCCCGGGGCAGGTCCGCCATGTCGAGGGCGTCCGCGCCGCACCGGGCGAGGGCGTGCCGCAGGGCCCACTCCGCGACCGCGTCGGGGCCGTCGGGAGCGGCGCCGGCCATCGGCGTACGGTACGGGCCGGTGTCGAACCTGGTGGTGGGGGCGAAGGAGGGAAGGCCCGCGAAGACCCCGCGCCTCAGGGCGTCCGCGCCCGTGCCGAACGCGGTGCGTACGCCGAACCCGGTCACCGTCACATCACCGGTCAACGCGGTCACCTCCTTCCACCGAGTCCGTTTCCGCGGTGCTCAGGAACTCCGTGAGCCGCCGCAGCGAAGTGAGCCGGGCGATGTCCTCGTCGCCGGGCTCCACGACCAGGCCGAACCGCTCCTCCACCACATGCAGCAGCCAGACCAGCCCGAGGGAGTCGAGGACCAGTTCGGCGTCCTCGGCGAGGTCGTCGGGGACGCCGGGGAAGATCTTGCGGTCGGCGAGCAGCTCCCGGACGGTGTCGGTGGTGAGGACGGACGGCGCGGAGGCTTCCGCGCTCATGCCTTCGCCCCGCGCCCGACGACCTCGGTGACGAGCCCGCCGAGGGTCAGGGAGGCCAGGGGCTCGATGTCGGTGTCCGGGATCTCCACGCCGAACCGCGATTCGAGCCGCAGCGTGAGCTCGATCAGGCTCAGGGAGTCCAGCTCCAGCCCGCCGACGGTCACCGGACTCTCGTCCGAGATGCCGTCGCGGCTCAGCAGGATGTTCATCTCGTCGATGACCGTGGTCAGGACGAACTCACGGATCTCGTTGTCCAAGGTGGATGTGCTCATGATCGCCGTCTCCATGGGGAATGTCGTGCGAAAGTCATGTGAAAGGCCGTACGAGAGGCCGTACGAGAGGCCGTACGAGAGGCCGTACGAGAGGCCGTAGGAGAGGTGTCTCTCGGGCCGTGCCCAGGCCCCGGCACGGGCTGTGGCCTAGGTGCCGCTCGCCGCCGCCTGCAAGGTCGCCGCCTGGCGGACCAGCTTCCCGTTGGACGTCCGGGGCAGGGACTCCAGCAGCCGGATCACGCGGGGCAGCTTGTAGTCGGCCAGCCGCTCCCGGCACCAGCGCAGCAGCTCCTCCGCCGACGGGCTCGCCGCCCCGTCGGTGACCGACACGTACGCCTCGGTCACGGCCTCGTGGACCAGGACCGCCTGCTCGACGGCCGGGTGCTCGCGCAGCACGTGCTCGACCTCGGTGAGGTCGACCTTGAGGCCGCCGATGACGACGAGGGAGTCGGCCCGGCCGCGCACGGTGACCGCCCCGCCCGCGTCCACACCGGCCCGGTCGCGGGTGTGCAGCCAGCCGTCCGTGTACTGGGTGCCGCCCGAGTCGAAGAGATACGGCGACTCTTCGAGCGCGACGTCCAGTTCACCCTTGTACGCCCGGACCACCACCCCCGGCGCCGGGCGGCCGACCGACGGCCGCAGGGTGCCGCCGACGTCGATGGCGACGATGCCGGTCTCCGTGGTGCCGTAGGCCTCGCCGACCGCGACGCCGTACCGTTCGGCGAACCGCGCGGCGACCTCGGGGGGCATCAGCTCACCGCCGGAGACGGCGGTGCGCAGTTCGGGCAGGCCCGGCGGATCGAGGGCGGCGGCGAGCAGTTCGAAGTGCGTCGGCACCCCGAACAGCGCGTTGATCCGGTGCTCCACCGAGGTGCGCAGGATGTCGCGGGCCGAGACCCGGGGCGCGAAGACGACGGAGACGCCGGCCGCCAGCGAGTGCAGCAGCCCGCCGAGCAGTCCGAAGCTGTGGGCCGTCGAGCTGAGCAGCAGCAGCCGGTCGTCCTCGACCGGCATGCCGGGGACCGAGGCGAACGACTCGATCTCGGCGGCGATCGACCCGGCGGTCCGGCCGATCACCTTGGGGCGCCCGGTGGAGCCCGAGCTGAACTGCACGAGCCGGTGCGCGCCCGTGGCCGGCCGCCCGGCCCTGCGGCACTCGGTGGCGACCTCGTACTCGGGCCGGAAGCCGAACGCCGCCCGGACGTTGGAGCCGGCCCGGACCATGAACTGCGGCCGGCAGGTGGCGCCGAGCGCGTCCACCTCGGCGGGTTTCAGCCGGAAGTCGAAGAGCATCACCTGCGCGCCCAGCCGCCACAGCGCGAGCAGCACCTCGACCTGGGTGAAGCTGGGCGGGGTCTGCAGGCCCACCGTGGAGCCGGGCCCGATGTCATAACCGGCGAACACGGCGGCCTGCTTGGCCACCCGCTCCCGTAACTCCCTGCGGGTGACGGTCTCCTGCCGATGCGTCAGATACGGCAGGCCGTCGTCCCGCGCGTCGAACAGCCGCTGGATCAGGGCGCCCATCCCGTCCTGGCCGCCCGCGGCCGCCACGAGTTGGCCCATGGGGTCTCAGACCTCCTTGCAGAACTCGCCGATGGGCAGGCCCACATGGCGCTTGTCCTGGGCCAGATAGCCGAGCAGCTCGTCGCCGGTCCGCAACTCGGTGACATTGAGGACCTTGCCGCCCGGACCGAGCACCCGTACATGCCAGTCGTCCTGCACGGTGAGGCTGACCAGCCGCCCGTCCTCGGCGTGGGTGCGGATCTCGAGGAGCGGCCGCGACTCCAGCTTGGCCCGGCCGACCACCACCCGCCGGGTGCGGCCGTCGGCGCCGACCGCCAGCAGGGCGCTGCCGGAGCCCACCTCGCTGAGGTAGCTGGTGCGGTTCTCGGGGCCCAGCGTGTACGAGTGCAGGGCACCGGCGTTGACCCGGAACGGCCTGGTCGGCATGTACGGCAGCGGGTGCGTCTCGCTGCAGCAGAGCACGAACCCGGAGGAGTACGAGCCGACGAGGATGCCCTCGTCCTCCTCGAAGTGCGAGCAGGTGTCCACACAGACCCGGTCGCCGAGCCCGACGTGCCGGATGCTCTCGACGGTCAGCGTGGACAGCTCCAGCTGCGGAGTCGTCGCCTCCAGCAGCCGGGCCAGCGCGAACACCTCGTCGGCGCTGCGGGGCCCGTACAGGATGCCGTCCGAGCCGCGTTCGAGGACGTCGAAGACGATGGCCGCCTCCTCCAGGTCACCGACGACGGTCACCAGCTTGCCCTCGGCCGACTCGGCCGCGGCGAGCACGATCTCCAGCGGGATCTTCGTCGGGTCGGCGAAGTGGATGACCGTGTACGGCAGCGCCATCGCGCCCACGCACGACAGCTGAAGGGTGCGGTCGTCCCGTACGTCGACGAAGCCGGCGACGGGCGGGCCGGTGACCGGCGTACCGGTGACGGCACGGTTCTCCGCGGCGAGGGCGTCCAGCTCGTCCTGGATGGCGAACTTCCGCAGCAGGAGGTCGATTCCGGCGCCGGCCGACGACTTGGCGTCGGCAGCGGCCTTCGCGTCCCTGTCGCCCTTGTCGTCCCTGGCGCTCTTCTCGCTCTTGTCGGCGGGCTTGTCGCCGGCCTTCTTCGCGATCGCCGGGGCCGGTCCGCCGGGAGCCAGCACCCGGGTCACGGTCGGCGGCAGCGTCGCGAGCAGCTCGGCGTCGGCGGAGATGACCCCGGCCATCCGGGCGTGGACGGCCGCGTCCACCACCGCCTGGAGCTGCGGACGGGGGACTTCACGGAGATCGATCCACGCGAACCTCATGCGACACCTGCCACGATCGTCGAGTAATGGGTAGAGGAAGTCATGCTCATGTCATCGGAGATCCCGACGGTGTCGCCGGGGCCGCCCGTACCGCCGGTGCCGTCGTGCACCACGGCGGCCAGCCGGGACACCAGGGCGGCGGGGGAGGGGGCCGAGAAGACCCGGCGGCCGACGGCCAGTCCCCGGCAGCCGGCCGCCATCACGGCGGTGCCGTACTCGATCAGGTCGGAGCCGTCCGGTGGGCCGCCGGCCGCGAGGACCGGGATGGGGCTGTGGGCCACCACCTCGGCCATCCGGCTGAGCGGCAGGGCGACGGAGGTCTTCACCAGGTCGGCGCCCAGATCGGCGGCGACGTTCACGATGTGGGCGAGGAGGTCCGGATCGTGCGGGTTCTCGATCCGAGGGCCGCGCGGGTAGACCATCGCGATCAGCGGCATGCCCCAGGTGTCACAGGATCGGGCCACCGCCCCCAGGTCGGCGAGCTGGCGCCCCTCGGTGTCCGAGCCGATGTTCACATGGACGCTGACCGCGTCCGCGCCGAGCGCCACCGCCTCCTCGACATCGCCCACCAGCACCTTGGCGTCGACATCGGCGGAGCAGGCCGTACTGGCGCTCAGATGCACCACCAGCGCGCAGTCCTTGAGGATGTCCGGGGCGAGGGCGCGGGCCCGTCCTTTGTGGACGATGATCCCGTCGGCGCCCCCGACCACCAGGGCTCTCAACAGGTCTTCCCATTGTCCCGGCGGAGCGACAGGGCCGTCCGAAACGCTGTGGTCGAGCGGTATGAGCAAGTGCCGGTCATCGCCGGCCAGCGAAAGTCTTCTCAAACGTAATGGCTTGCCAGTTTTCAGCATGGTAAAGCGCCTCTCCGGCTCTGAGGCCGCATTTCAGAAAGTCGAACAGTGGTATCCCGTTGCGGTCCCCATGTCCGACTCCATGTCCGAAAAACGATGGTCGTAGAACTTTCAATTTCCGCCGGATCTCAGCATTCCGTGCGTGATCGGGTGTTGGCAAGGCGTGATCATCGGCAAATTTTTATGCGGAAATCGACATGAATATTTGACAGCGGTTTGACAGGAACCCTGGGTTGACGGCACCGGAGGGTGGTGTTCGTGGGTTGTTATGCGGCAAGTGGTGAGGTGGCGGGTGTGCGGTGCTCTGGGTGAATTTTGCCGACCGGCCCTTATTTTTCCGTGCGCTCTTCCATGTACTCTTTCGTGCGCGCACGCACCGAACCCCGACCGGTTTATCGGTCGAAGGACTTCCTTGTGGAAATCGAATTTCCCGGCTTAGGGTGACAGCCGCACTCCGGTTCGTGTTACATGCGTGGCCGTCCCCATCTGGGCCCGGACCATTTGTATCCGGGCGTACCGGAAATGAGCCCCCCATGCCCGAATCCCCGTCCAAGACCGTCGCCGAGGCCGTGGGCCCGAGACCGGCCCCCTTACCCTCGTCGCCGGCCGGGTCGAGCAACGCGCCCAAGGTCGCCGCCGCGAGTCTCATCGGCACCACGATCGAGTACTACGACTTCGCCGTGTACGGCACGGCCTCCGCGCTCGTCCTCGGCCCCGCCTTCTTCCCCTCGGGCAACGCCACCGTCTCCTCGCTCGCCGCGTTCCTCACCTTCGCCGCGGCCTTCCTCTCCCGCCCCCTCGGCGTCGTGCTCTTCGGCACGATCGGCGACCGGCTGGGCCGCCGCAACGCCCTGGTCGCGTCCCTCCTGTTGATGGGCGTCGCCACGATCGGCGTCGGCCTGCTGCCGACCTACGAGACCGCCGGACTCCTCGCCCCCGTACTCCTGGTGACCCTCCGGCTGCTGCAAGGCATCAGCATGGGCGGCGAGTGGGGCGGCGCGGTACTGCTGGCCGCCGAGCACGCCCCGCCGGGACGCCGGGCGCTGTACGCCGCCGTCCCGAACATCGGCCCCTCGCTCGGCTTCCTGCTGTCCAGCGCCGTCATCCTGCCCACCCTCAACATCGTGGGCCGCGACGGCTTCACGGAGTGGGCCTGGCGGGTGCCGTTCCTGCTCAGCACCGTGCTCGTCGTGGTCGGGCTGTGGGTGCGTACGACGGTGTCGGAGTCGCCGGTCTTCAAGGCGGAGGCCCGCCGCTCGACGACAACGGAGCCGGCGCCGGAGTCCCGCTTCCCCCTCGGCACGCTCATCGCCCGGTATCCCCGGCGGCTGCTGCTCGGCACCGGTGCGGCGATCGGCGGCTCGGCCGTCTACTACCTGACGATCGTCTACAGCCTCTCCTACGGGCCGAAGTCGCTCGGTATCCCGCAGAACACCATGCTCACCGCGGCCAGTGTCGGGGCCGCGGCCGGGATCGCCATCACCCTGCCCGTCGCCCGGCTCGCCGACCGGCTCGGGCGCCGTCCGATCATGCTGACGGGTGCGGCCGGCTGTGTCGTCTGGGCCGTCCCCATGTACGCGTCCCTCAGCTCGGGCAACGCCTTCGTCATCACCGGGGCGTACACCGTCGGGCTCATGTTGCTCGCCCTGATGTTCTCCCCGGTGGCGGCGTTCCTCGCGGAGCTGTTCCCGGCGCGGCTCCGCTACACGGGGGCTTCGGCGGCGTTCATCCTCGCCAACACGCTGGGCGGCGGCTTCGCTCCGCTCGTCGCCACGTGGCTCAACAGCCAGTGGTCGTCGCCGCTGGTGCTCGGCTTCTACACGGGTGGGCTGTGCCTGGTCAGTCTGCTGTGCCTGTTGGCTCTGCCGGAGACCCGCGAGGACGAGTTCGCGGCCTGAGAGAGGATCGCCCCCGCCGCCCCTACCCGTCCCATCCCGTCCCTGGGGGCTGCGCCCCCAGACCCCCGCTGAAAATCAGCCCCTCCGGCGTTTGAGGAGCGGGGTCCGGGGCGGAGCCCCAGGGGACGGGAATGGGTCGGGGCGGCGGGGGCGGAAAACCACCCCGTCAAGCCGAAGCCGGCGGATAGAGCGACCGCGGCAGCTGCGAAGCCGCCGCCGCGTCCAGCAACCACAGGGTCCGAGACCTCCCGTACGCCCCGGCGGCCGGCGCCTGAATCTCACCCGCACCGGAGAGCGCGATGGCCGCCGCCCGCGCCTTGTCCTCCCCGGCCGCGAGCAACCACACCTCCCGCGCCGCCCGAATCGCCGGCAACGTCAGCGTCACCCGCACCGGCGGCGGCTTGGGCGCACCCCGCACCCCCACCACCGTCCGCTCGGTCTCCCGCACCGCGGGCAACTCCGGGAACAGCGAGGCCACATGGGTATCGGGCCCGACCCCCAGCATCAGCACATCGAACGTCGGCACCGGCCCATGGTTCTCCGGTCCCGCCGCCCGCCGCAGCTCCTCCGCGTACGCCGCCGCGGCCGTATCCACATCGGCACCCCACACCCCGTCCGACGCGGGCATGGCATGCACCCGCTTCGGATCGAGCGGCACCGAGTCGAGGAGCGCCTCCCCGGCCTGGGTCACATTGCGCTCGGGGTCGCCCTCGGGCAGGAACCGCTCGTCACCCCACCACAGATCCAGCCGGCCCCAGTCGATCGCGTCCCGGGCGGGCGCGGCCGCCAGCGCGGCGAGCAGACCGTTGCCGTTGCGGCCGCCGGTCAGGACCACCGAGGCGTAGCCGCGCGAGGCCTGCGCGTCCACGACCTTGGTGATCAGCCGAGCCGCCGCGGCCTGAGCCATCAGCTCCTTGTCGCGGTGCACGACCAACTGCGGAGTACTCACGGAGCGGCCGCCTTCTTCACAGGCGGCATCTGCGCGGGAGTCGGCCGATCGGAGTCACCGTCACCGGCCGAGTCCGCGGACGGAGCGGCCGGCGGCAACGCCGGAGCGGCAGCCGGAGCAGAACCCGAGGCACCCGCAGAACCCGAGGCACCCGCAGAACCAGCGGAACCAGCGGAACCCGCGGAACCCGCGGAACCAGCG
>NZ_JAEMUX010000062.1 GCF_016598475.1 Streptomyces adelaidensis
CCGCCGTAACCGCTGCCCGCGACTCTCGGCTACCCGAAGCGCGTCGCCGAGCGCCTCGGCCAACCTCTCTGCCAGGAAACGGAGTTCGCCACGTGGGGTGTCCGGGAGCAGATCCTGGGCGTGGGCCAGGAGTTCCGTGCCCATGCCGAGCTGAATGGATTCGGTGGTGTCGGCAAGCCGGGAGACCGGTCCGCCCTGGTCGTCGGTGATGAGGTAGCAGCGTTTGCCTTCGGGGCCGGTCCAGGGCGGCAGGCGTACGTCGCCTCGCGGCCCGAACGCCTCGGCTTCGACTTCGGCTTCGGACTCCGCTTCCATCAAGCGACCTCCATCCCATGGATCCAGTACGGACCGGCCATGTCCAACCCCATTGCCGCCATGGCCAGTTCACGGCGTCGCAGCCGTTGCTCGTGGGCGGTGACGTAGGGGCGTACGGCGATGGTGGCGGCGCCGTCGAGGGGAGTGTCGAGGCCGTAGGGGCTGCGGTGGGAGGGGAGTGAGGTGTCGAGGGTCGGGGGCGGGGCGGCGAGTTCAGGGCGTGGGCCGAGGGTGGCGGATCGATGCCTGCCACGCGGCTTGGGAAGGAAGCCCGCCCAGATGAGCAGGCGACCGATAGGGTCGGTCATGTCATTGGCTCCGTTCACTCTTCGCTGATGACCACGCCCCCGGACGGCTCCACCCGTCGCGGGGGCATTTCGCGCTTTGCAGTCGAGGTCTATTGCAGTCTACTGCGGTCGCGCGGTCTACCGCAGAGTTTTAGCGTCCACCGTATGAGTACCGAGCTCGACCGCACCCGGCCCGTCTGGCGGCAGGTTGCCGCAGCCATCGAAGCCCGTATCGCCAGTGGCGAGTATCCGGTGGGTGCCCGCGTGCCGTCCGTCGTGGAACTGTCCGCCGAGTTCGGCATCGCCGCCTCCACGGCGCAGAAGGCGCTGGCCCATCTCAAAGCGGAGGGCTTGATTCGAGCCGAGGTCGGCCTCGGTTCTTTCGTCGCCGAGCGGCCGGCGCCGTCCTCGGGGCAGGGCGAGGCATAGTCCTGGGCCGAGTGCGGCAGTGTCCGCGGAGATGTCGGTCGTCCGGGAGGCTTCGTGAGCGCGAACAAGTGGGTCAGCACCTCGATGCCGTATCTGACCCCACGTGAGAAAGGGCAGGGCGGCGACGCCTGGGCTGCCGACGCGGCGGCCCAGGGGCGTCGGGGCACCCAGCGGATCCTGTACGCCGGTGAGGTGCCGGCGCCCGACGAGGTGGCGCGGCTGTTCGGGCTGGCCGAGGGCGAGTCCGTCGTCGTACGCCGCCGCCTGATCCTCCTCGACGATCAGCCGAACGAACTCACCGACACCTACTACCCGGTCGACATCGCCCGAGGCACGCCCCTCGCCGGAACCGCCAAGATCCGGGGCGGAGCCATCACGTTGCTCGCCGAGCTGGGGTACGTCGGTGCCCTCGTCCGCGAGGACGTGACGGCCGACAACCCGGACGGCGAGGAGCGGGCGACCCTTCGGACCGCACCGGGAGAGCCGGTGCTACGCCTGACCAGGCTCACCCTTGATCGCGACAACCGGCCGATCCAACTCGACCGCATGGTGATGCCGGCGCTACGGCAGCGACTGCGCTACGGGATCGTGCTCGACAACGGAGTCGGGTGACGATGCCCAAGGCCGAACCCGACGCCCCCGATCGCCGTTCCCTCCACGAGCGCATCGCGGCCGACCTGCGCGACGACATCATGAGCGGCGAACTCCCGCCCGGGGCCAAACTGCCCTCCAATACCCACCTCAAGACTCGCTTCGACGCCTCGAACGCCACCGTGCAGAAGGCGCTCCAACTCCTCAAGGACGAAGGGCTGGTGGTCGGCCGGGCCGGCTCGGCCGTCACCGTACGGGAGCACCGGCAGCGCACCATGCGGCCCGCCTCCTTCATGGCGCCGGCCCCGCCCGGAGAGCCGTATCGCTGGCTCACGGAAGCGGCCAAGCACAGCGCGAGCGCCCGCAGCGCGCTCCTCGACGTGGCGGAGAGCCGCCCGCCCGCCGACGTACGTGCGGCCCTCGGCCTTTCGGAGGACGGCGGATCTGCGGGGCTGGCAACGCGCGGCCGAAAATGCAAGCACGCTTGCTTGTTTATCGCCCCGCTGTCATGCTCCCCCCATGGCAGACCGGAAGCCCGTGATCGATGATCTCTGTGCCGAGAGCGAGGAACTCGACCTGCTCGTCACCGAGTTGTCCCCAGATCGCTGGACGGCCGCCACCCCCGCCCCCGGCTGGACCGTCGCCCACCAGATCGCCCACCTCGCCTGGACCGACCACTCCTCCGTGCTGGCGGTGACGGATCAGGCCGCGTTCGCCCGTGAGGTCGAGTACGCGCTGACGTCGCCCGGGGACTTCGTGGACAACGGCGCGGAGGAGGGCGCGGGGAAGCCGCCGGAGCGGCTGCTCGCGGACTGGCGGGCCGGGCGCGAAGCCCTGGCGGAGGCTCTCCGGGCCGCACCGGACGGCGCGCGCTTCCCCTGGTACGGCCCGCCCATGTCCACCGCCTCCATGGCGACGGCCCGCCTCATGGAGACCTGGGCCCACGGCCTGGACATCGCCGACGCCCTGGGCGTCCCCCGAATCGCTCCCACCGACCGGCTCCGGCACATCACCCGCCTCGGCATCCGCACCCGCGACTTCGCCTTCGGAGTGCACGGACTGACCCCGCCCTTCGAGGAGTTCCGTGTGGAACTCACCGGACCCACCGGTGAGTTGTGGACGTACGGCCCCGAGGACGCGACCGACCACGTCGCCGGCCCCGCCCTCGACTTCTGCCTCCTGGTCACCCAGCGGGCCCACCGCACCGACCTCACCCTCCGCGCCGAAGGCTCCGACGCGGACCGCTGGCTGGACATCGCCCAGGCCTTCGCGGGCCCGCCCGGCGAGGGACGCCGCCCCCAGGAGAAGTCCCGGTGAGCGCGCCGGTGAGCGCATCGGCCGGCGCCCCGGCGAGCCCACCGCCGAACCCCCTCCGCATAGGCAACGCCTCCGGCTTCTACGGCGACCGCTTCGACGCGATGCGCGAGATGCTCACCGGCGGTGAACTCGACGTCCTCACCGGTGACTACCTCGCCGAGCTGACCATGCTCATCCTCGGCCGCGACCGCCTGAAGGACCCCACCGCCGGGTACGCCCGCACCTTCCTCCGCCAGCTGGAGGAGTGCCTGGGCCTCGCCCACGACCGGGGCGTCCGCGTCGTCACCAACGCGGGCGGCCTCAACCCGGCCGGACTCGCCACCGCTGTAAGGGAGTTGGCGGACCGGCTCGGCATCCCCGTACGCGTCGCACATGTCGAGGGCGACGACCTCACCGCCAGGCACCCCGGCAGCCTCGCCGCCCATGCCTACCTCGGCGGCTTCGGCATCGCGGCCTGTCTGCGGGCGGGCGCCGACATCGTGGTCACCGGCCGGGTGACGGACGCGGCCCTGGTCACCGGACCCGCCGCCGCCCACTTCGGCTGGGGCCCGGGGGAGTACGACCGCCTCGCGGGCGCCGTCGTCGCCGGCCACGTACTGGAGTGCGGGGCCCAGGCAACCGGCGGCAACTACGCCTTCTTCCATGAGCTCCATGAGCTCCATGAGCTCCACGAGCTCCATGAGCTCCACGAGCTCCACGAGCTCCACGAGCTCCATGAGCTCCACGAACTCCATGAGCTCCACGAACCCCCCGAACTCCAGGAACCCCCCGAACTCCATGAATCCGGCCCGGCCGCCCTGCGCCGCCCCGGCTTCCCCCTCGCCGAACTCCACGCCGACGGAACCGCCGTCATCACCAAGCACCCCGGCACCGGCGGCCTCGTCGACGTCGGCACAGTCACGGCCCAGCTCCTCTACGAGACGGGCGGCGCCCGGTACGCGGGCCCCGACGTCACCGCCCGACTCGACACGGTCCGGCTCACCCAGGACGGCCCCGACCGCGTCCGCATCGACGGCGTACGCGGCGAGGCCCCGCCCCCCACCCTCAAGGTCGGCCTCAACCGCCTCGGCGGCTTCCGCAACGAGGTCACCTTCGTCCTGACCGGACTGGAGATCGAGCGCAAGGCCGCCCTCGTCCGCGACCAGATGGAGAGTGCGCTCGCCGCCGCCAAGTCCCGCCCCGTGCACGTGAGTTGGGAGCTGGCCCGCACCGACCACCCCGACGCCCCCACCGAGGAGACGGCCAGCGCCCTCCTCCACCTCGTCGTCCGCGACCCCGACCAGGACGCGGTCGGCCGCGCCCTCAGCGGAGCAGCGGTAGAGCTGGCACTCTCCAGCTACCCCGGCTTCCACGTCCTGGCCCCACCCGGGAAAGGCGCCCCCTACGGCGTCTTCGAGGACGTGTACGTCGAGCAGGATGCCGTCGAGCACACGGCGGTCCTCCACGACGGGCGCCGGGTCCCGGTGTCCCCGGCCGGCGACACCCTCGTACTCGCCGCCGCCCCCGAACCACCCCTGCCCCAGCCCCTCCCCGCCGGGCTCCCCACCCGCCGCGCCCCCCTCGGCCTCGTCGCCGGCGCCCGCAGCGGCGACAAGGGCGGCAACGCCAACATCGGCGTCTGGGCCCGTACGGACGACGCCTGGCGGTGGCTGGCGCACACCCTCACCACCGACCGCCTCCGCGAACTCCTCCCGGAGACGGCCGGCCTGACCGTCACCCGGCACGCCCTCCCCGATCTCCGCGCCCTCAACTTCGTCATCGAGGGCATCCTCGGCGAGGGCGTCGCCTCCCAGCACCGTTTCGACCCCCAGGCCAAGGCCCTCGGCGAATGGCTCCGCTCCCGCCACCTGGACATACCGGAGATCCTCCTGTGACGGTCCTCAGCTCCACCCTCGACCCGGCCGGCCCCGACCACACGGCGAACCGCGAGGCCATGCTCGCCAAGCTCGCCGAACTCGACACCGAGCACGCGAAGGCCCTCGCGGGCGGCGGCGAGAAGTACGTCGAGCGGCACCGCAAACGCGGCAAACTGCTCGCCCGCGAGCGGATCGAGCTGCTCCTCGACCCCGACACGCCCTTCCTGGAGCTGTCCCCGCTCGCCGCCTGGGGCAGCGAGTACGCGGTCGGCGCCTCCCTCGTCACCGGCATCGGGGTCGTCGAGGGCGTCGAGTGCCTGATCACCGCGAACGACCCGACCGTACGGGGCGGTGCGAGCAACCCGTGGAGCCTGAAGAAGGCGCTGCGCGCGAACGACATCGCCCTCGCCAACCGCCTGCCCTGCATCAGCCTCGTCGAGTCCGGCGGGGCCGATCTCCCCTCGCAGAAGGAGATCTTCATCCCGGGCGGCGCGATCTTCCGCGACCTCACCCGGCTCTCCGCCGCCGGTATCCCGACGATCGCGGTCGTGTTCGGCAACTCCACCGCCGGCGGGGCCTACATCCCGGGCATGTCCGACCACGTGATCATGGTCAAGGAGCGGGCGAAGGTGTTCCTCGGCGGGCCGCCGCTCGTGAAGATGGCCACCGGTGAGGAGAGCGACGACGAGTCGCTGGGCGGCGCCGAGATGCACGCGCGCGTGTCGGGCCTCGCGGACCACTTCGCCGTCGACGAGCACGACGCCCTCCGCCAGGCCCGCCGCGTCGTCGCCCGCCTCAACCACCGCAAGGCGTACGCCGATCCGACCCCGGCCGCGCCCCCCAAGTACGACGAGGAGGACCTGCTGGGGATCGTCCCGCAGGACCTCAAGGCGCCCTTCGACCCCCGTGAGGTCATCGCCCGTATCGTCGACGCCTCCGACTTCGACGAGTTCAAGCCCCTCTACGGCACCAGTCTTACCACCGGCTGGGCCACCCTCCACGGCTACCCGGTCGGCATCCTCGCCAACGCCCGGGGCGTCCTCTTCAGCGAGGAGTCCCAGAAGGCCGCCCAGTTCATCCAGCTCGCCAACCAGCGCGACATCCCCCTCCTCTTCCTCCACAACACCACCGGTTACATGGTGGGCAAGGAGTACGAGCAGGGCGGCATCATCAAACACGGCGCCATGATGATCAACGCGGTCAGCAACAGCCGGGTCCCCCACCTGTCCGTCCTCCTGGGCGCCTCGTACGGGGCCGGCCACTACGGCATGTGCGGGCGCGCCTACGACCCCCGCTTCCTCTTCGCCTGGCCCAGCGCCAAGTCGGCGGTGATGGGCCCGCAGCAGCTGGCCGGCGTGCTCTCCATCGTCGCCCGGCAGTCGGCGACCGCGAAGGGGCAGCCGTACGACGAGGACGCGGACGCCGCCCTGCGCGCGATGGTGGAGCGGCAGATCGAGTCCGAGTCGCTCCCCATGTTCCTGTCCGGGCGGCTGTACGACGACGGGGTCATCGACCCCCGCGACACCCGCACCGTCCTCGGCCTGTGCCTGTCCGCCATCCACACGGCGCCCTACGAGGGCGCACGCGGAGGCTTCGGCGTCTTCCGAATGTAAGGCCGAATGCAAGGCCCGAGGCAAGGCCCGAGGCAAGGCTCGAGGCAAGGCCCGAGGCAAGGCCCGAGGCAAGGCTCGAGGCAAGGCTCGAGGCAAGGCTCGAGGCAAGGCTCGAGGCAAGGCTCGAGGCAAGGCTCGAGGCAAGGCCCGAGGCAAGGCTCGAGGCAAGGCTCGAGGCAAGGCTCGAGGCAAGGCCCGACGCAAGGCCCGACGCAAGGCCCGAGGCAAAGCCCGACGCAAGGCCCGATGTGCGGCCCGATGCAAGGCCGGATGTAAGGAACGTGAGGGACCACATGATTGCGACACTCCTCGTGGCCAACCGGGGCGAGATCGCCTGCCGCGTCTTCCGCACCTGCCGTGAGTTGGGAATCCGAACGGTCGCCGTGCACTCCGACGCCGATGAGAACGCCCTCCACGCGCGCGTGGCCGACGCGACGGTGCGACTCCCGGGCGCCACCCCCGCCGCCACCTACCTGCGCGGCGACCTGATCGTGAAGGCCGCCCTCGCCGCAGGCGCGGACGCGATCCACCCCGGCTACGGCTTCCTCTCCGAGAACGCCGACTTCGCCCGCGCCGTCCACGACGCCGGCCTCCTCTGGATCGGCCCGCCACCCGAGGCGATCGAGGCCATGGCGTCCAAGACACGCGCCAAGGAACTCATGGGCCTCGCCCCCCTCACCAAGGTCACCGAGAACGACCTGCCCGTCCTCGTCAAGGCCGCGGCGGGCGGCGGCGGACGCGGCATGCGCGTCGTCCGCGACCTCGCCGCCCTGGCCGACGAACTGACGGCGGCCCGCGCCGAGGCCCTGAGCGCATTCGGCGACGGCGAGGTCTTCGTCGAGCCGTACGTCGAGGTCGGCCGCCACGTCGAGGTGCAGATCCTCGCCGACACCCACGGCACCATCTGGCCGCTCGGCACCCGCGACTGCTCCCTCCAGCGCCGCCACCAGAAGGTGATCGAGGAGGCCCCCGCCCCCGGCCTGCCCCCCGAACTGACCGACTCCCTCCACGCCATGGCCGTACGGGCCGCCCGAGCCGTCGACTACGTCGGCGCCGGCACGGTCGAGTTCCTGATCGCCGACGGCCCCGACGCAGCCCCCACGGCCCACTTCCTGGAGATGAACACCCGCCTCCAGGTCGAACACCCCGTCACGGAAGCCGTCTTCGGCCTCGACCTCGTCGCCCTCCAGCTCCGCGTCGCCGAGGGCCACGCCCTCGAAACCGACCCCCCACGCGCGCGGGGCCACGCCGTCGAGGCCCGCCTCTACGCCGAGGACCCGGCCACCGACTGGACCCCCCAGACCGGCACCCTCCACCGCCTCACCACCCCCGACGGCATCCGCCTCGACACCGGCTACACCGACGGCGACGACATCGGCGTCCACTACGACCCCATGCTCGCCAAGCTCATCGCCCACGCCCCCACCCGCCCGGAGGCCCTGCGGAAACTGGCCGCCGCCCTGGAGCGCACGACCCTCCACGGCCCGACCACCAACAGAGACCTCCTGGTCCGCTCATTGCGCCACCCGGAGTTCACCTCCGGCCGCATGGACACGGGCTTCTACGACCGCCACCTCACCGACCTCACCACCCCCGCCCCCGACCCGTACGCCCCCCTGGCCGCCGCCCTCGCCGACGCCCACGGCCGCTCCCGCTTCGGCGGCTGGCGCAACCTCCCCTCCCACCCCCAGACCAAGCGCTACGCGATGTCCGGGGAGGAGACCGAGGTCCACTACCGCCACACCCGCGAGGGCCTGACGGCGGACGGCGTACGCGTCATCACCGCGACCCCCACCCTGGTCGTCCTCGAAGCCGACGGCGTCCGCCGAAAGTTCGACGTCACCCGCTACGCCGACGACCAGATCCACGTGAACACCACCGTCCTCACCCCCCTCCCCCGCTTCCCCGACCCCACCAGCCAGCAACTCCCCGGCTCCCTCCTCGCCCCCATGCCCGGCACAGTCGTACGCCTCGCCGAGAACCTGACCCCGGGCACCCCCGTGACAGCCGGCCAACCCCTCCTCTGGCTGGAGGCGATGAAGATGGAACACAAGATCACAGCCCCGGTCACCGGCACGCTCACGGCTCTGCACGCCGTACCTGGCCAACAGGTGGAGCCGGGCATGCTGCTGGCGGTGGTGGAGGGGGCTTAAGGGGCGCGGGGAACTGCGCGACAAGCCCCCACAACCCGCACCCTCCAACAGACGAACCCACCCTCCCCCTTAGGAGTCCGCCCCCATGCCCCCAGCCACCGTGGAATCCGAAGAACACAAAGCCCTACGAGCCGCCGTATCCGCCCTGGGCAACCGCTACGGCCGCGCCTACATCACCAAGATCAACAAAGAGGGCGGCCACCCCGACGAACTCTGGTCCGAGGCCGCCAAGCTCGGCTACCTGGGCGTCAACCTGCCGGAGGCATACGGCGGCGGAGGCGGCGGCATAGCCGAACTCTCCATAGTCCTCGAAGAGCTCGGCACCGCAGGCTGCCCCCTCCTCATGCTCATCGTCTCCCCGGCGATCTGCGGCACAGTGATCGCCCGCTTCGGCACGGAACCCCAGAAACAACAGTGGCTCCCCGGCCTCGCGGACGGCACCCGCCTCATGGCCTTCGGCATAACGGAACCCGACGCCGGCTCCAACAGCCACCGCATCACCACCACAGCACGCAAGGACGAGACCGGCGACTGGCTCCTCACCGGCCGCAAGGTCTTCATCTCCGGCGTGGACAGGGCGGACGCGGTCCTCATGGTCGGCCGCACCGAGGACGCCCGCACCGGCACCCTGAAGCCCTGCCTCTTCATCGTCCCCACCGACACCCCCGGCTTCGAGTACCGCCAGATCGACATGGAACTCCGCGCCCCCGAAAAGCAGTTCGAACTCACCTTCGACGACATCCGCATCCCCGCCGACGCCCTCGTCGGCGACGAGAACGCCGGCCTGCTCCAGCTCTTCGCCGGCCTCAACCCCGAACGCATCATGACCGCCGCCTTCGCGATCGGCATGGCCCGCTACGCCCTCACCAAGGCCGTCGAGTACGCCCGCGACCGCACCGTATGGAGCCGGCCCATCGGCGCCCACCAGGCGATCGCCCACCCCCTCGCCCAGTCCCACATCGAACTCGAACTGGCCCGCCTGATGATGAACAAGGCGGCCCACCTCTACGACGCAGGGGACGACGCGGCGGCAGGCGAGGCCGCCAACATGGCCAAGTACGCGGCGGGGGAGGCCTGCGTGAAGGCCGTCGACCAGGCCGTGCACACCCTCGGCGGCAACGGCCTCACCGCCGAGTTCGGCCTCGCCTCGCTGATTACGGCGGCGCGCGTGTCTCGTATCGCGCCGGTGAGCCGGGAGATGATTCTCAACTACGTCTCCCACCAGACCCTGGGCCTCCCGAAGTCGTACTAAGGGGGTGTTGCGAACGTCCCGCACAGCACCCACGGCGCCCGGCACGCCGAGGGCACGCACCGAACACCGCGGGCACCGCACGGGACGTTCACAACACCCCCTAGCCGCCTTGGAGGAACCATGTTCCGCAGCGAGTACGCAGACATCCCGCCCGTCGAACTCCCCATCCACGAAGCCGTACTGGGCCACGCCGCCCGGTTCGGCGACACACCCGCGCTGATCGACGGCGTCGACGGCACGACCCTCACCTACGAGCAGGTCGACCGTTTCCACCGGCGGCTGGCCGCCGCGTTCGCCGAGGCCGGTGTCCGCAAGGGCGATGTCCTCGCCCTGCACAGCCCCAACACGATCGCCTACCCGACCGCCTTCTACGCGGCCACGCGCGCCGGCGCCACGGTCACCACCGTGCACCCGCTGGCCACCCCCGGCGAGCTGGCCAAACAGCTCAGGGACTCCGGCGCGAGCTGGATCGTCACGGTCTCCCCCCTCCTCGAAAGCGCCCGCGCCGCCGCCGAACGCGTAGGCGGCATACGGGAGATCTTCGTCTGCGACAGCGCCCCCGGGCACCGCTCCCTGATCGACATGCTCGCCTCCGCCGCCCCCGAACCGGCCGTCGACATCGACCCGGTGACAGACCTGGCGGCCCTCCCGTACTCCTCCGGCACGACCGGCGTCCCCAAGGGGGTCATGCTCACCCACCGGTCCATCGCCACCAACCTCGCCCAGCTCGAACACGTCATGCCGGCCGGCCCCGGCGACCGCATCCTCGCCGTCCTGCCGTTCTTCCACATCTACGGCCTCACCGCCCTCATGAACGCCCCCCTGCGGCTCGGCGCCACAGTCGTCGTCCTGCCCCGCTTCGACCTGGAGACCTACCTCGCGGCCATCGCCAAGCACCGCATCACCCACCTCTACGTGGCCCCGCCGATCGTCCTCGCCCTCGCCAAACACCCCGCCGCCGAGCGCTACGACCTCTCCACGGTCCGCCACATCCTCTCCGCCGCCGCACCCCTCGACGCGAAACTGGCCGCGGCCTGCTCCACCCGCCTCGGCCTGCCGCCCGTCGTCCAGGCCTACGGCATGACCGAACTCTCCCCCTGCTCCCACCTGGTGCCCCTCGCCCAGGCAGCCACAGCGCCCCCCGGCACCGTCGGCAAGCTCATCGCCGGCACCGAGATGCGGATCGTCTCCCTCGACGACCCCGGCAAGGAGCTCGGCGCCGGCGAACAGGGCGAGATCGTCCTGCGCGGCCCCCAGGTCATGAAGGGCTACCTGGGCCGCCCCCAGGACACCGACGACATGATCGACACCGACGGCTGGCTCTCCACCGGAGACGTCGGGTACACCGACGCCGACGGCTGGCTGTACATCGTCGACCGCGTCAAGGAACTCATCAAATACAAGGGCTTCCAGGTCGCCCCCGCCGAACTCGAAGCCCTCCTCGTCACCCACCCCGGCATAGCCGACGCCGCCGTCGTCGGCCACTACAACGACGACGGCAACGAGGTCCCCCACGCCTTCGTCGTCCGCCACCCCACGGCCGCCGACCTCTCCGAGGGCGAGATCATGATGTACGTCGCCGAACGCGTCGCCCCCTACAAACGCGTCCGCCACGTCACCTTCATCGCCGGCATCCCCCGCGCCACCTCCGGGAAGATCCTCCGCCGCGAACTACGGGACCGCCTGTGACCGACCTCGTCCGCCACGCCCACGACCGGGGCGTCACCACCCTCACCCTCGACTCCCCGGCCAACCGCAACGCCCTGTCGGCCCAGCTGGTGCGCGAACTGTCGGACGCGCTGACCCGCTGCGGCAACGACGACGACGTACGCGCCGTCCTCCTCACCCACACCGGGAACACCTTCTGCGCGGGCGCCGACCTGCGCCACCCTCCCCACCCCGAGGAACTGGTCAGGCTGCTCCGGCAGATCGTCAAGCTGCGCAAGCCCGTCGTCGCCCGCGTCACCGGCCATGTCCGGGCGGGCGGCCTCGGCCTGCTCGCCGCCTGCGACATCGCCGCCGCCGGCCCCGAGGCCACCTTCGCCTTCACCGAGGTCCGCATCGGCGTCGCCCCCGCCGTCATCTCGCTGACCCTGCTGCCCCGCACCGACCCGCGCGCCCTCACCCGCTACTACCTCACCGGCGAGAAGTTCGACCCCGCCGAGGCCACCCGCATCGGCCTGCTCACCGCCACCGGCGCGGACGTCGACGACGTACTCGAACCCGTCCTCGACGGCCTGCGCCGAGCCTCCCCGAAGGCCCTGGCGGAGACGAAACGGCTGCTCACAGCTAAGGTGCTGGAATCCTTCGACCAGGACGCGGGCAGGCTGAGCAGGCTCTCGGCCCGGCTGTTCGACTCCGACGAGGCGGACGAAGGGATGAGGGCCTTCCGAGAAAGACGGGATCCGCAATGGGTGGTGTGACCATGGTCGGCGCGTTCGACCGTGCACCGAAGCAGGACCGCAGCCGGGCCACCCGGCAGCGACTCCTCCAGGCCGCCGTCGCCTGCCTCGCCGAACACGGCTGGGCCGGCTCCACCGTCTCCGTCGTCGCCGAACGCGCCGGCGTCTCCCGGGGCGCCGCACAACACCACTTCCGCACCCGCGAGGACCTCTTCACCGCCGCCGTCGAATACGTCGCCGAAGAACGCTCCCTCGCCCTGCGCGCCCTCTTCCCCGAAGGCACCCCCGACCGCCGCGCCGTCGTCGCCGCCGTCGTCGACCTCTACACCGGCCCCCTCTTCCGCGCCGCCCTCCACCTCTGGGTCGCCGCCTCCAACGAGGACCAGCTCCGCCCCCGCGTCACCGAGCTCGAAGGCCACGTCGGCCGCGAGACCCACCGCATCGCCGTCTACCTCCTGCGCGCCGACGAAACCGTCCCCGGCGTCCGCGAAACCGTCCAGGGCCTCCTCGACATGGCCCGCGGCCTCGGCCTCGCCAACCTCCTCACCGACGACACCGGCCGCCGCGACAAGGTCGTCGCCCAATGGGCCGCCCTGCTGGACGAAACCCTGGGCTGAGCCACTCCCTATTCAGCCGCTCAGGGACTCAGCTCCTCAGGGACTCAGCCGCTCAGGGACTCAGCCGCTCCACCCGCCACGACCCGTCCGGCTCCGCCACGTACCGCAACCGGTCGTGCAGCCGGTTCCACCGCCCCTGCCAGAACTCCACACTCCGCGGCGCCACCCGGAAACCACCCCAGTTCGGCGGCACCGGCACCTGCTCACCCTCCGGATACCGGGCCAGCAACTCCGCGTACGCCGCGTCCAGTTCGGCCCGCGAATAGATCACCGACGACTGCACACTCGCCCACGCCCCCAGCTGCGAACCATGCGGCCGCGTCCGGAAGTACGCCGCCGTCTCGTCCCGCCCCGTCCGCCGCGCCGTCCCGCTCACGATCACCTGCCGGGCCACCGCATGCCACGGGAACAGCAACGAGACGTACGGGTTCTCCGCCAGGTCACGAGCCTTACGGGAGTCGTAGTTCGTGAAGAAGACGAAGCCCTGCTCGTCGTACGCCTTCATCAGCACCGTACGAGAACTGGGGCGCCCCTCGGCATCCGCCGTCGACACCACCATGGCGTTCGGCTCGAACACCCCGCCCTCCTGAGCGGCCTGCCCGAACCACCGCCCGAACTGCTCCATCGGACCACCGGCGAGCTCGCCCTCGTCGAGTCCGTCGGCCCGGTACTGCTTGCGCATGAGAGCGGGATCAGGCACGGGTTCGAGACCGGGATCGTTCACATGGTCATCCTGCCGTATCGACGGCAGACAGGACGGATGGTGGCACTGAGTGCCGCACGCCC
This sequence comes from Streptomyces adelaidensis, assembly GCF_016598475.1. Taxonomy (GTDB): domain Bacteria; phylum Actinomycetota; class Actinomycetes; order Streptomycetales; family Streptomycetaceae; genus Streptomyces; species Streptomyces adelaidensis. The sequence continues at coordinate 13,619 of NZ_JAEMUX010000062.1, forward strand.
TCCCCAAACCTGGCACTCAGGGGTATGGTGCTGGAACATTCTTGGTGGGGGCCGCCAGCCGCGCACGCCCCTCCGCCGCACGAACCCCTGTCGCTCACATCAAGAGGAGCCGCCTGATGTCCGACTTCGTACCCGGGCTCGAAGGAGTCATCGCGTTCGAGACGGAGATCGCCGAACCGGACAAGGAGGGCGGCGCCCTGCGGTACCGGGGCGTCGACATCGAGGACCTGGTCGGCCACGTCTCCTTCGGCAACGTCTGGGGCCTCCTCGTCGACGGCGCCTTCAACCCCGGCCTGCCGCCCGCCGAACCCTTCCCCATCCCCGTCCACTCGGGTGACATCCGCGTCGACGTCCAGTCCGCGCTCGCCATGCTCGCCCCGGTCTGGGGCCTCAAGCCCCTCCTCGACATCGACGAGCAGCAGGCCCGCGCCGACCTCGCCCGCGCCGCCGTCATGGCCCTCTCCTACGTCGCCCAGTCCGCCCGCGGCCAGGGCCTGCCCATGGTCCCGCAGCGCGAGATCGACAAGGCCCAGTCCGTCGTCGAACGCTTCATGATCCGCTGGCGCGGCGAACCCGACCCCAAGCACGTGGCAGCGGTCGACGCCTACTGGACCTCAGCGGCCGAGCACGGCATGAACGCCTCCACCTTCACGGCGAGGGTCATCGCGTCGACGGGCGCGGACGTGGCGGCGGCCCTCTCCGGCGCCGTAGGAGCCATGTCGGGCCCCCTCCACGGCGGCGCGCCCTCCCGGGTCCTCGGCATGATCGAAGAGATCGAACGCACAGGCGACGCCGACGCCTACGTAAAACGAGCCCTCGACAAGGGCGAACGCCTCATGGGCTTCGGCCACCGCGTCTACCGCGCCGAGGACCCCCGCGCCCGCGTCCTGCGCCGCACCGCCCGCGACCTCGGCGCCCCCCGCTTCGAGGTCGCCGAAGCCCTGGAAAAGGCGGCCCTGGCCGAACTCCACGCCCGCCGCCCCGACCGCGTCCTCGCCACGAACGTCGAATTCTGGGCCGCCATCGTCCTCGACTTCGCCGAGGTCCCGGCCCACATGTTCACCTCCATGTTCACCTGCGCCCGCACGGCCGGCTGGTCGGCGCACATCCTGGAACAGAAGCGCACCGGCCGCCTCGTCCGCCCCTCCGCCCGCTACACCGGCCCCGGCTCACGAGACCCCAGGGACATCGAGGGCTACGACGGCATCACCCGCTAGCCCCGCAAACGCAGACGACCCGCAGGCTCTGGGTCCCTCCACCACCAGGGCGGAGAAGCCGGCCGGACGTACCGGCGAGTCTGCGGGTCGGGTGACTGCTTGAGATTGGGCCGGCTGCACGCTCAACTCACGCGCTGCTCCGGCACCGCACTGTGTGTGGTGCTGGGCTGCTAGCCCGCAGCCACCTCGCACGTCCGGGTTTCATACATGTACCCGATCACCTCCCTTTCTTGCGTACGTCCCACACTAGGAAGGGACCGGGAGGCGCTCAAGCGATTTTCCGAAACGATCACTCGGCGATGACCGTCCGGATCGTGTAGCTGTACCCGTCGCCCCGCTGCAGCAGCCGCAGATTCCAATGGCTGACGTTGATCCGGCCGTGTGGTGTGGCGAGACTGTGCTGCCCCCTGGCTCGGACAGAAATACGCCCGGTCCATGTGCCCGCCCACTTACCCGAGGGCATGGTGGCGCGAACGAGATCCCCGGTGACGTATCCGAAGTGCTGCTTGGCGCGAGCCCTCCGCAGCCGGGGGAATCCGAACCGATCGGGTGTGGTGCGGGCATAAGAGCCGCGTCCGGTGGCTTTGGCGACGAGGACCTGCCCCGGCACCCGAACGATGGCATCCCCGCCCTCGCGATCCAGCGCGCCGACGCAGAGGGCATCAAGGGTGTGTGTCTTGTCCAGCCCGGCCGTGGTGCGGTTCTGCTTGGTCAGGGTGCCGGGCCAGTCGTGAACGGGTCTCCCGAGAGCCTCCAGGGCTTCCAGCAGTCGCCAGCGGGTGGCGTTCATCGCGGCGGCGTCCTGGAGCGGCGCCTTGACCTGCTGGAGGATCTTGGTGAGGCGTTCCGGCCGGTGGGCGAGGAAGGCGTCGACGGGTCGGTTTCCCTTGGCCTGGTTGCAGGGGATGCAAGCGAGGACGAGGTTGGAGATGCGGTTCGAACCTCCCCGGCTGCGTGGCCGGAGGTGGTCGATGTTGAGTGGTACGCCGGTGGCGTCGCAGTAGGCGCAGGCGCTGCCCCATTTCTCGTGGAGGTGGGCGCGGGCGTTGGTGCCCGCGAGGGGGCCGTGCTCGTATTCGGTCCCGCTGAGGGTTCTGCCCGCGCTCATGGAGTGGGTGTCGAAGGCGGTGACTTCCACGTGGATCTCGGTGACGGGTGCGTAGCGGCACATGCGGGTCACGATTGAGGCGGTGGTGTCGACGCGGTGGTGCAGTGAGGGTGGCAGCCAGCCTGGGGGGTGGGTGCGGTTGTGTGAACGTGGTTTTCTGTAGCGGCAGTTGGCGGAGCGTCGTCTGTTTCGGTATCCGGCGCGCTGTTGCATGCACATGTGGATCTGGTCGCCGCGATGCTGTAGTTCGACGGAGATCAGGCCCCGTCTGGCGATGACCGTGATCCCTTCCCTGCCCGTTTCCTTCTTCTCGTCGGTGAGGGCGAGGCCTGTCCCTTTGGATCCGGGGTCGATGCGTAGTTGCACGCCGTCGACCTTGGATTCGGCGAGTGTGCGGTCCTTGAGCCGGATGGTGAAGGGAACCTGCCGGGCGACGACGGCTCGTCCCTTGCCGAGGAGTTCGCGGGCGCGGGCGGGGTGGCAGGGCATGAGGGGCTTGCTGTCCTTGGAGAGGACGAAAACTCTGCCCGCACCGACTCCGCCGGCGTAGGTGTCACCGTGTGTGGGGACGTCACCGTCCCCGTTCTCTGCCGTCTCCGCTGCCGTGGCAGTGGTCTTGGCGTGTCGCCGACGGGCTGTGGTGCTGTGCCCGCCGGTCTCCCCTCGCCCATGTTTCCCGCCGGTGCCCCGCGCGGTGGCGGGGTGTCCGTGAGCCGTTTCGTCCCTGCTCCCGGGGGTGTCTGCTCCCACGGATTCCAGAGCAGGCTGCTGAGGAAGCACAGCCTGGTGGGTGTTCTCGCCTGCGGGCAACGTAGTCATCGGGGCACCTCCCTGATCGTTGAGATCGTGATGACTGGGGCTGGTCACTCGACGACCGTGTGGTCGGGGAGCGAGTGACCTCCCTTCCTCGGTGCCCTCAAGACGCTAGCGATCAAGTGCCGATGCGGTGCCGATCTCTGCGCAAAGCCCTCATCTGTGCGAATCCATCCAATTCCTCGAACGGGTAGCCGTGTCTGCTGCTAAGCGGACTACTTGCACGGTCGGCAGTGACGGTTCTCCGACGCGGCGCGGGCTGTCATGGATTGGGCGAGCCGCACCGCCGGAGGCAGTAGATGAGCCTGGACCGGCCCGTTCGGGCCGGTCTGCGGGTGCGTCGCTCCTCGCTCTGTCTCAGATCTGAGAGCCCGGCTGCAGTACGGCGAACACCCCGCGGGCCCGGCTGCCGTCCGGCAGGTCCCAGTGGCCTGTGACGTGGCCCTTCGCGCCGGCCGGGAGGTCGTCGGGGCCGGGCCGGAGGGTTCGGTTCAGGTGGAGGGTCGTGGTGGGCGGGATCGGTATCCGGGTGCCGTCGTGGTCGTCGGTGGGGGTGGTGGGATCGGCGGACAGCGGGTCGGTGCCCGTGTAGGCGTGGGTGATCTCGGGGTCCGGGGTGTCGGTGAGGCTCTGGGCCTGGGGCTCGGTGCGGCCTTCGAAGAGGGCGAGGAGCTGGGTGAGGAGGACCGGGTCGTGGCAGCCGTCGTAGGCCCAGCGCTCGCCCAGTACGCCGTGCTCCATCGTGCCGATGAGGGCGTGGTCGGCGTCGGGGAGAGGGGCGCCTCGGTAGGTGAGGGGGACCAGGTAGTGGACGGGGGTGGGGCCCGAGGTGTCCGTGGCCACCATGAATTCGATGCCCACCTCGCCGGCCGGGTCGTCGAGGCGGAAGCCGCCGGCCTTGGTCAGCCTGGGGGCGGTGGGGCCGCCGGTGTACCAGGGGCGGGTGGGCAGCCAGGTGGTGAGCAGTTCGAGCTTGGTGGGCTTGAGGGTGGTGCGGTGGATGACAGCCATGGTGGGGATTCTGTCGGACGGCGCGCCCCGACGGCCCACCCCCTTTCGGCTGTTCCGCCTGTTCTGGTTGTTCCGGCTACTGCGGCTATTCCGACGACCTCTCCAGCGCCTCCAGGTCCAGTGCCGTGGCGATCCGTACCGCCACGTCCTCCGCGTACACCGCGTCCGTGCGTTCGAACGGGGTGCGGCCGGCGCCGCGCAGGAAGGTGACGACGCCGAGGGTGCGGCCTCGGCTGCGCAGTACGGCGCAGAGGGCGTGGACGGTGTCCGGGGGCCATTGGCGGCCGGTGGCCCAGTCACGGGCGGTTTCCGGGGCGGCGGTGCCGGCGCTGGCGCGGACGGAGCCGGCGCGTTCGACGCATTGCAGGGCGGGGTGGCCCGGGCCGTAGCGGACGGGGAGCCCGGCGTGGCCGGCGAGGTGGCTGGGGCCGGGGGCGCCGCTCGGGGTGGCGGCGGCGCGTACGAGGCGGGCGGGGCCTTCGCCGTCGGCGAGGGAGCCGCCGGCGACGCGGTCGATGAGGGCGTGGTCGGCGAAGCCGGCGAGGGCGAAGTCGAGGTGGACGGTGGCGGCCTCGCCGGGGTCCTCGCACTCGGCGGCGGCGCGTGCGGCGCGGTGGAGCTGGTTCATGCGGAAGCGGAGCAGGGAGGCTTCCTGCTCGGTCTGTTTGGACTCGGTGACGTCCTGGAAGAGCCAGCCGACGCCGAGGGGAACCGGTTCTTCGGCGAGGGGGGAGGCGAGGCGGAGGAAGCCGCTGCGCCAGCAGCGCCGTTTCTCGCCGTCGGGGGTGCGGACGCCGACCCAGATCTCGGCGGGTGCGGGCGGGGCGCCCTCCGCGAGTACGTGGGTGAGGGCGCTCTCCAGTTCCTCGACGCCCTGGGCGAGCAGTTCGCCGAGGGGGCGCCCGAGGACCGCCGTACGGCCGATGCCGAGGGAGCGGGCGGCGTGCGCGTTGACGACGGCGGGGCGCAGGTCGGCGTCGACGAGGACGACTCCCCAGGACGCGTCCTCGAAGAGGGCCTCGCTGAGGGCGATGGACCGTTCGAGGTCGATCTGCGCGTGGACCTCGCTGAAGGCGGTGTACAGGCCGGCGGGTTTGCCGTCGGGTCCGCGTACGGCGGCGGACTGGGTGCGTACGAGGACCCGGCCGCCGTCCTTGGTGACGAGGGCGAACTCGTGCACCTGCCGTCCGGAGGCGTGCATGGCGGCCATCAGCCGCCCCTCGACCTCCTCGGCGTCGGCGGTGCGTACGGCCCAGCCGGCGAAGCCGTGGCGCCCCACGGCCTCGTCCGCGGTCCAGCCGAGGATGCGTTCGGCCTCGCGGTTCCAGTGGGTGACGACGCCGTCGGCGTCGAAGGCGCACAGGGCCGCGTCCATCCCGTCCAGCAGCGCGGCGAGAAGGTCCGAGCCGCCGGAGTCCGAGCCGCCGGAGTCCGGGCCGCCGGAGTCCGGGCCTGTTGTGTTCTCGATGTCGTTGGTGTCCTCGTCCGTCGGACCGTCCTGCTCGGGCTCGTCGGGCCCGAGCTCGTCGGTGGTCCCACTACGCCGGGAAGCACTCACCTGAACCCCCTGCAGGCTGCGTTGCGTCCGCACGTACGGCGCGTCGGTTCGCTCACTCGTCATCATTCAACTCGAACGTGACCCGGCCCACATCTGGTTCACGCAAGATTTGGACGAAATCGTTGTACGCCGGATTTCCTCCTCACGGATCTCAGCTGTTTTCAACCGTACTCAACGATCCGCAGCCGTTTCCAACGGTTCTCCGGGTGAGGCCGTCAGCGCAGGTAGAAGATCCGGTCGCCGTACTCCCGCATCACCCGGTCGTTCCAGTCGAGCCCGCCGTCCACGTTGCCGGAGCGGAGCAGCGGCGGTTCGATGCCCCGGTCGGCGAGGGAGGCGGCGGCGGTGGCCATGACCGACTGGAGGATCGCGGAGGTGACGACGGTGGAGGCCGGGGCGAATGGGGCGGGGATGGTGTCGAGGGTGAGTTCGGCGTCGCCGACGGAGATCTTCGAGTCGAGGACGAGGTCGCAGTGGTCCTTGAGGAAGGTGCCGGAAGAGTGGCGCGAACTGGTCTGTGCGGCGTACGCGACCGAGGTGACGCCGATGACTTTGACGCCCAGCTCCCGGGCGTGCGAGGCCATCTCGACGGGCAGGGCGTTGCGGCCGGAGAGGGAGATCACCACGAGCAGGTCGCCGGCGCGCAGTGGGCTGGTGTCGAGCACGGCGGTCGCCAGTCCGTCGACCCGCTCCAGTGCCGAGCCGAGCGTCGCGGGCAGTACGTCCACGCCCACCGCGCCGGGTACGGCGAGGAGGTTCATCAGTGCGAGGCCGCCGGCCCGGTAGACGAGGTCCTGTGCGGCGAGGGACGAGTGTCCGGCCCCGAACGCGAAGAGGCGGCCCCCCTCGGCGACCGTGTCCGCGATCAGCTCCCCGGCCGCGGCGAGGCTCTCGCCCTCCTCGTCCCGAACCCGCTCCAGCAGCCCGATCGCCGCGTCGAAGAACCGCCCGCCCACCGTGTCGCCGCCCTGTCCCATCCGCCGACCCCTTCGCCTTCGCCGAGTCCTGAGTGTCGCGGATCACGTTAGAGGTCTGGACCAGTGGGGTGTCAATAAGTGGGGGCGAAGCCCCATGAGGGGTGCGGGGAACCGCGCGACAGGCCACGACCCACCCGCATCCGCCCGGCAACCTGCCCCCCCGAGCTCGTAGGTGGGTCCAGGACAAGCGGGACGCCCCGGTGGAAATCGGCCAGTGGACCGCCGTCGTAACGCCGTCGTTCCCCCGGCACCGCACGGTTGTCAGTCGGATGCGTAAGAATTGGGTCCAGGGCCAGCGCAGTAAGCCGGTGTGGCCGACGAAGCCTCCGGCTGAATCTCATCGAGGGGCACGTATGTCCGGACTGATCGATACGACGGAGATGTATCTCCGCACCATCCTCGAGCTGGAGGAGGAAGGTGTGGTCCCCATGCGCGCCCGGATCGCCGAGCGGCTCGACCAGAGCGGCCCCACGGTGAGCCAGACGGTCGCGCGCATGGAGCGTGACGGCCTGGTGTCCGTCGCCGCGGACCGCCATCTGGAGCTCACGGAGGAGGGCCGCCGGCTCGCGACGCGCGTGATGCGCAAGCACCGCCTCGCGGAGTGTCTGCTCGTCGACGTGATCGGCCTGGAGTGGGAGCAGGTCCACGCGGAGGCGTGTCGCTGGGAGCACGTGATGAGCGAGGCCGTCGAGCGCCGCGTACTGGAGCTGCTGCGCCACCCGACCGAGTCGCCGTACGGCAACCCGATCCCGGGGCTGGAAGAGCTGGGCGAGAAGGACGGCGCGGACCCCTTCCTGGACGAGGGCATGGTCTCGCTCGCGGACCTCGACCCGGGCACGGAGGGCAAGACCGTCGTCGTACGCCGGATCGGCGAGCCCATCCAGACGGACGCCCAGCTGATGTACACGCTGCGGCGGGCGGGCGTGCAGCCCGGTTCCGTGGTGAGCGTGACGGAGTCGGCCGGCGGTGTCCTCGTGGGCAGCGGTGGCGAGGCGGCGGAGCTGGAGGCGGACGTCGCATCCCACGTGTTCGTCGCCAAGCGCTGAGGCGCGTGACTGTTCATCGGCCGACCACCATCGGCTGACGGCATCGGCCGACCACCATCGGCTGACCGGCATCAGCTGACCGATTTCGACCGCCCCGTGTCGCTCCCGGTCACCCCTTGTCGGCCGGTGTTCGACACGTGTCGGCGGATGTTCGCATCGTGCGCCAACTCCCGGTGCGGGAGGGGTAGTTGCGGCGCGGTGGGGCCCCTGTCGCGATCCCGCCGAATCCAAGATTCAGTGCGCCGAATCGCAGCGCTCGGGCCGTTCGCGTGCGAGGCTTGCGCGTGAGGCATATGACCTGAGGGACTCTTTGCCGCCCGGGACGGTGATCCCGTGCGGGCAGGGGAGGGGCGGGGCGGATGTGCCGTGGACATGGGGAGGGCCCCGGCGCCGTGTGGCGCCGGGGCCTGTCCTCCCCTGTGCTGACCCGGAGCCCCGAGCTCCCAGGGTCATCCCCCTCGGACCGTTTTCCCCGAGCGGTCCGCCTCCCTTTGAAGATCTCCCCTCGGCGACGGCGGGCAATCCTTGAGGGAGGTCACTCGAATGAGGGGTGTAGTCGCCGAGAACGGCATCTTCGAATGTTCATTCGATAACGTGTACGGCGTGGCGTCGCGCGACCCCTGCCAGAAGTGACGCGGACACCCCACACGTAACGTGCCGACCGATATGCACGCTGTAACACAAGTGCCCGCCGTCCGAGTGGCGGGCACGGCGGCGGCACCGCAGCCGGAGCAGGAGTGAAACAGCAGGACAGCGGTACAGCGGTACGACAGCGGTTAGGACGAGTGGACCGGCCGGCTCGAAGCGGGAGCGAGAGGCGGGAGCGAGCGGTCCGGGCGGGAGTCTGGGGGGTGCCAATGGTGCGGCGCAGCGACGTGACGGGAGCAGGCGGCGTGAGTCTCGCTGCCTGGGAGTACGGCGACCCTCCCAAGACCGGCGAAATGCCCGACGACCCCATGGGGGCGAGGGCCGGCGAGGCCGCCGAGGACAGCGGCGGCGAGCGCGCACGCCGGCCCGGAGTGCTGTTGCTGCACGGCCTCATGGGCCGCGCCTCGCACTGGGCCCCCACCGCCCGCTGGCTCTCCGAGCGGCGCCGCGCCGTCGCACTCGACCAGCGCGGCCACGGCCAGAGCCAGAAGCCCGAGCAGGCCGCGTACACCCGTGAGGCCTACGTCGAGGACGCCGAGGCCGCCGTCGCACAGCTGGGCCTCGACCCGGTGGTCCTCATAGGCCACGCCATGGGCGCGCTGACCGCCTGGCAGCTGGCCGCCAGGCGCCCGGACCTGGTGTGCGGCCTGATCATCTGCGACATGCGGGCCTCGGCGCTGGGCGCCGCCTCGCAGCGCGAGTGGGAGAGCTGGTTCAAGGCCTGGCCGCTGCCCTTCGCCACCCTCGCCGACGTCCGCAAGTGGTTCGGCGAGGACGACCCCTGGGTGGAACGCCCGAATCCGTCCCGCGGCGAGTTCTACGCCGAGGTCATGCACGAGGGCTCCGACGGCTGGCGGCCCGTCTTCGACCCCGAGCAGATGCTGAAGACCCGCGAGACCTGGGTGTACGACGCCCACTGGGAGGAGCTGACCCAGGTCAGGTGCCCCGCCCTCGTCGTCCGCGGCCTCGACGGCGAGCTGGGCCGCGCCGAGTCCCAGGAGATGGTCCGCGTCCTGCCCCACGGCCAGTACGCCGAGGTCGCCGACGCCGGCCACCTCGTCCACTACGACCAGCCGGACGCGTGGCGCGCGGCGATAGAGCCGTTCCTGGACGGCTTCTCGGACTGAGCGAGCGAAAGGGCCCCTGGAATTCACCGGCCTTCCGGGGCCCTTCCACGTCGTACGACGACATCGCGCCGGCTCAGCCCTGCGCGGCCCTCCGTCGCCGCATCCACCACACGAGCGCCCCGCCCGCCGCGACGACCGCCGCGGCGATGCCCGAGAGCAGGCCGACCGGGGTGTCGGAGCCGGTGTCGGCGAGGTCGCCGTCCGGGTCGGGCCGGTTGGCCGGCGGGGACTGCTCGTCACCGCCGCCGGGGGTGGAGGGATCGGGTGCCGGGGTCGACGGGGCTTTCACCCCCCGACCCGCCGGAGCCCCGCCCCGACAAGCCCCACCAGCCCTGTCGGCAGAACCACACAAGCCCCGCACGACACACACGCCGACCCCTCATCAGAAGGGGCCGGCGGGGCGAGTCACGCGAGGACGTCCGCCACCGGGTCGAGCTGGTCCGGGGCGGACGAATGGAGGTGCTGGGCGCCGAAGTCGACGACCTTGAGGGGCGCGGGGAACTGCGTGAGCGACCACGACCGACCCGCAGTCGTGAAACCGACCCGCAGCCCCCGCCCGGAGCGTTACCGGCGCCCGTCCCTGCCGCAGGCGTACGCGAGCGGTGAGATCAGTTCCTCCGCGTCCGGCAGCCACCGGTTCGCGGGGGTGGGCCGCCGGGCCCACTGCACGGCCCCACGGGAGCCGTACCGCGTCGGCGGAGCCGCGACGTACTCGCCCTCGCCCAGGGCCTTGAGATCGAGCGCGAGCGGGGACCAGCCCAACTTGCGTACGAGATCGGTGACCTTGGCGGAGGCGCCGGGCAGGACGAAGAACTGCATGCGCCGGTCCGGTGTCCAGGTCACCGGGCCGAGCGTCAGCTCCATGCGCTCCATACGGGCGAGCGCCAGCAGTCCCGAGGTCTCGGGAACATCAATCGTGTCGAACGTACGGCCGGTCGGCAGGAGGATCGACGCGGTGGGCTGCTTGGACCACAGACGGCGTGCGACGGTCGCACTGCCTGTTGCCTGGGTCGCCCAGTCCTCGCGCGCCGGGTGTGCGCCGGGGGTGGCGCACACCGCGCTGCCGCATGAGCAGCGCTGCACCCCGTCGACGGCTTCCAGCCATGTCCCCGGGAAAACGTCCCAGTGGCGCTCTTCGGCGTATCGAACGGCGGTGTCCAGCAGCGATTCACCACGCTGCTTCGGGATTTGGGCAGCTTCAGGGCCCGCGATGGTCTCTTCCACGATGAACACAACTCTAGCGTTCATCAGGGGTTACGGAAGTCACATGCGCGGGGGAGAGCATCGCTCTCGGGGCCGGGGCGCATGGGTGCACGGGCGGGGGCGCGCGGGCGGGATCACGGAGTGAGCCGGGTAGCCACGTGTGGGGTACAGCATGCGTGTTTACCCCGGCAATCCTGGCATGTCTCGCATCTTCGGTATGTCGGCGGGGCATTGATCTTCGAGGCCGGATCCTTTCGATATGTGGGTACGCGCTTTCGGTACGCGTGTTCGGGTGTGCATGGGTGCCGCGTGGCCGCGTGTGCGAAGGGTTCCGACTGCTGAGGACACGTCAACTCGGTGCGTGGGCAAGGCACCACAGCCACAGGGGGTACGCCATGGCCGCAAGGCCGCTCGTCGCCAGGCAGCCGAACGAACGACTGCAGGCGCTCATCCAGGAAGCCGGCTGCTCCAACGCGGGGCTGGCCCGGCGGGTCAACATGTGCGGCGCGGAGCACGGTCTCGACCTCCGTTACGACAAGACGTCCGTCGCGCGCTGGCTGCGTGGACAGCAGCCGCGGGGCCGGGCGCCCGCGATCATCGCCGAGGCCCTCGGCCGCAAGCTGGGCCGTACGGTCACGATCGACGAGATCGGCATGGCCAACGGAAAGAACCTCGCGTCCGGCGTGGGCCTGCAGTTCTCGCCGACGGTGCTGGGAGCGATCGAGCAGGTCTGCGAGCTGTGGCGCAGCGACGTGGGGCGGCGGGACTTCCTCTCCGGATCGTCCGTCGCCGCCTCCGCGCTCGTCGAGCCCAGCCGGGACTGGCTGATCTCAGCCCCTGACTCCCAGGTGGCCCGCTCGGCGGGGCCCCGCGTGGGGCTCGCCGACGTCGGGGCCGTGCGCGCGATGACACAGGCGCTCGTCGACCTCGACCACCAGTACGGCAGCGGTCATGTACGGCCGGTCGTCGTGCACTACCTGAACAGTGTCGTCTCGGGGCTGCTGGCCGGCTCGTACCGGGAGGCGGTGGGGCGCGAACTGTTCGCCGCGGTCGCCCGGCTGACCGAACTCGCCGGGTACATGGCCGTCGACACCGGTCAGCCCGGACTCGCCCAGCGGTACTACATCCAGGCGCTCCGGCTCGCCCAGGCCGCGGGCGACCGTTCCTACGGCGGGTATGTGCTCGCCGCGTCCATGAGCCATCTCGCCGCGCAGCTCGGAAACCCGCGGGAGATCGCGCAGTTGGCGCGCGCGGCGCAGGAAGGGGCGCGGGGGCGGGCCACCCCGCGCGCGGAGTCGATGTTCCACGCGGCGGAGGCGCGCGGGCACGCGCTGATGGGCGACGCGCACGCCGCGCAGGCGGCGGCCGGGCGGGCCGTCGAGGCGCTGGAGTCGGCGGACCCCTCGTCCGGGGACGACCCGGCGTGGATCAAGCACTTCGACGAGGCCTATCTGGCCGACGAGTTGGCGCACTGCCACCGGGACCTCGGGCAGGCGGAGTCCGCGGCACGGCGGGCCGAGGAGTCGCTGGCCAAGCATCCGGAGTCGCGGGCCCGGCGGCGGGCCATCGGCTATGTGCTGCTCGCCACGGCGCAGGTACAGCGGCGGGAGGTCGAGCAGGCCTGCCATACGGGGCTGAAGGCCGTGGAACTGCTGGGCACCCTGCGGTCGAACCGGGGCGCCGAGTATCTGGAGGACTTCCAGCAGCGGCTGGAGCCGTTCCGGGAGGAGGCGGTGGTCAGGGAGTTCGGGGCGCGGATGGATCTCCAGGCGGCGTAGCTCCCGCCGGGGGCGCTGATCGCGGTTTGTCGCGGGCCGCGGGTCGGCCGTGGCTGATCGCGCGGGTCCCCGCGCCCCTTCAGGCGCGGGTGGTGCGTTGCCTGTCATCCGGACCCGGTAGCGTGAGTCGACGATTCTGGAAATCCCCCATTCGTAGGAGCCTCGGTGACGCAGAGTGGACAGGGCGAGGAGCCCTCGGCGCGGCCCGCGCACGAAGGCATCGTGCTGCCCTCGGACGGTGGGGCGCCCCTGCTGCCGAGCGATCTGCCGCCGGCCCCGGTCCAGCCGTGGACGCGGCAGTGGGAGCCGCAGGAGGCCCCCGCGCCGCCCGCCGCCCCGCCCGCCGATCACTGGAACAACGCTCCCCAGCCGGAGTGGGGCGGCCAGCAGGGGACGTACGACACATACGGTGCGTACGGCGCTCAAAACGCTCAGGGTGCTCAAGGCACTCAGGGCGGGGCGCCCTTGCCGCCGGTCGCGGGTGAGGTGTCCCTGTCGTCGGCCGCCGTGCCGCCGCGGCAGCCGCAGAGCGCGCCGCTGCCGCCCCTGGACGAGGGGGTCACCCAGTACATTCCGCCGGTGCCTTCGGCCGGGGGCATGCCGATGCCCGCGTCCAAGTCCGCGCCCATGGACGAAGGGGTGAGGCAGTACATACCGCCGGTGGCCGCGGCGGCGCCCGTCGAGGAGGCGGCCACGCAGTTCCTGCCGCCGGTCGGGCCGGGTGCGCTGCCGCCGGAGGCGGCGTCCGACGCGACGACGTTCCTGGGGCGCGTGCCGAACGGCGGCGCCGGGCCCCTGCCGCCCGCCGGGAACCCGGACGCGCAGGCCACGCAGTACATACCGCCGGTGGCGGCCGCACAGCCGCGGCCCCAGCAGCAGTCACAGCCGTACGGGATGCCGCAGCAGCAGCCGGACGTGTTCGACAGTCTCTTCCGGAGCGAGCCGGGGGGCGAGGGCGTCGGCGGGGCCACGCAGCAGTTGCCGAGGGTCGAGGCTCCGTACGCCGCGCAGCCGCCGCAGGGTCCCGGTGGGCGGGCCGCCGCGAGACGGGAGAGCGGGGGCGGCGGGGGCCGTACGAGGTCCAAGGTGCCGCTCATCGCGCTCGTCGGGGTGGGCATCGCCGTGCTCGGCATAGGGGCGGGTGCCCTGATGGCGACCGGGTCGGGGGACACCCAGTCGCAGGGCGACAACAAGCCCGTGGCGGCGACGGGGGCCGAGCCCGCGGAGTCGGCGGCCGCGTCGGCGGACCCGGCGAAGGAGCAGGCGGTCGCGCTGGACAAGCTGCTGGCGGACAGCGGCGACAGCCGGAGCAGTGTGATCAAGGCGGTCGGGAACATCAGGGCCTGCACGAACCTGGGCCAGGCCGCCACCGACCTCCGGGCCGCGGCCACCCAGCGCACCGACCTGGTGACCAGGCTCGGCGAGCTGTCGGTCGACAAGCTGCCGGACCACGCGGCCCTGACCACCGCGCTCACCAAGGCCTGGCAGGCCTCCGCCTCCGCCGACAACCACTATGCCGCGTGGGCCGACCAGGCCGCCGGGAAGAAGGGCTGCAAGAAGGGCCAGGCCCGCTCCACCGGGCAGACCCAGGCCGGCAACGAGGCCAGCGCCACGGCCAGCACCCAGAAGAACAAGGCCGCCCAGCTGTGGAACTCGATCGCCTCCACCTACGGGCTGACCACGCGCCAGGCGGTGCAGCTCTAGCGGGTGCGGCCGCAGCCGGTGCGGCCGCGCTCGGGCTTTCGCCGGCGGCGGCTCACGCCCCCGCTTCCACCAGGGTCTTCTCCACATTCACGAACCCCCGCCGCGCGGCGACCAGCTGCCCCTCGCGTACGACCTGGAAGGTGACCTCGGGGTTGATCAGCCGGGGGAAGCCGGTGGAGGCGATGAGGTCCTCGAAGCGCCAGCTGAGCGTCGGGGTCAGCCCGCCCGTGGAGACCTTCAGACCGTCGTCGAGGACGCGGCGGATCGCGGTGGACGTCACCTCGCCGCCGCCGATCGCCTCGATGGCGGCCGTCAGGACGGTGTACGCGATCCAGGTGGTCTGCACCCCGGGGTCCGCCGGGTCGATCCGGTTGTCGCCGAAGGCGTGCTCCCGGATCACCTTCTTCATCCCGTCCCAGCGCTCGTCCGTCTCCACCGGGTACCAGCCGGTGACGTACGCCCCCTCGTACGGGCTGGACCCGCCGCCGTTCGAGTCGATCAGGGACTGGTCGATGCTGCCGAGTACGGTCGCGGTGCTCACGTCCGGGTAGTCGGCGCGGTCGCGGCGGAAGGAGTCCATGAAGGTGAAGGTGCGGTCGCCGAGCGCGGGCACCACGCAGCCTTCTTGGGTCGCGTCGCCGGTCGCCCGGCGCAGGGCCTCCTGGGCGTGCTCCGAGTACTCGGTCGCGTCCTCGGCGGCCAGCTGGTCCTCCGCGGCGCCGTGCCCCCGCGACTCCAGCCCCGAGTTCAGCAGCAGCGGCAGCTGGTCGCCGGCGATCGAGTCGGGGCGGACGAGGGCGACCGGGCCGCAGGCCTTCGCGAGCTGCTCGCCGAGGCCGGCCATGAGAGCGGCCTGGCCGCCGTTGACCGGATAGGACAGGGCGCTGGAGAACTCGTCGTCGGTGACGCCGTAACCGCCTATGTACGGGATGCCCGCGGACTCCAGCGGGGCGAGGTAGGAACGGCCGTGCTGGCTGTAGGAGCCGACGACGGCGATGGCGTCCTCCGCGGCGGCGCGGCGGGCGCACTTCGCGGCGGCCACGGTCTCGTTCTTGTCGTTGCAGGTGAGGATCTTCAGCTCGCGGCCGTTGATGCCGCCGTTGGCGTTGACCCAGCGGGCGTAGGCCTTGGCCATGGCCGGCATGCCGGGTTTGTTGGTGGCGGCCGTCTTCTCCGGCGCCCAGGTCATGACGGTGACGGGGCCGTCCCCGGAACCCCCCGTGGCACCGGGGATGACCCCGCACCCGGCGACGAACGACACACACGCCGCCAGTGTGGTGGCTCTGACCAGGCCTTTCGCGAGACCTTTCGCGGGGCCTTGGGGGAGGAGGGTCCGTCGTGCCTGGAAGCCGGTCATGGCTCCGCACGATTCCGCCACATGGCCAACCCGGGCGTGCCGGACGGTCGACGAGAGGTGATCGGGGGGTGAATTACGGGGAGCTACGATCGTAGTTTCGAGTGATTTCAGAGAGGAACACACGATCGATGACCGTCCAAGGTTCGGAGAACCCTTCCCGTCGCGGGCGTCGCTCATCCACCATGGGCGGCATGCCACTGAATGACATGCCGTGGTGGCGCTGGCGCAGCAATGTGCGCTCCGCGCTGCACATGCTCTCCGACCCGGCGTTCCAGCGGGACGTCTGGCTGGCCGGTGTCGACGGGTACGGGGACGTCACCGACGCCGTGTACCGCCTGGTCGAGGACACCTGGCTGGACAGCTGGTCCGCCGAGAAGTACGTGGGCACGATCTTCCGGGACGCCCAGGAGGCGGCCCTCGTCGACTCCGCCGTGCTGCGCGTGCTCCGGATCATGCACCAGGTCGGCCCGGACGCCGTCGTCGCCGCGTACCTCGAACACCCCGCCTGGCCCGAAGCGGTCCGCGCCGCCCGGGAGGCCCATGTGCGCCTCTCGGCGAGCGACGGGGACGACCCGGACGAGCCGCCTCGGACGCTCGAGGTGTTGCGGATCATGACTCGGGCGGCGTAGGCGGGGCTGCTGGGGTCGGGGCTGGTCCGTCCTCCGTCCCCGGTCGCTTCGGGTCGTCCGGTCTTCGGGACGGTTGCCGACATGGGTACGCCCTATGGGACCCTGTCGGGCATGAACGAGCAGTCCACCCGAGCCGCGGCGCCCGCCGCCCAGTACGTCCTCACCCTCGCCTGCCCCGACAAACAGGGCATCGTGCACGCCGTGTCGAGCTACCTCTTCATGACTGGCTGCAACATCGAGGACAGTCAGCAGTTCGGCGACCACGACACGGGTCTGTTCTTCATGCGTGTCCACTTCTCGGCGGAGGCGCCGGTGACCGTGGAGAAGCTGCGGGCCAGCTTCGCGGCGATCGGTGACTCCTTCCAGATGGACTGGCAGATCAACCGGGCCGACGAGAAGATGCGCATCGTCCTCATGGTCAGCAAGTTCGGCCACTGCCTGAACGACCTGCTCTTCCGGGCGAGCATCGGGGCGCTGCCGGTGGAGATCGCGGCCGTGGTCTCCAACCACACCGACTTCGCCGAGCTGGTCGGCTCGTACGACATCCCCTTCCACCACATCGCGGTGACCAAGGACACCAAGGCGGAGGGGGAGGCGCGGCTGCTGCGGATCGTGCGCGAGGAGAACGTCGAGCTGGTGGTGCTGGCCCGCTATATGCAGGTCCTCTCCGACGACCTCTGCAAGCAGCTCAACGGCCGCATCATCAACATCCACCACTCCTTCCTGCCGAGCTTCAAGGGTGCGAAGCCGTATCACCAGGCGCATGCGCGTGGGGTGAAGCTGATCGGGGCGACGGCGCACTATGTCACCGCCGACCTCGACGAGGGGCCGATCATCGAGCAGGAGGTCGAGCGGGTGGGGCACGGGGTGACCCCCGAGGAGCTTGTCGCGGTCGGGCGGGATGTGGAGTGCCAGGCGCTGGCGCGGGCCGTGAAGTGGCATGCGGAGCGGCGGATTCTGGTGAACGGGCGGCGGACGGTCGTCTTCGCGTAGGGCTCCGCCGGGCGAGGGTGCCTAATAGCTCGGGGGTGCGTGTGGTGTGGCGGGTGCGGCTGCGTCGTGGCTGGTCGCGCAGTTCCCCGCGCCCCTTTTGCGCCTAGGGGGGTGGGCGTGCTTGTTGTCCGGCGGGTGCGGGTTGTGGTGGGTTGCTCGCGCGGTTCCACGCGCCCCTGAAAAGCAGGGGCTGCGCCCCGTGCTTTTCGCTTTCAGGGGCGCGGGGAACCGCGCGACCAGCCACGACGATCGTGGTGTCACATGCGGCTCAGGGCCGCCGCTGCGAAGAGGACGTCTTGGATGGCTTGGCGGTCGCCGTTCTGGCCGGCGGCGGCTTCTTGCGGGGGGACGTGGCCGGCGGTGAGGCGGCAGAATTCGACCCCGTCGAGGGCTACGTGGGCTACTTCGTGGGCGGCGGAGCCCACGCCGGCGGGGGAGTCGAGGGGGATGAGCCACTCGCCGCCCCCGGAGCCCTCGATCTCCAGGCGGAGGCTGCGGCCGGGGGCGCCGGCGGCGGCGAGGTGGCGGCGGGGCGGGGACGCCAGTCCGGTGCGGCGGCGCTCGGCCAGGGAGAGGGGCAGCATGCGGGCCGCCAGGTCGATCATGCCGTGCAGATGGCGCCCGGAGGGCGGCTCGTACGGGTAGTCCACGGCCTCCGCGATGTCCTCCGCGTGGATCCAGCACTCGAACGCCCGGTCCAGCAGCGCGTCCCGCAGCGGGAGCTCGAAGGCGCAGTACGAGACGGCCGGCCGGCCCGAGGTGTCGGAGTCGTCGGCGCCGCCGCCCGTGAACGCCGTCGTACGGACGATGTTGTGGCTCTGCTCCCGCCAGGGCGCGCGCACGGCACGGGTGGGCGGGAAGTGGGACGCCTTCCAGTACGCCTCGGTGCGGGCCGTGGGCGTGCCGTCGTCCGGGTGCGGTTCGAGCCCGTCCAGGGGGTCGTCCAGGCCGAGCGCGGTCGCGACCAGCCCGTCGACGGTCAGCAGGTGGGCGATGACCCCGGCGACGGTCGTACGACGGCTCACCGGACCGCCGCCCTCGAACCAGCGCAGCCGTACGGGGGTGTGCCAGTCGGCGTCGCCGATGTCCTGCAGCAGCGCGTCCAGGCGGGCGGCCTCCGCGTCGTACGGGGCCGCCCAACGGGGTACGGGGACGCGCGGCGGGCGCCGGCCCAGGCAGGTCTCCAGCACCTGGGTGCGCAGGGACGGGGCCAGGTCGAGGCTCTCCGCCGGGTGCAGCAGGCCCACGGCCTCTCGCAGCCGCCGGGCCTCGTCCGCACACGAGCCGCACGTACCGAGGTGCTCCTCCACCGCGAGCGCCTCCTCCGCCGAACACGCCGCCAGCGCCCACGCGCCGAGCAGCGCCTTCAGCACCCGGTGCTCCAGGACGAGGGGAGCGGGCGGGGGTGGCGGGGGCGTCGGCGGTACGGGTGCCGTGGTGGGGTGCGGCAGGGGCAGGCCCGTGTCCTCCACGGACGAACGCGGCAGCGGTATGCGCGGCGGCCCGCCCGGGTCGTCGCCGTCGGGACCGGTGGGGCCGGTGGGGCCTGTCGGGGCCTGGGGGCCGCCGGGCGTGCCGGAGTCGCCGGGTGCGCCGGGATCCCCGCCGGCGTCACCGCCCGTGCCGCCGGAGCGGTCCTCGGGATCGTCGTCGTACGCGTCGAAAGGGCTCGTGCCGCCGGTCACACCGCACCCCCGTATTCGGGCGGGGCCCCGGAGGGGCGGGTGTCGTGGGCGGTGGCGAGGAGTTGGAGCCCGAGGCGGAGGCGGCGGCGGGCCTCGTCCTCGGTGACGCCGAGGTCGGTGGCGGTCTGGCGGTAGTCGCGCCGCTGGAAGTAGGCGAGTTCGAGGGCGGCGCGCAGGGGCGCCGGCATGGCCTGCACTATGTAGTCGGCGCGGGCGGCGACCGAGGCCTGCCGGACCTTGCGTTCCAGGTCCTCCGAGGTGCCTTCGCCGCTGCGGGCGAGCGCGGCGGTCTCGGTGGCGCGCAGCCGCTGCACGGCCAGGCGGTGGGTCAGCGCGGCGACCCAGGACCGCAGCGGGCCCTGCTTGGGGTCGTACGACTCGGGGTTCTCCCAGAGGTGGACGAACACCTCGCGGGTGATGCCGTCGGCGGCCCGCTCGTCGCTGAGGACGCGGTGGGCGAGGCCGTGCACGAGGGACGAGAACCGGTCGTAGAGCTCACCGAGCGCGGCGGCCTCGCCGCGCGCCAGCCGCTGCTGCATCTTGCGGTCCCAGCGGGGCGGTGCGTCCTTCGCCGCCATACGGTCCCCTCACCCTGCTCGTACCTGCGCCGTTCCTGTCGACCGCCGGGCCGTGGACCCCTGTCGGCCCGGCCCCTTGATCCCGGCCCTTGATCCCGGCCCTGATCCGGCCCGATTCCGGTCCGGATCCCAGCCTGTGCGCACTGCCGACCCGAATGTAGTCGGCACCGCTGACCGCGCACGCCCCTTTATGGCAATGTGCGCCCCTCCCGAGGTCGAAGGTGGTATGGACCTCCTCCGTCCTCGTTTTCAGGCCGCCCACGTGGGCGTCTGACCACCTTTAGCATCCTTGTGCGAAGTCGTACAACGCCTACCCTGCGCGAATCCGACCACTCCGGATCGAGCTCGATCCATGTCTGGTCTGCCTTGATCTGTCTTGACCCGTTGGTGATCACTAGTCGATCACATGTGACCGTACTGGATGGAAATCGCACCGAAAAGGCCCCTGAAATGGCTCGGTTACCACGCGCTTTCGGTGCGGGGCGGGTGTTTCATGGAACGACGGCGGGGCAGCCGCGCAGCAGGAAGCGGTGCAGTGGCTTCCGGTTCGGCGACTGAGAGGCATCGCGGTGACGTTCGAAGTGACCGACGGCGGGCAGGGCGAGTGGGCCGTGCTGCGCGTGTCGGGAGAGATGGATCTGGTCACGTCGCCGGTGCTCCGCCAGCGGGTGCACGACGCGGTGGCCGACGGCCGCCGAAGTATCGTCCTCGACCTCTCCAGGGTCGTCTTCTGCGATTCCAGCGGGGTGGGCGTCCTCATCGCCACCCGGCGGCTCATGCGCTCCTGCCGGGGCCGCCTCAGGCTGATCCTCCCCGCCGACGGCAGGACGGGCGGCCCGGCCGAGGGCGCGCACGTCAACCGCGTCCTCGCCGCCCTCGGCGTCCGCCGCCTCTTCGACGTGCACCCGGACGTCGTCTCGGCGGTCGCACCGGAGCCCGAGGACGAGGCCGACCCGCTGTCGGCCTGACCTCTGGTTCTACGGAGGGTCCGATCGGCGGCTCGACCGCGTGGTTTCCTCCCGGTACCGCCACAGCGGCCACACTGATGTCCCGGAATTCGCGCAGTCTTGGTACAAGCGCCGCTTTCCCGCGCCGACCCGGCCCCCGACGTCGTACGCTCCGTCCGAGAAGCACCCCACTTGACGTAAGGCGGGCCCGAGAAGACATGGTCAGCAGCGAGTACGAGCGCAGGATCGCCGCCCGGTTCGCCACCTTCGACCAGGACGGCAACGGCTGGATCGACCGCGAGGACTTCAGTGCGGCGAGCAAGGCGGTTCTCAGCGAGTTCGGCACCACCGCCCGGTCCGACAAGGGCCAGGCGCTGTACATGGGCGCCGAGGCCTTCTGGCAGGGCATGGCGGGGATGGCCGACCGGGACGGCGACCAGCGCATCACCCGGGACGAGTTCGTGAACGGAGCGGTCAAGCGGTTGCGCGACAACCCCGGCCGCTTCGCCGAGATCGCCCGCCCCTTCCTGCACGCGGCCCTCGCCGTCGCGGACACCGACGGGGACGGCTCGATGACGGTCGAGGAGACGGGCCGGATCCTCAAGGCCCTCGGTGTCCCCGAGGAGATCGCCGGAGCGTCCGCCGCCGCCCTCGACACCGACGGCGACGGCCACGTAAGCGAGTCGGAGATCGTGACGGCGTTCGCGCGCTACTTCACCGTGCCCGAATGAGATCGCGCCAGCTCATGAATAGCGCTCCCTGAGCTTGTACTTGAGGACCTTGCGCAGGGTCTCGTTGCGCGGGAGGGCGTCCACCACCTCCACCTGCTCCGGCAGTTTGTGGACGGACAGCCCTTCCGCGCGCAGATGGCCGGTGACGTCCTTCAGCGTCAGGGGGCCCGCCTCCGGCGGCTGTTCGACCACCGCGCAGACCCGCTCCCCGCGCTCGGCGTCCGGCAGCCCGATCACCGCCACGTCCCGGACGGCCGGGTGCCGGTGCAGCAGGTCCTCGATCTCCTTCGCCGAGATGTTCTCGCCCTTGCGGATGATGACGTCCTTGAGCCGGCCGGTCAGCACCAGATGACCGCTGCCGGTGACCTGCCCGAGGTCACCGGTGACGAAGAATCCGTCCGCGTCGAACGCCGCCGCCGACTGCGCCGGATCCAGATACCCCCGGCAGACGGCCTCCCCCTTCAGCCGCACCTCCCCGTCCACGATCCGTATCTCCATACCCTCCGGCGGCCGCCCCTCCGTCGTCGCCAGGTTCTCCGCCGAGTCGTCCGGCGCCCCCATCGTGATCATCGGGACCTCCGTCATGCCGTACCCGTGGGTGAGTTGCACGCCCATCTCCCGTACGACCGAGTGGTAGACCTCGGGCGGCTTCGGCGCCCCGCCGCCCGCGAGCAGCCGGAGTGTCGGGACGACGGGGGAGCCGGGCTGCTTGCGCTGCTCGGCGAGGAACATCGAGTAGAACGCCGTCGACCCGCCCGCCACCGTCACCCGGTGCTCGCGGTAGCCCGCCAGCGCGGCCGGCAGCGCGAAGTGCTCGAACATCACCGCCGGGAAGCCGTACAGCAGCAGCATCACCATGTAGTCCGGGCCGCCTATGTGCGCGTACGGGAAGGCGATCGAGCCGACGTCGTCCTGGGTGAGCCGCAGTGCGTGGGCGAGGCAGGAGCCGCCCGCGATCAGCGAACGGTCCGTGTGCAGGACGCCCTTGGGGTCGGAGGTGGTGCCCGAGGTCCAGTAGACCCAGCGGACGGTGGTGCCGTCGGCCGGTGGGGCGGGCAGTGCCGACGGGTCGCCGTCCGGGAGCGCGTCGTACGCCTCGAAGATTCCCTTGGCGCCCAGCCGCCGCGCCATCTCCGTGTGGTCGAAGCCGCGCCACTCGCCCGGCACCGCGAAGAACTCCGCCTTGGACTCCCTGAGCGCGAAGCCGACCTCGCGGTCGCGGTAGAAGGGGATGACCGGGGACTGGACGGCGCCGAGGCGGGCCAGGGCGAAGGAGAGCACGGCCGTCTCGATGCGGGTGGGCAGCTGCCAGGCGACGACGGTGCCGGGGCGTACGCCCATGTCGTACAGCCCGGCCGCCACCCGCTCGGCGCGGGCGCGCAGCTCGCCGAAGCTCAGCGTCCGGTCGTCCTGGAGGAGGACGGGCCGGTCGGGGGTGAGGTCGGCGCGGCGGGCGAGCAGCTCCCAGAGGGTGCGGGACGTACCGAGCGCGTGTGCGGTGTCGTTCACAGCGGCCCCCTCGCCGACTCCGGCTTACCTGACGGGTTGTCAGATCGTGGGCAGAGCGTAGGGCCGGGCGCCTTGTCGGTCCAGAGGTGCGCCACTAGCCTGCTTGCAGAAGAAGAATCTGACGACCCATCAGATTCGTGTGTGGAATTCATCGGATTCATCGGATTCATCGGATTCATCAGATCCGTCGGACCGGGCACGGTGGAGGGGACCCATGACCGAACTGCCCCGCATCATCAGCGTCGACGACCATGTGATCGAGCCCGCGCATCTCTTCGACACCTGGCTGCCGGAGAGGTACCGCGACCGAGGCCCCAAGCCCCTCACCGCCGGGATCGGCGAGCTGGCGTACGTCGCCGGGAAGTACCAGATCACGATGGACCCGGACGGGCAGCAGACCGACTGGTGGATCTACGAGGACCTGAAGTTCCCGTACAAGCGGAACATCGCGGCCGTCGGGTTCGACCGGGACGAGATGACGCTGGAGGGGATCACCCGGGAGCAGATGCGGCGCGGCTGCTGGGATCCGAAGGCGCGGCTGGCCGACATGGACCTCAACCATGTCGAGGCCTCGCTCTGCTTCCCGACCTTCCCGCGCTTCTGCGGGCAGACCTTCGCCGAGGCGCACGACAAGGAGGTCGCCCTCGCCTGTGTGCGCGCCTACAACGACTGGATGGTCGAGGAGTGGTGCGGCGACAGCGGCGGCCGGCTGATCCCGCTGTGCCTGATCCCGCTGTGGGACGTGGAGCTGGCCGTCGCGGAGATCAGGCGGAACGCCGCCCGGGGAGTCCGGGCCGTCACCTTCTCCGAGATCCCCACCTACCTGGGCCTGCCCTCCATCCACTCCGGCTACTGGGACCCTTTCTTCGCCGTCTGCCAGGAGACCGGCACGGTCGTCAACATGCACATCGGGTCCAGCTCCCAGATGCCGGCCGCCTCCCCCGACGCGCCCCCCGCCGTCCAGGCCTCGCTCTCCTTCAACAACGCCATGGCCTCGATGATGGACTTCCTCTTCAGCGGGGTCCTGGTGAAGTTCCCGACCCTCAAACTCGCCTACAGCGAAGGGCAGATGGGCTGGATCCCGTACGCCCTGGAACGGGCCGACGACGTGTGGGAGGAGCACCGCGCCTGGGGCGGGGTGCGGGACCTGATCCCCGAGCCGCCGTCGACGTACTACTACCGGCAGATGTTCTGCTGCTTCTTCCGCGACATGCACGGGGTCGCCTCGCTGGATGTGGTGGGACGCGACAACGCGACCTTCGAGACGGACTACCCGCACGTCGACTCGACCTTCCCGCACACCAAGGAGGTCGCCCTGGAGCATGTGAAGGGCCTCGACGACGAGACGGTCTACAAGCTGATGCGCGGCAACGCGATCCGCATGCTCGGTCTCGATCTCGACCGGGACCGGGACCGGGATCGCTAGTGGATCTGTCGTACACGCCCGAGCAGGAGGAGTTCCGGGCGCGGCTGCGGGAGTGGCTGGTGAAGGCGCTCCCCGCGCTGCCGCCGAAGCCGTCGCCCGACGACTGGCCCGGGCGGCGCGCGTACGACCTCGGCTGGCAGCGGACGCTGTACGACGCCGGGTACGCCGACGTCCACTGGGACGCCTCGCCCACCATGCGGCTGATCTTCCTGGAGGAGACGGAGACGGCGGGCGCGCCCTATGTGGGCGCCAACTTCGTGGGGCTGCTGCACGCGGGGCCGACGATCGCCGCCGAGGGCACCGCCGGGCAACGGGACCGCTGGCTGCCGTCGATCCTGCGCGGTGAGGAGGTCTGGTGCCAGGGGTTCAGCGAGCCGGACGCCGGGTCCGACCTCGCGTCCCTGCGCACCCGCGCGCGCAGGGACGGCGACGAGTACGTCGTCACCGGGTCCAAGATCTGGACCTCCCACGCCGAAGTCGCCGACTGGTGCGAGCTGTTGGTGCGGACCGATCCTGCGGCGCCGAAACATCGGGGCATCTCGTGGCTGGCGATGCCCATGGACGCGCCCGGTGTGACCGTACGGCCCCTGCGCACCCTCGCCGGCTCCACCGAGTTCGCCGAGGTGTTCCTCGACGAGGTGCGGGTGCCGGTGGCCAACCGGGTCGGGGAGGAGAACGACGGCTGGCGGGTGACCATGGTGACCCTGTCGTTCGAGCGCGGGACCGCGTTCGTGGGTGAAGTGGTCGCCTGTCGGCGGGTGTTGGGGGAGATCGCGCGGGAGGCGCGGGCGAACGGGCGCTGGGACGACTCCGGGGTCCGGCGGCGGCTGGGGCGGCTGTACGCGGAGTTCCGGGCGCTGTGGCGGCTCACGCAGTGGAATGTGAGTGAGGGGGAGGCCCCCTCCGGGGGTGGGCCGGGGGCGCCTGGGGTGCCGGGGGTTCCGGGTGTGGGGGGTTCGGTTTTCAAACTCAGGTACTCGCGCGCGCGTCAGGAGCTTTTTGACTCGGCGGCGGAGGTGTTGGGGGTGGGGGCGTTGGATCTTGAGCAGCCGTGGGTGGTTGATCGGTTGAGCTCGTTGTCGTACACGATCGCGGCCGGGACGTCGGAGATTCAGCGGAACATTGTGGCTGAGCGGATTTTGGGGCTGCCGAAAGGGTGACGGAGGCGCCTGGTGGCTCGGGGGTGGTGTCGGTTTGCGGCCGCGGGTGGTGTGTGGCTGGTCGCGCAGTTCCCCGCGCCCCCTTGGGGGCGCGCTGTTGTGCTCGGAGCTGACAAGGGAGCCTTGGGAATGCGGTTTCAACTTACGGACGATCAGCGGGACTTGCGGGGTGGGGTGCGGGAGTTGTTGGCGCGGCGCTTCGGGCGGGAGGTGTTGCGGGGGGCTGTCGAGCGGCCGGGGCTGGACCGGGGGCTGTGGCGGGAGCTGGGCGAGGCCGGGTTCTTCGGGCTGCGGTTGGCGGAGGCGGCGGGCGGGGTCGGACTCGGGGTGCCGGAGGCGGTGTTGGTGTTCGAGGAGGCGGGGCGGGCGCTGCTGCCCGGGCCGCTGGTGGCCACGCATCTCGCGGCGGGAGCCGTGCCGGGGGCGGCGACCGGGGAGACCGTCGTGACCGCCGTAGGGGGCGGGGGGCTGGTGGAGTGGCTGGACGAGGCGGACGTGGTGGTGGGGGAGGTGAGCGGGGCCGTCGCGCTGCGGTCGGTGGACCCGCTGACGCCGTTGCACCGGGTACCGGGGGCTCCTGCGGCCGCCGGCCCTGATGATCTTTTCGTGCTGCTCACCGCCGCCGAGCAGCTCGGTACGGCGGTACGGACGTGTGAGGCGGCGGTGCAACACGCCCGGACGCGTGAGCAGTTCGGACGGCCGATCGGGGCGTTCCAGGCCGTCAAGCATCTCTGCGCCGAACTGCTGGTGCGGGTGGAGGTGGCGCGCGTGGCCGTGTACGCGGCGGCCGTGACCGCCGACCCGGTGGACATCGCGGCGGCGCGGCTGGCGGCCGACGAGGCGGCGGTGCGCGGCGCGCGCGACTGTCTCCAGGTGTACGGCGGCATGGGGTTCACCTGGGAGGTCGACGTACATCTGTGTCTGAAACGGGCATGGGTGCGGGCGGAACGTGGCGGATCGATTACGGAGAGTGAGGAGCTGTTGGCGGGGGAACTGCTGGTCGAGGCGGGATGACCGACGCTGACCAGGGGTGGGTGGAAATGTGTGGCAGGACCCCGGCCGAATGTCGCGGAACGTGGCATACCGGAGTTACCGAGCGTTGATACCGGGTTGTGTCCTACGTGTGACTTGTCACGGCCTGGAGTCGGAGTCGCGCTCCGGTACCTTCTGGTGAATGCGAGCGGTTCCGAGGTCGAGCCAACCCGGTGTTGTCCCTGTGGCGGCCCCGGTTCCGGCGATGCCCGCCGTGCGTGAAGTGGGCCGGAGTCACCTGGCTCCGGTCTGTTCGACTCCCCGCAATGAGCGTCGCACAGTATCCCCCACACGTACTCCTTCGCGCTGGAATATGCCCGAAGCGCTTGTTGGGGTGACTGTACGTCAACCATGCTGTCTTGTAAGGGGATCACGTTCCGTGATCCCGGTGCCGACGACGGTGGAGTCGGCCAGGCAGAAGATGACCACGATCGTGGCCCCGCAGGGGTACGAGGCGATGTGTCCGCCGGTTCGGATGGTGTGAGCGGTGCAGGTGCTTCAAGTGCAGCTGGAGATCCGGCCCGACCCCGCAGAGGTGGGTCGGGCACGGAGATGGGCCCGTTCACGGCTCGCCGGGTCCGGGATAGGAGCGGACGATCCGCTCGTCGAGACACTGACCCTCCTCGTCTCGGAGCTGGTCACCAACGCGGTCGTCCACACCGGCCGCCCGGCGGTCCTCGGACTGCTGCTGTCCGCTCACCGTGACGGCTCCGTCGGCCGGCTCCGCCTGGAGGTCGCCGACGCCAGCGCGTGTCCGCCGGCCCCGCGCTGCGCCGACGGCGACGAGACGGGCGGCCGGGGCCTCGCCCTTGTCGAGTGCCTCGCCGACCGCTGGGGCTGGACCCATGAGGGCGTCGGTAAGCGCATCTGGTGCGAGCTGGACCGGGAGACGCCGGGGGCCGCCGGGGCTGCGGGTGTGGGCGGCGGGGCGATGACGCCCGCGGTGTATCCGGCGGGGAGCGCGGTCACCGGGGTCGCCGTGGTGGCGTACGAGGTCGTCTAGGGCCGGGTTCCTGGCTGGGCTTCTGGAACCGGGTTCCTTGTGGGCCGGAGGCGGGGCCGGGCGGGGGTCGGGTCCGTTGGTCGGCGGTGCGAGGTGGCGTCCCTGCGGCGGTGCGAGGTGGCGTCCGCACGGCGGTGCGAGGTGTCGCCGCGCTCTGTGGAGCCGTACGAGCCGGTGCCGCGCCCTGTGTTGGGGTGCGGGGAGCCGGGTGGTCGGGCGGTCGCGAGCGGTCCGTAGCCGTAAGTCGTACGGCGATCTGGTTCCGGACGGCGATCTGGTTCCCGAGTTACTCGGCGTGCGCCGTCTCGCGACCCTCGTCGTGTTCGCGACGCATACGCCGGGGCGTCGGGGCGCGGGGCGAGCCGCCGTCGCTGTGGCGGTCGGAACGTGCGCCGGGACGTGCTTCCGTACGCGCGGCCGGAATGCGGGCTTTGAGAGGCTGATCCCCGAAGGGGTGTTGACGTGCCGTGTCCGTTTGATCACGCTTGTGTTCATCGATTCGCCGCGAGGGGACGACGAGGGTTTCGGTGACGGAAGCCCTCGGCGAGTGTGGGTCGTGTTTCGGTGTCGGCGCCCGACACGGCCCAGGGGGTGGGGCGGGGCGGGCGCGCCGAAGCCGGATGGCGGCGCGCCGTGTCGTGCTCGGGGCGGGCGGAGGCGCGCCGCCAGTCGATCGAGGTCCGGGGGTGGCTCGGGGGCCTGGAGGGCGGTCGGCTCAGAGGATGGCCACCGGCGCCACCGGGGTTCCCGTGGCGCCGGCGAACGGCTCGGGCATCGCCGAGAGCAGGAAGTCGAACCGCCCAACTTGTCCACAGGCTGTGGATAACTCTTCCAGATTCCAGTTCTGCCCCTGGGGCATGCCCATTTCGACCAGGTCGAGCGCGTGCACCGGCAGCCACAGGCCCTCGATCTCCGGCGGGAAGATCTCGAAGGTCAGGGTGTCATTGGCGACGGCGGCGACATCACGCGCGTGGAACCACTCCGGGGTTCGCAGGGAGAGCCCCGGGGACGGGTACGCGTACCCGTGCTTGTCGCCGGTGAGGTAGCTCCGGATCTGTCCGGTGCGGACGAGGACGATGTCGCCCGCGCGGACCCGGGTGCCTGCCAACTCCTCGGCGGCCTCCAGGTCTTCGGGAGTGACCGCGTGGTCGCCGGGCAGGCGGTCGTCGCTCAGACGCAGTGCTCGGGGGATGTCCAGGAGTACGCCCCGCGAGACGATGGGGCCGGCCTTGTCGATGCCGGCGAAGGCGGCGCCGCCGTGCGGGGTGATGGTGCCGGCCGGGCGGCCGTTGTAGATCCGGCCCGAGTGCGAGACATGGGTGAGGGCGTCCCAGTGGGTGGCCGCCTGGAGCCCCATCGTCACGGCGTCGTCGCTGCACGCGACCGTGCCCGGACCGAAGATCTCCTGGTTGATCTGCACCATGGCGTGCAGCGGATTCACCCGGCCCGGCATCATCCCCGTCTGCACACCGTCCTGTTGGAGGGGTAGCGCGAGCGGGACACGGCGCCCGGAGCGGACGCCGGCCGCGGCCTCCCGTACCACCTCGTCGGTGATCAGGTTGAGGGTGCCGATCTCGTCGTCCGGTCCCCAACGGCCCCAGTTGTTCACGCGCTTGGCGATGTCGGTGAACGCGGTGAACTCCGTGGGCGATGACATCGGCCCTCCCCGGGGCTTGTGTGGGTGTATCCGACGGGTCGTAGAATCGCCGTGCGTGCAAATCTAACGGTCCGTCAGAAACTGGGATGAGGGGAAGGGGCCGGGGTGGGAAACTTCTTGGCAGGCAAGGTCGTCGCCGTCACGGGGGCGGGGCGGGGGATCGGCCGGGCGGTCGCCCTCGGCGCCGCCGCCGAGGGCGCGCGGGTCGTCGTCAACGACTACGGCGTCTGCGTCGACGGCTCCGAACCCACGAGTTCCGTCGCCGAGACCGTCGTCAAGGAGATCGAGGCGGCCGGGGGCGAGGCCGTCGCCGTCGCCGACGACATCTCCACGATGGCGGGCGGACAGCGGGTGGTGGACACGGCGGTCGCGACGTACGGGCGGATCGACGGGGTCGTGTGCGTCGCCGGGATCCTGCGCGAGCGGATGCTCTTCAACATGTCCGAGGAAGAGTGGGATCCCGTGATCGCCACCCATCTGAAGGGCACGTTCACGGTGTTCCGGGCGGCGTCGGCCGTCATGCGGAAGCAGCGGGCCGGCACGTTGATCGGGTTCACCAGCGGGAACCATCAGGGGTCCGTCTCGCAGGCCAACTACAGCGCGGCCAAGGGCGGGATCATCTCGCTGGTGCGGAGCGCGGCGCTCGGGCTGCACCGGTATGGGGTGACGGCCAACGCGGTCGCGCCCGTCGCACGTACGCGGATGTCTGCGGGGGTGCCGATGGAGTTGACCGAGATCGGTGAGCCGGAGGAGGTCGCCGCGTTCGTGGTGTATCTGCTGTCCGACCGGGCTCGGGAGGAGCGGATCACGGGGCAGGTGTACACCGTGGCGGGGCCGAAAATCGCGGTGTGGGCGCAGCCGCGGGAGCTGCGCTCGGCCTGTGCGGAGGGGGGTTCTTGGACGCCGGAGCGGATCGCGGAGGTGCTGCCGGGGGTGGTGGGGGTTGATCCGATGCCGATGTTGGAGCGGGTGGAGGGGATGGCTCGGGCGGCGGCTTCTGGGGAACGGCCGAACGCGTAAGGGGGTGGGCGTGGGGCGTGGGGGCGTGGGGGGCGTTGGCGGGTGCGGGTGGGTGGGGGCTGGTCGCGCAGTTCCCCGCGCCCCTGAAAAGCAGGGGCTGCGCCCCATGCTTTTCGGCCCGCAGGGGCCGTGTCTTTCAGGGGCGCGGGGAACTTCACCGCGGCGGTCATCTTGGAGGTGGCATGGACTTCGGGTTCGGGGACGAGGACGAGGTGTTCCGGGGGGAGATCAGGGCTTGGTTGGGGGCGCACGCCGGGGTGGGGGAGGACCGGCGGGCTTGGGAGCGGACGCTCGGCGCCGCCGGGTGGATCGGGCTCGGGTGGGGTGAGGGCGGGTACGGGAATCGGACGGCCACGCTCACCCAGCAGGTCGTGTGGGCGGAGGAGTACGCGCGGGCCGACGTACCCGCCCGGTCAGGGCACATCGGGGAGAAACTGCTCGCGCCGACGCTGATCGCCTTCGGGAGCGAGGAGCAGAAGCGGCGGTTTCTGCCGGCGATCGCGGGCGGCGACGAACTCTGGTGCCAGGGGTACAGCGAACCCGGGGCCGGGTCGGACCTCGCCGGGATACGGACGCGGGCCGAGCGCTCGGCGGACGGGGCGTCGTACCGGATCACCGGGCAGAAGATCTGGACCTCGCTCGCCCATGAGGCCGACTGGTGCTTCGTACTGGCCCGTACCGAGGCGGGGTCCAGGCGGCACCACGGGCTGTCGTTCCTGCTCGTGCCCATGGAGCAGCCCGGGCGGATCGAGGTACGGCCGATCCGGCAGATGACCGGGACGAGCGAGTTCAACGAGGTGTTCTTCGACGGGGCACACGCGCGCGCGGAGCACGTCGTCGGGGGCGAGGGCAACGGCTGGCAGGTCGCCATGGGGCTCCTCGGCTTCGAGCGGGGTGTGTCGACCCTCGCCCAACAGATCGGCTTCGCGGAGGAGTTGGGGGCGGTCGTACGGGCGGCCCTGGAGAGTGGCGCGGCGGAGGATCCCGTCGTACGGAACCGGCTGGTGCGGCAGTGGGCCGAGTTGCGGGTGATGCGGTGGAACGCGCTGCGGACGTTGGGTGGGTCGGTGGGTGGGTCGGTGGGTGGCTCCGGCGATGGTGCCGCCGAGGCGGGTGCGCCGAGCGTGGCCAAGCTGTTGTGGGGGAGCTGGCATCGGCGGCTCGGGGAGCTGGCGATGGAGGTGCGGGGAGCGGGGGCGGTCGTGGGGCCGCGGGAGTGGTCGGCGAAGACGCCGTACGAGATCGATCCGTTCCAGCAGCTGTTCCTGTTCAGCCGGGCCGACACCATCTACGGCGGTTCGGACGAGGTGCAGCGCACGATCATCGCCGAGCGGGTGCTCGGTCTGCCTAGGGAGCCGAGGGGTTGAGGTCGTGAGAGGTGTGGTGTTCGACGGCGTACGGGTCGAGGTCGTCGATGATCTGGTGGTGCGGGAGCCGGGGCCCGGCGAGGTGCTGGTGGCCGTCGCGGCGGCCG
This sequence comes from Streptomyces adelaidensis, assembly GCF_016598475.1. Lineage (GTDB taxonomy): Bacteria > Actinomycetota > Actinomycetes > Streptomycetales > Streptomycetaceae > Streptomyces > Streptomyces adelaidensis. The sequence continues at coordinate 45,010 of NZ_JAEMUX010000062.1, forward strand.
GGCTCTGCCACAGCGACCTGTCGGTCGTCGACGGGACGATCCCGTTCCCGGTGCCGGTGGTGCTGGGGCATGAAGGGGCGGGAGTCGTCGAGGCGGTGGGGGCCGGGGTCACGCATGTGCGGCCCGGGGACCATGTGGCGCTGTCCACCCTCGCCAACTGCGGTACCTGCGCCGACTGCGGCCGGGGTCGGCCGACCATGTGCCGGCGGGCGATCGGGCGGCCCACGCGGCCGTTCTCCCGGGGTGGGCGGGAGCTGTTCCAGTTCGCCGCCAACTCCGCCTTCGCGGAGCGGACGGTGGTCAAGGCCGTGCAGGCCGTCCGGATACCGGACGACATTCCGCTGCCGTCCGCCGCGCTGATCGGGTGCGGGGTGCTGACCGGCGTGGGGGCCGTACTCAACCGGGCGCGCGTCGACCGGGGGGACAGCGTCGTCGTGATCGGGGCCGGGGGGATCGGGCTCAACGTGGTCCAGGGGGCGCGGATCGCGGGGGCCGTACGGATCGTCGCCGTGGACGCCAATCCGGAGAAGGAGGCGGTGGCGCGGCGGTTCGGGGCCACGCACTTTCTGACGTCCGTGGAGGGGGTGCGGGACATCCTGCCCACGGGGGCCGACCACGTGTTCGAGTGCGTGGGCCGTGTCGAGCTGATCCGCCAGGCGGTCGACCTGCTGGACCGGCGGGGGCAGGCGGTGCTGCTGGGCGTCCCGGCGGCCACCGCCGAGGCCTCCTTCCTCGTCTCCTCCCTGTACCTGGACAAGTCCATCCTGGGCTGCCGCTACGGGTCCTCCCGGCCGCAGCGGGACATCGCGCTCTACGCCGACCTGTACCGGGAGGGCCGGCTGCTGCTGGACGAGCTGGTCACGGCCACGTATCCCGTGGAGGACTTCGCGAAGGCGGCGCAGGACGCGGGGGAGGGGCGGGTGGCGCGGGCGGTGCTGACTTTCTGACTGCCGGGTGGCCGAGTCCGGATCTGTGGCCAGGGGGTGCTGGGCGGGACTTTCCTCTGGCTAGTTCCGCCACGGGCACCGGCGGGCTGCCGGTGACGGGGCAGCGGCGGGCGGCCGTTGCCGGACGAGGCGAGTCCGGCGGGAACTGCGTCATGCGGCTGGATGGTGATAGCGCCACGGATGCCGACCGCGTACGCGATGTCCCGCGCGGCCAGGCCGACGCGGAAGTCCGCGTTCCGGCCGTAGCCGGCATCCGCCACGACCACCGGCGGCACCAGATGCCATCCGGCCAGTTCATCCAGGGCGCCCAAGGCCAGTCGCCACCGGACGAGACGACGAGCCTGGGGTGCGACCCGCGGACACAGTCCGGGCAGGATCTCACCCCGTCGAGGTGAGACCTTGACCACAGGTCCTGCCCGGAATCCGAGGTCCGATAGATACTCTTCAGTGATATTACGGGCAGCCTTGTCCGTTCCTCGGCGCTCAATGTCGAACGCCTGGCTGATTTCCCACCGCCCGCGATGAAGAGTGCTGCCATCGCACAGGCGTACGCGCGGCTCCCGAACACTTGCGAGCCGCTGGAAGGCGAGAAAGAAAGTGACCATCCGGATACCGGACGTGACCCTCCGGAGCACAGACGCGGGGAATCTGCCCGCGCCCATGACCACGTTCGTGGGCAGGCACAAGGACCTCGACGAAGTGCGCCGTCGTCTGGGGGCGACACGGTTGCTGACGCTCACCGGCGCGGGCGGGGCGGGCAAGACCCGGCTGGCGCTGCAGGCGGCCGCCGCGTCGTCGGAGGACTTCACCGACGGGGTATGGCTGGTGGATCTGGCAGCGGTGCGCAACCCGTCCCTGGTGGCGAACGCTACTGCGGCCGCCCTGGGGGTGCCGGACCTGGGGGTCAGGCCGGTCGTCGACCAGCTCGCCGCCTTTCTGGCGCACCGCGCTCCGCTGATCGTGCTGGACAACTGCGAGCACCTCGTCGACGCCTGCGCCGAGCTGGTGCACGCCCTGCTGTCGGCTTCCCCCGGGCTGCGCATCCTGACGACCAGCCGCCGGGCGCTGGGGATCGGCGGGGAGCACGTCTTCACCGTCCCCCCGCTGGCACCGGACGAGGCCGTGCAACTGCTCTCGGAGCGGACCTGTGCCCTACGCCCGGAGTTTCGGGTCACCGATGACAACCGCGCCCAGGTCCTCCGGCTCTGCGACGGTCTGGACGGGCTGCCCCTCGCCATCGAACTGGCCGCGTCACGGCTGCGGACCCTCACTGTCCGCGAGGCGGTCAACCGCTTGGAGGACCGCTTCGCGCTGCTCACGGGCGGCAGCCGTGTCGCCCGGCCGCATCAGCGGACGCTGCGCGCGCTGATCGACTGGAGCCATGAGCTGTGCACCCCCGCCGAGCAGTTGCTGTGGCACCGGCTGTCGGTCTTCGCCGACGACTTCGCCCTGGAAGCGGCCGAGGCCGTCTGCGCGGGTGACGGCATCGGCCGGCACGACGTACTCGATCTGCTCGACCAACTGGTCGAGCAGTCCGTCGTCGTACCCACCGAATGCGAGGGCACGCCGCGCTACCGGCTGCTGGAGACCATCCGCCAGTACGGGCGGGAGCGACTCGCCGAGTCCGGCGAGGAACAGCGGACGCGGCGACGGCACCACGCCTTCTACCTCGCCCTCGCCGAACGCATCGCCGACGGCTGCTACGGTCCGGGCCAGCTGGAGAGCCTGGCGCTGATGCGCGCCGAGCACGCCAATCTGCGCGTCGCCCTGGACCGCGGCGGCGAGCCGCAGGCCACCCTGGCACTGGCCGCGGCCTTGCGCTTCCACTGGTGCGAGGGCGGATTCCTCGGTGAGGGACGCCGCTGGCTCGACCAGGCGCTGGTTGCCGCTCCCGAACCCGGCCTGGCGCGGGCGAGGGCGTTGTGGGTCGCGGCCTGGGTAGCGGCGCTGCAGCAGGACCACGCGGCGGCGTACCGGTGGCTGGACGAGGCCGCGGCGCTGGGCGAGCAGCTGGACGACCCGGTCGTGTGCGCCAATGCGGTGAGTCTGCGTGGCACCTTGGCGATGTTCAACGGCCGGTTGGAAGAGGCGCTGTCCTTCTTCGAGACCGCGGCCGCCGCCCACCTGGAGACGGGCGAGGAGATCGGCGCGGTCTACGCGCTGCTGCAGCTGGGCACCGTCCAGTCCCACCTCCGTGATCCGCGCGCCACCCAGAGCTGTCGGCAGGCCGTCGCCCTGGCCGAGGCGCACGGTGAGCGGCTGGCGCACGCGCATGCCCTGTGGACCCTCGGCTACGACGCCTGGCTGCGCGGCGACCACGAGGAGGCATGGACCCAGATCCGGGGCGCGCTGGAGAAGGAGCAGGGCTTCCACGACTTTGTCCGGGTCGCCCTGATGTTGGAGGAACTCGCCTGGGTCACCGCCGCACGCGGCGACCGGGAGGAGGCGGCACGTCTGCTCGGTGCCGCGGGCACCTTGTGGCGGGACACCGGCACCACCATCGCCGCGTTCGGCCCGCACATGGTCGAGCAGCACACCCGGTGCGGGGAGGAGATCGTCAAAAGCCTGGGCCAGGCCGTGTACGAGAAGGCCCTCGCCGAGGGCGCCGGTCACCGCGGCCCCGACCACGCCATCACCTTCGCCCTGCGCATCAGACCCGAGTCCCCCGACACGGTCCCTGCCCGTGCCGGGTCCGATCTTCCCGTCACGATCTCCGCCCCCAACCCGCTGACCCCCCGGGAGCGAGAGGTCGCCGCGCTGGTGTCCAAGGGCATGAGCAATCAGCAGATCGCCTCAGCGCTAGGACGTTCCCCCCGCACTGCCGACCGCCACGTCGAGAACATCCTGGCCAAGCTCAGCTTCAAGTGCCGCGCCCAGATCGCTTCCTGGTGGACAGCCAACCAGGCACCCACCCCGTAGGACAAGTCCGTAGAACTACCCACTTCCAGGGGCTCAGGCCCACTGCGTATAAGTACCCATGGCCTCGGGGCGGACCCTGCGCCGATGCTCGTCGGCATGACACACCACGGCCCCTCTCCTGCGCTGCGGGCCTCGGAGCCGTGCCCAGGGGGATGCGCCCGAACCCGCCGCCGCATACCGAGGGCGGTCGGCAACCGGGCCTGTTGACAACCCCGCGCCCGACCGATGCCGGTTACCGCTTCCCCCGTCGCAGACGGCACCCGGAAGCGACCGCCGACCAGGCCGCCGACAGTGCGTGAGTGCCCCGTGTGGACATGAAGATCACTGTCGATATCGGAAACCACCCCACACCGCAGCCCAATCGCCGCGCCACATAGCAGTCCATCAGCGGGCCGCTCATCACGACAAGGAACTCGCGTGACAACCGAAACGCAGGGACAGCTCCCCCGTAGATCATTTCTCGCCCGCGCCATCGCTGTGGCGGCCGGCGCCGCGATGGCCGGCGGCACGGTGCTCGCCTCCGCCCCCGTGGCCAGCGCCGAGGACAAGGGCCCGAACGCCACCTGGCGTATCAGCGGCGACCCCAAAACAGACGCGCGGGGCTACGCCAACATGCTCAAGGCCATCAAGGACGCGGTCACCGCCGGCTCCCTCCTTGCTGCGCCGGACCCCAATATGCCCGGCTCGTCCGCCTCCCCGGTCAACGTCACCCGGATCGATGGAACCGGGACGTACGTCATACTTGACATTTACAGCTTCGGCGATGAGGTCATCCGCGTGTTCCTGCGCCATTCGGATCTCTACTTCATGGGATACCGAGCCGGCACCGAGAGCGGTGGCGCCGTGACATGGCGCACTTTCTTCACGCTGGAGCCCGCAGCACAGGAAGGCGGGGCATCGCCGCTGACCGACATCACGGCACAGAGCACGGACACGCGCTTCAACGGGATGGCGTCCTACGTCGAATTGGGCAACCGGGGGGCATCCCGCACGAACATGGGCATATCCCCCTTCTCGCTCGAGAACGCCGTGCGCACCCTCGGCGGCACGGCTGTCCCCTCCATATCCGCCGCGGCGCCGGCAATCCTGCAGATCATCGTGGGAGTCGCCGAAGCCGGTCGCTTCCGGGCGCAGGCGAGGGACACTCACAGGGCATTCGCGGCAGGAGTGGCCTTCGGGCTCACCGCGACGCACATGGCGTTCCACAACAACTGGGGCAACCTCAGCAGGGTCTTCCTCGTCGCGGTGCTCGCGGGAGCCGTCGCGCTGGAGGCTCCTATCGTGATCGCCGGAATCACCATCGGTACCGCGGCGGCAGTCTCAACCTGGCTTATGACAGTCCACCACTCGAACCTGTTCACCAAGGACATGAAGAAAAACCTGGAGGGCGCCCTGATGTATGTGGACCCGCAGGGCACCGGTGACTTCTGGACCATCCAGGAGGCGATCAACGCCGCTCCCGACTACGGCGCGAACACCATCCTCATCGAGAAGGGCGATTACCACGAGGTCCTCTCCGTCCCGACCAACAAGTCCTGGCTGACGATCACGGGCATCACCGGTAATAGAGGGGACGTCTACATCCACAACACCAGGTGCAACGGGATGATCAACTCGGCGACCGGCACGAAGTGGGGCACCCAGGGCAGCGCCGTGGCCACCTTCAGAGCGCCCAACCTCACCGTCCGGCACCTCACGATCAACAACACGTTCGACCGCAACGCCCACCAGGAGATCAGCCCGTACGAGACCCAAGCCGTCGCGGTCGTCGCCATGGGGGACCGGCAGGTGTATGAGAACGTGGCGATCTGGAGCCATCAGGACACCCTGTACGTCAAGGGACAGACGCCCACGTCGCAGGCCCGGCAGTACTTCGTCAACTGCCACATCCGGGGCGACGTGGACTTCATCTTCGGCAACGCCACCGCGGTGATCGACCGGTCCACGGTCCAGGCGCTCTCGTGGCCCAACGGCACTGTGCTGGCGCCGAACACCGACCTGTCCAAGAAGTACGGGATCCTGCTCAGCAGTTGCACGATCAGCACCAGTGGTGTCGCGAACGACACGATGCACCTCGGCCGGCCGTGGAACAACACGGAGGACGCATGGCCCCAGGCGATCGTGCGCTCGTGCGAGATCCAGGCGGGCGTCGCGGACGCGCAACCCTGGGTCGACATGCTCCCCGACCAGCCCTGGCGGTTGTTCGGCCGCTTCAGGGAGTACCACAACTTCGGCCCCGGAGCAGGCTTCGGCGAGAACTCACCACAACTGACTGATGCCGAAGCCGCCGAGTACACCGCCCAGAAGTACCTGGCCGGCACCGACGGCTGGAACCCGCTCGACTGACCGCGGCCGAGTTCGTCAAGGCCCACGGGCAGGCCACCACGACCCGGCGAAGGTGCTGGAGGCCGGCTGTCAGATCGCCGCGTACCTCTTCCGCGACGAGTACGGGACCATCCCCAGCCCGGACGTCACCGAGCGGGAGCTGAAGGCCCTGCGCGAGGCGACCGCGATCATGGCGCTGAACGGGGTCGAGTTCGACGGGCACCTGTCCAACATCGGCCCGTGCTCGTCCTTCCCCGTCGCCACCTCGGTCGTCTTCGGAGGCGTCGCGCCTCTGGGCGAACCGGTCGCAGACCGTGGACCAGGAGCCGAACGCCTCCGGCACGTCCCGCCACGGACTGCCGGTACGGAACCAGATGATCCCCTCCATCTGATCGCGCAGGCGCTCCGGGCAGGGGCCGTACTGACCGATCGACAGGTGGGGGTGGATCAACTCGCGGTCACTGTCGTGGTTCAGTTCACGTCGCACCACGCATGTGTCCTACCAGTTCGATCGCGATCGGCAGGGCTGGTCACGGAAATCGAGATCACGACTCCGTACAGGCCCTGGTACTCCAGCAGGATTTCGCTGTCTGGCCTGGTCTTTCGCCGGGTGGCGGGAGTGTAGCGGGACTTCGATCGTGCGGGGGCGGTCTCACGGGGACCGCCCCTCGATCGTGCGACAACGCCGCAGGTAGTGACAGCGGCGGGGCAGCCTCCGAGGGTGATCACACTACAGCCTTGAGCTCA
>NZ_JAEMUX010000063.1 GCF_016598475.1 Streptomyces adelaidensis
GCCCGAGGGGAATTCCCTCGGGCGCCTCGGGCGTGCCGCTCAGGCGGCGTGGGTCGGGTAGTCGGTGTAGCCGGCTGCGTCGCCGCCGTAGAAGGTGGCGGGGTCGGGGGTGTTGAGGGGGGCGTCGGAGCGTATGCGCTCGACCAGGTCGGGGTTGGCGAGTGCCATCACGCCCACGCTGATGACGTCGGCGAGGCCCTCTTCGACGTCTTTGGCGCGGGTGGGTATGTCGGTGCCTGCCCGGTTGAGGACCAGCGTGGTGGGCCACAGTTTGCGCAGGGTGTGGAGGAGTTCGTCGTCGCCGCCGTGGCTGATGTGCAGGTAGGCGAGGTCGAGGGGGGCGAGGGCGCGTACGAGGGCGGGGTACAGCTCGTGGGTGTCGCTCTCGGCGATGTCGTTGAAGGGGTTGCCGGGGGAGATCCGGATGCCGGTGCGGCCGGCGCCGATCTCGTCGGCCACGGCGGTGGCGACCTCGACGGCGAAGCGGATGCGGTTGTCGAGGGAGCCGCCGTAGCGGTCGGTGCGCTGGTTGGTGTTGGTGGCGAGGAACTGGTGCACGAGGTAGCCGTTGGCGCCGTGGATCTCGACGCCGTCGGCGCCGGCGGCGATGGCGGCCGCGGCGGCGCGGCGGAAGTCGTCGACCGTCGCGGCGACCTCCTCGGTGGACAACTCGCGCGGTACCGGCATCTCCTGAAGGCCGGACGCGGTGAACATGGTGCCCGCCGGCTGGATCGCGGAGGGGGCGACCGGCTGCCGGTGGTGGAGGGTGTTGTCGGGGTGGGACATCCGTCCGGTGTGCATGAGCTGGATGACGATGCGTCCGCCGGCCTTGTGTACGGCGTCGGTGACCTTGCGCCAGCCGGTGATGTGCTCCTCGGTGTAGATGCCGGGGGTCAGCGGGTAGCCCTGTCCGTCGGCGGAGGGCTGGGTGCCCTCGGTGATGATCAGGGCGTGCGAGGCGCGCTGGGCGTAGTACTCGGAGTTCAGCTCGGTGGGTATGCCTTCGGGGGTGGACCTGTCCCGTGTCATGGGGGCCATCGCCAGCCGGTGCGGAAGCGGGATGTCCCCGGCGACGGTCGGGTTCCACAGGGCGTTCAGCATGTGGGATTCCTCAGGTTGTTGGGCGTGCTTGTGGAAGTAATAGAATTACGATCATAATGCTATGTGTGGATGTCAACAGGCGCAAGTGCGGTACCTGGTGGGAACCGGGATGAAAGTCGCGCGCCGCCGGAACCTGGAGCCCGGAACTTGGAGCCCGGAACTTGGAGCCCGGGACTCGGTCAGCCGTTCACGGGGTCTGCTCGGCGCGGCGGAGAACGGGCCGCAGCGCCTCGATGACGCCGGGGTCGTCCACCGTGGAGGGGATGGGTTCGTCGTGGCCGTCGGCGATGCCGCGCATCGTCTTGCGCAGGATCTTTCCCGAACGGGTCTTGGGCAGGGCGGCCACGACCGCCACGTCCTTGAGGGAGGCGACGGCGCCGATGCGTTCGCGTACCAGCTGGACGAGTTCGGCCTCGACCTCGCTCGGTTCGCGGCCGCTGCCCGCCTTCAGAACGACGAAGCCGCGCGGTACCTGTCCCTTCAGGGCGTCGGCGACGCCGATGACGGCGCATTCGGCTACGTCGGGGTGGGCGGCCAGAGCCTCCTCCATGCTGCCGGTGGACAGGCGGTGTCCGGCGACGTTGATGACGTCGTCGGTGCGGCCCATGACGAAGACGTAGCCGTCGTCGTCGATGTGTCCGCTGTCACCGGTGAGGTAGAAGCCGTCGAATGCGGAGAGATAGGAGGCGACATAGCGCTCGTCGTCGTTCCAGAGGGTGGGGAGCGCGCCGGGTGGCAGGGGGAGCCGCACGACGATGGCGCCGTCGACGCCGGCGGGCGCCGGCTCGCCCGAAGGATCGAGGACGCGGACGTTCCAGCCCGGCAGCGGAAGGGTCGGGGAGCCGGGCTTGAGGGGAGCGGCTTCGATGCCGACCGGGTTGGCGACGATCGGCCAGCCGGTCTCGGTCTGCCACCAGTGGTCGATCACCGGGACACCCAGCAGAGCGCCGGCCCAGTGGTAGGTCTCGGGGTCGAGGCGCTCGCCGGCGAGGAAGAGGTGGCGCAGGCCGGACAGGTCGTAGGCCCCGGTGAGCGAACCCTTCGGGTCCTCTTTACGGATGGCCCGGAAGGCGGTGGGCGCCGTGAACATGGTCTTGACCCGGTACTCGTCGGCGACCCGCCAGAACTGGCCCGCATCCGGTGTGCCGACCGGCTTGCCCTCGTAGAGGACCGTCGTCGCCCCGGCCAGTAGCGGCCCGTAGACGATGTACGAGTGCCCGACCACCCAGCCGACATCGGAACCGGTGAACATCGTCTCGCCCGGTCCCACGTCGTACACGGCGCCCATCGACCAGTGCAGGGCCACCGCGTAGCCGCCGCAGTCCCGTACGACTCCCTTGGGTTTCCCGGTCGTTCCGGACGTGTAGAGGATGTACAGCGGATCGGTCGCGGCGACCGGCGCGCAGTCGGCCGGGGGCGCGGCGGCGACCAGGTCGGCCCAGTCGAGATCGTCGGGCCCCAACTCGGCGCGCCCCTGCGGGCGTTGCAGAATCACCTGCTTCTCCGGCTGGTGGGCGGCGAGTTCGATCGCCCGGTCGAGCAGCGGCTTGTAGGCGATGACGCGCTTGCCCTCGATGCCGCAGGAGGCGGAGACGACCACCTTGGGGGTGGCGTCGTCGATGCGCACCGCGAGTTCGTGCGGGGCGAACCCGCCGAAGACGACCGAGTGGACCGCGCCGATCCGTGCGCAGGCCAGCATCGCGACGGCGGCCTCGGGAACCATCGGCATGTAGATCACCACCCGGTCGCCGTGTCCCACGCCGAGCTGCGCGAGCGCACCTGCGAAGGCCGCCACCTCGTCCCTCAGCTGTGTGTAGGTGTGGGTGCGCCGGGTGTCGGTGACGGGAGAGTCGTAGATGAGCGCGGGCTGTTCGCCCCGGCCGGCTTCGACGTGCCGGTCGAGCGCGTTGTGGCAGACGTTGAGCCGACCGTCGGGAAACCAGCGGTAGAAGGGGGCGCCCGAGGAATCCAGTGCGCGTCGTGGAGCGACCTCCCAGTCGATGCCCTCCGCCGCCTTCAGCCAGAAGCTCTCCGGGTCTTCGGTACTGGCACGGAAGACGTCCTCGTACATTCCCATCGCGCACTCCTTTGTGACATCCAGGGACAGGGGCGTAGCGGCGTACAACAGGGTGTCGGACACGAACACCCCATCCTGCCCGACACGGTCGTGCGGGATGCCGGGGACCGGCCGGGGGAGGCGGGTCTCCGGCGTGGCGACGGTGTCGGCGGGCCCGATCGGGACGGGCCCGCCATCACGTTTCCGTTCAGGCATGGGAAGGGAGCGGGCCCGCTGTGCGCGGCGGGTCCCCTCGACCGGTATTTCCCTGCGGGCAGGCTCACAGCTTGACGGCGGGAGCTGGCGAGGGTGGCCGCCGCTGTCGCCGAAGTGCCGGTAGGTGAAGGCGAGGGCGGCGATGCCCGCCTGCGCGAAACGCTCGGCGAAGGCGTCCAGGCGCGTCTCGCGGGTGGATCCGAGGCCGTGCCTGAGGGCGAGCGCAAGATGTCGCGCCCATCGGTCACCTCTCCGTACCTGCTGGGTCTCATGACTGGACGAACCTATGCTGGGTGTCATGAGGCGGACATCCTTTGCGCAGTGGCCCTGCTCGATCGCGCGGACCATGGACCTGCTCGGCGACTGGTGGACGCCCTTGGTCCTGCGCGAGGCGTTCTACGGGATCCGGCGCTTCGACGCGTTCCAGGAGTCGCTGGGGATCGCCCGCAACACCCTGACGGACCGGCTGCGCCGACTGGTGGAGGAGGGGCTGCTGGAGAAGCGGCCGTACCAGACGGAGCCGGTCCGGTACGACTACGTGCTCACCGAGAAGGGGCGCGACTTCTACGGGGTGCTGCTGGTGATGAACCGGTGGGGAGACCGCTGGCTGGCCGGTGAAGCGGGCCCGCCGGTGGCCATGCGTCACGAGGTGTGCGGGCAGGAGAGCCATGCCGAGGTGGTGTGCGCCGCATGCGGTGAGCCGATGACCGCCGACAACACCCACCCCCGGATGGGCCCCGGTTATCCACCGCATCTGGCCGAGCGGCCGGACGTGCGGGAGCGTTTCGCCGATTGATCGGGTGGTTCTGGGGCCGGCCGACCAGCTCCGTGGTCCTCGGGCCGTCCCAGTAGCTCCCTGGCGCCTGCGCCCGCCCTTGACAAGTAAGTCTATCTACGCAACTTTACTGGTCAGGTGCTGGGATGAGGGTTTTCGGACGGGCAGGGAGGCCGCAGGATCATGGAGTGGACGGGTGCGCGCTATGGGGACAAGCCGACGGTCGAGGTCCGCATCTGGATCGCCGCCCCGCCGGAGCGAGTGTGGGCGCTGGTGTCCGACATCGAGCTGATGCCACGCATGAGCCCCGAGCTGCAGTCGGTGGAATGGCTGGACGGCGGGAGCGGTCCGGCGCCGGGGGCCCGGTTCATCGGCCGGAGCAGGCACGAGGCGCTGGGGGAGTGGGCCACCACGTCCCACATCGTCGAGTACGAGCCGTCGAAGGTGCTCGCCTGGGCGGTCGAGGATCCGCAGCACCCCACGGCCATCTGGCGGTTCACCCTTGAACGGCACGACGGCGGCACCCTGCTGCGGGAGTGGATGCAGATGGGGCCGGCCCGCTCGGGCCTCTCCTTCGCCATCGACCGCATGCCGGAGAAGGAACAGAAGATCGTCTTCGTGCGCATGCGGGAGTTCGAGACCGACATGGCCGCCACCCTCGAAGAGATCAAGAAGCTGGCCGAGAGGCCCCGGACCTCGGGCGAGGGGAATCTCTGATGCGTACGTCCACCACGATCGAAGCCTCCGGGGGCGACTGGCGGGAGATCGTCGACTACGTCACCGAGGCGGAGAAACTCGGCCTGGACATCTGCTGGGTCGCGGAGGCGTGGGGCTCCGAGGCGCCCTCGCGTTGGGCTACCTCGCCGCGAAGACCGAGCGCCTGCTGCTCGGCTCCGGAATCATCCAGCTGGGCACCCGCACGCCGGTGGCCATCGCCCGCGCGGCGATCACGCTGGCGCAGATCTCCCAGGGACGCTTCCTTCTCGGCCTCGGCCTCTCCGGCCCGCAGGTGATCGAAGGGCTGCACGGCGTGCCCTTCGCCCGGCCGCTGGCACGGATGCGTGAGACCGTCGAGATCGTGCGCCGGGCCGCCTCGGGCGAGAAGATCTCCTACTCCGGGCGGGAGTTCCAGCTCCCGCTGCCGGGCGGTGAGGCGAAACCCATGCGCCTGTCGACGCGCGCCGAGCACGACATCCCGGTCTACCTGGCGACCCTCTCCCCGAAGATGCTCCACCTCACCGGTGAGATCGCCGACGGCTGGCTCGGCACCAGCTTTGTGCCCGAGGGCGCCAAGGAGGCGTACTTCGACCACCTGGACCAGGGCCTGGCCGCCGTCGGCCGCACCCGCGCCGACCTGGACATCTGCCAGGGCGCCGAGGTCGCCTTCGCCGATGACGAGGACACGCTGCGCGCGATGGTGGCCGGACGCAAGAAGGAGCTGGCCTTCAGCCTCGGCGGTATGGGCTCCGCGACCACGAACTTCTACAACAACGCCTACAGCCGCCAGGGTTGGGCCGAGGTGGCGGCCGACGTCCGGACGCGTTGGCAGGCCGGGGACCGGGACGGCGCGGCCGGCCTGGTCACCGACGAGATGGTGCTGGCGACCACGCTGATCGGCACCGAGGACATGGTGCGCGAGCGGCTGCGCGTGTGGCGCGACGTCGGCGTCGACACCGTTCGTTTCTATCCCGCCGGCGAGACCCTGGGCGCCCGGCTTGCCACGCTGGGCCGGGCCATCGAAGTGGTCCGCGACGTCGAGGACGGGGCGGCCAGGTAGCGACAGGGCCGTGTCGGCCTCTTGGGGGCGGGCCGAGAGGCCCTCCATGAGGCCTGTGTCAGGTGGCCTGCGGGCGGGCGCCGGCACCGTCGGCCGCCAGGCCCGACATCAGCAGGGTGATCGCCCGGAACGTACTGCTCAGGGCGGCCTCCCGATCCGCCGCCGCGGCGATGATCTGGTTGCCCTCGCAGAGGCCGGACATCAGCAGGCGGGCGACCGTGACGACGGGAACGTCAGGTCGCAGGTCGCCGCGTTCGGCCAGGGCGGTCAGCAGACGTTCGATTGGCGGCTGGGCGATGGTGTCGTTGCGGTGCCGGTACCGCTCGCCCAGGACCGAGGGCGCCTGGACCATCAGCTCGCGGTGCGGCGGGTCGTGTGGTCGTCTCCACGGTCGGGCCGTTCATGCGGCTCGGCTCGCCTCGGCTCGGCATGGCCACGGTCACGGCGGCGGCGCGGGCGGGTGCGCCCGTCATGTCCTGCGTGAGCTGGACTCCGTCGCGCCGACCGGGGAGCGGCCCTCGTACCCGCGTTCGACTACGACTATGTGCCGGGCAATCTCGCCGGTGCGCTGGCCCTGGATCAGGCGGGCGACCGGGCACGTCATGTCGAGATCGGCTACCTCATCACCCGTTCGGGCCGTGGGGACGAGTTGCTCTACCGGGGCACCCTGCACGACGCCTGCACCCTGATCACGGGGGGTACGCGGCAGACGCTGGTCGGCGCGGCGGCCGAGGGCGGGTTCGCCTACCGCCCCGCACGTGCCGGGGCCCCTTCCCGGCTGGTCGACGAGCCTGCCGCCAAGCGTGTCCGCACGTTCCGCCACGCCGGTGTGACACGTCCGGCCATGACCGTCCCGGGTTCGGAACATCTCGGACTGCCGGAGGTCTTCCCCCAATTGGAGAGCGTCGAGGTGGGCCTTGGGTGGTTCGGGCGGTGGACGCGGCCGGTGCGGATCGCCGCCGCGCTCCAGGCGCGCCCCTGCCGCGCTCGGCGAAGGTGCGCGCCGTGGTGACGCGGCTGTCCGAGCGGCTCCCGGGATCGCGGCGCGAGCCGGACAGCGACGGCCGTTCCCTGGTGATCGCCGTCGCCCGCGACGGCCACGGTCGCCCCTTGGCCACGACCGCCCTCACCGGGCCCGATCCGTACGAGATGACCGGAGCCCTTCTGACGTGGGGCGCCGTCCACGCGGCGGCGCCGGACGCCGTCCTCAAGCCCGGCGTGCACGGCCCGGTCGCGGCGTTCGGGCTCTACACGCTCAGGCTCGGTGCTGCCGAGGCCGGAGTACGCGAAGTCGACGAGGCGTCGGGCCGCCGTCGATGATTGCCGTGCGGGCATGGATCAAGGCAGCGGGGCGTACAGGTACAGGAACAGGTTGTTCGATCGGGAGTGAGCCGGCCCCGTACGGGAAGTCGGCCGTCCCAGCGGAAAGGATCCGTCCATGGACGAGCAGGGTGAGCGCTTCGATGTCGTCGTACTAGGTGCGGGCCCCGGCGGGTACGTCGCCGCCATCCGGGCCGCCCAACTGGGCAAGCGCGTCGCGGTCATCGAGGAGAAGTACTGGGGCGGCGTCTGTCTGAACGTGGGCTGCATTCCCACCAAGGCCCTGCTGCGCAATGCCGAACTCGCACACGTGTTCACGCGCGAGGCGAAGACCTTCGGCATCAAGGTCGACGGGGAGGTCTCCTTCGACTACGGGGAGGCCTACCGCCGTAGCCGCAAGATCGCGGACGGCCGGGTCAAGGGCGTCCACTACCTGATGAAGAAGAACAAGATCACGGAAATCAGCGGCCGCGGCACGTTCCTCGACCCCCACACGCTCCAGGTGGCGGACTATGACGGCAACAGCCGCACCATCGGTTTCGACGACTGCGTCATCGCCACCGGCGCGACCCCCAAGCTGCTCCCCGGCACCCGGCGTACCTCGCGCGTGGTGACGTTCGAGGAGCAGATCCTCGCCGAGGAGCTGCCGCAGTCGATCGTGATCGCGGGCGCCGGGGCCATCGGCATCGAGTTCGCCTATGTCCTGCACAACTACGGCGTGAAGGTCACGATCGTCGAGTTCCTGGACCGGATCGCCCCGCTGGAGGACAGCGAGGTCTCCGCCGAACTCGCCAAGCAGTACCGGAGGTTGGGCATCGACATGCTCACCTCGACCCGCGTCGAGTCGATCGACGAGTCGGGCCCGCAGGTCCGGGTCACGGTCACCGGCAAGGACGGTACCCAGCAGGTCTTGGAGGCCGACAAGGTCCTCCAGGCGATCGGCTTCGCGCCGAACGTCACCGGCTACGGACTGGAGAACACCGGCGTCACCGTCACCGAGCGCGGTGCGATCGACGTCGACGGCCGCTGCCGTACCTCCGTCCCGCACATCTACGCCATCGGCGACGTCACCGCGAAGCTGATGCTGGCGCACGCCGCCGAGGCGATGGGCGTGGTCGCCGCGGAGACCCTGGCCGGCGCGGAGACCATGGAGCTGGACTACGTGATGATCCCGCGGGCCACCTTCTGCCAGCCGCAGATCGCCGGCTTCGGCTACACCGAGGCGCAGGCGAGGGAGAAGGGCTTCGACGTCCAGGTGGCCAAGTTCCCGTTCACCGCCAACGCCAAGGCCCACGGCCTGGGCGATGCGACCGGCTTCGTGAAGCTGATCAGCGACGCCAAGTACGGCGAGCTGCTCGGCGGCCACCTCATCGGCCCGGACGTCACCGAGCTGCTCCCCGAGCTGACCCTGGCCCAGCAGTGGGACCTGACGGTCCACGAGGTGGCTCGCAATGTCCACGCCCACCCCACGCTGGGCGAGGCCGTCAAGGAAGCGGTCCACGGCCTCGCCGGCCACATGATCAACATGTAGCGGGGCGGCGAACACTCGGGCCTCGGCAGGAGTATGGCCCGGGTGCGCCGCCGTGTGCCCGAAGAATTTGCACACCGGAGATCTCACTCGCGCGGTCGCGTGACGTTCCTCGGCCTCGACGTGACCGGCGACGACTCGGTGAACTCGGGTCCTGCCTGTCCACCCCGGCTTGCCGGGGGTGAATTCGACGGGTTCGCGGGTCCTTGAAGGATGCCGCCGGAATTCCCTCGGTCAGGAGCCGGCTCGTGGCAGCACCCTGGTGCGGGCGAGTCCGCCGAGCCATGCGGCGGAGGGCTTGGGGGTGCGTTCGAAGGTGTTTGGGTTGATGGCGATGAGGCCGAAGGTGGGCTTGTAGGAGCCCCATTCGTAGTTGTCGAGGGCGCTCCAGTGGAGGTAGCCGTGGATGTCGAGGCCGTCTTCGAGGGCGGCGGCGACTTCCTGGAGTGCACCGGTGGTGTAGGCGATGCGGCGGGTGTCGTCGTCGGTGGCGATGCCGTTCTCGGTGACGATGAGGGGGACGTCGCCGGCGATCTCGGCGGTGTGGCGCAGGGCGTGGCCGACGGCCTGGGGGTAGAACTCCCAGCCGATGAGGGTACGTTCGACGCCGTCCGGGGCGGGGACCGGGCCGTCGGGGCCGATTCGGGTGCGGGTGTAGGACTGGACGCCGATCCAGTCGTCGTCGCGGGCGGCCTCGATGAACACGTCCTCGCGGGGGTGGCCGTAGGCGGCCGTCGCGGCTTCGGCACCGGGCAGGGCCTGGTACACCTGGTTGGCGATCGACCAGCCGACCTGAATGTCCTCGGAGATGGCCTTGACGGCCGCTCGCGCGCGGTGGTGGGCCTGGATCAGGGCGTCGGTGGTGGCCTTGTCGGGCAGCGGCGTTCCGACGGCGGGGGGTGCTTCGGCGCCCAGCTTCCGTACGGCGCCGGCGACCGCGATCATGTTGGGTTCGTTGATGGTGCAGACGTGCCGTACGCCGGTGCCGATGATCGGCGCGGTCGCCCGGACGTATGTCTCGAACAGGTCGGCGGCGCCGTCGGCGGTCCAGCCGCCGCGGTCGGCGAACCAGCGGGGCACGGTGAAGTGGTGGAGGGTGACCATGGGCCGCAGGCCGCGTTCGATCGCTCCGTCGACCATGCGCCGGTAGTGGGCGATCTCCGCTCGGGAGAAGTGGCCGGGGGCGGGCTCGATGCGGGCCCATTCGATGCTGAAGCGGTAGTCGGTGAAGCCGAGCCGGGCGAGCAGGTCCATGTCCTCGCGCCACCGGTGGTAGCTGTCGGCGGCGTCGCCGCTGGGTTCGGCGATGGTGGTGCCGGCCTCGTGTTCCATCTGCCACCAGTCGCTGTTGACGTTGTTGCCCTCGATCTGGTGGGCGGCGGTGGAGGCTCCCCACAGGAAGCCGTCGGGGAAGCGGAGACCGTCGGCGGTGACGTGCATGGCTGGGCCTTTCGGGGCGTGCGGGGTGACGGTTTCAGCGGGCGTGGTGGTCCGGGTTGCCGGGCCAGATGGCCGAGGCGTCGTCGCGGTGGAGGTCGGGCAGGCGGACAGGTCGGACAGGGATGGTGTGTTCGCTGCCCTCGGCGCCGGCTGTCCACGGGGCGGGGTGACCGGCGTAGCTGAGGGTGGCGAGGACGAAGACTCCGTCGGCGTACACCTCGACGTACTCACCGATGGTGAGGATCCGCAAGCCGGCCGCGGGTTCGGTGAGGGCCGCCTGCCCGAGCTGGGCTCCGTCGAGTCCGGTGACCTTGAGCTCCTTGCCGTCGCAGGCGACGACGAGGGCGGGGCGGTCGCCGCCGGGGGTGTCGGTGCGCAGGGTGATCTTGACGGGGCCGGAGAGGGTGATGTCGCCGACCGCGTGCAGGGCGGCCTCGTCGGTCTCTTCGCCGAGCCAGGCGTTCAGGCCGGGCCACCATTCCAGGCGGGGCGCCGCATCCGGGGGCGTGACCAGGAGTTTCGGCTGGGCGAGCATGCCGCGGCAGGGGGCGCCCGTGTCGGTGAGGCCGACTCGGCGGGGGGCGGTGTGCAGGACGACCCGGGAGTCGTCGGGGGCCGGGATGACGCGGGGCGCGTAGGAGCCGGTCGGGCCGAGGGGGCCGCGGCGGCTCCAGGGGCCGCGCAGGCTCGGCGCGGTCCACGCCTCGAAGCCGCGGGTGGCTCCGATGGAGCCCAGCAGCAACCAGCTTCCGTCGTCGAGGCGTTCCAGGACCGGGCATTCGAGTTCGTCGACATCGCCCGGGGAGATGAGCGGCGGGTGGACGGTCCAGTGCTCCAGGTCGTCGGAGGTGGCCCAGGCGACGCAGCCGCTGACCTCGACGGGCAGGGAGGCGTCGCCGGCGCAGACGATCATGATCCAGCCGTCGCCCTCGTCGTCGCGTACGACGAAGGGGTCGCGCCAGCCCATGCGTTCACCGGTGCGGTACCAGCGGGGGTCCGCCTCGACGACCGGCCCGGTGCCGTGGCGGCGCCAGCCGGTGCCGTCGGTCCGGTCGGAGTACGCGAGGCCGACGGACTGGAGCGGCCAGCCGCCAGGCGTCAATCCGCTCACCCCTGTGTAGAACATCGCCATTCCCTCGCCGTGACGGACGGGGTGCATGGTCCACACGGCCTGCTGGTCGAAGCGGCCGGGCAGGCCGTTGCCGAAGGCGGTGCCCTGCGGCTCCCAGTGGACGAGGTCCGTGGACGTGGCCCGGCCGTAGGAGGTCTCCATACTCAGATGGTCGAAGTCGGGCGTCCAGGGGCCTTGCAGATGAAGCACCGCGTAGGTGCCGTCCTCGTCACGGAGCAGGGCGAAGTCGTTCACGCAGAGGCCGGGCGGGGCGTATCGCATGCACTGTTCCTGTCGGCTCACAGCGCCCAAACGCATGCGCTGAATGTTGATCTCCATCGACCCTCTTGGGAGTCAGTCCAGTAAATATGAACGCAAACGCTTGCGCAACGACGAGGGCGGGTTTACGGTCGCGTCACTCACAGATCACACCGACGTGAAATCTAGGGAGAAATCCGCCGTGACGGCTCGCATCACCGATGTCGCCCGCGCCGCCGGGGTCTCGGCGTCCACCGTGTCCCGCGCCCTGCGCGGCCGGACGGGCGTGTCCGAGGAGGTGAGGGCGCAGATCACGGCCGTCGCGGCCTCGCTCGGTTACACGGCGTCGCGCTCGGCGTCCAGCCTGGCCAGCGGGCGCACCTTCACCATCGGGGTGGTCGCCCCGTACATCGGCCGTTGGTTCTTCGGCACCGTGCTGGACGCCGCCGAACAGGTGTTCAGTGCTGCCGGGTACGACGTGCTGCTGTACAACCTGGGCTCGCCGGAAGCACGCAAGCGTTTCTTCACCAAGCTGCCCGTGCGCAAGCGCGTCGACGCGGTGCTGTCGCTGCTGATCCCGGACGAGGACGAGTCCGCCGCCCTGCGCTCGCTCGGGGTGCCGCTGGCCTCCACCGTCGGGGGCCAGCGCCCCGGCTTCACGGTGGTCGGCATCGACGATCGGGCGGGCGCGGAGAGCGCCGTACGGCATCTGGCGAACCTCGGCCACCGCCGGATCGGCATGATCTCCGGAGCCAGCGGCCCCCTGCACTGGACCACGCCCATCGACCGTCGTGCGGCCTACCTGCACGTTCTCACCGAGGCCGGGATCGAGCACGACCCCGCCCTGGTGTCGGACGGCGACTACACCGTCGAGGGCGGCGAGCGGGCGATGACCGAACTGCTGGCCGCCTCCCGGCCGCCGACCGCCGTGTTCGCCCAGTCCGACGAGATGGCGATGGGCGCGCTGCGCGCCCTCAGACGACACCGCCTGAAGGTGCCGGACGACGTGTCTGTCATCGGCTTCGACGACCACGAACTCGCCGATGTGCTCGG
This sequence comes from Streptomyces adelaidensis, assembly GCF_016598475.1. Taxonomy (GTDB): domain Bacteria; phylum Actinomycetota; class Actinomycetes; order Streptomycetales; family Streptomycetaceae; genus Streptomyces; species Streptomyces adelaidensis. The sequence goes on from NZ_JAEMUX010000063.1 coordinate 12,636, forward strand.
CCTGACCACCGTGGCCCAGCCGGTCGCCGGCCAGGGTGCGGAGGCCGCCCGGCTGCTGCTGCGGCAGCTCGACGAGTCGGCCGACGAGCAGCCCGGGCACGTCCAGATGCCCACCCGTCTGGTACTGCGCGAAACCACCGCGCCGCCGCGACCACGCGGACCGCAGTAACCCCCGAACCCCACCGCACAGTCCCCGGGACTCACGTCCCTTGAGCCCCCCCACGCCCCAAGACCGGAAAGCACTTCAGCGCTTCGGACCTCACAGCAGCACCAACCCTCGCACGGAGGCACCAACCCATGAACGCCGGAAACAGAAGGTCCCGTCACGCGGCCCGCACGGGCCTGGCCCTCGTCCTTCCCCTGGCGGCGCTGGCCGCCTGTGGCGGGGGCGGCGGCACCGACACCGCGGCCGAGTCGGGCAGCGGTACGGGCACCATCAGCGTCTGGGCCCACCAGGGACAGAAGAGCGAGGACACCGCGCTGCAGAACGCGGTGAAGTCCTTCAACTCCTCGCAGGACAAGGTCAAGGTCGAGCTGAAGCTGATCCCCGGCAACGACTACACCAAGACCATCACCGCGACCGACGCCTCCAAGCTGCCGGACGTCATGGAGTTCGACGGTCCGACGATGGCGAACTTCGTCTACAACAAGAAGCTCGCCCCCATCGACGGCTACGTCTCCTCGAAGACCATGGCCAACGCCACCGACGCCAGCAAGGCGCAGGGCGAGATCAACGGCAAGCACTACGGGCTGGGCATGTACGACTCCGGCCTCGGCATCTACGGCAACAAGAAGCTCTTGGACGCCGCCGGGGTGAAGTACCCCACCGGCCTGTCCGACGACTGGACCGCGGACGAGTTCACCGCCGCGCTCAAGACGCTCAAGGCCAAGGACTCCGACGGCAAGCCCCTCGACCTCCAGGAGACCGGCGGCTACAACAACGAGTGGGGCACCTACGGCTTCGCCCCCATCGTGTGGTCGGCCGGCGGCTCCCTCCTCAAGGACGGCAAGGCCGAAGGCGCCCTCGACACCCCGGCCGTGGTCTCCGCGATGAAGACCTTCCAGTCCTGGAAGACCTACGTCGACCCCAACACCGACGGCAACGCCTTCGCCAAGGGCCGAGTCGCCCTGAGCTGGGTCGGCCACTGGATGTACCCCACCTACAGCGAGGCGCTCGGCGACGACCTCGTCGTGCTGCCGCTGCCCGACTTCGGCAACGGCCCCAAGACCGGCCAGGGCTCCTGGGCCTGGGGCATCGGTGCCGACACCAAGAACGCCAAGGCCGCCGGCACGTTCCTCGACAGCCTTCTCGACGACACCAACATCACGGCGATGACCACAGCCAACGGCGCGGTGCCGGCCACCAGGACCGCACTCGCCGCGAGCCCGCTGTACAAGCAGGGCGGCCCGCTCCAGCTCTACTCCGACCAGCTCGCCAAGCCCTGCGGTGACACCGACATCACCAAGTCCTGCGTCGCCGTCACCCGCCCCGTGACCGCCGGATACCCCACGGTCACCGCCAAGTTCAGCGAGGCCCTGAACTCCATCTACGGCGGCGCCGACCCCAAGAGCACCCTGGAGAAGGCCGCCCGCGGTATCGACCAGGACTTCTCGGACAACGCCGGCTACAAGATCCCGTAGGCCACATCGGCCGGGCGGGCGCATGCCAGCCGCGCCCGCCCCGGCCGGGAACAGGACCCACCCGTGAATTCCGCCGAACCCGCGCAGTCCGCGCCCTCCGACCGGGAGCAGGACCCACCCGTGACCTCCGAGAAGCCCGCCGGCTCCGGGCGCCCCGCACGATCCACGCGACCGTCCCGACCGTCCCGACCGTCCCGACCGTCCCGATCGGCGCGACCGGTGCGACCGGTGCGGAAGAACCGTGACTGGATCCACGGACTGGCGATGTCCGGCCCAGCCGTCGCCGGGCTCATCGCCTTCGTCGGCATCCCCTTCTGCTACGCCGTGGTGCTCTCCTTCTACAACGTGCGCCTCGGCTCCCCGCTGGAGCCCACCTTCTTCGGCGTCGAGCAGTACCGGCGGTTGTTCACCGACCCCGACCTGTCCGGCCCCTTCCTCCGGGCTCTGCTGAACAACCTGACCTTCGCCGTGGTCGTCGTACCGCTGCAGACGGGTCTCGCCCTGGGCCTGGCGATCCTGCTGAACCGCAAGCTCAAGGCCATCGGCCTGTTCCGGTCCTTGTTCTTCATGCCCGTGGTCTTCCCGATGGCGCTGGTCGCCGTGATCTGGCGGCTGATCCTCGCCCGCAGCGACCAGGGCATGCTCAACTCCGCGCTGGACGCGGTGAGTTTCGGCCACTGGGGCGCGTTCGACTGGCTCGGCGACGGGCTCACCGCGATGGCCTCGATCATCGTGCTGTCGGTGTGGCAGGGCGTCGGCTTCCAGATGGTCATCCTGCTGGCCGGGCTCCAGCAGATCCCGGGCGAACTCTACGAGGCCGCCGAACTCGACCGGGCGTCCCGCTGGCAGCAGTTCCGGCACGTCACCCTGCCCGGCATCCGCGGCACCCTCGTCTTCGTCGCCATGCTCACCTCGGTGCTGTCCTTCCGGGTGTTCGACCAGGTGTACGTCCTCGTCAAGGGCGGCGGTCTGGACGAGGACGCCACCCGCACGGTCATGTACCAGGCCGTCACCACCGCCTTCGACCAGAACAACATCGGCCAGGCGTCCGCGATCACGGTCGTCTTCTTCCTGATCGTCGTCGCCCTGACCCTCATTCAGCGCCGCGTCGTCCGGCCCGGAAACGAGGACTGAACATGAGCACGACCACGAGCACGGGGATGCCCCGCAGGCAGCCGCTGCGCCGCTTCCTCGACTACGCCGTACTGAGCGTGCTGGCGTTCGTCTTCGCACTGCCCGTGATCTACCTGTTCCTCGGCAGCCTCAAGCCCTCCGACGAGGTACTCGACGGCCTGTCCGGCTTCCTGCCCACCCACCTGTCCTTCGACAACTACTCAGCGGTCCTCGACGCCCTCAACTCCGACAGCACCGGCTACTTCTGGCGCTTCATGGGCATCTCGCTGCTGCTGGCGTTCGTGGTCGTGACCGGGGGACTGTTCGTCAACTCGATGGCGGCGTACGGGCTTTCGCGACTGAAGTGGCGGGGCAGGGAGGCCGTCTTCACCCTCGTCCTGCTGCTGATGCTGGTCCCGTTCGAGTCGGTGGCCGTGCCGCTGTTCTACATGTTCAACGACCAGCGCAACACGCTCCCCATCCTGGCGCTCCCGTTCATCGCCAACGCCTTCTCGATCTACCAGTTCCACACTTTCTTCCGCACGATCCCGCCGAGCATCGAGGAAGCGGCCCGCATCGACGGCGCCGGTCCCTGGCGCACCTTCTTCGCCATCATCGTCCCCATGTCGAAGCCGGCCTTCGCGTCCGTCGCCATCCTCACCTTCCTCACCCAGTGGGGCTCCTTCCTCTGGCCGGTCCTGATGGTCTCCGACCCCTCCGTCCGTCCGCTGCCGCTGGAAATGAGCGTCTTCCAGGGCCAACTGCCCCCGGACTGGGGCCAGATCCTCGCCTTCGGCGTCCTCCTGGTCCTGCCCGTCCTCGTGGTCTTCGCCTTCTTCCAGCGCTGGTTCGTCCAGGGCGTCGCCAGCTCCGCCGTCAAGGGCTGAGCCCCGCGCCCAGCGCTTTTTCTACGGAGACACTCCATGAATACGACCACCAGCGGCATCACCGTCATCGGGGAGTGCGTTGCCGATGCCTTCACGGACGCCGCCCGGTCCACCCCCGGCCATCTCGCGCTGAGCGTCCTGCCCGGTGGCGGCCCGGCCAACACTGCCGTCGCCCTCGCCCGGCTCGGCACCCCCACCCGCTTGCTCGCCCGGTTCTCGGGCGACGTCTTCGGCACCCTCTTCCGCAACCACCTCAGCGCCTCCGGCGTCGACCTGACCGGCACCGTGACCGCTTCGGAGCCCAGCACGCTCGCCGTCGCCGACCTCGACGAGACCGGCCAGGCCACCTACTCGTTCTTCGCCGACGGCGCCGCCGACTGGCAGTGGACCGCCGACGAACTGTCCGCCACCGTGCCGGACGACACCGTCGCCGTGCACACCGGCTCCCTGGCGCTGATACGCCGTCCCGGCGGCAGCCACATCGAGGACCACCTCGCCAAGGCGCGCGAGCACGCCACCGTGTCCATCGATCCCAACGTCCGTCCCCTGCTCGTACCGCCCGCCGCCTACCACCAACGGCTGCACCACTGGTGCGCCCTCACCGACATCCTCCGCCTCAGCGAAGACGACCTCGCCCTCCTCCTCCCCGGGGCCACTCCCGAACAGGCCTGCGACACCTGGCACGCGGCCGGTGCCCGGCTTGTCGTCATCACCCTCGGCGGACGCGGCGCCCTCGCCTCCCTCGACGGCGCACGCGTCAAGGTCCCGTCCCCGACCGTGGAGGTCATCGACACCGTGGGCGCCGGAGACTCCTTCACCGCCGGCCTGCTGCACCGCCTCACCGCACTCGGACACCTCGGCGGCCGGCTCGATGCCCTGACCCTCGAAGACACCGCTGACGCCTGCTCCTTCGCCGCCCGCGTCGCCGCCCTCACCTGCTCCGTCCCCGGCGCGGACCCGCCCTGGGCAGAGCGTCTGGACCCCGGGCCCCTTCGTACCCCCTGAGCGGTCAGGGACTATCGCGCATCCCGCCCGTCGAGTCGCCGCGGCGTACGGCGTACAAGCGGGAGTTCGCCCACCGCCCGGGTCACCGGGGGCGAGGTCGACGGGTGGTTCTGGTAGCCGCTCACGGGCAAGGGCGCCGTCTGCGAGTTCTCCACCGCGAGCACGGAGCCCGCGCCGCTCTGACCCGCGAGGCGCCCGACGTCGAGGCGGGGACCGGCCATGTCGTCGGCGCGCTCGTCCGTCAGAGGCGGATGACGACCAGGGCGGCGTCGTCGGTGGCGCCGGTGGCCGGGAGGAGGTCGGCCAGGAGCGCGTCGGCCAGGGTCTCGGGGGCGGTGTCCGGGTGGCGGCTCAGACAGTCGGCGAGACGGGCGAGGCCGACGTCGATGTCCTCGGTGCGGCGTTCGATCAACCCGTCGGTGTAGAGGACCAGGGTGGCGCCCTCGACGAAGGGCAGGGTCGTCTGGGGGCGGCGCACATGGACCGGGCGGGCGCCGAGCGGTGGGTCGGTGGACCGGTCGAGGAAGGTGACGGTTCCGTCGGGATGCAGCAGGGCGGGCGGCGGATGGCCGGCGCTGCTGTAGGCGATCGTGTGCGTGTCCCAGTCGATGAAGGTGTTCACCGCGGTGGTCGACTCGGCGCCGTCGACATAGCGGGAGTACAGGCCGAGCGCGTCCAGGGCCTCGGCCGGGCCGTCGGCGACACGGCAGGCGGCGCTCAGGGCGCTGCGCAGCTGCCCCATGACACAGGCGGCGGCGAGCCCGTGGCCGACCACATCGCCGACGGCGACCGCGATACGGTCACCGCCGCCGGGCAGCTCGACCAGGTCGTACCAGTCTCCGCACACGTTCAGGGCCCCGATGGCCGGCCGGTACCGTACGGCCGCCCGGTGGTGCCCGACGGGGCTCGGCGCCGGCAGCATCGCCGCCTGCAGGGCCAGCGCGACCTCGCGTTCCCGGGCGTGTGCCTGGCGCAGCCGCTCGTTGACCTCCTGGAGCTCACGGGCGCGGGTGTAGAGCTCCGCCTCCAGCACCCGGGCCCGGGTGTCGTCGCCGGCCATGGCGGGTGCGTCGGGGCCGCCGCGGGCGCGGATGAGTTCGGTGATCTCCTCCACCCGGTGCACGACCAGCGCGACCTTGTCGTCCGGGCCGAGCACGGGGGCGTTGACCGGGCTCCAGAAGTGCTCCACCCAGTGGCCGGGCCGCTCGCGGTCCTCGATGTCGTAGCGCAGCAGCGCCATGGTGTCGCGTTCGCCGGTGGCCACCACGCGCAGCATCGACGCCTGGGTCTCGCGCATGCCGGCCGCCGCCGGGTCGTTGGGGTTCTCGGGGAAGACGTCGAAGATGTAGCGGCCGAGCAGCTGCTCACGGGTGCGGCCGGCCAGCCGGAGGAAGTCCTCGTTGGCGTCGGCGTACACCAGATCCGGAGTGAGCAGCGCCACCATGCCGGGCAGTGCCCGGAAGACCGCCGCGTAGTCGATCTCCGGTTTTCTCATGTGCTGCCCCGCCTCGGCGCCGACCCGTCACTGTGCTGTTCCACGATAGAGCGAATACGCCACGGGGTCGGCCGGGAACACCTGAGGGGTACGCCCGTCACGGCGGAGTACCACCGTGACGGGGCTGAATCCCTGGGCACCGAGGTGGCCCGGCGGCTGCGCCCGCCGGGCCATGACGGGCGGTCGCCGGTCGTCCGGCGTGGGCGGAGTCTACTCAGCGGTAGCAGGTGGTGAGCCCCGGCCGCCAGGGGCAGGCGAGCGCGGCGAAGCCGCCGTTGGCGACGACGTCGACGCTCAGGGTGTCGCCGCCCCGCAGGACCCGCCGGTCCTGGACGAGCCCGTCGGCGCCGTCGCGGATCGTCTCGACCAGCCACCGTCCGGGGCCGAGTGACAGCGGTACCTGCGCCGTATGGGCCGACCGGGCGTAGAGCCCGCCCAGGAACCAGCGGTCGCCACTGCGGCGGGCGAGCACCGCCTGCTCGCCGGGCTGTCCGGCGAGGAGGCGGGTGTCGTCCCAGGCCGCCGGGACCTGGTCGAAGAAGGCGCGGGCGAGCGGCCGGGCGTCGTACGACTCGGGGGTACCCGCGAACATCTGCAGGCCCGACTCGTAGGCGACGGAGAGCCCCACCTCGGCCGCGTCGGAGTTGGGGCGCAGGCCGACACGCTGGAAGGCGCCGGGGGTGAAGTCCATGGAGCCGATGACGTTGCGGGTGAAGGGCAGGGTGGTGAGGTGGGCGGCGGTGTTGGTGCGCTTCTCCTCGCCCGCGACGCCCTCCAGGGTCATGACGTGCGGCCAGGTGCGCTGGATGCCCTTGGGGATCGTGGAGCCGTGGAAGTTGACCATGAGGTGGTGGGCGGCGGTCTCCGGGAGGATGGCGTCGTACCACCGGAGCGTGGACTGCGCCTCGGAGTCCATGAAGTCGATCTTGACGCCCTTGACGCCCCACCGTTCCAGGGTGGGCAGCCACTGGGCGCGTTCCTCAGCCGTGTCGAGGTCGCGCTGGTGGATCCAGACGATGATCCCGACGCCCTTGGCGCGGGCGTACTCGACGAGTTCCGGCATCCAGCTGTTCGTCTGCCAGTCGGGGTCGGTGGTGTCCCACGCGTCGCTTCTGAAGTACCAGCCCGCGTCGACGGCCTCGTACGGCCAGTTCCGTTCGGCGGCGTAGTCGACGTAGGCCTGCTGCGCGGCGAGGCTCTGGCCGGCCGGGCGGCCCCCGGCGAGCCAGGTCCACAGCGCGGTGCCGGCCCGGATCCAGGAGGGATCGGCCACCTTGGAGGCGGGGGCGAGGTCGTCGGTGAAGGTGGAGCGGGTGACGGTGGCGAGGTCGCCGGTGACCATGGCCCGCCAGGGGGTGGCGAGCGGGCCGTCGGTACGCACCCGGTCGTCGGCGAGCCTGATCCGGTACGTGCCGGTGCCCTGGTCGTGGGCGAGCCGGGCGCCCGAGTAGGCGCCGGTGAGGTCGGACTCGGCGAGCAGGGTGTAGCCGCCGCCGGTCGCGAACAGCGCCTGGTCCGAGTACGTGCCGGTGGGGGCGGTCGCGGCCGTGTACCGGACGAACTGGCCCTCGTTGTCGGCCCGGTAGGTGCCGAGCCAGGCGCTCGCGTCGGCCGGCAGGTTGAACGCGGACGTCTCGCCGAGGACATCGCCCTGGCCGCCGGGCAGGACGTACCGGTAGGCGACACCGTCGGCGGCGGCGCGGACGACGAGGTCGAGCCGGGTGCCCGCGGCGGTGGCGAACGACAGCCGGGTCTCGTTCATACGGATCCGGCGGTCCAGCCGTTTGCCGGACTTCGTCCGGTAACGCTCCTCGATCCGGCGGTCCTTCCGGTGCAGGAAACGCAACCCCTGGGACAGGTCGGCCTGTTCGGTGACGATGCCGACGGGCGACGGTTCGACGACGGTACGGCCCGCGCGGGACACCGACAGGCTCAGCGCGCCGGTGGTGTCGTCCAGGGATATCCGTGCCCGGGGCGCGTGCGCCGCGACGGAGACGGCCCAGACGTTCTGCTTGCTCTGTTCGTTCGGCACGGCCCTCGCGGGCACGGTCGTGAAGAGTGCGGCCACCAGCCCGGCGCAGAGCGCGGCGACCGCCGTCCTGATCGGAACTGCCATGGAAGACCTCCCTGTTGGGCGTCCGGACCTGTTCAGCGTCCGGACTTGTTGGGCGTCCGGGCCTGTTGTGCGGCCGGATGGACGGCGGTCGTTACGGAAGTCCCCAGGCCGGGCCCGGTTCGCTGACGGTGACGGGCGCGATGACGAGGTCGGGCCGGGAACCGGAGTGGACGAGCACCTCGCGGCCGCGGGGCAGGTCGATGGCGAGGGTGCCGTCTCCCAGCTCGCGGGTGCGCGCCGGGCTGCCGTCGTCCAGTACGGCGGTGACGCGGCCACCGAGCCCGTGCCGTAGCTTGAGCGGCTCGCCCGCCAGGCTCCTGATCCGGACGAACCGGGTCGCCCCGGCCTCGCGGACCGCACTGACCAGGAAGGCGCCCTGGGTACGGAAGTCGTGCAGGGTGACGTCCGCCCAGGCGGCCGGGACGGCCGGGAAGACCCGGATCACGCCGCCCCAGCTCTGGCAGAACATGTCGTGCAGCGACTGCGAGGCGGACAGCGGCGTCTCGATGACCGGACCGGCCTCGGTGTAGTGCGTGTTGGGACGGCAGGGGTAGCGGGTGCTGGTGTCGAAGAACTTCCGCAGATAGGTGATCGCGGTGTCGCCGTCGCCGGCCATCGCGTACATCGAGGCGGCCCCGGTGTAGCTGTAGCCCCGGTGGGCGCCGGTCAGCACGTGCCAGCGGGTGATCGACTTCGCGATCAGGTCACGGCTCTCCGACTGGTCCCAGTTGACGAGGTACAGCGGGTACACCATCAGCAGATGCGAGTAGTGCCGGTGCGACTGCGCGTACGGGGTGTCGGCGCCGACCATGAAACCGTTGCCGTCGACCGGGTACGGCGTGAGCCGGGCCAGTACCTCTTGCCAGCGGGGGATCAACTCGTCGTCGACGCCGAGCAGTTCGGCGGACTCGATGAGGGTCTGACAGCCCCAGCGGATGAGGGCCAGGTCGTAGTTGGTGTCCTGCGGCGGCACGACGGGGTACTCGGGGGAGAGCGTGCTCGGCAGATGGAGCCTGCCGTCACTGCCCGGGGTGAGGAAGTGCAGGTAGTAGTTGATCGCCCGGCGCAGCACCGGGAAGACGGTGTCACGCAGCAGGGACTCGTCCATGGAGTGCCGGTAGGACAGCCACACGTTGTGCAGCGCCCAGGTGAGGTCGCCGGTCTCGGCGCCGGTGCCGGGCCTGCCCACGCCCCGGTTGGCGAACGTGTCGGAGCTGCGGCCGACACCGGAGCTGTCCGCGCGGTAGGCGGTGGGCACGTTGGCGATCAGCTGTTCCTGGTTCTGCCGCACGGTGGTGGCGAGCGCGTCGAGTTCGAGGTGGTTGGCGCCGTGGATGAGCCAGTACTCCAACTGGATGTTGAGGTTCCACCACACCGCCGGCCAGGGCGTCGGCTCCAGCCACGGCCCGCACGTGGCCATGACGGGCCCGCCCGCGCGGCTGGCCGAGGCGACCTTGTAGAGCTGGATCCAGTGGAAACTCTGCAACCGCTGATCGGGGAACGAGATGAAGCTCTTCTTGTAGAACGCGTGCCACCACCGCACGTGCCGCCGCCGCAGCGCGCCGTACGACGTCGCGCGCCGCAGGCCGCGCAGCGACTCGGCCTCGGCTGCGGTGGTGGAGGGCGAGCTGTGCCTGACGCTGAGCAGCAGGTCGTCGCCGGTGCGGCGGTACGAGGTGGCGGTCTGGCCACCGGTCAGGGACTGGAGCACCTGTTCGGTGCCGTCGGCGGTGGTCCGGGTGGTCCAGGGCGGGTTGGGGGTGTAGCCGGCGGGCGGGGCCTCGCTGATGCCGCGCGGGCTGACGGCTTCCTCGGGGTGGAACGTCCAGGTGACCCGCTCCTCGCCCCCGGCCCGTACGCGGACCGCGAGGACCTCGTCGTGGATGAGGGCGGAGAGGGTGAGGGTGCCGGCGGTGGTGGTGACGGTGCCGGTGAGCTCGGCGTTCCACAGGCTCAGCCGCCAGTCGACGGCGGTGACGGTGCCGGCCGGTTCGAGCGTGAGATGTCCGACCGGGAGCCGGCAGGTTCCCCAGCCGCTGCCGAACTCGGGCCGGTGGTCCTGGACTCGGCCGTGCTGCACGGTGAAGCGGAGGTGGTTGGTGTCCGGCTCCTGGTAGATCATGCTGCCGAGCTGTCCGTCACCGAGGAACGGACCCTCGTACCAGCGGCTCGGCAGTCTGCTCCAGAGCAGGTCCTGGCCGCGCAGGAACCTGTCCCAGGAGCCGTCGGTGGTCATGGTGTCGCGGAGTCTCCAGGGGCGTCTGCCGCCCCCGGCCACCGCGTCGGCGTCATCGGCGCCGACGGGCGACACCGCCGGTAGGAGTGGGTCGGCAGGGGTGGCTTGGGCGGCGTGGGCCGTCCCGGGCAGGGCCGCCGCTGCCGCTCCGCCCAGCGCGGTGCCGAGTACGGCTCTGCGGGGCAGCGGTGAGTGCTTTCCCGGCTGCGAGGTCATCATCGTCCTCCAGACCTGACGGAGCATCGATACATCGGGTGTATCGGGGAACCTAGGCAGGCTTCGTGAACCTGTCAATGATCTGGACCAAGGGGGGAGGAGTGGCCGAATATACCTGGCAATTCGGATGAAAATCAACAGATTTGGACTCCGTGCCCACATCGGCCACATCGGTTAAGCGGTGTTGAAGTCCTTGACTCATCCGATGTCTTCGGGTTGCCTGCTCGCGTGTGCTCCCTCAGAGGAAAGGACACGTGATGACGATGGACCGGAGATCCCTCTTACGGACGGGGGCCGGCCTCCTGGCCGGCGGTGCCGCGCTGACCCTGCAGCCCGCTCCGCTCGCCGGCGCCGCGACCGCGTCGCCGCTCGCCGACCCCACCGACGGCTGGACGAAGACCGCGTTCACGTACAGCTGGCAGAAGCCCTGGAACCTCGACCTCAGCGACCGGCACAGCTACAGCGGCGGCGTCCACCGCATGTGGGTGTACGCCACCGACGAGCCGTTCGAGGAGGGCAACTCCACCGACCCGCGCACCGAGATGCGCTGGAAGAACGACTACACGACGGGCGACCGCATGTGGGACGCCGATGTCTACCTGCCGTCCGGCACCGACGGCGCGTCCTTCGTCCAGATCCTGCGGACCGCCCGCCCCTCGGGCACCCCGGCCACCGACATCATGCTCAATGTGTACGCCGCCAACGGCGGCACGGTGCGGCGCTACGACGGGGCGGTCCTCAGGACCGGCGCGTACGACACCTGGTTCAACCTGAAGATCGCCCACCGGGCGAGCAGCGGGACCGGGACCGTCAAGGTCTACTTCGACGACTCCCTCGTCCTGACGGTCGCCGACCGGGGCCCCGCCACCCGCTACTTCAAGAACGGCGTCTACAACCACGGTTCCGGGCGCGTCGAGGCCCGCTTCCGCGACATCGGCTACTGGACGCGGTGACGGTCCCGGTCCCGGCCTCCGTCACCGCAGCGGAATCATGGCCGCGACGCGGAAACCGCCGCCGGGAGCCGGCCCGGCGCGCAGGGTGCCGCCGTAGACGTCGAGGCGCTCGCGCAGACCGAGCAGGCCATGTCCGTCACCGGTGGAGGCGCGGGCGCTCGGTGGGCCGCCGGTGTCGGTGATCTCGACGCCGAGGCCGGTCCCACCGTAGGAGACGGTCACGGCCGAGCGGGCGCCCGTCGCGTGCTTCATCGTGTTGGTGAGCGCCTCCTGCACCACCCGGTACGCGGCGAGGTCGACACCCGGCGGGAGCCGGCGGGGCACACCGGTGACGGTCAGCTCGACCGGGAGGCCGGAGGCGCGCACCCTGCCGATGAGTTTGTCCAGCCGATCGAGGCCCGGTGGCGGTGCCATGTCCACGCGGGCGGCCAGGGCGGACGGATCGTCGCCGGCGTTCATCGTGAGCAGGCCCATGACATGCCTGAGTTCCGTCATGGCCGCGCGGCCCCCGGCCTCGATCGCGAGCAGTGCCTCGCGGGTCCGGTCGGGGGCCGCGTCCAGGACCGTGCGGGCGGCGCCGGCCTGGATGACCATCACGCTGACGTTGTGGGTGACCACGTCGTGCAGTTCGCGGGCGATACGAGCCCGCTCGTACTCCGTCGCGCGCCGCAGCTCCTCGGCCCGCTCGCGTTCCAGCTCCGCCATCCGCGTCTGCCGCTCGTCGGCCCGGGCCCGCCAGGTCCGCATCCCGTACGCGGCCGTGGCGAGCGGCAGGAGAACGAGCAGCGGGACGTACTCGTCCGGGACGGTCGGCACGCCCGTGTCACCGGTCGAGGCGAGCACCAGGAGTACGAGGGGCAGGCTGCCCAGGGTGGCCGCCCGGTAGGGGCTGTAGGCGATGGCGCTGTAGGTGGCGACGACGACGGAGTAGAAGACGATGCGGGCCTCGCCGTCCGGCGCGAGCGCACCCGCGACCGTCACGACCGCCAGTACGGCGAGCGGATACCGCCTCCGTACCGCCAGGGGCAGCGTCGCCAGGAGGGCGGGGACCGCCGCACCGAGCCAGGTGTCCGCGCCGGTCCGGGCCCGTACCACTCCGTCGACGAGCTGGTAGCTGCGGCCGAGCCCGGCGCTCAGCGCGTAGTGGGTGGCCCCGATGGCGAGCGCCGACGCGAGCAGCACGTCGAAGAGCAGACCGCGCCGCGTCGGCCGGGGCGGCGAACCGGTCGGGCGCGTCAGCGCGTTGATCGCTTCGCGCGCCCGGCCGCCCACCTTGACGTTCATCACCGGCTCATTGTCACGGGGCCGCCGACCATGGGACATCCTCCCCGGCACCCCTTTCGGCGCATCCCGTACATCTGGCGCCTACATCTCAGGGAGGAGAAGGGAGGGCGCGGTTGTCTCAGCCAGCCGCCTTCGCGACGAGTTCGCTGATCCGTGTCTCGGTGGCGGGGGTCAGCTCCGTCAGGGCGTAGGTGGTGGGCCACATGGTGCCTTCGTCGAGCCGCGCCTGGTCGCTGAAGCCGAGGGTGGCGTACCGGGTCTTGAACTTCTGCGAACTCTGGAAGAAGCAGACGACCTTGCCGTTCCTGGCGTACGCCGGCATCCCGTACCAGAGCTTCGGCGCGAGGTCCGGCGCGGCGGATCCGACGATCTGGTGGAGCCGCTCGGCGAGGACGCGGTCCGCGTCGGTCATGTCGGCGATCTTCGCGAGCACGTCGCTCTCCCCGTCCGCCTTGGCCGTGCGCGGGCTGCGGCGCGCGGCGGTCTTCAGCTCCTGGGAGTGCTCCTTCATCGCGTCGCGTTCCTCGGCCGTGAACCCGTCGAACTTCTTGTTCGGCATCGCAGGTCTCCTCATTTCGCACAGTACGTCGGTCGGTCAGATGAGCCAGAGGCCGTCGCGCATCAGCTCGCGGCCCGGGATCTCGTCCGCCTCGCGCCAGGCCTGGACGCGGCGCGGGGTGATACGGAACCAGCGGTACGGCGTGGCCGACGCGCGCGGGTCGAAGCCGGTGCGCGCGGCGAACCGGTCGCCTCGCCGGCCCGGCAGGGCGCCGAGGGCGAGGTCCTCGACCTCGCCCTCGATCATGGACACGTCGCGGGTGTCGCCCAGCCCCAGCCGAGTGGTCCGGCCCGCGGCCAGGTTCCGGCCGGTCGGGCTGTCGGCCGGGGTCGCCACCAGCAGCGTCTCGCCGTCCCAGTCGAAGGACAGCGGCACCAGATACGGCGCGCCGTCCGCCGAGGCACTGGCCACCCAGACGTCGACGTCATGGGTGAGCCGGTGCTCGGTGTCGCGGCGACGCAGAGCGCGGGGGCGCGGGCCGGCACTCATGGGGACTCCTGCCGTCGTGGGCCATGATCGGCCCGGCGTGTGCTGCCGGGCTCGACCGCTGTGCTCACAGCCTCTCCCGGCAGGGGGACGGCCCGCCTCCGTGCCGACCACGGAATCCACCACGGAGTCCACTACGGAACGGACCACGGAACGGACCACGGAGCGGACCACGGAGCGGACCACGGAGCGGACCAGGGAGCGGACCAGGGAGACCGTCGCCATGGCCGCCGGCACCGCCCTCGGCGTGGGCGAGCTGGCGCAGGCCCGCCGGTGGGGCAGGGAACTCGCCGACCACCCGCTGTTCGCCGAGGTCGCCCACCACGCCACGTCCTGGCTCATGGTCGCGGACGCCTTCGCGGGCCGCGCCGACGACGTACTCACCGGCAGTGTGAGATTCCTCGACGCGTGGCAGCGCGGCGGCCGGCAGCGGTCGTTCTCGCTCGGCCCGGCCGCCGCGTCGGTCGCGATGGTCCATGGTCTGCGCGGCGACCACGACGCCCGGGCGGCATGGCTCGCGATCGTCGACCGGGCGGGCCCCGCGGCGGAACACCACCATGGCTACGGCGCGGTGTTCGACGCCATGGTCCAGCTCCACCACGGAGACCCCGACGCGGCTCTGGAGCGCGTCGCACCCGCCCCGGATGAGGTGTGGAAGTGGGTCTCCTGGATCTGGCTGCACTGGTACGTGGCGCTCCGCGCGGAGGCGTCGGTGCTGGCCGGCCACCCGGACGCCCGCGACCGGGTCGCCACCGCCCGGGGCATCGTCACCGGCAACCCGGTCGCCACCGCCCAACTGGACCGGGCCCAGGCGCTCCTGGACGGCGACCTGCCGCGCCAACTCGCCGCCGCCGCGGCATTCGAGGCGGCCGGCTGCCCCTACCAGTCGGCCCGCACCCTGCTGCTCGCGGGCGACGACCACATCGCCGCCGGTACGGCGGCACTCACCGGCCTCGGCCTAGGCCCTGCCTCACCCGCCTCACCTGCCTAGTGACCCTGGCCGACATCGTCACATAAGGTGCTTTTCGGATGGTTCCGTCCGTGGTTCCGTCCGTGGTGCCGCGTCGACTGTGAACGGTGAGTGCAGATGGGTTCGAGTTCCGCCGATGCCTCGCTTCCCGGCTCGACGGGTGCAGGCGCAGGCACAGGCGCCGTTTCCGGTACCGGTACCGGAAACGGTCCCGCCGTCTCCCGCCGGGAGTTCGATGAGATGTTCGAGGCGGTGAGTGCGTGGGGGCGGTGGTCCCCGGCCGACCGGGGGGCCTGGAACCGTGTGACCGAGGGCCATGTGCGGCGGGCCACGGCCGCCGTGCGGGTCGGGAAGGTCGTCCCGATGGCGTTGCCCTGGAACACCCGGTCGGGTCCGGACAACCGCAAGCCCGCCCTGCATCACATGACCGACCTCGGGGATGTGGAGAGCCCGGAACCCGCGACCCACAAGGACTTCATCGCCGCCGACTACCACGGCAAGGGCATCACCCACCTCGACGCGCTGAGTCACGTCGCCTACCGGGGACAGCTCTACGACGGCCGCGCGGCCCGCGAGGCCGTCGGCGCCGCGGGAGCCCGATTCGGGGCGGTGTCGGAACTCGGTCCCCTCGTCACCAGGGGGGTGCTCCTCGACCTCCCCGCCGTCCTCGGCGTCCCCTGGCTGGAGCCGGGGCACGCGGTGCGGGCCGGGGACGTC
Organism: Streptomyces adelaidensis; assembly: GCF_016598475.1. Taxonomy (GTDB): domain Bacteria; phylum Actinomycetota; class Actinomycetes; order Streptomycetales; family Streptomycetaceae; genus Streptomyces; species Streptomyces adelaidensis. The sequence goes on from NZ_JAEMUX010000063.1 coordinate 28,314, forward strand.
GTCGCCGCGGAGCAGGCGCTCGGCGTGACGATCGGTGAGGGTGACGCGGTCCTGCTGCGCTCCGGGCACGTCCGCCGCCGCGCGGAACTCGGCGCCTGGGACCCCGGCCGGGCGAGCGCGGGGTTCCATGTGGACGCCGTACCGCTGCTGGCCGAGCGCGGTGTCGCGCTGCTCGGCGGAGACGGGGACAGCGATGTGCGGCCGTCGCCCGTGGAGGGGGTGCACTCGCCGGTGCACGCCCTGGCCGTGGCCGCGATGGGGGTGCCGCTGCTGGACAACCTCGACCTGGAGGCGCTCGCCGCCGCGACCGCCGAGGCGGGCCGGTACGAGTTCCTGCTCGTGGTGGCCCCGCTGAACATCCCCGGCGGGACGGGCTCGCCCGTCAACCCGGTCGCGGTCCTGTGACGGCCGGCCGCGCCCGCCCGCCGGGGGCCGCGGTCACCAGCTGTGAGGACACGTGTGAACCGTGACTCGCGTTGCTGATGCCCGTATCCTCGTCAATGCCAGATATTTCCGATAAGTGGATTGTCTAACGCGTGTGAGGCCAGCGTGGTTCGGTCCGACGGCGAGCCGATACTCACGGGACGTGCGGCAGGCGGCACGGGCCCCGTCCGTTTCCGTGAGCGGTTTCTGCAGGGTGAGCCGCTGGAGACGGGCGTGCGCACCTCGATCCTGAACTCCTGGCGGCGCTGCCGTTCCCTCGGACTCTCCCCGGACCAGTCCGACCTTCCCTTCCGGGACGACTTCGACCGGGACGACCGGATCGCCCGAGCAGCCGTGCCCGTGCTCGACCGGCTGCAGTCCAGGTTCGCCGGCAGCGCGATGAACATCTCCGTCGCCGACGCGACCGGGACGGTTCTGCTGCGCCGGTTCGGACAGGCGTCGCTGGCCGGCGGCCTCCCGGCGATCCAGACCGTCCCGGGGTTCGTCTTCGCCGAACGGTTCGCCGGCACCAACGGCATCGGCCTCGCCCTCGCGGAACGGCAGCTCATCCGTGTCTACGGTGCCGAACACTTCGCCGAACGCTCCCAGGGCAGCGCCTGCCGCGCCCTTCCCGTACGCGACCCGCTCAGCGGCCGTATCGAGGGCGTCCTGTGCTTCGGTTATCCGCGCAGCGCCGAGGATCCCGCGCTGACCGCCGTCATACGCAAGGCGGCCGGGGCCATCGAGCGGCGGCTGCTGGGCCAGAGTTCCGCGCGAGAGCGCTCCCTGCTGCGGGCGTACCTGGAGGCCGGGACCGAAGCCGGCGCGGGACCGCACCACAGCATCGGGGTCGACGAACTGGCACTCGGGCTGCGCCCGGGCGACCGGGCCACCCTCATGGAGAAGGCCGCCGAGCTGATCTCCCGCGCGCAGCGGGCCGCCGTCGACGTGCCCCTGGCCGGCGGCCGACGGGTCACGCTCGTGAGCCGCCCGATGACCAGCGCCTCCGGGGTGGAGGGCATGGTCATCGAGGCCGTCCTCCCCGGCCTCGCACCGCACGAGCCCCTCTCCGTCCCGCACCAGGTCGAGGAGGCGCCGGGCGTCCTGACCGGGCCCACCGGGCACCCCGGCTCGATCGCCGCCGCCTTGGCCGTCCCCGCCACCCCGGTCGCCCGGGCCGCGCGGGGATTCGCGGGCCTCCCCGTCGTCACGGCGACCGGCCCCCTCTCGTCCATCCCGGCGCCGCCCGGGCACCCGCGCGCCGCCGCACCCGGAAGAATCACCGCGGCCCGCGCCGACGCCACGACCGCCGGTGTCGCGACCGATGACGTCCCGGCCGCCGGTGTCGCGAGCGATCACGGCCTGGCCGATGGGATCCCATCCGACGGCGCCACGACCGATGGCGTCCCACCCGACAGCCTCACCCCCGCCGACCGCACGACCACCATCGTCCCCGCCGACCGCACAACCACCCCCACCGACGCCGACGCCGACGGCACCCCGGCTCCCCGCCCCGGCTCCGCACCCCCCGCGAGAAGTCTCCTGATGGTGGGGGAGCCCCATGTGGGTGGCTACGCCCTGGCCGCGCGCCGCCGGCTGGAGCTGCTGTCCGAGGCCAGCGCCCGTATCGGAACCACCCTGGACGTACGCCGAACCGCCCAGGAACTCGCCGACACGGCGGTACCACGGCTGGCGGACTACGTCACCATCGACCTGGCCGAGCCCGTACTGCGTGGCGAGGAGGCCGCGGACCCCCGCGGCGACCTGCGCCGTACGGTGGTGCACGGCCTCCGGGACGACCTCCCCTTCAGCCCGGTCGGCAAGCAGGTCGACTACGGCCCGACCGTGCCGCAGCTGCGCTGTCTGACCAGCGGGAAGCCGGTGCTGGAACCGGATCTGAGGACAGCCGCGGGCTGGCTCGCGCAGGACCCCGAGCACACCGAACGGCTGCTCGGCCACGTCCACTCCCTCATCGCGGTGCCTCTGGTCGCCCGCGGCGTCGTCCTGGGCGTCGCCGCCTTCTACCGCGCGCAGGACCCCGCCCCCTTCGGCGACGACGACCGTTCGCTGGCCCAGGAACTCGTCTCCCGCGCGGCCCTGTCCATCGACAACGCCCGGCGCTACACCCGCGAGCGCGCCATGGTCCTCGCCCTCCAGCGCAGCCTGCTCCCGCAGGGCCTGCCCGACCAGGACTCCGTCGAGGTCGCCCACCGCTACCTGCCCGCCGAGTCCGACGTCGGCGGCGACTGGTACGACGTCATCCCGCTCTCCGGAACCCGTATCGGCCTCTTCGTCGGCGATGTCGTCGGCCACGGCATCCGCTCCGCCGCGACCATGGGCCAGCTGCGCACCGCCGCACGCAGCTTCGCCGAACTCGAATACGCCCCGGACGAGGTCCTCACCCACCTCGACAACCTCGTCGGGCGGCTGGACCGGGAGGATCCTGTCTCCGGCGGCGCCGGAGTCATCGGCGCGACCTGCCTGTACGCCGTCTACGACCCCACCTCGCAGCAGTGCACGATGGCCCGGGCCGGCCATCCGCCGCCCGCCCTGGTCCGCCCGGACGGCACGGTGTCGTTCCCCGAACTGCCCGCCGGGCCCCCGCTCGGCCTCGGCGGTCTGCCCTTCGAGTCCACCGAGGTGCACCTCCCCGAGGGCAGCCAGCTGGTCCTCTACACCGACGGGCTCATCGAGGACCGCGAACGAGACGTCGACGTGGTCCTCGCCCAACTGGCCGAGGTCCTGGCGCACCCCGAGCGCGCACCGGAGGAGACCTGCCGCGTCGTCCTGGACGCCGTGGCGCCCGCCCACCCCGGCGACGACATCGCCCTGCTCGTCGCCCGCACCCACGCCTTCGATCCGCGGCGGATCGCCACCTGGGAGCTGCCCGCAGACCCCGCCGTCGTCAGCGAAGTCCGCGCCTCCGCCCTGCGGCAGTTGGCCGACTGGGGGCTCGACGAGGCCACGTTCGCCGTCGAACTGATGCTCAGCGAACTCGTCACCAACGCCATCCGCCACGGCGCCGGACCCATCCGGGTACGGCTGCTCCACGACCGCGCCCTGATCTGCGAGGTCTCCGACACCAGCAACACCGCCCCGCGACTGCGCCGGGCGGCCACCACCGACGAGGGCGGCCGGGGTCTGTTCCTCGTCGCGCAGCTCTCCCGGAGCTGGGGCACGCGCTACACCCCGGAGGGCAAGGTCCTCTGGGCCGCCTGCGGGCTCGACGGCACCTGACACACACGACACCCTGCGACGAAATGCCGTAAATGGTCTGATATGAGCGGCTAGTATCGCTGTCGCAAGTAGCAAGTCGCAAGTTACTAGTCGCAATTCGGGAAGAACCCGCCAGGCCGACCCCCGGAGCTGTCCGTGCACGACGCTCACGACACCTCCGCACAGGCGATCCCGCCCGGCGGGGCGGAACCGCTCGTCCGTATCCGAGGACTCGCCAAGCGCTTCGGCGGCACCCGCGCGCTGGCCGGGGTCGACCTCGACGTCCACGCCGGCAGCGTCCTCGCGCTCCTCGGCCCCAACGGAGCCGGGAAGTCCACGCTCATCAAGGTGCTCGCCGGCGTCCACCAGGCCGACGCGGGCCGGATCACGGTGGACGGGCACCCTCTTGGGAGCCACGCCGCCGCCCACCGCATGTCCTTCATCCACCAGGACCTGGGCCTCGTGGAGTGGATGACGGTCGCCGAGAACATCGCCCTGAGCACCGGGTACGCGCGCCGCGCCGGACTGATCTCCTGGCGGCGGACCCGGGAGCGCTGCGTCGACGCCCTGCGGATCGTCGGCGGCCGGCTCGACCCCGACGCGTCGATCGCTCAACTCGCCCCGGCCGAGCGTTCCCTGGTCGCCATCGCCCGCGCCCTGGCCGCGCGGGCGCGGCTCATCGTCCTCGACGAACCGACCGCCCGTCTGCCCGCCGCGGACTGCGCCCGGCTCTTCCGCGTCCTGCACACCCTGCGCGACCGAGGCCACGGCATCCTCTACGTCACCCACCGCCTGGACGAGGTGTACCAGGTCGCCGACACCTTCGCCGTCCTGCGCGACGGCCGGCTCCTGAGCCACGGATCGCTCGCCGACCACAGCCCGGCCCGTCTGGTGCACGACATCACCGGCGAGGAGCCCACCGCCCGCCGCCCCACCCCGGCACCGGCCGGCGGCCCAGCCGTCCTGACCCTCGAAGGCGTACGCACCTCCGGCACGGGACCGGTCGACCTGGAGCTGAGGCCCGGGGAGAGCGTGGGCCTGGTCGGCCTCTCGGGCGCCGGACACCTGGGCCTCGGCCGGGCCCTCGCGGGGTCCCGGCCACTCCTCGGCGGCCGGGCCCTGCTCGACGGCCGCCCGTACCGCCCCCGTACGGTCGCCGACGCCGTCGGACGCGGCGTCGCCCTCGTACCCGGCGACCGGCAGCGGGAGGGCTGCCTCGCCGAACTGACCGTACGGGAGAACCTGCTGGCCAACCCCGGCGCGGGACACGAGACGGCACAGCGCTGGATCGGCCCGCGCCGCGAACGCGGCGAGGCCGCCGCCCTGATCGAACGGTTCGCGGTACGTCCGCGCGACAGCGAGGCCCCCATCGCCACCCTCTCCGGCGGCAACCAGCAGAAGGTCATGATCGGCCGCTGGCTCAGGACCGGCCTGCGCCTGCTGATCCTGGAGGAACCGACGGCGAGCGTCGACATCGGGGCCAAGGCCGCCGTCCACCGGCTGCTCGACGAGGCGTTGGCCGACGGCCTCGCGGTCCTCCTCATCTCCACCGACTCCGAGGAGGTCGCGGGGGTGTGCGGGCGCGCCCTCGTCTTCGTCCGCGGCTCCGTGACGGTGGAGCTCAGCGGCCCGGCCCTCACGGTCGCGGGCCTCACCCGGGCGGCTTCGGCCCTGCCCCGCACCGGAACCGCCACGAACCGGTGACCGCCCCACCGCCCTCGCCCCGGCCGCGCCCGCAGAGCAAGCCGGGCCCGCAGAGCAAGCCGGGCCGGCGCCGCGGCCCGAGCCGTACGGGTGGACACCTGATCGGCGCCTACGGCCTCCTGGCCCTCACCGCCCTGCTCGTCCTGATCTTCTCCCTCACCCTGCCGCGCACCTTCCCCACCCTCGACACCGTCGACTCGATCCTCTTCACCCAGTCGATCCCGGCCTGCCTCGCGCTCGCCGCCATGGTCCCCATCGTGACCGGCGCGTTCGACCTCTCCATCGGCTACGGCCTCGGCCTGGCCCACGTCATGGTGCTGTACCTCGTCGTCGACGCCGGCTGGCCCTGGCCGCTCGCCTGCCTCGCGGTGATCGCCGGCGGGCTCGTCGTGGGCGTCCTCAACGGTGTCATCGTCGAGTTCGGCCGGATCGACTCCTTCATCGCCACGCTCGGCACCGGCAGCATGATGTACGCGGTAACCGGCTGGATCACCGACGGCGGCCGGATCGTCCCCGGCCCGCAGGGCCTTCCGCCGGCCTTCACCGACCTCTACACCTCCACGTTCCTCGGCCTCCCGGTCCCCGCCTTCTACGTGCTCGCCCTCGCCGTCGCCCTCTGGCTGGTACTGGAACGGCTGCCGCTCGGCCGGTACCTGTACGTCGTCGGATCCAACCCGCGCGCCGCCGACCTCGTGGGCATCCCGGTCCGCAAGTACACCGTCTGCGCCTTCGCCGCGTCGGGCCTGATCGTCGGCTTCGCCGGAGTGCTCCTCGCCGCCCAGCAACAGCTCGGCAACCCGAGTGTCGGCCTCGACTATCTGCTGCCCGCCTTCGTCGGGGCCCTCCTCGGCGCGACCGCGATCAAACCCGGCCGCCCCAACGCCATGGGCACCCTCGTCGCCGTCGCCGTCCTCGCCGTCGGCCTCACCGGCATCGCCCAGATGGGCGCCGAGTTCTGGACGGTCCCGCTGTTCCACGGCGGCACCCTGCTCGTCGCCGTCGGCCTGGCCGGCTACACCGCCCGCCGCCGGGTGCGCACCGGAGTCTTCGCGACCTCCGACACCCCCGACACACCCGACGTGCCACCGGAACCCCCGCCCTCCCCGCCCCGCGACGACGGCACGTCGGGCAGCGGCACACCGTGAACCGAGGCCGCCGCCCTTCTCTCGCTAGTCCCCCCTCCGGGAGGAGCTCCCGTGCACGACCGCAACCGCAGAGCCACTCCCGGCGCCCGCAAGGCCCGGTGCGCGGCGACCGCCCTGCTGGCCGCGACGACCACCCTGCTGGCCGCCTGCGAACGCGGATCTTCGGCAGGACCGGGGGAGTCCGCGTCGGGCCCGAGCGGCTGCCCCGCCGTGCAGGCCAGGGCCCAGGCCGCCGTCGGCCGGGCGGAGCAAACCGACGCCCCGTGGGACGGACCGACCACCGGCCCCGGGGCGGTGACCGGCAGGACCCTCGTCTACGTCGCCCAGACCATGACCAATCCCGGAGTCGCGGGCGCCGCCGAGGGCGTCCGGGAGGCCGCGCGGGTCATCGGCTGGAACGTCCGGGTGATCGACGGCGGCGGCACCCCCGCCGGCATCCAGGCGGCGATGAGCGAGGCCGTGGCCCTCAGACCCTCGGGCATCGTCATCGGGGGCTTCGACCCCAACGCGACCTCGCGGCAGGTCGCACGGGCCGACGAGGCGGGCATCCCGCTCATCGGATGGCACGCCGTCGCCGCCCCCGGCCCCAGCAGGCGGCCCGCGCTCTTCACCAACGTCACCACCGAGGTCGAGCAGGTCGCCAGGATCAGCGCGCAGTGGGTCATCGCGACCTCCGGCGGCGACGCGGGCGTCGTGGTCTTCACCGACGCCTCCATCCCCTTCGCCAAGAACAAGTCCGAGCTCATCAGGAAGGAGCTGGCCACCTGTTCGGGCGTGGAACTGCTGTCGTACGAGAACATCCCCATCCCGGACGCGAGCAGCCGCACGCCCCGTGAGGTCTCCTCGCTCCTCTCCCGCTTCCAGGGCCGATGGACCCACTCCGTCGCCATCAACGACCTGTACTTCGCCGACGCCGCCCCGGCCTTCCGCGCGGCCGGCGAGAACGGCGCCGGCCCGCCCTTCAACATCGGCGCCGGCGACGGCGACCCCTCCGCCTTCCAGCGCATCGACAACGAGCAGTACCAGGCGGCCACCGTCCCCGAGCCGCTCACCCTCCAGGGCTGGCAGATCGTCGACGAGTTCAACCGCGCCTTCGCCGACCGCCCCGCCAGCGGCTACGTCGCCCCCGTCCACATCAGTACGGCCGACAACAGCGCCGGCGCCACGACGTGGGACCCGGCGGGCTACCAGGAGGCGTACCGGAAGATCTGGGGAAAGTGAGCAGGGGGACACCGGGGGCAGGGTGGGGGCACGCCCTCACCCGTTCACCCGCTGGTACTGGCCGAGGAAGTCGAACGCCCCGTCGACCACACGGAAGAGGAAGAGCGCGTCACTGTTGTAGCCCTGGTCGGCGGTGTACGCGACGGTCCGGGTGATGCCCTTGTAGCGCACCTCGTGCATACGGCGCACGATCGCACCGCGTTCCGTCACAGGGGCGTCCTCCCCCGCACACACCTCGGCGAGGAACAGGACGGCGTCGTAGGCCTCGGCGGCGTACCAGCCGGGGCGTTCGCCGTACCGGTCCCGGTACGCCTCGGTGAAGGAGCGGGCCGCCGGGGTGGCCGTCGGGTCGACGAAGGTGGTGGCGAACACCCAGCCGTCGGCCGCCGCGCCCGCTGCCTTCAAGAAGCTGCTGCCGAGGGCCCGTTGGGTCGCGACCCGGGTTCCGGAGAAGCCGGCCCCGCGCAGCGCGGACGCGAAGGCGCCCGCCCGTTCCTGGCCTCCGCTGAACACGACCGCGTCCGCACCGGACGCGACGACCTGCCCGGCCAGCGCGGTGTGACCGACCTTCCCGGCGGCGACCCTCGTCACGGTCGCCTCCCTGCCGTCGCGGCTCAGCGCGCGCTGCATGTCGGTGCAGAGGGTCCAGGCGAAGTCGCCCTCGGACCGGTCCTCGACCAGGAACACCTTGCGGGCGTCGGCGGAGCGCGTGAGGTAGACATTGCACGGCGCGGCGAGCAGCTGGTCGGTGGGCGCCAGCTGGGCGTGCGAACGGAGGGTGGACAGACCGGCCTCCCTGACCTGCGGCGACACCCCCACCGACACGGTGACGACGGGCATCACGGCCTTGATGTACGTGGCCTCCGAGGTGAGGAAACACGCGTCCGCGGTCGGGCCCACCACCGCGAGGACCCGCTCGTCCGCCACCAGCCGTGTCGCCCGCTCCAGCGTCCGGTCCGGCTCACCTCCGTCGTCGTACGCGCGCAGCCTCAGCCGTAGCGGCCGGGCGCGATCGGCGTTGATGTGCTCGACGGCCAGCCGGGCCCCGTCGAGCTGTGCGCGTCCGGTCTCGGCGGTGGCGCCGGAGAGGTCTCCCTGGAAGGCCACGAGGAGTTCGGGGCGCGGAGCGGACGAGGGTGGGGTGGCGGCGTCCGTCTTCCGGTCGCCACGGCCGCTCCACCACCAGGCCCCGCCGGCCGCCGCAAGCACCCCGGCGCCCGTGGAGCCGAGTGTGCCGAGCGCGCCGAGCCTCAGGAAGCCGCGGCGGCTCGTGGGCGAAGTGCTGGGCTCCGGTTCCTTGAGATCGGTCACCGTCACCGAATCCGGGGCGGCCGGCGCCGCCGAGGCCGGGGCGGACACCCGGGTCGGCTCGATCGCGCCCATGGCGAGGACCGTCGCGGACCGGTCCGCGATCAGCCGGGTCACCGGCTCCGGCAGCCACCGCTCCCGGTCGTAGGGGCCGACCGCGTCCAGGGCCCGGCCGACCTCCACGGCGGTCGGCCGGGCCGCCGGATCCTTGTCCAGGCAAGCCCGTACGACCGGCTCCAACAGGTCCGGGATTCCGGGCAGTTCCGGCTCGTCGTAGACCGTGCGCAGCAGCATCCCGGCGGCCGAGCCGCCGCCGAACGGGCGGACACCGGTCGCGGCGAAGGCCAGGACGCAGCCCAGCGAGAAGACGTCGCTGGGCGGGCCGATGCCGGCGCCGCGCGCCCTGGCCTGTTCGGGCGACAGGAATCCGGGCGAGCCCACGATGACGCCGGTGGAGGTGAGCGCCGTGCCCTCCGGCGTGCGCGCGATGCCGAAGTCGATCAGCCGGGGCCCGTCCGGGGCGAGCAGTACGTTGGCCGGCTTCACATCGCGGTGCACCAGCCCCGCCCGGTGGACCGCGTCCAGCGCCTGTGCGAGCCGCAGCCCCAGCACGCACACCGACTCCGGCGCCAACTGCCCGTACCCGTCAAGCACTTCCGCGAGGGAGGGGCCCGGTACGAACGCGGTCGCCAGCCACGGATCCTCCGCGTCGGCGTCCGCGTCCAGCAACGGGACCACCCAGGGGCTGTCGACCCGCCGGGCCACCTCGATCTCCCGGCGGAACCGGGCCCGGAACCCCTCGTCGTCCGCATGGGACGCCCGTACGACCTTGACCGCGGCGAAGGCCCCGCCCGGCGCGCGGGCCAGGAAGACGACGCCCATGCCGCCCGCGCCGAGCCGCCGCAGCAGGCGGTAGTCGCCCAGCCGGGACGGATCGGCGGTACGCAGCGGCTCCATCAGACGAGCAGCGGCGCCGGGCCGCCGTACACGAACGCGCCGTCCTCGACCCGCCAGAGGAAGCCACCGGTGCCGTCGATGACCGGCAGACCGGTCTTCTGGAACGCGAACGTCCTGGTGACACCTTTGTACTTGACGGCCCGCAGGGCGGCGAGCAGTTCCGTACGGGTCCGGCCCTTCGCCGGCAGGTCCGCCAGCGTCTTCAGCACCATGCCGGTCACGTCGTACGCCTCCACCGCGTACCGGGGCGGTGCCTCCTTCCACCGCTCGCGGTAGGCGTCGGCGAACGCCTTCGTCTCGGGCACGAGTGTCGCGTCGAGGACCGGCGCGACGATCGTCCACCCGTCGGCGGCCTCCTTCGCCTCCGTGAGGAAGAGCGGGTCCAGCAGGGCCGGTCCGGAGGCGCGGGCGCCGGAGAAGCCGCGTTCGCGCAGCGTCCTGGCGAACGAGGCGCCCCGGTCGGGCAGTCCGGCGAAGGCGAACGAATCGGTGTCGGCGGCCAGCAGATCGTCCACCGCGTCGCCGAACCCGGACCGCATGGCACTGACCACGCGGGGCAGATACGGCTGCGCCGCCGTCTGCAGCTGCCTGCTCAGGGTGCTGCTGATCTCCCAGCCGTAGTTGTCGGCCGCGCGGTCGACGACGACACCGACCTTGCGCGGGCGGGTGCCGCGCAGGAACGCGTCGATGTAGAAGGGCAGCAGCGTGTCGGGCAGCCGTGCGTGCAGGAGCGAACGGAAGCCCTGTACGGAGAGGTTGATGGCGCCGGGCGACACCAGGACCACGGGCAGCAGGACGGCGTCGTACGCCGCCAGCGCCGACTGGGCGGTCGTGTCCGTGGTCGGACCGACCACGGCGAGCACCGACTCGTCGTCGGCGAGCTCCTTCGCGATCCGGGCCGCCGCGGCCGGATCGCCGGCGTCGTCCACGGCCCGTACGTCCACGTGGAAGGGTGCGTCGTCCCGCGCGTTGAACTCCGCGACGGCCAGCCGCAGTCCGCGCTCCTGGGCCTTCCCGGTGTCGCGCCGGTCGCCACTGAGGTCGCCGTGCAGAGCGACGGTGTACGCGGGGCGCCGGGAGGAGGCCGCAGCGGCCGGCTCCTTGCCGCTCCCGTCGCCGTCCCGGCCGACGGCCCACCAGGTCGCGCCACCACCTGCGGCGAGGACCGCGCCCGCGCCCGCGAGGAGGAGGGCGCGGCGGCGGCTGGAGGGCCGGGGCGTGTCCGCGGGGGTGGGGAGAGTGTCGTCGGCGCCGGAGGCCGGGGCCGCGGTGTCGGCGCCCTGGCCCTTGCCTCTGCCCTTGTCCGGGGCGGAGTGCTGTGGGCCGGTCCCGTCCTCGGAACCGCTGTCCGGGGAGGCGTCCGCGGACGGGGCGGCGGCCGATATCTCGGTGTGTTCGATGTCCGGCAGGGCGAGTGCTTCGGTGGAGCTCCGGGCGATCAGCCGGATGACTTCCTCGGGGAGCCAGGGGGCGGTGGGGTCGTCCGGCGCATCCGCTGGGACAGCGGCGGGAGCCTCGGCGGGCGCGTCGGCGAGGTCGGCGGTGTCTTCGCCGCCCTCCTCCGCCGTGTCCCCGGGCAGCAGTTGCCGTACCAGCTCCCCGACCTCGGGTCGCTGGGCCGGGTCCTTCTCCAGGCAGCGGGTCACCAGGCCGGCCAGCGCGGGCGGGATGCCGTCGAGGTCGGCGGGGTCGTGCACGGCCCGGTACAGGAGGGCGTCGAGGGCGCCGGCGCCGAAGGGCGCGCGGCCCGTCGCGGCGAACGCCAGAACACAGCCGAGGGAGAACACGTCGCTCGCCGGACCGATGGTCTGCCCGCCGCGCCCCTCGGCCTGCTCCGGCGAGAGATAGCCGGGGGTGCCGACCACGAGGCCCGTCGCGGTGAGCGCGGAGTCCTCGGGCGCCCTGGCGATACCGAAGTCGATGAGCCGGGGCCCGTCCGCGGCCAGCAGTACGTTGCCCGGCTTGAGGTCCCGGTGGACCAGTCCGGCCCGGTGGACCTCGCCCAGCGCCAGGGCCAGCCGGCCGCCGAGGACCCGCAAACCCCGCTCGGTGAGCGGCCCGTGCGCGGCGACCGACTCCGCCAGGGACGGACCGGGCACGTACGCCGTCGCCAGCCACGGCGCCTCCGCGTCCGCGTCGGCGCCCACCAGCGGCACCGCCCACGGGCTGCTGATGCGCCGGGCCACCTCGATCTCACGGCTGAAGCGCCGCCGGAAGCCCGGATCCTCGGCGTACTCCGCCGCCAACACCTTCAAAGCCACCAGCGAACCCGCCGGGGTACGCGCCAGATACACCACACCCATGCCACCCGCGCCGAGCCGGCCGAGCAGACGGTGGTCGGCGATCCGGGCGGGATCGGAAGAACGCAGCCGCTCCATCAGCCCTCGCCTCCGCCCAGTTCGAATCTCACCCGGTCGAGCATGGTGGTGGTGCCGCGCGTCACGTACTGCTCCAGTTCGCTGCTGGTGTATCCCTCGGCGCCCTTCAGCGCCACCGCCACGGTCACCTGACCGAGCCGGGTGACCATCCACCGGTACGAGGCCTTGCCGCCGCCGGTCAGATAGGCGCCCTGCTCGTAGATCGAGTCGTCGGCGTAGTTGTTGCCGCGTATGCCGAGGGGGGTGCCCACGGAGTTGAGCTCCGCGATCCGCTCATCGGCGCGTACCTGCTGCTCGGGGCAGCGCAGCGGTTCCTCCAGCGTTTCGGACAACTGGTCGTCGGCGCCGAGCACCGTGGTGTGCACCGTCACCGCGGCCGTCACCTTGACCGTGCCGCGCTTTCCGGTGCCCGGCAGCTCGCTGTACAGCGACAGCGACGCGAGCACGCCCTCGGGCAGGGCCCGGCGCTGCCACCGGCACTCCTCGTCCAGTACGGCGACGGTGCCCTCGGCGCTGCGGGCGAGCGGCTGCGCCTCGAAACCCGCGCCCCAGTCCTGCGGCCGCATCACGATCGCCGCCGCCAGCGTGGCGCCCCGCGTCCCCGACGTCGGTACGCGATCCGGGTCCGCCTCGAACGGCGCCGCGGACGGTGTCGCCGACGGCTCCGAGCCCTCCGCCGACACCTCGCCGGACGCGGAAGCGGAAGGCGCCCGGGACCCCGAAGCCTTGGCCCCCGGCTCCGCCGCCCCCTCCGTCGCCCCCATGCTGCAACCGCCGAGAAGCACCGCCGCCGCCGTCCCCGACACGGCGGCTCTCAACCGCCAACCACCTCTTCGTCCAGCGCCTTTGTCGCCCATCGCCGCCCCCTCCACCGCAATTCCCCGTGCGTGACCGGTGATCGTACAGATGTACGCGATCCAGGCGGGAGCGGTTCCCACGAGTTGCTTCGCACACGCCGGAGCCATTGACGCGGAGGACGGACTCCGGGGTTCCCGTTCCGGACCACCCTGGTGGGTCATGCCGTCCGGCTCAGTCCAGGGTGATGCGGGCGGCGACCGGCAGGTGGTCGCTGCCGGTCGCCGGCAGGGTGCGGATATGCCCGACTGCGGCCGCTCGGGCCATGACCTGGTCGATGCGGGCCACCGGGAAGGCGGCGGGGAAGCTGAAGGCGAAGCCCCGTTCCGCCACGTTCAGCCGTGCGGTCAGCGGGGCCAGCCCACGGTCGTCGACCGTGCCGTTGAGGTCGCCCAGGAGGATCACCCTGGTCAGCCGCTCGGCGGCGACCGCCGCACCCAACAGCTCGGCGCTCTCGTCGCGCCAGGAGGAGGCGAGGCCGCTCGCCCGGACGCGGACCGACGGCAGGTGCGCGACATACACGGCGATCTCGCCGCGCGGAGTGTGGACGGCCGTCCGCAGCCCGCGATTCCAGGTCTCCGTGATCCCCTCGGGCTTGATGTCCAGCGGCCGGGCACCGGTGAGCGGATGCTTCGACCAGAGTCCGACGGTGCCCTGCACAGAGTGGTACGGGTAGTCCGGGGCGAGCGTCCTCTCGTAGACCGGCAGCGCCGTGGGCACCAGCTCCTCCAGTGCGATGAGATCGGGCCCGGCGGCGGCCAGCGCGTCGGCCGTGCCCACCGGGTCGGCGTTCTCGTCGCTGACGTTGTGCTGCACCACGACCAGGTCGCGCCCGCCGGACTCCGCCCCGGGCAGCAACAGCCCGCCGAAGAGGTACGTCCAGGCCGCCACCGGCAGCGACAGCGCCAGCAGTGCGACAGCCGAGCGGCGCAGCAGTCCCAGGCCGAGCAGCACCACGATCACCAGGCCGAGCCAGGGCAGGAACGACTCCAGCGAACTGCCCAGGCGAGCAGGGGTGTTGGGCACCGCCCGATGGAACGCCAGCAGCCCGGCCGTCAGCACCGCCGCCGAGGCGAGCACCCGGCCCCGCCCCCGAGCCCGCGACCAGATCCACCGCCCCGCTGCCGCCGCCTTCGCCCTCGACGTGCCGTCTCCGCCCGCCCGCTCGGCCATCTCTCCCCATCCACTCGCCCCCGCACCTTCCCAGACGAGCCGCGCGGGCCATCAGTTTCGGTTTCGGGTTTCGTTTCGGGCGGCGGCCCGTACGAGGGCGTCGAAGAGGCCCTGCTGCGCGGGGTCCTCGTGGGCGGTGTCCTCCGGGTGCCAATGGACGGCGGTGAACCACCCGTCCCCGCCCACGAGTTCGAGGCCTTCCACGGTGCCGTCGGCGGCCCGCGCGGTGATCGTGAGGCCGGGCGCGATGTCGTTCACCCGCTGGTGGTGGTGACAGGAGGCCTCCACCTTCTGTGCGCCGGTGGCCTGTTCCAGCAGGGTGCCGCGCCGGATCGCCACCGGGTGCACGAGGTGTGCGTTGACCTCGGCGGCGTACCGCAGTGCCGAGGTCGTGGCGGAGAAGCGGGCGGGGACGGCGATCAAGGGGCGGATCACAGCTGGATCCACGTGGTCTTGAGCTCGGTGTACTTCTCGATGGCGTGGGCGGACTTGTCGCGGCCGTTGCCCGACTGCTTCATACCGCCGAAGGGCACGGTCAGGTCGCCCTCCTCATAGCAGTTGACCCAGACCGTGCCGGCCCGGAGCGCGCGGGAGACCTGGTGGGCGGTGGACAGGTCGGAGGTCCACAGGCCGGCGCCGAGGCCGTACTCGGTGGCGTTGGCGAGCCGTACCGCCTCGTCCAGGTCGTCGAAGGCGAGGACGGACAGGACGGGCCCGAAGATCTCCTCGCGGGCCAGCCGCATACCGGGGTCCACCCGGTCGAAGACGGTGGGGCGCAGGAAGCTGCCGCCCGTGTCGGTCAGCGCCCGACCGCCGCCCGCCCGCAGCCGCGCGCCCTCGTCGAGGCCGGAGCCGATGTGGTCGAGGACGCGTTCCAGATGGTTCTCGCCGACCAGTGCGCCCATCTCGGTGGCCGGGTCGAGCGGGTCGCCCACACGCAGTTCCCCGGCGCGGGCCACGATCGCCTCCGTGACGCGTTCGGCGACGGAGGAGTGCACCAGCAGCCGGGAGGGCGCGGTGCACATCTCGCCCTGGTTGAAGAAGATGCCCCAGGCGGCGGTGGCGGCGGCCTTCTCCAGGTCGGGGGCGTCGGGAAGGATGATGTTCGGCGACTTGCCGCCCAGTTCGAGCCAGACGCGCTTGAGGTTGGAGTCGGCGGAGTAGCGCAGGAAGTGGCGGCCGACCGCTGTGGAGCCGGTGAAGGCGAGGACGTCCACATCGGGGTGCAGACCGATCGCCCGGCCGGCCACCGGCCCGTCGCCGGTCACGACGTTGAGCACGCCCGGCGGCAGCCTGGCCTCGGTGGCGATCCGGCCGAGGAGCAGGGCGGACAGCGGTGAGTTCTCCGACGGCTTGAGTACGACCGTGCAGCCGGCGGCCAGTGCCGGAGCCACTTTCCAACTCGCCAGCGTCAACGGGAAGTTCCACGGCACGACGGCGCCCACGACACCCGCGGGTTCCCGGGTGACCAGGGCGAGGGCGTCGGGAGCGGTGTGGGGCGACTCGTCGGTGAGTTTGTCGGCCAGCTGCCCGTACCAGCGGAAGGTGTTGATCGCGGCGCGGAGTTCGATGGCGTACGCGCCCGTGATCGGCTTGCCCATCTCCAGGGTGATGGTCAGGGCGAGCATCTCCCCTTGCTCTTCGAGCAGTTCGGCGATGCGGAGCAGAACGCGGCCGCGCTCGGCGGGTGCGAGGCGGGGCCAGGGACCGGAGTCGAAGGCTCGGCGCGCGGCGGCCACGGCCAGGTCGACCTCGGCGGCCCGCGCGTCGGCGACCTCGACGAGGAGTTGTCCGTCGCGGGGCGAGACGACGGCGAAAGCGTTGTCCCCGCCCGGCTCGTCCACGCCGTCGATGTGGTGCTGGGCGGGCAGGCGCAGATCCTTGGCGCGACGCAGCAGGTCGTCGTGGACGAGGGCCGGCATCAGCTCTCCTTGTTCTTGATGGGTTCTCGAAGGGTTCTCGACGGTTCGGATCCATGGCGGCGAGAGGGGCCCGCGAACCGGGGCCGGTGGCTGCATCCGGGGAGTGCTGCCGCCACCGGCCCCGAGTGCGGGCCGCCGGGGTCAGCCCGTGGCCGTGGGCCCGCGCCGGGTCAGCCGCGCCACGACGAGCCCGAGGATCAGCACGGCCGGAACGGTGAGCTGGAGCCATACGGCGGTGGTCTCGTCGCCGCCGATGAGCGTGGCGAAGTTCTTGATGATCAGCCAGATCGCCCCGGCGATGCCGAGCGCGCCCACCACCGGTGCGATCAGCGTGTTCCAGGGCCGGGTGTCCGCACGCGATCGGCGGAAGAAGACGACCACGGAGACGGAGGTCAGGAAGTAGAGGAGCATGATTCCGAGGACGGCGACCCCGCTGAACCAGGAGAAGAGCGTCAGCACCGGGTCCTTGCCAGGAGCGCGAACGGCATCACCAGGGCCCACCGCGATCACCGTCTGGGCGATGCCGGCCACCCAGGGGGAGTGCCGCCGGTTGAGCACGGTCAGCCCGTGCGGCAGCAGCCCTTCACGGCCCAGGGAGAACAGGTATCGGTTGGCGGAGTTGTGGAACGCCAGGATGCCCGCGAACAGTGAGGTGGCCAGCAGGACGGGCAGCACGTCACCGGTCCACGCGCCGAACTGCGCCGCTATGGGGGCGAACACCCAGGACGTGGCGTCGCCGCTCTCCAGCGCCTTGCCCGCCTCCTCGGTCGCCCTGGAGGCACCGTGCGCGGAGACCAGCATCCACGAGGTGAAGGCGAAGAAGCAGGTGACCACCGCGACCGACAGATAGGTGGCGCGCGGGACGGTCCTCCTGGGCTCCCGTGCCTCCTCGCCGTAGATGGCGGTCGCCTCGAAGCCGAACATCGACGCCACGGCGAACATCAGGGCCACCCCCGGCGCGCCCTGGAGGGCCGCGCCCGGCGAGAAGCTGTCGGCGAAGCCGAGCCCCTCGGGGCCGCCGCCCTTGAAGAAGGTCACGAGGGCGAAGGCGATCAGGATGCTGAACTCCGCCAGGACGAACACGGCCAGGAGCTTGGCGCCCATCTCGATCCCGGCGGCGCCGAGGACCTGGACGGCCACCATGGTGAGCAGGGTCCACACCCACCACGCGATGTGTACGTCGGCGTAGTGCTCGACCAGGCCGCTCACGGTCGCGCCGTAGAGCCCGTACATGGCGGCCTGGATCGAGCAGTAGGCGAAGAGGGCGACGGCGGCGCTGCCGGAGCCGGTCGAGCGGCCCAGGCCCTTGCCGATGTACGTGTAGAAGGCGCCGGCGTCGACGACGTGGCGGCCCATGGCCACGAAGCCGATGGAGAAGAGGAGGACCACGAGGCCGGCCGCGAGATACGCGGCGGGGGCGCCGGCCCCGTTGCCTATGACGACGGCGGTGACCCGAAGCGGGTCGTCTCGATCGCCGACTTCACCGCACACGAGCACGGCGTACGACTCTCCCACAGCGGCCCCGGCGGCTCCGAGAAGCCCGGGGTACACCGGTCTGGCCACGGCCGCCGGACTCGCCACCGAGGGCCGGTTCACCGTGCCCCTGCACGAGGTCCTTCCCCTGGAGCGCGGCGCCGAGGCACACGCGCTGAGTGCCACGGGCCGCGCTCGCGGGAAGATCGTGCTGAGTGTGCGGTGAGGTACGGCTACCGGTCAGCGGCCGTGGGAGAGGGCGAGCAGTTCGCTGAACGTGCCGTCGGCGGTGGCGAGTTCGCCGTACGTGCCCTGTGGATGATCCGGCCGTGGTCCAGCACGATGACCTTGTCGGCGATCTTCGTGTCGGCCAGTCGGTGTGTTCCCCTAGAGGATCTCCGCCAAAAGCGGAGGCGGCACCACCTCGGCGGGCGCGCCGCCACCCGGTTCGGCATCGGCCGGGGTGCCCTGCGGTGGTACGAGATTCCGTGTCACGCCGCACCCCCGTGAGAGCCGGTGTTCCCGTGAGCCCGCAGTCGAGTTGGGCGACGTGGGGCGGCATTCCGTTTGTTGCGGGATAGTTGGCCGGTTCAGATGTGGCGAGCGTTTCCGTTCGGCTGCCCGCTGATCTCCTGCTCTCCCTGAGGGCTCTGCGGTGGGGCAGTGGTCCCCCGCAGTATCAGGTGTGTGGGCAGGACGATGTGCTGTTCGCGGTTCGCCTCGGCGTCGTTGATGAGTTCCAGGGCCAGTTCGGCCGCGGCTTGGCCCATGTCCGCGGGTGACTGCGCCACCGTGGACAGGTCGAGCCATTCGGCCATCAACTGGTCGTCGAAGCCGAGGACGGAGATCCGTTCGGGCACCTCGATCTGTACGGTGCGCAGGCTCAGCATGAGGGAGGCGGCGAGTTCGTCCTGTTCGGCGAAGATCGCGGTGGGGGGTTCGCGCAGGCTCAACAGGCTGCCGACCGCTTGGGTGGTGCCGCGTTTGTCGCGGGGCGGGGTGGTGACGATCAGGTCGTCGTCCAGCGGGATGCCCGCCTCGGTGAGCGCCTGCTGGTAGCCGAGGAGGCGCTCGCGTGAGCTGAAGCTGAAGCCGCGGGCGTTGGTGGTATGGGCGAAGGCGATCCGGCGGTGTCCGAGGTTGATCAGGTGGCGGGTGGCCTTGCAGGCGCCGGCGACGTCGTCGACGTAGACGCTGGGACGGCCTTCGACGTGCTGGCTGATGTAGATGACCGGC
Organism: Streptomyces adelaidensis; assembly: GCF_016598475.1. Taxonomy (GTDB): domain Bacteria; phylum Actinomycetota; class Actinomycetes; order Streptomycetales; family Streptomycetaceae; genus Streptomyces; species Streptomyces adelaidensis. The sequence goes on from NZ_JAEMUX010000063.1 coordinate 47,325, forward strand.
ATGCCGAGGTCGTCCAGCCGGGTGGTCTCCTCGCCGGTGAGGTCGAAGCAGAACACCAGCAGCGCGTCCGCGTTACGGCGGGCCGGCAGGCGTTCGAAGAACGCGGCCCGTTCGTCCAGGTCCGGGACCACGTACACGGTCAGCTCCATGCCGGCCCGGCGCAGCAGCGGGCCCAGGCTGGACAGCGCTGCTCCCATGAACCACGAGTCGAGCGTGGGCACGAGCACCGCCATGACACCGGTCCGGCCGGTGACCAGGCTCGACGCTTGTCGCGAGATCGCGAAGTTCAGCTCATGGGCCGCTCGCTCCACCCGGGCACGGACCTCGGGTGAGACCGATGTCAGGCCGCGCATCGTGCGCGAGACGGTGGAGGGAGAGACCCCGGCCCGTTCGGCGACGTCGGCCAAGGTGGGGTGCCGCTGAGCTGGTGACATGAGCGGAAGTTAGCACAGTTCGAGCCCTCGACGGGAGTCTTCGTGACAGCGCTGTCACGCCGCAGCCCTGCGGGCAGAATGCCCGTTACATCCAGCCAGTGGGCGGTATGAGTCGTCTAAATCATCTGCGCTACCGCGACGTTACGCATTGACTTCCGTCAGGTGCACTCCTACGGTGCAAGCGTTGTCTCATTGGAGGCCAAGCTGTCGCCGTAAGTCATACATAGGCTGCCTTGACCTGCGCTTTCGTTCCACACAACGCCGTGACAGCACAGTCTCGTAACGGAGACATCCCAGAGTCATCTCGGTAGCTACTCCCTACAGGGCGCCCCCGCCGAGACTTCGGTTCCGCACGTCCAGGAGAGACAGTGAACGCCAGAACCAGCAGAGTCCTTCAGTGCTCGGCCGTGCTCGTCGCCGCCGGGCTCGTCCTCACCGCCTGCGGCTCCTCCGATGACAGCAGTTCGTCGGGGGCGTCGAAGAGCCCGTCGTTCTCGGGCCGCGGCCCGATCACGTACGCGGCCGCCAAGGACAGCTCCGGCGTCGTCCAGAAGGTCATCGACAGCTGGAACGAGCAGCATCCCAAGGAGAAGGTCACCTTCGTCCAGCTGCCGGCGGACGTGAACCAGCAGCGCCAGCAGATGATCCAGAACGCCGAGACGAAGTCCGACGCCTACACAGTGCTCTCCCTGGACGTCGTGTGGACCTCGGAGTTCGCCGCCCACCAGTGGATCGACCAGCTGCCCGCCGCACAGTTCCCGCTGGACAAGATGCTCAAGCCGACGGTGCAGACGGGCCAGTACCGCGACAACCTGTACGCGGTGCCGCAGTCCTCCGACGGCGGCGTGCTGTATTACCGCTCCGACCTGCTGAAGAAGGCGGGCGTCGCTGCCACGCCGACGACGTGGGCGGAGATGAAGGCCGCCTGTGCCAAGGTCGAGAAGCTGCCTGAGGCCAAGGGCATGGACTGCTACGCCGGCCAGTTCCAGAAGTACGAGGGCCTCACCGTCAACTTCGCCGAGGCCGTGAACTCCGCAGGGGGTGTCATCACCGACGCCGACGGCAAGCCGAACGTGGACACACCCGAGGCGAAGAAGGGCCTGGACTTCCTCGTCGACTCCTTCAAGGACGGCACGATCCCGAAGGAGGCCATCACCTACCAGGAGGAGGAGGGCCGCCAGGCGTTCCAGTCCGGCAAGCTGGTCTTCCTGCGCAACTGGCCGTACGTGTACTCGCTGGCCGAGAAGAGCAAGGTCGCGGGCAAGTTCGAGGTCGCGCCGCTGCCCGGCCTGACCGGGGCCGGCTCCTCCAGCCTGGGCGGCCACAACGTGGCCCTGTCCTCGTTCGCCGAGAACAAGGCCACCGCACTGGACTTCATGAAGTTCTTCACCAGCCAGGACACCGCGACCACGTTCCTCAAGGACGCTTCCATGGCCCCGCCGTACGAGGCCCTCTACGACGACCAGGCTCTGGTCAAGCAGTACCCCTACCTGCCGGTGCTGAAGAAGTCGATCCTCAACGCCGTACCGCGCCCGAGGGTGGTCCAGTACGGTGACGCGTCCTCCGCGATCCAGCAGGAAGCGTACGCGGCTCTGAACGGCGACAAGTCCAGTGCGCAGGCGCTGAAGGACCTGCAGGACGAGCTGCAGAAGTCCGCGGCTCAGTGAGGAGAAAAGCCGTGGTCGACACCAAGATCCCACCCGGCGCCGCAGACCGGACCGGCAGCCATACCGGGAAGAGTCCCGCGCCGGTGAAGGGGAGCAAGCGGACCTGGGCGACCGCGGCTTCGGGGCGGACGGCGGCACTGCTGGTGTCGCCGACCCTCCTGGTGCTCACCGTCGTCGTCCTCTACCCCACGCTCATGGCGTTGAAGGAGTCGCTGTACGGGACCAAGGGACTGGACCCGCAGACCGGCTTCATCAGCGACACCGAGCCGTTCGTCGGTCTGCAGAACTACGCCGACATCTTCGGCGACGCCGGCGACCGGTTCTGGAACGCGTTTTGGAACACGACTTTCTTCACTGTCACCACGGTCGGTCTGGAGACCCTGATCGGTGTCGCGATGGCGCTGATCATGCACAGGGCCTTCAGCGGCCGGGCCCTGATCCGCGCCAGCATCCTCATCCCCTGGGCCGTACCCACGGCCATCTCCGGCCTGCTGTGGCGGTGGATCTTCAACAGTGACGGCATCGCCAACGCCCTGATCGGCCACCAGGTCCTGTGGACCACCGAGGGCTTCCACGCCAAGGTCGCCGTCATCATCGCCGAGGTGTGGAAGACCTCCCCCTTCATCGGACTGCTGGTCCTGGCCGGACTGCAGGTCATCCCGAAGGAGGTCTACGAGGCGGCCCGCCTCGACGGGGCCGGCCCACTCGCCCAGTTCTGGCGGATCACCCTGCCCCTGGTCAAGCCCGCCCTGCTGGTCGCGGTCCTCTTCCGCTGCCTCGACGCGCTGCGGATGTTCGACCTGCCCTACCTCCTCATCGGCGCCCAGAAGAACTCCGTGGAAACCCTGTCCATGCTCGCCCAGAACGAGGCGTCCAACGTCCGCTTCGGACCGGCCGCCGCCTACGCGGTGCTCCTGTTCGTCTACGTCTTCCTCATCGCGCTCGGCTTCGTCCGGCTGCTGGGTGCGGACCTTGTCGGCGACGTGGGCGGTCCGGCCAGGACCAAGGGCAAGAGCAGACTCCGGCGCGGCTCGATTCGGAACAGTGCGGAGGTGCCGACAGCATGACGTCGACCGCGAAATGGCGAACCTGGCTGCTCCACCTGGGAGTTGCCGCGGTGGTGGCCTACTGTCTGGCCCCCTTCTACTGGATGCTGGTCTCCAGCCTGCGCCGCAGCTCCGACATCTTCGACACCTCGCTCCTGCCCACCTCGGTGTCGTTCGAGAACTACCGGGCGGTCTTCAGCCCCTCCCAGGGCTTCGGCCGCGCCCTGCTCAACAGCCTGATCGTCTCCGGCACCACCACCGTGCTGGCGCTGCTGCTGGCCACGTTCACCGCCTACGCGATGGCCCGACTGCACTTCCGGTTCAAGCGGCTGATCCTCACCCTGATCATCGCCACCTCGATGTTCCCGGTCGTCTCGATCGTGGTCCCGCTGCTGAAGCTGTTCACCGACATCGGCTGGATCAACACCTACCAGGCGATGATCGTGCCGAGCATGTCGTTCGTGCTGCCGCTCGCGGTGTGGAACCTGACCACGTTCTTCAAACAGATGCCCGACGAGCTCGAAGAGGCCGCGATGATCGACGGCTGCACGCAGGGTCAGGCGTTCCGCAAGGTCATCATTCCGCTCGCCGCGCCGGGCATCTTCACCACGGCGATCATCTGCTTCATCGCTGCCTGGAACGAGTTCCTCATCGCCCTGTCGATGACGAACCGGCCCAGTATCCAGACCGCGCCGGTCGCCATCTCCAAGTTCACCGGCGCCACCCAGTTCGACATCCCGTTCGGCAGCCAGATGGCCGCGGGCGTCCTGGTCACCGTCCCCCTGGTGATCATGGTGCTCCTCTTCCAGCGCCGCATCGTCGCCGGACTCACCGCGGGCGCGGCCAAGTAACTCCTGACCGCCGCACCGTGCCTTCCCCCACTCTCAAAAGGACCCCCTCGCACCATGTCCTCCACCACGTCCTCGCCCTGGTGGCGCAGCGCCGTCATCTACCAGGTCTACATCCGCAGCTTCGCCGACGGCGACGGTGACGGCGTCGGCGACATCGCCGGCCTGCGCTCCCGGCTC
>NZ_JAEMUX010000064.1 GCF_016598475.1 Streptomyces adelaidensis
GCCGCTGGCAGCGCCCCTTGAGGGGCGCGGGGAACTGCGCGCTCAGTACGAATCACCGACGGCCGACGAACGCTCCTGACCCCAACACCCCATCCTCCGCGGAAGCCGCGGAAGCCGCGGAAGCCGCGGAAGCTAGAGCCACCCAGCGAACTCCAACAACAACTCCGCGTCCTGCACCCGCCCCACCCGCCGAGCCCGAACCCCCGACTCCACGGCCCGGAACAACGTCCACCCCCGCAACCGCTCCTGATCCACATCCAACGACTCGGCCAGCTTCCTCACCCGCCGCCGAGTGATCGCCGCCCCCGACGGCGACGCGATCAGATCCTCGACCCGGTCCCGCACCAGCCGCGCCAGATCGAACGCGCACTCCCCGACCACCGGATCGGGCCCGACGGCCAGCCAGGGCAACCGCTCCCCGGCGAGCACCTTGCTCTGCCGGAACGTCCCGTGCAGCAACCGCTCCTCGGGCTCGGACCCGAGCAGTTCCGCACGAGCGGCCAGCGCGGCGTCGACCAGGGCCCGTACCTCGGCGTCCCCGGCGGAGCCGTCCCGCATCAGCTCGGCCTGCCGCCCGGTCCGCTCGGCGACGGTCTCGAAGACATGCGCCCCGGGCGGCTCGACCCAGAGCCGCCGCAACGTCGCCGCGGCCTCCAGCAGCGCCTTCGGCTCGGGCAGCGACCGCACCGACAGGTCCGGGCTCAGCCGCTCCAGCAGCAGCACGCCCTGACTGTCGCCGGGGTTGAGCAACCGCACAGCACCCCGCCCGTCCCAGTGGGCCAGCGCGGCCCGTTCGCTCTCCGGCCGGGCCCGCTCGGGCGCCAGCTTGAGCACGGCGGGGGTGCCGTCGATCCGCCGGACGAGGAGCACCAGACTGCTGCGACCGCCGGGTGCCTGTACCCGCTCGACGGTCAACTCGCGTAGATCCAGGGCCTGTTGGGCCAGCACGGGCAGCTCCTCCAGCCACTCGCCGACCCCGTCGCCGCCGCCCGGCCGCCGTGTCTCGGCGAGCGCCCGCACGAGTCGCCGCGGCGGTTCGAAAGCCTCGAAAGCCATGCGAGCCATGTGCGAGTAGTTCCCTTCGGACCGTGATCAGGTGCGCGGTGCCGCCGACGCGGAGGCACCGGCCGCCCGCTCGGCGAGACCAGGGAAGGCTACGCTTCCGCCCCGCCACCGCACCGCCCGCACCGCCGCTTCCCGCAGCGCCTCGGCCGCCGTACGCCGCCGCTCACCCTCGGCCGCCCGTACGAGATCGGAGTACACCCCGGCCACCCGCTCCTCCAGCTCGGCGGCGAGCCGTACGGCGGAGTCGGAGTCCGTGACCGGGAACGGCAGGGCGTACCCGGCGGCCCCCGCGGCGGGCTTGCCGTCCAGGTCGCGCACCACGCGGGCGAGCTCGTCCCGGCGGGCCCGGTGGGCGTCGTACGCCTCCCGCGCCTCGCTCCGCCGGTCCTCGCCGATCTTCCCGCCGACGACCCCGTACCCGTAGACGGCGGCGTGCTCGGCGTCGAGCGCCGCCTGTACCGCCGTCAGCTCCCCGCCGCTCACTTCGCACCCTCCGTCAGCAAGTAGGCGTGCCCGGCCCCGGCCGCCGCGACCGAAGCCATCAGCCGGGCCACCTCGCCCTCCACCTCCAGCAGCGCCTTCGCCCGCCGGTCGGCGAGAGCCCGCTCGGCGGCGGCCAGCTCGGCGAGGGCGGACTTCGGGTCCTCGGGCACGGGGGAGGGGACGGCCGAAGCGGAGGGCGACGCGGACGGCGAAGCACTCGTCTCACCCGTGCTCTTCCCGCCCCCGAACGCCCGGGCATGCCGTACGGTCTCCGCCCGCAGCGGTGTCAGCAGCGCGGTCAGGTCCGGATGTGCGGCGAGCGCGGCGTCGTACCGCTCCACCAGCTCCCCGCTGTCCCGCGCCACCCGAGTCCGCGCCCGCTCCGCCGCCGAAGTACCGCCCCCGGCGGCATCGGGCCCCTCACCCCCGGACGAGCACCCCACGAGCAGACCCGCACCCGCGGCCCCGACCAGCAGACTCCTTCGGCGCGGCCCCGACGGGGTACGCGACGGCACGGTGAACGACACGGCAGACGTCCTCAGAGGGGTCGTACGAACAAAAGAGCGGTGTGATCACGGTACCCGTGCGATCCCCTCGCACACGCCACCACCGCGCGCCCGCCCGACGGAACCCGCGTGGACGGCAACACCCTCGCGGAGCGGATACCCTTTGACCTGACACGCGCCCTACCCACAACAGCACACGCGGCCGAGGAGTCACCCGGATGAGCACCACCCAGAGCGAGAGGCTGCGAGAACTTCTGGAACCGCTCGTACGCTCGCAGGGCCTCGATCTCGAAGAGATCGCAGTGGACTCGGTCGGCCGCAAGCGAGTGCTGCGCGTGGTGGTCGACTCGGACGAGGGCGCGGATCTGGACGCGGTCGCCGACGTCAGCCGCGCCGTCTCGGCCAAGCTGGACGAGACGGACGCGATGGGACAGGCGGAGTACACCCTGGAAGTCGGTACGCCGGGCGCCGAGCGCGCCCTGACCGAACACCGCCACTACCACCGCGCCGTGGACCGGCTGGTCAGGTTCCAGCTCCACGACGGCGCCGGTGAGCTGGTGGCCCGCATCCTGACCGTGGACGACGACGGCCTCGACCTCGAAGTGCCCGGAGTGAAGGGCCGCAAGGCCACCACCCGCAGACTCGCCTTCGAAGAGATCGACAGGGCCCGCGTCCAGGTCGAGTTCAACCGCAAGGACAAGACGGACATGACGGAAGAAGAGGAGGCGTAGCCGTGGACATCGACATGAGCGCCCTGCGGGGCTTGGTACGGGAGAAGGAGATCTCCTTCGACCTGCTCGTCGAGGCGATCGAGGCGGCCCTCCTCATCGCCTACCACCGCACCGAGGGAAGCCGCCGGCACGCGCGCGTGGAGCTCAACCGGGAGACCGGCCACGTGACCGTGTGGGCGAAGGAGGATCCCGAGGACCTGGAGGAGGGGCAGGAGCCGCGTCCGTTCGACGACACCCCGTCGGACTTCGGCCGCATCGCCGCCACCACCGCCAAGCAGGTCATCCTGCAGCGTCTGCGGGACGCGGAGGACGATGCGACGCTCGGCGAGTACGCCGGCCGTGAGGGCGACATCGTCACCGGTGTGGTCCAGCAGGGCCGCGACCCGAAGAACGTGCTCGTCGACATCGGCAAGCTGGAGGCCATCCTGCCCGTGCAGGAGCAGGTCCCCGGCGAGGCGTACCAGCACGGCACACGGCTGCGGTCGTACGTCGTCCGGGTGGCGAAGGGTGTCCGCGGTCCGTCCGTCACCCTCTCGCGCACGCACCCGAATCTGGTGAAGAAGCTCTTCGCCCTGGAGGTGCCGGAGATCGCCGACGGTTCCGTCGAGATCTCCGCCATCGCACGTGAGGCCGGTCACCGGACGAAGATCGCGGTCCGCTCCACCCGCAGCGGCCTGAACGCCAAGGGTGCCTGCATCGGCCCGATGGGCGGCCGGGTGCGCAATGTCATGGCCGAGCTGAACGGCGAGAAGATCGACATCGTCGACTGGTCGGACGACCCGGCCGAGATGGTGGCGAACGCGCTCTCCCCGGCCCGGGTCTCCAAGGTCGACGTGGTGGACCTCGCGGCCCGCTCCGCGCGCGTGACGGTGCCGGACTACCAGCTCTCGTTGGCGATCGGCAAGGAGGGCCAGAACGCCCGCCTCGCCGCCCGCCTCACCGGCTGGCGCATCGACATCCGTCCGGACACCGAGCAGCCGTCGGAGTAACCACTCGATCGGACGTCCGGACCGGCCCCTTCGGGGGCTGCCGGGGGGCCGAGGGAATAGATCCAAGCCGCAGGTGGCTTAGATCACGACAACAACCGTTCGATTCTTGCCCCAAAGGGGTGAGGTCGGTGCGGGGAGGTAGACTTAGCGGTGTCTGGCCGGACGCGTGCCCATGCATGCCCTGAACGCACCTGTGTGGGGTGCAGGCAGCGATCGGCCAAGACCGGACTGCTGCGGGTCGTGGCGATCGAGGACGAATGTGCCCCCGATCCTCGCGGTACGCTGCCCGGCCGGGGTGCGTACGTACACCCCTCCCCAGTCTGTCTCGACCTGGCGGTCCGCCGCCGGGCGTTCACGAGGGCGCTGCGTGCCCCGGGAGCGCTCGACACAAAGGCGTTGCGCCGATACGTGGAGCAGACAACAGTTGCTGAGCAGGCAACACCGTAGGACGTGCCGCACGGAGCCTCCGCGCGGCCCTGGTACCCCGCGAGTTGGAAGTAGGTCGAGATTGCGATGAGCACTCGATGAGCACGCGATGAGTACGCCCATGAAGTAGCGACGGTCCGGACGCACCCGGACCTAAAAAGGAGCGAAGTGGCTAAGGTCCGGGTATACGAACTCGCCAAGGAGTTCGGGGTTGAGAGCAAGGTCGTCATGGCCAAGCTCCAGGAACTCGGTGAATTCGTCCGTTCGGCGTCCTCGACGATCGAGGCGCCCGTTGTACGCAAACTGACCGATGCCCTCCAGCAGGGCAATGGGGGCGGCAAGCCCGCTCCCCGCAAGGCCGCCCCGGCTCGTCCGGCGGCCCCCTCTCCCGCGCAGGGCGCCCGTCCGGGCGCACCGCGTCCGGGTCCGGCCGCACCGAAGCCGCCCGTGGCGGAGAAGCCCGCGGCCCAGACCCCGGCTCCGGGCCCGCGCCCGACGCCCGGTCCCAAGCCGCCGGCGCCGAAGCCCGCTCCGGCCTCCCCGGCCCCGAGCGTGCCCGAGTTCCAGGCGCCCCCGTCGGCTCCGGTCGCCCCGTCGTCCCCGCGTCCGGGCGTTCGCCCCGGCCCCGGTGCGCCGCGGCCCGGTGGCCAGCGTCCGGGCGGCCCCGGCCAGGACCGTGGTCAAGACCGCGGTCAGGACCGTGGGCAGGAGCGTGGGCAGGAGCGTGGCGACCGTGGCCAGGCGCAGCGTCCCGGTGGTCAGCGTCCGGAGCGTTCCGGTGGCGGGGGTGCCCCCAAGCCGGGCGGTGCCCGTCCGGCCGGTCCGCGTCCCGGTAACAACCCCTTCACCTCCGGTGGCTCCACCGGCATGGGTCGCCCGCAGGCGCCCCGTCCGGGTGGCGCGCCGCGCCCCGGTGGTCCCGGTGGCGCCCAGGGTGGGGGTCCGCGTCCGCAGACCCCCGGCCAGGCTCCCCGCCCGCAGGGCGGCCCCGGTGGCGCTCCGCGTCCCCAGGGCGGTCCGGGCGGTGCCCGTCCGACTCCGGGTGGCATGCCCCGTCCGCAGGCGCCCCGTCCCGGCGGTGGCCCCGGCGGTAACCGTCCGAACCCGGGCATGATGCCGCAGCGTCCGGCTGCCGGCCCGCGTCCCGGCGGCGGTGGCCCCGGTGGCCGCGGTCCCGGTGGTGGCGGCGGCGGTCGTCCCGGTGGTCCCGGTGGTGGCGGCGGCGGTCGTCCGGGTGGCGGCGGCTTCGCCGGTCGTCCCGCTGGTCCCGGTGGCGGTGGCGGCGGCTTCGCCGGTCGTCCCGGCGGTCCCGGTGGCGGCGGTGGCGGTTTCGCCGGTCGTCCCGGTGGTCCGGGTGGCGGCGGTGGCCGTCCCGGCTTCGGCGGTCGTCCCGGTGGTCCGGGCGCACGTGGTGGCACGCAGGGCGCCTTCGGTCGTCCCGGCGGTCCCGCGCGTCGTGGTCGCAAGTCGAAGCGGCAGAGGCGCCAGGAGTACGAGGCCATGCAGGCCCCGTCGGTCGGCGGCGTGATGCTGCCTCGCGGCAACGGACAGTCCGTCCGCCTGTCGCGCGGTGCGTCCCTCACCGACTTCGCCGAGAAGATCGGCGCCAACCCGGCGTCGCTCGTCGGCGTGATGATGAACCTCGGCGAGATGGTCACTGCCACGCAGTCCGTCTCCGACGAGACGCTGAGGCTCCTCGCGGACGAGATGAACTTCGTCCTCGAGATCGTCAGCCCCGAGGAGGAGGACCGCGAGCTGCTCGAGTCCTTCGACATCGAGTTCGGCGAGGACGAGGGTGGCGAGGAGTTCCTCGTCGCGCGTCCGCCGGTCGTGACCGTCATGGGTCACGTCGACCACGGTAAGACCCGACTGCTGGACACCATCCGCAAGACGAACGTCGTCGCGGGCGAGGCCGGCGGTATCACGCAGCACATCGGTGCGTACCAGGTCGCCACCCAGGTCAACGAAGAAGAGCGTCGCATCACCTTCATCGACACCCCGGGTCACGAGGCGTTCACCGCCATGCGTGCCCGTGGTGCCAAGTCGACCGACATCGCGATCCTCGTGGTGGCGGCCAACGACGGTGTGATGCCCCAGACGATCGAGGCGCTGAACCACGCCAAGGCGGCCGGTGTGCCGATCGTGGTCGCGGTCAACAAGATCGACGTCGAGGGTGCCGACCCGACCAAGGTGCGCGGTCAGCTCACCGAGTTCGGTCTGGTGGCCGAGGAGTACGGCGGCGACACCATGTTCGTCGACATCTCCGCCAAGCAGGGTCTGAACATCGACTCCCTGCTGGAGGCCGTGGTTCTGACCGCGGACGCCTCGCTCGACCTGCGGGCCAACCCGGAGCAGGACGCGCAGGGCATCGCGATCGAGTCCCACCTCGACCGGGGCCGCGGCGCCGTCGCGACCGTCCTGGTCCAGCGAGGCACCCTGCGGGTCGGCGACACCATGGTGGTCGGCGACGCGTACGGCCGTGTCCGCGCGATGCTCGACGACAAGGGCGAGAACGTGGAAGAGGCGGGTCCCTCGACCCCGGTCCTCGTCCTCGGTCTCACCAACGTGCCGGGTGCCGGCGACAACTTCCTGGTTGTCGACGAGGACCGTACGGCCCGTCAGATCGCCGAGAAGCGGGCGGCGCGCGAGCGCAACGCCAACTTCGCCAGGCGCGGAGTCCGGTTCTCCCTGGAGAACCTGGACGAGGCCCTCAAGGCCGGTCTGGTGCAGGAACTCAACCTCATCATCAAGGGCGACGCGTCCGGTTCGGTGGAGGCTCTCGAGTCCTCGCTGCTCCAGCTCGACGTCGGCGAAGAGGTCGACATCCGCATCCTGCACCGCGGCGTCGGTGCGGTCACCGAGTCGGACATCGACCTGGCGACCGGCTCCGACGCGATCGTCATCGGCTTCAACGTCCGCGCTGCGGGCCGCGCGGCGCAGATGGCGGAGCGCGAGGGCGTCGACGTCCGGTACTACTCGGTGATCTACCAGGCCATCGAGGAGATCGAGGCGGCCCTCAAGGGCATGCTCAAGCCGGAGTACGAGGAGGTCGAGCTCGGCACGGCGGAGATCCGCGAGGTCTTCAAGTCGTCCAAGCTGGGCAACATCGCCGGTGTCCTGGTCCGCTCCGGAGAGGTCAAGCGCAACACCAAGGCGCGCCTCGTCCGCGACGGCAAGGTCATCGCGGAGAGCCTCACCATCTCCGGTCTGCGTCGCTTCAAGGACGACGTCACCGAGATCCGCGAAGGGTTCGAGGGCGGTATCAACCTCGGCAACTTCAACGACATCAAGGTCGACGACGTCATCGCGACGTACGAGATGCGCGAGAAGCCGCGTTCATAAGTGGTTGGTCCATGCCGGCCGGGGGTGACTTGTTCACCGCCGGCCGGTGTGGCCGTCTCTGGGGGTTGTCGGGGCCCTGCCCGCGGGCGAAACAATCCCGTCGAGTCGGTGTCCCGTTCGTTGTACGGTTCTGATGTTCCTGCCCAGGCACCCGGGCAGGCCATCTATCCCGTACCGGCGGGTGAACCGGATACACATATGTACGTGGGGACTCTGTCCTTCGACCTCCTGCTCGGCGACGTACGGTCGCTGAAGGAGAAGCGCTCCGTCGTCCGCCCGATCGTCGCTGAACTCCAGCGCAAGTTCGCGGTGAGTGTGGCGGAGGTCGAGCACATGGATCTGCACCGCCGGGCCGTCATCGGACTGGCGGTGGTCTCGGGCGACACCGGTCATCTGACCGACGTACTGGACCGGTGCGAGCGGCTGGTCGCCGGGCGCCCCGAGGTGGAACTTCTCTCGGTGAGACGTCGTCTCCACGGCGACGACGACTGACCGAGAACTGATCAGAGAAACGCAGAACGAGCTAGGAGACGGACCAGTGGCCGACAACGCGCGTGCCAAGAGGCTGGCGGACCTCATCCGAGAGGTGGTGGCCAAGAAGCTGCTGCGTGGGATCAAGGACCCGCGACTCGGCTCACACGTCACCATCACGGACACCCGGGTGACCGGGGATCTGCGGGAGGCGACCGTCTTCTACACGGTGTACGGGGACGACGAGGAGCGGGCGGCCGCCGCCGCGGGACTGGAGAGCGCCAAGGGCGTCCTGCGTTCCGAGGTCGGGCGCGCCGCGGGCGTGAAGTTCACGCCGAGCCTCACCTTCGTGGCCGACGCCCTCCCCGACACCGCCAAGACCATCGAGGACCTCCTCGACAAGGCGCGGACCTCGGACGCCAAGGTGCGCGAGGACGCGTCCGGCGCCCAGTACGCCGGTGAGGCCGACCCGTACAAGAAGCCGGGCGACGAGGACGAGGACGACGCCGCAGAATGACCCAGCAGCGTCAGAAGACCACCCCGCCCGACGGGCTTGTCGTCGTCGACAAGCCGTCGGGCTTCACTTCGCACGATGTCGTCGCCAAGATGCGCGGCATCGCCCGGACCCGGCGGATCGGGCACGCGGGGACGCTCGATCCCATGGCCACCGGTGTGCTCGTCCTCGGTGTGGAGAAGGCGACCAAGCTCCTCGGTCACCTCGCGCTCACCGAGAAGGAGTACCTGGGGACCGTCCGGCTCGGGCAGACGACGATCACCGACGACGCCGAGGGCGAGATCACGGCGTCGGTCGACGCGTCGAAGGTCACCCGCGAAGCCGTCGACGCCGGGATCGCCAAGCTGACCGGCGCCATCATGCAGGTGCCGTCCAAGGTCAGCGCCATCAAGATCGACGGCGTGCGGTCGTACAAGCGGGCCAGGGACGGCGAGGACTTCGAGATTCCCGCCCGGCCCGTAACCGTCTCCTCCTTCGCGGTGTACGACGTCCGCGACGCCGTCGCCGAGGACGGCACCCCCGTCCTCGACCTGGTGGTGTCGGTGGTGTGCTCCTCCGGGACGTACATCCGGGCCCTCGCCCGTGACCTGGGCGCGGACCTGGGCGTCGGCGGCCACCTCACCGCGCTGCGCCGGACCCGAGTGGGGCCGTACAAGCTGGAGTCCGCCCGGACGCTCGACCAGCTCCAGGCGGAGCTGACCGTGATGCCGGTCGCCGAGGCCGCCACGGCCGCGTTCCCCCGCTGGGACGTGGACGACAGGCGGGCGGGGCTGCTGCTGAACGGGGTGCGGCTGGAGATGCCCGAGGAGTACGAGGGCCGCGGGGCCGTCGCCGTCTTCGACCCCACCGGGCGCTTCCTGGCCCTCGTGGAGAGCCAGAAGGGCAAGGCCAAGAGCCTGGCGATCTTCGGCTGAGGCCGGCCTTTCGGGTGTGGGCACCGCGTGCTTCAGGGGCGCGGGGAACTGCGCGATCAACCACGCACGACCCGCACCCGCCGAACTCCCGCTCATCGGCCAAAGCCCAGCGGAGCGGCGGGACTTGCTGTTCCCGCCGCTCCACGGTCCCCCCTCGGTTCCCCCACCCAGAGGTGTATCCATCCGCCGACGCCTATTCACCCCTTCGTGCAGGCGCTCGGAGTGAACCGAGGGAGCGGAAGGGGGCGCGTTCGCCGGACGATCTGTTCTGCTGATCTTCGGGTGCCTACCGTCGGAACAGAGGTACGACGGGGAGGTCAGGAATGGCGGTACGTGGCCGTCGGGCAACGGACGACGGCCGGGCGGCTCGGGACGAGGTCCTGGTACGCGTCGGCGACCTGGCGGGACGCCCGCGCGGCACCGGCTTCGTGGCCGACCACCACGGCACGGTGGTCACCAGCCACGAGGCGGTGGACGGGCTGGCCCGGCTGGTGCTGCACACGGCCGGGGAGCGCACTTGCGTGGTGACCTCCGACGCGGTGACCCCGCTGCCCGCCCTCGATCTCGCGCTGATCCGCACCGAGGGGCTGTGTGTGGACCCGCTGCCCTTCGCCCTGCGCGACGAAATCGGGACGGGAGCATACGTCCGGATCGCGGCCGGCGGCTGGCGCGAGGCCCGGGTGCTGGGCGCGGCGGACGTCACGTACACCGCGACCGACGGGTTCCATCTGCTGCGCGGCGCCCTGGAGTTGGCGATCGGGACGGCCGGGCGCGAGGCGCTGCGGCCGGCCGGGGGAGCGGCCGGGGGACCCGTGCTCGACATGACCACCGGCGCCGTGGTGGGCGTCCTCGGCACGGCACTGGAGGCCCGGCACCGGGCCACCGGCTTCGCCGTACCCCTGCGCGGCTGGCGCGCAGAGCCGCCGCTGGCCGAGCTTCTCGCCCGCAACGCGGCGACGGTGCCCGCGTACGGGAGCGATCTGAATCTCGCCGGGGTGCTGGAGCTCACGGCCACCACCGTGGGGTCGGACGGGCCGGGCGCGGGCGCCGGGGCCGTCGCGGCGACCGGTGCCGAACCCGTGGAACGGCCCGTTGTCGTCAGGGAGTTCGCCGCCTTCGCCGACGGCCCGGCCACCGTGCTCGGCCTCGTCGGCCCACCCGGCAGCGGCCGTACGACGGAACTGGCGGCCCTGGCCGCCCGGCGCGGCCGGGAGCCCGAGTCCGCCCCCACGCTGTGGCTCCGCGGGGCCGACCTGCTGGCCGACGACGCGTCCGTGGCGGACGCGGCGCGACGGGCGCTGGAGCGGGCGGGGCGGATCGTGGCGGCGTCGAACGGCCCGGGCCGGCCGGACACGTGTGGCGCCGCTGACCCTTCGGGTGCCTCCGACGCCTCGGGTGCCTTGGACGACCGGCGGGCCGGGGTGGAGCCGTCGTCGCTACCGGGGCGGTACGACGGGGAGCTGGGGGACATCCGGCCGGAGCGGCTGGCCCGGCTCGCGCTGGCGGCGGGGCGGCCCCTGCTGCTGGTTCTCGACGGCCCCGAGGAGATGCCGCCCACGCCGGCCCAGCGGTCGGCCGAGTGGACCGCCGGGACGGTCGAGTGGCTCCGGGAGAACGGGGCGCGGCTCGTGGTGGCCTGCCGCGCCGAGTACTGGGAGCGGGCCGGCTCGCAGTTCCCGCCGGAGCTGCTGCACGGGAGCGAGCCCGCCGGCCAAGGACAACCACTGCCTCCCTGCGTACGGCTGGGCGACCTGACCGAGGCCGAGGCGCGGCGCGCCCGGCTGCGGTACGGGATCCCCGAAGGCGCGCTCTCCGCCACCGACGCCCGGCACCCGCTCACCCTGCGGCTCCTCTCCGAGGTGCGGGCGGCGCTGCCGGAGGGCCCGGGCGGGCGGCCCGGCGAGGATGGCGCCTTCGCCGGGCCGCCCGGTGGGGCGGGGGCCCCGCGGGTGGCCGCCACCGGGGCTTCGGGCCGTCCCGACCGGAACGAGGTGCTGGCCGCCTACCTGGCCCTGATGTGCCTGCGCGTCGCCGTGCGGCTCGCCGCGGTGAACGGAGTGCGGGGCACGGCCGTACGGCGGCTCGCCGCGCAGGTCTCCGGGCAGGTGCACGAGGCGGCGCGGCGGTGTCTCGGGCCCGGGCAGGGGGAGCTGGACCGGGCGGCGTTCGAGGCGGTGTTCCCCTGGGGGCCGGTGCCGGGGAGGCGGCTCGGCGGGACCACCGGTTGGGCCTCGGCCGTGCTCACCGAGGGGCTGCTCGTCCCGGCGGGCAACGGCTACCGCTTCGCCCACGAGGAGCTGGCCGACTGGATCCAGGGCGCGCACCTGGACCTCGACGCGGCCCTGCACGCGCTGGTGCACCGGGGCTGGGCCGCGCGGGCCGAGGCGGGGCGGGCCTGGGGCACGATGCCGTCGCAGGCCCGCGTCCGCCGGCACGCCCGCCGGGCCACCCGCGACCTCCCCGTGCCCCGCCACCGCATCGGCCCCGTCGTCCACGCGCTGCTCCTCCTCGGCCGGCAGCAGGGCCCCACCGAACTCTCCGGGCGCCTGGAGGAGTTGCTCGACGCCCTGGACGCGCTGCTGCCGCCGGGCGCCACACCACCCGACGCCCCGACCTGGTGGGCCACCCACCTCCTGTCCGAGGCGCTGCTGAGGGTGCCCGACGCCACGCCGTACAGCCGGGTGCTGCGGTTCCTCACCGAGCGGATCGGGGCCTGGCAGGCCCAGGGCCGGGACGTACCGCCGGAGTTCGGGCCGGACTTCTGGGCGGCGCTGCCGCTGCCCGAGGCGGAACGGTTCGGCCTGCTGCGCCGCCTGGTCGTCGCCGACCCGGCCACTGGCGACGGGCCCCGCTACCTGGACGTGGCCTCCCGCCTCCTCGGCGCCGACCCCACCGCCGTACAACCGCACCTCACCCGCTGGTTCCACGACGACACCCCGCTGGTCGCGAACCCGGACGCCACCGTGGCGACGGCCGCGCAGGCGCTGCTGCACACACACCGGCGGTGTGCCCTGGACGACCTGACCGAGGCGCTCGTCGACCGCGCGCACCGGCGCGGCGACGAACTCCTCGCCGTACTGTCCGAGGAGGAGCCCTCGGCGGTGTGCCGGGCCGTCGACCGGTGGGCGCACGACGAGCGCCCGGCGCGGCGGGTCGCCGCGCTGGCCTACGGGCTGCGGACGGCTCCGCATGTGCGTACGGAGGCCGACCACGAGCTGCTCCGCTACGCGGCCCTCGCCCTGCTGGGCCGCCCCGCCGACGTCACCCTGCACAGCGGGGCGCTCGCCCTGCTCGTACGGGACCCGCTGACCAGATCCCGGTACCTGCCCCAGGCGTTGGAGCGCTTCGCGGCCGGTGATCCGCAACTGCCCGCGAGTGCGCTCGTCACCGCCCTCGCCACGCATCCGGACGCGGTCCTCGACGCGTTCCGCACGCGGCTGCGGACGCCGGGGGGCCACGGCGGCTCCAACACCTGTGGCTCCGGCGGTCCCGATGGTTCCGATGGTTCCGATGGTTCCGATGGGGAGGCTCTGCGGACGCTCGCCGAGGTGACCACGCCCGGTCTCGCGCGGCGCGTCACCACGCTCGTACGGGAGGTCGTCGAGCTGCGCCCCGAGGTGGCCGGGCATGTGGCCGCGTACGTCGACCGGCGGCTGGAGCATGGGCCCGGGACCCGAGCTGTGCTGTTCCCGCTGGTCAGCGGGCTTGTCACCGAGGGGCCTGTGCAGGTGCGGGCGGCGCTCGCGGCGGTCTTCGCCGAGCCGGGCACGTCCACGTCCGTGCCGCTGCGGCGCGAACTGCTCGACCTGCTGATGGCGACCGAGCGGGATCCGTCGGTGCTGGACGCGCTGCTGCGGGCCGCCGCCGCGCGCGGGGCCGATGCGGGTGGGGGAGAGGGCAGGAGGGACTTCGGGGAGACCAGGGCCTTGATTCACCGGGTCGGGATGCTGCTCGTCCGGACGCCCGAGGGGGCCACCCGTTTCGACTGGGCGCTCGTCGACCTGGCCCGCCACGTTCCCGGCTTCGCGGGCATGGTGGCCGGGTGGCTCAGCGGTACGCCCCAGGAGTGGGCGGCGGTCGTCGGTCCGAGCACGCGGCGCATGATCGAGAACCTGGCGGGGGTGCGGGGGGCGCCCGGCGTGCGGGTGTCCGTGTGAAGGGGGTTCCGTGAAGGGCCGTGAATCCGTGCTCCGGGTCACAGCCCGGATGCCGATGCGGGCCGAGGGCATCCGGCATGGCACCCTTAGACCTGCGTACGAGGCAACCACGGACACAGGTTCGACGAGGAGCGGTCACAGTGCAGCGCTGGCGTGGCTTGGAGGACATCCCCGAGGACTGGGGGCGCAGCGTCGTCACCATCGGTTCCTATGACGGGGTGCACCGCGGACACCAGCTGATCCTCCGGCACGCCGTGGAACGCGCCCGCGAGCTGGGCGTTCCCACCGTCGCCGTCACCTTCGACCCGCACCCCAGCGAGGTCCTGCGCCCCGGCAGCCACCCGCCACTGCTCGCCCCGCACCACCGCCGCGCCGAACTGATGGCCGGGCTGGGCGTGGACGCGGTCCTGATCCTGCCCTTCACCACCGAGTTCTCGCGGCTGTCCCCGGCCGACTTCGTCGCCAAGGTCCTGGTCGACAGGCTGCACGCCAGGGCGGTCGTCGAGGGCCCCAACTTCCGCTTCGGCC
The DNA here is from genome assembly GCF_016598475.1 of Streptomyces adelaidensis. Taxonomy (GTDB): domain Bacteria; phylum Actinomycetota; class Actinomycetes; order Streptomycetales; family Streptomycetaceae; genus Streptomyces; species Streptomyces adelaidensis. The sequence goes on from NZ_JAEMUX010000064.1 coordinate 14,127, forward strand.
ACAAGGCCGCCGGCGATGTGGCGTTCCTGGCCGAGCAGGGCAAGACGTACGACTTCGACGTCGAGGTCGTCGACCTGTTCGTCACCGGTGAGGCGGGCGGCGGTCAGCCCTTCTCCTCGACCATGACCCGGCGGCTGGTCACCGAGGGCGACGTCGAGGGCGCGCGCGAGATCCTCGGCCGCCCGCACCGCGTCGAGGGCGTCGTCGTACGCGGCGCCCAGCGCGGCCGCGAACTGGGCTTCCCGACGGCCAACGTCGAGACACTCCCGCACACCGCCATCCCCGCCGACGGCGTCTACGCCGGCTGGCTGCATGTCGAGGGCGAGGCCATGCCCGCCGCGATCTCCGTCGGCACGAACCCGCAGTTCGACGGCACCGAGCGCACGGTCGAGGCGTACGCCATCGACCGGGTGGGGCTCGACCTCTACGGCCTCCACGTCGCCGTCGACTTCCTCGCCTATGTGCGCGGCCAGGCGAAGTTCGACTCGCTGGACGCGCTGCTCGTGGCGATCGGGGACGACGTGAAGAGGTGCCGGGAGCTGATCGGGGCGTATGAGGGGGAGTAGTCCCCTGAGGTGTGGAGCGCCGACTGCGCTCAATGCGTCGGCCGCGTAGGCCGGGTCGGCTGTGCCGAATGCGGCGGATACGCGTGGGGCCCGTACCGATCGAGTCGTTCGAGACTCGTGAACGGTACGGGCCCTTTGGCGTGTGCGGTTGGGCCGTTACTGCTGGGGGGGCGGTGCGGGCGGGTAGGGCTGGCCCGGCTGCTGCGGGTACTGCTGATCCTGCTGTTGCGGGGGGTACGGCTGGCCCGGAGCGTGCTGGCCCGGCGCCGGCTGCTGGGGATGGCCGGGGTGGCCGTAGGGCTGCGGGGCCTGGCCGGGGGCGGGCTGACCCGGGTAGGGCTGGCCGGGGTACGGCTGGGGCTGCGGCTGCTGTGGGTACGGCTGGCCGGGCTGCTGCTGCGCGGGATATGGCTGGCCCGGCATCGGCTGACCAGGCGTTTGCCGGCCCGGCATCGGCGGGGCGGCCACCGGCGGCGGGTTGCCGTCCGACGTCCACAGGCCGTGTGACTGCTGGTGGCGGGCCATGTCCTCGGCGACCATGGCCGCGAGCGTGAAGTACGACTCCCGCACCTTCGGCCGCATCATGTCGAGGTCCAACTCGGCACCGGCGGCCAGGTGTTCGTCGAAGGGCACGACGATGACACCGCGGCAGCGCGTCTCGAAGTGGGAGACGATGTCCTCCACCTTGATCATCTTGCCGGTGTCGCGCACACCCGAGATGACCGTGATGGAGCGTGCCACCAGGTCCTGGTACCCGTGCGCGGAGAGCCAGTCGAGTGTCGTACTGGCGCTGCTCGCACCGTCCACCGACGGCGTCGAGATGATGATGAGCTGGTCGGCGAGGTCGAGCACCCCGCGCATCGCGCTGTAGAGCAGGCCCGTACCCGAGTCGGTCAGGATGATCGGGTACTGCTTGCCGAGGATGTCGATCGCGCGCCGGTAGTCCTCGTCGTTGAAGGTCGTGGACACGGCCGGGTCGACGTCGTTCGCGATGATCTCCAGGCCGGAGGGGGCCTGCGAGGTGAACCGCCGGATGTCCATGTACGAGTTGAGGTACGGGATCGCCTGGACCAGGTCACGGATGGTGGCCCCGGTCTCGCGGCGCACCCGGCGGCCGAGCGTGCCCGCGTCCGGGTTGGCGTCGATCGCGAGGATCTTGTCCTGCCGCTCCGTGGCGAGCGTCGAGCCGAGGGCCGTGGTGGTCGTGGTCTTGCCCACGCCGCCCTTCAGGCTGATGACCGCGATGCGGTAGCAGGACAGGACCGGGGTCCTGATCAGCTCCAGCTTCCGCTGCCGCTCGGCCTCCTCCTTCTTGCCGCCCAGCTTGAACAGCCCGCCGCCCGACGCGGGACGACTGCTCTTCGCCTTCTGCTTCTTGCTGTTCAGCAGCCGGTCGGAGGACAGCTCGACTGCCGCGGTGTAACCGAGCGGGGCGACACCCGGGTTGGTGGGCTGCCGCTGGTCGTGCTGCACGGCCTGGGGCCAGGCGGCGCCTGTGCGAGGGTCGATGGGGGCGGGGGGGTGGGCTTGACCGCCGGGGTGTCCGGGGTGACCGGGCTGTCCGGGGTGGTCTGGGTGAGCTGCGTGGGCCGGCTGTTCGGGCTGGCCTGGGTGGGCGGGGTGTCCGGGCTGGGCGGGGAAGGGGGCGTGCGGTTGGGCGGCCTGGCTGGGGTGGCCGGGCTGGGCGGGGGGCTGGGGGAAGCCGTAGCCGCCTTGGGGGGGTGGGGCGAGGGGGGCGCCGGGAGTGCCGGGCGGGCCGGCGGCGCCGGGCGTGCCAGGGGTGTTCGGTGTGCCGGGGTGCGGGAAGCCGTAGCCCGCCGGGGGGCCGGGGGGCTGTGGCGCGTTGGGGTGGGGTGCGGGGGCAGGTGCGGGTGCGCCCGGTTGGGCCGGGGGCTGGGGGAAGCCGTAGCCGCCTTGGTGGGGGATGGGTGCCTGGGGCGGTACGGGTGTGCTGGAGGGCGGGAAGCCGTAACCGGGGGCGGGGGTACCTGGCTGTCCCGGTTGTCCCGGCTGCCCGGGCTGAGCCGGAGGTTGGGGGAAGCCGTAGCCGCCCTGGTGGGGGATGGGTGCCTGGGGCGGTACGGGAGTGCCGGGCTGAGGGAAGCCGTAGCCGGCGGGAGCGGGGGCACCGGCGGCCTGCGGGGCCGGCGGCGCAGCTGGGGCGTCGACAGCGTTGCCCCAGGCCGCAGGCGCGCCCTGAGGAGCCTGCGGGTGGATCGGCTGCTGCTGATCGGGCATCCCGGGCACCGCCTGCGCGTCCGGCGCCGACGGTGCGGACGCGGGCCACTGCGCCGCCGGGGCGGGCGCGGCGGGCTGGTACGCGGGCGGCAACGGCGGAAGCCCACCTTGCGGCGTCGGCGTCGGCGTCGGCGGGGGCGTCCAGGCGGGCGGCGTCTGCGGCACGCCACCGGACGCGGCCGGAACCGGTGCGGCGGGTGTGGCGGGTGGGATGTCCTGCGGTGCACCGGCCTGCGGCGCGGGGGGTTGCGGCGCGGCCTCCTCGGGCTCGGCGGCGTCAGCGACGGCGCCTTGAGGAGCGGCCTCCGGAAGCGTGGCCTCCGCCGGCTCGGCCCTGTCGGAGACGGCGTCCGGGCTCACGGCGTCCCCGGGCTGCTCGCCCTCAGCGGCGGCACCCGCCTCGCTGGACGCCTCCGTAGCGGCTGAGCCCTCGGAGCTTTCACCGTCCGGGTGGTCCTGACCACCGCTGCCCTGCGCGCTCTGGCCATCGGCGGGCCGCTCGACGGCATCGGCATCGGCATCGGCATTGGCGTCCGCAACAGCGCTGCCGACTGCGGGGCCGTCCTGCCGCACCTCGGCAGCCGCACCGGCCTCCGCAGCCCCCTCAGCGTGAGGGACACTGGCATTGACACCGTCGCCGCTACCGGCCACGGACCCGGCGTCGGACGCATTCGCGCCCCCCGCCTCCCCGTCCTCCGCCTGCGGCGCGTTCAACTCAAAGTCGCCGGCACCCACTTCACCGCCACCGGAAGCAGCACCCGCACCCGCGTCGACCTGGGGAGGCGCGTCGGAAGCCGTCTCTTCGTCGGCCGCACTCGCACCCGCGACCTCACGCTTCAACGCGGCAGCGGAGATCCGCATGGTCGCGCCGCTCTCGATGTCCCCGTTGTCGAAGCCGGCCTCGGGCGCGGCGGCGACAGGGTGCCCGACCGGGGGCGCGACAGGTGGCCAGGGAGTCGGAAAGGCGCCACCCGGAGCCGCGCCGGACGAGCCGGACATGTCGACAGGAGGACCGACCGGCGGCGCGGGCGGCGGCGTTACGGCACCAACGGCCGGAGGCGTCACGGCACCAACGGCCGGAGGCGTCGCGGGACCAACGGCCGGAGGAACACTCCCCGCACCCGCACCCGCAGCCCCCGCACCAGCAGCCCCCGCACCCGAATCCGCCCCTGCCCCGGCCGCTCCCGGCGAGGCGTTCTGCGTGTACCAGGCAGGCGGCGCGTAGTCGATGGTGAACTCGCCCGTCATCTCGATGGCGGACTCCGCGTCGGGCTGGTCATCGTCGGGTGTGGCCCAGCCCCCGCGGATCCCGTCCCGCTCGCTGCTCACAGTTCCTCCTGGTGTGGTCGAGCACCCTCATGCTGTGCTGGGGCGACCGTTCCTGTCGTCCGATTCGCCGGGCTGGTCCCCCCTCGGGCCCCGGGCCATGTCGCACAGCCTGTACCACCCGCTCGCGGGCGACTCACGACGTGCTGTACCCCAGCCTAATCATCAAAAGCGCGGACCCGTCAGGCCCGTCTCTCCCGACCGGCTTCCGCGAATCGCACAACTAGCCAAAAAGCGGAGTAACTTGGACATAGGTCCCCGGCTTGGTCTTCACTCGCCGGCCTCGTCCTGAACGGGCGGCTCAGTCCATGCGACGTGCCACACCCAGGAGACCGGTCTCCGCGTCTGTGGCCTGCGTCATCACGTACTGCCGGTCCCGCTCCGTGCACCACAGCGTGATGCCGTCCTGCAGTCCCGGCAGGGACCGGATCTCGGGGCGCGGCAGCCCTATCACGCGCCCGATCTCCGTGGCCTCGTCCGGCGACACCCGCTGTACGCCCACGAGACGGGCCTGGCGCATCAACCGCGGTGCGACCGGACTCAGATAGGGAAGAAGCGTGAGAACGGACTGCCAGGGTGCGGACGTCACGCGTCCGCGTGGCGGCCGCATACCGCAGTCACGCACCACCAGCACCGGGGTCCCGGCCGACGCGCCCTGTGGGGGTACGCGTCCCACGTCGTACACGGCAAGACCGTTCTGCCCGCCACCCATCGCGTGTACCAACGGCATCCAGGCCTGTGCCCGTGCCGTCTCCACGGCGACGCGTGCCCCTGTCGCCGCCGCGCGCAGCGCCAAGACCTGGGCCGTCCACAGACCGCCGATGAGGACGACGTCGAACGGGGTCGGACGGTTGACCCCGAGGACGGCGGGCTGGCCCTGTTGGTCGACACCCACCACCACACCGTCGTCTCCGATGGGCAGGGAGAGCGCGCCCACCTGCTCCACGGGCAGCCTGTGCCGCGGGTGTTTGGGACCCAGCAGCCCGAACCCGGTGCGCAACCGTTGCCCGAGGCCCGTGGCCTCCGGAGCGCCTTCCGCCACGGACCCGGGTGCCGGCGAGGCCGATGCCCTGGTGGTCATCAGCGGGTACCTCCGAGCGGCAGGGTGGCGAGAACGCCGGGGAGTTGCTCACGGTCCAGACGCACGAGCCCGGTCCGCGCCTGTCGCGCGGCCTGCTCCAGCTCACGCCGCGCGTCGGTCAGCTCCTGATTGCTGCGACCGGCGATGCGAAAGTGACCTGTGATGGTCACGTCCTGCCGACCGCCCTTGGCCAGCGTCAGACTGAAGGTCGTCGCAAGAGCGGGAACCGCGGTCAGATGTGCCACCAACTGTGCCAGCGAGGTGCCGGAACCGCCCAGTTGAGGCCAGCGGCGCACCCAGTACGTGGTGTGCCGGCGGTTGTCACAGCGCCAACTGCGGCTGGACTCCTCGGTCCGTCGCTGCGGCGTCTCGTCCAGCCCGGTCTGCGCGGCCTGCGCGGTAGCCATCGGGTTGGCGCACGCCGAGGTGGCGATGGCGGCCGTCAGCTCCTCCTCCGTAAGGAGATTGGCCCGGAAGCCGGCGCCGGTCAGTCGACTGGCCAGGTGCTCCGCCGCCCGCACCAGACACTTCTGCGCACCGCGGAGTCCGCCGCCGCGCGCGGCGACCGCCTCCGGGCACAACTCGGGGTCGAGTTTCAGCGCTATCCATGTGATGCGCACCGCGGGAGCGCCCGTCTGGGCCTGCAGCGGTGCGTAATTGCTCACCACCACCGACTGCTGGGGGAGATGCAGCGCGGGCGCCGGCTGCGTGTGCACCAGGATCTGTGCCGACTCCAGCAGGATTCCGTCGACTTCGAGGACATCCTGCACGAGCGCGACGGGCAACGGACGGCGACTGCGCTCGGCGCGCAGCGCACCGGCGTCCGACTCCAGTTGGAGCACCGCGGTGAGGAATCCTCCGTCGCCCACCATGCCGACCGGCCGCTGATCGCGGCGCTCGCCGCGGTTGAAGCTGTACGTCCGCAGTCTCGGATCACACTCCACAGCAGGTGCGAGGCCGGAATCGGTCCCCGGGGGCACCGGCGTGCTCGCGGCCCTGCGCGTGCGGGCCCGCAGCGCCAGCATCGAGCCCAACCACTCGGGCAGGGAGTGCCCGCGGCGTCGTACGAGAGCGAGTGCGACCAGCACGGCGGCAGCGGCGACCGCTGGAATGAGTGCGGCCGTACCGACAAGCCATCCGGCGACCACGAGGGCGGCCGCCATCTCCAGTATCACCAGACGCTGCACCGCGAACGAGCCCCCGTGCCCCGAGTGGGACTTCAGATGGGGCGAGACGGACCCCCGGTACGACGCGGAGGCGGCAGGCGCCGCTCCCGGCCGCGCAGTTGGAGAAGGGGAAGACGAACCGTGCGAACGCGACCGGCGCGCGCCACCCGATCGCGGTCCTGATTGCGAACGCGACCGGGCCCGTGTTGCGGAAGCCATTACTCCAAAACCCCCGAACTCTCCCGAAATTCCCTGCGCTCAGGGCCTTTCAAAGCCTGAGTACCCTGCCCGTGCCATCAGCACAGTCACGCAACAGGCATAGTAGGGGGCGGCTCTGACAGCCTAGGCACCAGAGGCGATCGAGGACGGGGACGGATCTTCACAGGTCCCCCCCATGGCTCCGCACAGGAGAGAGCGGACACAGATGGCATCACGGCGGGAAGAACTCAGCGGCTACACCTTCGCGAAGCGTCGTACGCTCGCGTCCTTCCTTCAGCCATCCCCGTCGGGCTCGGAGGAAGGCGCCCCGAGGCCGATGCGTGCGCTGTGGCCCGGCGCCGTCGTCGGTGTGGTGATCCTCGCGGTCTTCGGCGGCATCGGTGTGTTCAGCCCCACGGCACCCAAGGGCTGGGCCAAGGCGGAGGAGCACGTCATCGTGGCGAGCGATTCCACCACCCGGTACGTGGTGCTGAAGACGGACGGTCGAGAGCAGCTGCATCCGGTTCTCAACATGGCGTCGGCCAAGCTGCTCCTGGACCCCGCCAAGGCCGGCGTCATCACCGTCGACGAGAAGATCCTGGACAGCGGCAAGCCGCCGCATGGCGCCACGATCGGGATCCCCTACGCCCCCGACCGCCTGCCCTCCGCCGACGAGGCCGAGGTCGCCAAGCGCTGGGCTGTGTGCGAGCGTCCCGGTGACGGCGGCCGCGCCATCCAGAACGCCGCGTTCGTCCTGGCCAAGAAGGAGTTCTCCAAGACGGGAGGCTCCAACAAGCTCTCCGGAGGCGACTTGATGTACGTCGTCGGCCCGGACGACAAGACGCAATACGTGGTCGATGCCCAGGGCACCGCGTACCAACTGGCCGACTCCACCGACACCGAGCTGCTCAAAGCCCTCGACACCCAGGGGCGTGAACCGCAGCGAGTCTCCCAGGAATGGCTCGACACCCTCCACAAGGGCGACCCGATCTCCATCCCGGAGATCGACGGTACACCCGGCGTGAAGGCGAACGCCTCCACCGGCCTCGAGCAGTACGACAAGGTCGGCGAGGTCATCAAGGCATACGACGGCCAGCGGATGCAGTACTACGTGGTGCTGCAGGGCGAGGTGGCCCGGATCTCCGAGTTCGTCGCCACGCTGCTGCTCAACAGCCGTGACCTTGTCGACGTCGGGCAGGCGGGCGAGGCGCAACAGGTGCACCCCGGCGCGGTCACCGACAGCACGACCTTCGAGGCGGACAAGACCTGGCCGGCGTTCAAGCCGAAGACGGTGAACGACGGCGCCAGCGCCGCCTCGGGCCGCAACACCGTCTGCAACGTCCTCCTCTCGGTCGGCTCGAAGGGGAAGACGACGCTGTCCACCTGGGTGGGCACCGACTTCCCCGCTCAACTGCCCACCGGTTCCTCCAGCGCGTACGTCACCCCCGGCTCCGGCCAGCTCTACCGCCAGTTCCAGGGCACGGAGACGGCGGCAGGCGGCGTGTTCCTGGTCACGGACACGGGTCTGCGTTATGCCCTGCAGTCCAACAGCGACAGCGCCACCGACGACGAGGGCATCGGCACCTCCGCCAAGCAGCGTGAGGAAGCGCTGACCGAGGCGAAGATCGCTCAGACCCGGCTCGGCTACGAGAAGGTGACCCCCTCGCCGGTTCCCGCCGAGTGGTCGACATTCCTGCCGACCGGCCCGCGCCTGTCGGAGGCGGCGGCGCGGCAGCCGCAGGGCTCGTAGACGCGGGTCGGAGGAGAGCGACGCGATGGCGAGGGTGAAGGTGAAGGTGAAGACGAGGGTGAAGGCGCTCGCCAGGCCGAACGAGCGGGCGCTGAATGAGCGGAGCCGGCGTAGCGCGGGAGCGCGGGAGCTCCGGAGCGGCTGGAGCGGCTGGAGCGCGAGGCCGGGGGCCCTGGCCGCCGCGACCACGCTGATCGCCGCCACCTCGGTGGTCGCCTGGCCTGCGACGTCCGCCTGGGCGGACAGCGGCCAGTGCACGTTTCCGTCGAAGAACTACGCGGGCCGCCCCTGGGCGTTGCAACGCGTCAACCTCGACCAGTTGTGGGCCCTGTCCACGGGCAAGAACGTACAAGTAGCCGTGATCGACACCGGTGTGGACGTCAAGAACCGCCAGCTCACGGAGGCCGTGGACGCCGCCGAGGGCGCGAACTACCTTCCCGTCAAGAACGCCAAGGGCGAGAAGATCGACCGCGGCAACGGCAGCGGCACCACCGACACGGTGGGCCACGGCACACGCGTGGCCGGCATCATCGCGGCCCGCCCGCTGAAGGGGACCGGTTTCGTGGGCATGGCCCCGGACGCCGAGATCATTCCCATTAAGCAGAACAACGCGGAGGGCGACGGAACGGCCCTCACCCTGGCGTCGTCGATCCGCCACGCGGTCGACGTGGGTGCCGACATCATCAACATCTCTCAGGACACGGCCAACGCCGTGAAACCCGACGTGAGGCTTGAGCAAGCCGTCGAGCACGCCCTCGAGAGCAACGTCGTGGTCGTCGCCTCGGCAGGCAACGACGGCCTGGGCGGCAACGTCAAGGTCACCTACCCGGCGTCGTACGAGGGAGTCCTGGCGGTGGCGGCCTCCGACCGCAACAACGAACGGGCATCCTTCTCACAGTCAGGGGAATTCGTAGGAGTCGCAGCCCCCGGCGTCGACATGATCTCCACAGTCCCCGGCGGCGGCCACTGCTCCGACAACGGTACGAGTTTCTCGGCGCCGTACGTGGCCGGTGTGGCCGCCCTCCTGAAGTCCAAGTACCCGAAATGGACAGCCCAGCAGATCGTCGCCCAGATCGAGCAGACCGCGGAACGCTCGATCCCCGGCCACGACCGCCTGGTCGGCTGGGGCGTGATCGACCCCGTCAAAGCCCTGACAGACGTGGACCCGGAGCACCCGGTCGAAAGCCCGAAGCCCGAGGACGGCGTGGCCAAGGGCGAGGCACCCGCGGTCACTCCCCTGCACTTCGGCGAGTCCGCGGAGGAACGGAACACCCGCCTGGCGACATATGTGGCCGTAGGCGGCCTGGTACTGGTGGCGGGCCTGAGCGGCACGGCGGTAGCGGTACGCGACACACGACGCAGGCAGCGGCGCCCGGGAGACGACGCATGGACACGCTGACCCAACTGAACGTGCTGGGCCTGGTCCTGTCCGCCCTACTGCTGGCCATGGCCTGCATCAAGGCGGACCGAGTACGCGCCTGGCGCTCCCGCATCAACCCATCGGCTGAGGACCTACCCGATGCGGCCTTCACAGCCGCCCGTATCCTTTTCGTCACCGCGGCCGGCCTTGGTATCTATCTGGCCATCCAGGGCTTCGGCGGCTAAGACGACGCGTCGTGGACGACAGCGGGCTGACCACTGCGGTGCAGGGGGCCACGGACGACCCGGACGGTGGATTTGCCGGAATGACGAGGCGGGCGACTCCTTCTACTTCGATGACTACGGGACCCTCATCAAGGAGAAAGGTGGCCCAGAACGGCGGCGGCGATGCCCCGCCGTTGGGCGTGGACGCCGAACCGGCTGACGCCAACACCGACTCCGACGCCTACGTCACGGTCAAGGGGAACGGCGCGGGCGTCGTGTTCTGTACGCACATCGAACGCGTTCGGTCGAAAGAGGACGACCACACGCCGCATCACCGGTGGGCCAGGGACGCTGACTTATCGAGCGTATCGGCTTGCTGTGGAGGTGGAGGGCGGGGAGTGCTGACCTCTACCGATGAGTTGTCACACGGCCAATAGTGTGAAGCGCCAGATGTCTTGCCGGAAGCCCTGCGGCGAAGAACAGCAGCGATGGGACGGATACCGTGAAAACTGCGGCTTCCTTGGCTGGGGGCTCTGGTCTGAGCCTGCTCGCGGTCAGCCTGATACTGATGTCACGCGACCCGGTGGCCGCCTCGCCGCCAAGCGGAAGATTTCAAGTCCAGTGAGACGGTCGTGACGCTATGAGGTTTGTGGTGCGGGTTCCCGGCGCTTGGCCGGGTCGTTGATCCACGCGGTCTGGGGTATCCGTGGTGGTCGGGGGCGGCGGCCGAAGCGTTCGGGGTGGCGGGCGTATGCCTCGGCGAGGGTGAGCGCGCGCTGGTCGCGGACCTCCTCGGCGGTCCCGAAGTGGATGGAGGCGGGGGTGTGCCAGCCGATGCCCGAGTGCCGGTGCTCATGGTTGTAGTACGCGATGAACGCGTCGAACCACTCGCGAGCGTGGGTCAGCGAGTCGAACCGCTCGGGGTAGTCCGACATGTACTTCGTGGTCTCGGATTCGCCGCGAACATCACGATCGATGGCGCGTACCGACCGGACGCGGCGACGCTGTTCGACATCGCCCACGAGTCCGTGGAGCGCTTGAGTCAGGCTGCCACGTCTGTTGTGGTCACCGGCCGCCGAGAGATCGACTCCGCAGACGCGCCCGGTTTCACGCAGACGCTGGCCGTCTCGGCCGTTGTCGGCGGCGTACCCCGCGACCTTGTTCAGTCCCAGGTGTACCTGTCCATGCTGGACGTTGCCGATCCGCACGAGCGGGTGGTGATCCGCCTGGTCCTGACAGCTACCGCATCCCAACACCCTGCTGTCCTACACGACTTCCAGGACTTCGTACGCACAGTCAGCCCGGACTCCAACGCGGCTTCGTAGCACGTTCGGCGCAAGCGGCAGATCTTGCACCTGCAACCCTCCCCTCATAGGTTGACTTCATGGGACTCTTCGACAAGCTGACCGGAACCAAACGCCCCGCCGATGGTGTCGCCCCGCGATCCGCCGCCGAGATCCAGGCGGCCCTGCTCGGCCTCAACAGTCCTGATGTCCCGTACGTCATCCGGGACGGCCGTGCGGAAGGCGCCGACTTGGTTGCCGAGTGGCGCATCCTGGACCCGGCCTGGCAGACCTTCTTCGTCCGCGCCCAGGTGAGTCGAGTTTTCCAGGTCCGTATGCGTTTGGTTCCGGAGACGAACGAAGTTCGCTCCCTCGACCAGCAATACGAGGTGACGTGGGTCGGCGACACCCCCAGACTGGCCATCGCGGCCGAGGCTCAACGGGGCCAGGTGCAGACGGTCTCGAAACGCTGGACGCTGGGCGGGGGCGAAGACGGCGGCCTCGAAGCGACCGAGACGTTTGGCTTCGACAGCTCTGAGCTGAAGGGCCGCCTGCAAGACACAATCCTGGGCGTGGGGTGGACCTGGCGAGGAGTAATCACTGGCAAGCTGTGAGCTTTCGGGCCCTGACTCGCTGCCTTGCCGTGGGTTCCCCCTTACCGTTTGCCTGCGCACCGCCCCACACTGGAAAGAGCGTCGAAACAAGGAGTGCGCAGGGATGCCGTACTAGGTTTCGACGTCGAGTGAGACGGTGAGTTCCCCGTTGTGCGGGAGATGCTGATTAGCTGGCCAGAAGGGGTGTACGGGGTTTCGGGTTCGCTTGTTCGGCCGTCGCCTGGTCGGCGTGGTGATTCTCCTCGAACTCGTAATTACACTTCAGCTGCTGTGATCGAGAAGCAGCCGGGCATCAGTGACAGCCTGGCACGGATGGCATCGGGTCACATCGACAGCCTCAACTACTCTGCTGCCGACTTCGGTCGCAGCGGCGATGCGACCGGGCGCGATGCCCGGTTCGGCGCCGATGCAAATCACCTCCGAGACTTCGGCGAGACGACCACGACCAACTTCCTTCGTGCCGTGGCCGCTGATGAGGACGCGTACAACACGGTGTCGGCAGCCCAGCAGGCGTACGGCTCCAGCGTCATGGCCGCGCAGGGCGGCGACGAAGGAGATGTGAAGCGGGTCGCTCTGCACAGCATGTTGATGCACGGCACCCTCGATCAGTCCCGGTTCGAGAGCATCGGCCAGGAGTTCGCCGACGAGAAGGAAGCTGCCAACCGGGAGCTGGAGAAGCAGGGGGCCTGGCGTGACTTCGCCGCCGGCGCTGTGATCGGTACAGGGGTGGGAGTGGCCTCCGCCGTGGTCATCCCGGCCGGTGCGGCAGCGGCCACCGCCGTACCGCTCGCCTTCGAAGTGGCCGGCGGGGCGGCGGAGACCCATATGTCGAGCCAGACGCTCGACAGGCTGAAGGAGAACGAGTTCGACAACAAGGACGAGGCGCTCCAGGCAATCGACAAGGCCCGAGATACAGGCCAGAGCAACGCCATGATTCCGCTGCTGAATTGCGCGCAGGCGAGCGGCATGTCCGAGGACGAAATTTGGGACCTGTCGAGTGAGGCGGAAGATGCTTACAACAGGGGTCGCGACCGTAGCGACACCAAGGACGTTCGAGGATACTGATGACGAGAATTTTGGCCGTCTCCTTGGCTACCGCCGCCCTGTTCCTGACGGCGACGTCCTGCACCACGGAGGAAAGCCCGTCGACCACGGCGGCGGACGGTTGCGAGGAAGCCCTGGGAGATTCGGGAGTCAAGTGGGTCGAGAGCCATGCGGACATTGCTGATGGTGATGACCTGGACCGGGGCAGCGTCGACCTGAAGGAAGCGCGGGCGCAACATTACAAGCAGCTAGAAGATGGGGGTTCGGACGAATACCAGCAGCATTGGTCGTCCGAAATATGCAAGATGATCACTTATGGTGCAGGTAAGAGTAAGGAGCTGAGACTGGAATTCGGCCCCTCTTCTCTCTCCTTCTATTTCGAGGAGAAGGGAAAGCAGGAAGGGGTTATTACCCCAGTTAATTCAGGCGTTAAACTTCATCAGGTGGATGGCTATAAGGGAGTCATCCATTATAGCGTCTACGTCAAGTGCAAGATCCCCGGCACGTCGCCGAGGCAGGAGATGGAGAACCCCTTGGCAGGTGTCATGACCGACACCCTCACCAGTGGCACATCGGACCGTGACCACATGAAGTACCTCCTGCGGTCCGCCCGCGCGATGGCCGATGCCCTGGACTGCGAGAACAAGCCGACGATTCCCGCGGAGCCGCCTGCTGCCGTGCAGTGAGCGTTTCCCTGCGACGACTTGCGGGCGGCGACGGCTTGTTCGACGAGGGCGCGGGTCTTTGCGCGGGAACCGCAGAAGACGCGCACTCCCGTGCCCGGGCAACTCTTCAGCTGTGTCGCACGGGAGTTGAGGTAGAGACGCGAACGATCTTCTGCGTAAGTCTGATGAAGACCGCAAGCAGTGAGACGCCGTCGTCCGTGGTGGCGCTGAATCATGGGGTAGAGCCACGCGGGCCTGGTGCACGGGCCGTCGTGTGCACCCCGTTCACAGCGAACAGGCAAGCGGGCAAAGTGTGGCAGCTGATCGGTCTCGTAACCGAGCTGACGCACATCGCTGTTGGCCCGGTTGCGCAGGTTGACTACAGTGGTAAACGAACTGTGAGGTGCGGCTCGCTTTGCGATCGCACGGCGAGTGGTTGGCCAGGTCTCGATCGTATCGGGGTCGATGGCTGTACGGGGAAACGGGGAGGAGCGTCGTGCTTCCGGCAGAGATGGCGGGGGGTGTGTCGGCGGCCAGGGCTGCGAACCTCGAGGCCAGTGGTGAGGCGCTGGACAAGTTCGTGAAGCGGGTGGATGCGGTTCTCCGCGACCTTGAGACGTCGGCCGGCAACCCGACGAAGGTGGGCGCCCAGACCATCAGGTCCACGTCCCTGAGCGCGGGGGCGGATGGCATTTTCCCTGAGGCCGACGGCTTGTACACGCAGTACAACCGGGTCCATCAGGAGCTCACGTCCCTGTCCAAGACCCTGCATCTGCAGATTGAGGCGACGGCCATCGCGGTTCAGGGTGCGCATCAAGGCTTCGACAATCTCGAAGAGGAGCTGCGTCAGCGGTTCTACGCCATCCAGAGGCAGGTCAGGGAGATCCAGGATGGCAAGCAGCGCACCAATGACGGTCGTTCCGGCATGAAGGCGTGACGATGACTGACAAAGAGTACGAGGCTGACTTCGACCGCGTCGAGGGGCAGAACGGTGTCACGGATATCGTCCGTGGGTTTGAGGACCGTCCGCAAGGTGGACTGCTCAACCGCATGGTGCGCTCGGCCTTCGTGGATAGTTCGTTCGGGCGGACCATCGCGGATCGAACGGATTTTGAGAAGCGGGACTTCGACCTCAATCAGCTGATTGACCTCGTCGAGCAGACGGACCCGGAGGATCTGGAATCCTCGGGCAAGGCTCTGTGGGATGCGCGCGACGCCATCAAAGCGGCAGCTGACGAACTCGAAGGCCACATCGACAACGTTCACTGGGTCGGAGAGTCGGGTGATGCCTTCCGTAAATGGGGTGGCTCGCTCGTCACCAACACGCATCACTTGAGTGACTTCGCCGGGGCGGCAGGGGATCAGATCACTGCTGCCGCCGTGGGCCTGGCGTCTGTGCGCGGTGCCATGCCGTCTCGTGATTCGGAAGCGAGCCGGAAGCGGCCCGACCACTTCACAGAGGCTGAGAAAGTCGCGGACAAGGGCGAGTACGCGACTGCCGTACGGGTGGAGAAGGACCGCCAAGAGGCGATCAACCAGATGAACCGGTTGGCTTCGTACTACGGGGTGTCCGAAGAAGTTCTGGCGTCCCTGCCGGCCAAGGATAAGACGCCGGAGTTCACGGCCATGCCCGACCTGGGGGTTCCCCAGCCTCTAAAGGGGTTTAGTGATCAGCCTTCGGCGTCTGCCACGGGCTCACATAGTGGCGGAACGGCATCTGTCCTTGACCATCAGACGACGGTGACGAACGATGTCTCCAGGTACAGCACAAGTGACAACCCACAGCCCAAAGACATCACGGGCAACATCACGTACCCCAACGAGCCTGTCCGTACGAATATCGACAGCGTCGGCACGCTGCCACCGTCCACGCCCACACCCGTGACCGGCCAGGCTCCGCCGGCATTGGGTACCCCCGCTCCGGGGGGAGGCCAGCCGAGCATCTTTGAGGGCGGCCTCGGGAAGCCGGTCTCCAATGGCACGTCAGGTCGGAACCTGGGCGGAGCAGGTGGTCTTCGTAATCCTGCGTCGGCTCAAGGGCGCACGGGCACGCCCGATTTGACCAATTCGGGTCCGGGGCGGTCCACGGGGCAAGGGCCCATGAACCAGATGGGACGTGCCACCTCGACAGGGCAGCCCACTGCCAGAGGCATGGCTCCTGGATCGCAGTCGTCCCAGATGGGCCGAGCGGTCACTGGTGGTACGCCGCGGGTCGGCGGCACGACTGCTCCGAAAGCAAACAACGGTCCCGTGACCGGGGCCGGTCGGGCCAACGGAGTTGTTGGGGGACAGCCCACGGCCGTCGGCGGCGCTTCTCCGAAGGGTGGGGCCGGGATTCCTCGCGGCACGGTCGTCGGTGGCGAGGGAGCAGCCAATGCCCGGCCTGCTACTGGTCGGCCTGGGCGGCGAGGCGTTTTCGGAGCGCCCGAGTCCACGGCGCGGCAGAGTTCGAGCGCGGCGTCCCCTCGTGGTGGTACGGGAACATCCGGGGCGGTCACGGGTCGGCCGGCCGCACGCAACTCCGTAGCAGGAGCTGAGCGCAACGGCCTGACACGTGGCGGCACCGGTCTCGTGCGCGGTCCTGGCCGCAGGACACCTGGTGACGACGGAAACGCCCAGGGATCGCAGTGCGCCGACCGCCGGGTCGAAGACCAAGAGACTCACCTGCCCGACAACCCGCGGCGTAATGTGCCGCCGGTGGCCAACTGAGCGCGAGCGAGGACACGGAACACGATGAAGTCAGGGACCAGCCGACGAGCCAAGCGGCCCGCCCTCCACACAACGCGTTGCGGTAGACGAGTGCGCGCTGTGAGCGCGGTTGTCGTCGCCCTGGCCGCAGCGACCGTGGGCTTCGCGCCGAGCGCTGCCGCGGACGACGTCCAGTCGAAACAGTGGTACTTGGGGCCAATGAAGGCCGAGCAGATGTGGAAGGTCAGCACGGGAAAGGGCATCAAGATTGCTCTCATCGACAGTGGGGTGAACGCAAATACCCCGTCGCTGAGGGGACAGGTCCTGACCGAGGAAGTCCCCAAGTCGGTCGCGTACCACGCCACGGACGATTACGACGGACATGGGACGACCATGGCCGAGCTAATGGCCGGTACGGGATCAGGAGGAGGCCTCCAGGGTCTTGCGCCCGGGGCGAAGATCGTTCCCTATCGCATCGAACTCGAGGGCCTGAAGGGCGGGTCGGAAGAGAAGCAAAAGACACCCGACGACGTAGACGCAATCAGGGCGGCAGCTGACACAGACGCGCAAATCATCAGTATGTCGTTCGGAGGGGATGGGCCGAGTTCTAAGCAGGAGGCGGCCATTGAGTATGCCGCTTCGAAGGGAAAATTGTTGATCGCCGCAGTTGGGAACGAGGGCCGAGACGAGGGGAAGATCGGTTATCCGGCCGCGTACCCGTATGTACTGGGGGTGGCGGCTGTGGACTCATCCGGCACGGTGCCGGAGTTCTCTTCGTACGGGAATTATGTGGATCTCTCGGCGCCAGGTGATGGCTTCCCCGGTTGGTGTGATGAGAGCTTTCGCTCGTACTGCGATGACGACCAAGGCACGAGTGCCGCAGCTGCCATCGCCTCAGCCTCCGCCGCCCTGATCTGGTCCGCCCACCCTAACTGGACGGTGAACCAGGTCACCCGATCCTTGATCGACACAGCTGGCCGCACATGGGCGAAGGATATTCCGAGCAAGTACGCCGGCTACGGAATGGTCCGCCCACGCAAGGTTCTAGAAGACCGCAACTACGACGCAGGCGCCGCAAACGTTGACCCCCTCGCGAAGGACAATGGCGGAGATCTCCTGGCCAACTCCGCATCCCCCGCCTCGTCCTCTCCCTCCCCCTCTCCGTCAACCGCATCACAGGCCCCCGGAAAGGGTTCCACCGGCGGGACCTCGGCGGCAGGATCAGCCGCGGAATCGACTAATGACAGCAACACCCTGTGGATTGCGCTCGGGACAGCCGCTGCGGCCATCGTGATCGGTGGTGTCGGCGTAGCGGTCATGCGGGCGCGGCGCATCGGGTGACTTCGGCAGCCGTAAAGGGCTGTTCAGGCTCTGTGCTGTTCGCTCAGCCAAGACAGTTGGATCAGGAAACAGAATCAGGAAGGACGGCTGACCATGGCCGGAAAGCAGAAGCTCGAAAACGATGCCGTAATTCTGCTCCAGAAGCAGATGCTTACGAAGTACGAGAATGTCACGAAGCGTGTGCACAGGCTTCAGGGCATTATCGACAGCCTGGAGAGTGGCCAGTGGGACGGAATCGGCCGAGCTGCGTTCGACAAGAAGCAGTTCGAGATCAACCAGTCGCTGCAGAACATGGGCCGAATCCTTGCTGAGGTCATCGAGGCGATGACCTCAACGCGCAACATCATTGACACCAAGGAAGACGAGGTGCGTGCGGCGGTCAACAAGATCGACCTCCAGGACGGTGCTCCCACGGTCAAGGCGTCCCCCCTGAGCTCCTACTGAGCCGAGCCGCACCCAGGACCAAGGCCGGACACCGGCACTCATCAGGTACGCACCAGCGAGACGAGGTAAGGCAAGTATGGGCAACAACACCGATGGGCTTTCCGTCACTTATGACGCGCTCGACATCACGGCGACCAAGATCGCGACTGAGGCGAGGGACCTCGAGACGGACCTGCAGGAGTTGAAGAGGCTCGTCGAGAGCAGTCGGCAGTACTGGGAGGGTGACTCCCAGGACGCGTTCAACGCGAAGCTGAAGAGGTGGGACACGGAAGCCACCGACATCCACACGGCGCTCACGGGTATCGGTCACGTTGTGGCTACGGCAGGCGGTACCTACATGGAGGGCGACAAAAAGGGAGCCAGCTACCTTCAGTAGCACGAGGCGCATAGAGCAGTTCCGGGGTGGGCGCGCGCGGGAGGCGCCCACCCCGTTGTTGGTTCAGAGCCCACCCAGCGGCATGTCGAGGCCGGTTCCATGTCCGCAAGTGAGAGCGGACGACCGTGACGAGCGGCTTTCGACGTTCCCATGGAGCGCGAGCCCCGGTCCGAGGTCCGCCGTACGGACGCCCGTTCCCTGACCGAACCGGCGCCGTGACCACCGAAGCGGTCACGCCCCAAGAGCCCCGCACTTCAGTCGACAGACAGACAGACAGACAGACAGACAGACAGACAGACAGACAGACAGACAGACAGACCGACCCACCGGCAGACCGACCCACCGGCAGACCGACCCACCGGCAGACCGACCCACCGGCAGACCATCACGCCGGCATGCCGTCCTGCCGTCATACGTTCCCGTCCTCGACCAACCCGATCTGAACCAACGGCTTCCCCCGCTTCCGGGACACGAACACCCCACGCCCCGCAGGCATCGGCCGCGGCCGCACCCCACCCAGCAGGTCGCCCTCACCCGGGTCACCCGCGAGGACGACGCCCTGCGCACCGAGTTCCTTGATGCGCTGCATGAAGCCCTCGTAGCCGGCACGGCTCGCACCCGCGGTGGACCGGGCGATGATGAAACGGACGCCGACATCGCGGGCGAAGGGCAGCAGCTCCGTCAGGCCCGCCAGCGGGTTGCCGCTCGACGTGGACACCAGGTCGTAGTCGTCGATGATCACGAAGACCGTGGGACCACGCCACCAGCTGCGGTCGCGGAGCTGTTCCGCTGTGACGTCCGCGGTGGGCGTCCGGCGCTGCATGAGGTCGGCCAGCGCGTCCATATGGTGCTGCATCTGGTTCGACATGGGGATGTACTCCGCCAGGTGGGACGGCGGCGTGACACCCAACAGCGAGCGGCGGTTGTCGACCACGAACATCTTGCAGGTGTTGCCGTCGTACCGCTCGCTGAGGTGCTTGATGAGCAGCTTCAGCAGGTTCGACTTTCCGGACTCGCTCTCGCCGAAGACGAGGAAGAACGGGTCCTGGTCGAAGTCCACGAACACCGGCTCGAGGTTGTCCTCGTCCAGGGCGAAGGAGATGCCGCGGCGCGGGAAGCGGTTGCCCGGGGGCAGTTGGGCGGCCGGGAACTCCCTCGGCAACAGGCGTACTTCGGGGGCGCCGGACTGTTGCCAGTGGCGGCTGACGTCGGCCGCGAGAGCGGACGTCGCCTCCGCCAGGTCCGTGTCGGAGGACAGGCCGTCGATGCGCGGGACCGCTGCCATGAAGTGCTGCTTCCGAGGTGTCTGACCGCGTCCCGGAACGCCCGTGGGCACGTTGGCGGCCACCTTGCGGTCGAACTCGGAGTCCATGGGGTCGCCGAGCCGCAGTTCCAGGCGATTCATCAGGTGGTCCTTGAGGTTCGAGCGGACCTCCATGGAGCGCGAGGCGGTGAGGACCAGATGGATGCCGTAACCGAGGCCGCGCGCCGCGATGTCCAGGATCACCGGATCCAACGCCTCATAGTCCGTACGGAAGTTGCCCCAGCCGTCGATCGCGAGGAAGACGTCGCCCCAGGGCTGGTCGGTCACCGAGATGTCGTCCCGTGCACGGCGCGCCCGGAACTCGGCGATAGAGGGGATGCCCGCGGTGCGGAAGTACTCCTCGCGGCGGGTCAGGACGCCGTACACCTCGGCGACCGTACGCCGGACCTTCTCGGGGTCCAGACGAGAGGCCACACCGCCCACGTGCGGCAGACCGGCCACGGCCGACAAGCCGCCGCCACCGAAGTCCAGCCCGTAGAACTGCACTTCGTGCGGGGTGTGGGTGAGCGCGAAGGACGCGATGACCGAGCGCAGCAGCGTCGACTTGCCGGACTGCGGGCCACCGAGGATCTGCATGTGGCCGGCCGCGCCGCCGAAGTCGGCCCACAGCGGTTCGCGCCGCTGCTCGTACGGCTTGTCGACGATGCCCACCGGGACGACGAGCCGGCCCGCACCCTCGTAGCCGGGCTGCGTCATGCCCCGGCCGGTCACCGGAGCCAGCCCAGGGAGCAACGAGTCGAGCGAGGGCGGACTGTCCAGCGGGGGCAGCCACACTTGGTGGGCGGCCGGGCCCTGCGCCTCCAGACGTCGGACGATCACATCCAGCACGGTGTCGGCGAGCGCGTCGTCCTGCTGCGCGTCCGGCTCCTCCTGGCGTTGCCGCGGTACCGGCACGTACTGCACCGGGACTTCGGCCGCGGTGAACAGCACGGGCCGACGGTCGACGGGGAGCGGTCCGCCAGGCGTGACGGCCTGCTGGGAACCCGTGCGGTACACGCCGGAGACGTACGCGGCCTTGAAGCGCACCATCTCCTCCGTGCCGAACTTCAGGATGCCGGAGCCCGGCACATTCGGCAGCTGGTAGGCGTCCGGGACGCCGATCGCGGCACGTGACTCGGCCGCCGAGAACGTCCGCAGACCGATCCGGTACGACAGGTAGGTCTCGAGTCCTCTCAGGCGACCCTCCTCCAGACGCTGCGAGGCGAGCAACAGGTGTACACCCAGAGAACGGCCGATACGGCCGATCTGCACGAACATCTCGATGAAGTCCGGCTTCGCGGTGAGCAGCTCGCTGAACTCGTCGATCACCAGGACGAGCGACGGAATGGGCTGGAGCGGGGCGCCGGCCGCCCGGGCCTTCTCGTAGTCATGGATGTTGGCGTAGTTGCCGGCGTCGCGAAGCATCTCCTGGCGACGGTTCAGTTCACCGCGGATCGAGTCACCCATACGGTCGACGAGGGTCAGGTCGTCCGCGAGGTTGGTGATCACGGCCGCGACGTGCGGCATCTGTGCCATGCCGGCGAAGGTCGCACCGCCCTTGAAGTCCGCCAGGACGAAGTTCAGTGTCTCGGAGGAGTGCGTCACGGCCAGACCGAGTACCAGCGTGCGCAGCAGCTCCGACTTTCCGGAACCGGTCGCGCCGACACAGAGGCCGTGCGGGCCCATGCCCTCCTGCGCGGCCTCTTTGAGGTCGAGCATCACGGGCCGGCCGTCCTCGCCGAGGCCGATCGGCACGCGCAGCCGCTCTGACTGCGAACGCGGGCGCCAGGTGCGCCGCGGGTCGACCGAGGCCGCGTCGCCCAGGTTCAGCAGTTCCGTGAAGTCCAGGTTGGCCAGCAGCGGTTGGTCGTCGTCGCCGCCCGATGCCATGCGCAGCGGCGCGAGTTGCCGGGCAAGCGCTTCGGCGGCCTCGTACGACAGGACGTCCGGCGTGCCCTCGTAGACCATGCCGTGCGCCGACTCGAGAAGCAGTTCCCCCGGGTGCACGATGACCGAGAGGTCTCCGCGTCCGAAGCTGAGGTCCCCGGGAACAACTTCGAGCACTGTCACGCCCTGCATGCCTTCGGGGCTGGCCAACAGGGAGGTGGGCGGCAGGGAGACACCGTCGAGTACGACCACCAGGTGAGGCTGCTCGGGCACGGGCGGACCGGCGGGGTGGAAACGGGGGCGGCCCTGGAGACGGGTGGCGAGCCGCTCGTCCAGCTCCATGGGATCGGTCATGATCAGGCGCATGCTGCCCGCGCCGTCCGCCAGGCCCGGCGTCTGCACATGCGGCAGCCACTTGGCCCACTCCCACTCGGGCGTGGACTCGCGTCCGGTGGCGACTGCGATGACCAGGTCCTCGGGAGAGTGCAGCGAGGCGAGGGAGGCGGCCACGGCGCGGGCCGTGCCGCGCACGGTGCCCGGTTCGCCGCTGATCGTCACGTGATAGAAGGCGCGCAGCGAGACCGCCATCGGCAGGCCGTCGATGGTGCTGTGGGTGGCCAGGAAACGCTGCATGGCGCCCGCGGTCAGCGGCTCCAGCTCGTCGACCGGCGCCGTCTCCGGCGGGACCAGGGGAGTGGCCAGTGCCTGCGGGCCGAGGCCCACGCGCACCTGCCCGAAGTCCTCGTCACCGGCGCGCCGCTCCCACACCCGGCTGCCTTCGGCCACCAGCGCCCACAGTTGCTCCGGCGAAGGGTGCAGGTAGTACTGGACGTCGCGTTGGGCTTTGGCGGTGTCCAGGGCGTGGCGCCGGGTCTGGGAGAGGTAGCGGAGGTAGTCGCGCCGTATGTCCGCCAACTGCCCCTGGTTGCCGCGGCGGTAGCGGACCAGCATCGCGACGCCCATGGCGATAGTGGAGGCCACCATCACCATGCCCATGATCTTCATGAAGGGCTGGGCCTGAGGGTTGAAGAAGAACACCACGGAACCGCCCATGCCGAGCATGGGCAGGAGCTGCATGAGAGCACCCTCCTGCTGCCCCCGCGGAAGCTCCGGCGGAGGTTGCAGCACGACCTCGTCCGTGGGCACTTCCTTCGGCAACGCCCGTGGCGGGCGCTTGACGACGATGTGGCTCACTACGCACCAATTCCCTTGCCGGACCGAGTTGTTTCGTCCGCCGCCCCGTGCCCGGCGGACGCCGATCGCGAAGGGTGATCCTACTGACAACCACTGGCCCCGGCGGGCGGTAGGGTGCCCGTGAGGTGCGTGAGCAGTTGCGAATCATTCCGGGAAAACCGGGTAATCCGCAACGCTTTGAACCAAGCACCGCCCCGCAGTTCCCGGGGGTGACGGTATCGTCGCCCGGCTGCGTGGGCGGCGCGGCGCAACCTACACGGCATCTTTACGGGCGGACGAGTGCGCGGCGGCACGCGGAGACTGCCCCACCACCGAACGAGGGGGAGCAGCAGGTGAGCATGACGGCCTCCGCGCCGGTCGGCGCGACCGGCGGACCGGGTATCGGAGCCCCTTCCGGGGCAGGCATGGGATTCGGTTTCTGCCGGGTCACCATCGTGGCGCCCGACAGTCGCATCGATGTGGCGCTGCCCGACGACGTACCGGTCGTCGACCTGTACCCGGAGATCCTGAGGCTTTCCCAGCAGAGCCCCGACGCGGGTGCTCCCGTCGGCTACCACCTCGTACGCCGTGACGGCACCGTCCTCGACGGCGCGCGGTCGTTCGCGGCGCAGCGCATCCTCGACGGAGAGTTGCTCACTCTGCGCCCGTTCGCCGAGTCGCTGCCGCCGGCTGTCCTCGACGACGTCTCCGAGGCGGTGGCCGCTGCCGTCACCCGTGATCGCACCCTGTGGAACGGTGAGCTCACGCGGGTTGCCGGCCTCGTCGCGGGCGGCCTCCTGCCGGCGCTGCTGGCGTTCGTCGCCTGGAGTTCCGAGATCCGTCACGACATGAACAGCCTGCAGGGCATCATCGCCGGCGTTTTCGGGCTCCTGCTGGTCACGATCGCCTGCGTTCGCGCACGCGTGTACGAGGATCGCGGCTCCGCGATCGCCCTCGGCCTGGGCGCTTTGCCGAACGTCGCCGTGGCCGGTTCCGGACTGCTGCCTCTTTCCGAGGGGCAGGGCATCGGTCGGTTGCAGTTCCTGCTCGCCTGCACGGCGGTTCTGGTCGCCGCCGTGGTGCTCACCCTGGTGTCGCCAGGCGGCGACAGCCCCTTCGTCGCCTTCGTCTTCGCCTCCACGATCGGTTTGATCACCACATTCATCGCCATCCTCACCAACCTGCGGCCCGTCGAGACGGCCGCCGTCTGCGCCCCGCTCTCCGTTGTCGCGCTTGCCTTCCTGCCAGGCCTGTCCATGCGCTTCGCACGGTTGCCGATCGGCTTCGAACCGCCCAATCAGTCCCGCGGCGGCTACGACACGGACGCGCCCGGCCCGCAGGGGCCCATCGACGCGGAGCGCGTCGCGGCCCAGGCCCGCCGCGGCCACGAGCTCCTCGTCGGCCTCGTCGGCGGCTGCGCGCTGGTCTCCGTGGGCGCGTCGATCGTCCTGGGCTTCTCCAGCAACGTGTGGGCAGAACTTCTGGCCCTCTCGACAGGCGTGGCGATGTTGATGCGCGCCCACCTCTTCCGCTACACCGCGCAGGTGGGCGCCACCCTGGCCGCCGGCCTCGCGGCCCTGGTCTTCCTCGGACTCGGGCTCGCGATGAACCCGCCGCGGGACTACGTGCGCGACGCCTTCCTCGGCGACACCACCGCCCTCGACATCCGCAGCGTCTGGCTCGCCGCAGCCATTGCCGCGGCTGCCGTCCTGGTCACCGCGATCGGCCTCATCGCCCCGGAGCGTGGTGTGACCCCGTTCTGGGGACGCTTCCTGGAGATCGCCGAGAGCTTCGTCCTGCTCACCCTGATTCCACTGGCTCTGGCCGTCTTCGACGTGTACGCACGGGCACGGGCAATGACCAGCTAGCGGCATGGCCCGGCCCCGGACACGGACCGGGGGAAGCGGGCCGTGCTCCTTCGCCGGGTCCGGCACGGGCCGTCGCCGAACCGGGTTCTCGGCCGTTGGGCGGAGCCGTCGCGCCACTTCCGCTGACCAGGGTCGGGCACTCGCTGCCGTCCGATAACCAGGGAGGGTGGACAGGCGGCCGTAGACGACTTCCGGCCGCGAACAACATCATGGCCTTTGGCCTGGTGAGCGACGAGGCTGCGGTCAAGTTCAACGCCCACACCGGTGGCGAAATGTACCCGCTGCAGATACGCGGAGGCGCTTTTTGGCTCGTACCCCGTTTTGGCCCGTATCCCGCCAGGAGCCGGATTCTCGCCCGGCGCGATACCGCAGGCGCCGTGTCGCACAAGCCAATGGGGCAGGGAACCGATCGCTGGTTCCCTGCCCCATTTGTCACTGCCCGGCCCTACGCGTCCAGTCCCCCATTGTGCGGAGCCGGCTCCAGATCGAACTCCCCGTCCCGCGCCCCCAGCACGAACGCCTGCCACTCGGCCTCCGTGTACCGCAGCACGGTGTCGGGGTCGAGCGACGACCGCATGGCGACGGCGCCCTCCGGGAGGTAGGCGATCTCGACCCGCTCCTCGTGCTCCTCGGTCCCCGGCGCGCTGTGCCACTCGACGCCGGAGATGTCGAGGGCGTACAGCTCGTCCTTCTCCCGCTCCTTGCGTGCCTTGAGTTCCTTGTCCTCGGCCTCGGCCATCGCGGCGCGATCCCTTCTTCTGTGTCGACGAGCTCTGTGCCAACGAGCTGTGCGGCCACCCTACTTGCCCCTGTTCCTCCTGGTCAGGGGTTCGCCGATGTGCGCAACACCGCACCGGCGGCCATCGCGTCGCCCGGCCCGGCCGGCCCCCCGTCCATCCCTTCGGCAGAAAGGTTTCGGATTCGCGCCCGGCGGCGCGGTCGCCCTGAAGCCGGCCCGCTCGGATCGTGCCCCCCAGTCGGAGGCATCCTCACAGGCTGGTATTCTGCGCTGTGGCCGTTTGTGTACGCGCCTCAGGGCTCAGGCCTTTGAGGCCGCGCAGCGGATCTTCGCCTCCCGAGTAACGGAAGCTCCCCCGAGATGTGGACCGGGGGCACTCGGTGGCCTTACAGACTACGAGGAGTATCGCGTGTCGCTCGACGCCGCTACGAAGAAGCAGATCATCAGCGAGTTCGGTACCAAGGAGGGCGACACCGGCTCCCCCGAGGTGCAGGTCGCGATGCTCTCCCGCCGTATCTCCGACCTGACGGAGCACCTGAAGACCCACAAGCACGACCACCACTCCCGCCGTGGTCTGCTGATCCTGGTCGGTCAGCGTCGCCGTCTGCTGCAGTACCTCGCCAAGAAGGACATCCAGCGCTTCCGTGCGCTGGTCGACCGCCTCGGCATCCGCCGCGGTGCGGCGGGCGCCAAGTAAGACGTCGCGAAGGGGAGCGGTTCCCGGGAGAATGGGGACCGCTCCTTTTGCTGTACGCATGCCATACGCATGCCGTACGCACCACCGCCGCCCCCTGAGAGGGGGGCGCGCGGCCCCGCCGCACGCGGGATGTACGTGCGGAAACGTGCGGAGTGTCACCACCCCTTTGTAGTGTGGTAGCACGACGCAATACGAGGAGAAGCGCACCTCGCCGCCGCCGGTCCTCGGTAGTGGCCCCCGGGAGAAGGTGAACCCCGAGGGCTTCGATCGAAGACCGGCCCGCACCAGACGGCGCGCTTCTCCGCCACAGTCCCCCTGCCACACGGGCGGGTCCAGGGACGAAAGACGATACGTAATGGAGAAAACGCTAGTGGAGAACGAGACCCACTACGCCGAGGCCGTCATCGACAACGGTTCCTTCGGCACCCGCACCATCCGCTTCGAGACGGGCCGCCTGGCCCGCCAGGCCGCCGGCTCCGCCGTGGCCTACCTGGACGACGACACCATGGTGCTGTCGGCCACCACCGCTTCCAAGAACCCCAAGGACCAGCTCGACTTCTTCCCCCTCACGGTGGACGTCGAGGAGCGGATGTACGCCGCCGGCAAGATCCCCGGCAGCTTCTTCCGCCGTGAGGGCCGGCCCTCCGAGGACGCGATCCTCACCTGCCGCCTCATCGACCGCCCGCTGCGCCCGTCCTTCAAGAAGGGCCTGCGCAACGAGATCCAGGTCGTCGCCACGATCATGGCGCTCAACCCCGACCACCTGTACGACGTCGTGGCGATCAACGCCGCGTCCGCGTCCACGCAGCTGGCCGGTCTGCCCTTCTCCGGCCCGATCGGCGGCGTCCGCGTCGCGCTGATCAACGGCCACTGGGTGGCCTTCCCGACGCACACCGAGCTCGAGGACGCCGTCTTCGACATGGTCGTCGCCGGTCGTGTCCTGGAGGACGGCGACGTCGCGATCATGATGGTCGAGGCCGAGGCCACCGAGAAGACGATCCAGCTGGTCGCGGGCGGTGCCGAGGCGCCGACCGAGGAGGTCGTCGCCGCCGGTCTGGACGCCGCGAAGCCCTTCATCAAGGTCCTGTGCAAGGCCCAGGCCGACCTCGCCTCGAAGGCCGCCAAGCCGACCGGCGAGTTCCCGGTCTTCCTCGACTACCAGGACGACGTCCTGGAGGCCCTCACGGCCGCGGTCAAGGACGAGCTGTCCCAGGCCCTCACCATCGCGGGCAAGCAGGACCGCGAGGCGGAGCTGGACCGCGTCAAGGGCCTGGCCGCCGAGAAGCTGCTCCCGCAGTTCGAGGGCCGCGAGAAGGAGATCTCCGCCGCGTACCGCTCGCTGACCAAGTCCCTGGTCCGTGAGCGCGTCATCAAGGACAAGGTCCGCATCGACGGCCGCGGCGTCACGGACATCCGTACGCTCGCCGCCGAGGTCGAGGCCATCCCGCGCGTCCACGGTTCGGCGCTGTTCGAGCGTGGCGAGACCCAGATCCTGGGTGTCACCACCCTGAACATGCTCCGCATGGAGCAGCAGCTGGACACGCTGTCGCCGGTGACGCGCAAGCGCTACATGCACAACTACAACTTCCCGCCGTACTCCGTCGGTGAGACCGGCCGCGTCGGCTCCCCGAAGCGCCGCGAGATCGGCCACGGCGCGCTCGCCGAGCGCGCGATCGTGCCGGTCCTGCCGACGCGCGAGGAGTTCCCCTACGCGATCCGTCAGGTGTCCGAGGCCCTCGGCTCCAACGGCTCGACGTCCATGGGCTCGGTCTGCGCCTCCACCATGTCGCTGCTGAACGCCGGTGTGCCGCTCAAGGCCCCCGTCGCCGGTATCGCCATGGGCCTGATCTCCCAGGAGATCAAGGGCGAGACGCACTACGTCGCCCTCACCGACATCCTCGGTGCGGAGGACGCCTTCGGCGACATGGACTTCAAGGTCGCCGGCACCAAGGAGTTCGTGACCGCTCTCCAGCTCGACACCAAGCTGGACGGCATCCCGGCCTCCGTCCTGGCCGCCGCTCTCAAGCAGGCCCGTGACGCCCGCCTCCACATCCTCGACGTGATGATGGAAGCGATCGACACGCCGGACGAGATGTCCCCCAACGCCCCGCGGATCATTACCGTCAAGATCCCCGTGGACAAGATCGGCGAGGTCATCGGCCCCAAGGGCAAGATGATCAACCAGATCCAGGAGGACACCGGCGCCGAGATCACGATCGAGGACGACGGCACCATCTACATCGGTGCCCAGGTCGGCTCGCAGGCCGAGGCCGCCCGCGCCACGATCAACTCGATCGCGAACCCGACCATGCCGGAGGTCGGCGAGCGCTACCTGGGCACCGTCGTGAAGACGACGACCTTCGGTGCGTTCGTGTCGCTGCTCCCGGGCAAGGACGGTCTGCTGCACATCTCGCAGATCCGCAAGCTCGCCGGCGGCAAGCGCGTGGAGAACGTCGAGGACGTGCTCGGTGTGGGCGCCAAGGTCCAGGTCGAGATCGCCGAGATCGACTCCCGCGGCAAGCTCTCCCTCATCCCCGTGGTCGAGGGCGAGACTGACGACGAGAAGAAGGACGACGCCGACAAGTGACGTCGCGTAGCTCCAAGGCAACGGCCCGCACCTCTTCGGAGGCGCGGGCCGTCGCCCGTACCCGAACCCTGATCAAGGGCATGAACGGCATCGGCACGGTCAGTAAAACCACCCTCCCGGGTGGACTGCGCATCGTCACCGAGACCCTGCCGTCCGTGCGCTCCGCCACCTTCGGCATCTGGGCGCACGTCGGCTCCCGCGACGAGACGCCCGCGCTGAACGGCGCCACGCACTACCTGGAGCACCTCCTCTTCAAGGGCACCGAACGCCGCAGCGCGCTCGACATCTCCTCCGCCATCGACGCGGTCGGCGGCGAGATGAACGCGTTCACGGCGAAGGAGTACACGTGCTACTACGCACGCGTGCTCGACACCGACCTGCCGCTGGCCATCGACACGGTCTGCGACATGCTCACCGGTTCGCTCATCCGCGAGGAGGACGTCGACGTCGAACGCGGCGCCATCCTCGAAGAGATCGCGATGACCGAGGACGACCCGGGCGACTGTGTGCACGATCTGTTCGCGCACACGATGTTCGGTGACACCCCCCTCGGCCGCCCGGTCCTCGGCACGGTCGACACGGTCAACGCCCTCACCGCCGACCGCATCCGCCGCTTCTACAAGAAGCACTACGACCCCACCCACCTCGTGGTCGCCGCCGCGGGCAACATCGACCACAACAAGGTCGTACGACTGGTCCGCGCGGCCTTCGAGAAGGCGGGCGCCCTCACCCGCGCCGACGCCACCCCGATCGCCCCGCGCGAGGGCCGCCGAGCCGTCCGTACGGCCGGCCGTGTCGACCTGATCGGCCGCAAGACCGAGCAGGCGCACGTCGTCCTCGGCATGCCCGGTCTCGCCCGCACCGACGAGCGCCGCTGGGCCCTCGGCGTGCTCAACACCGCGCTCGGCGGCGGCATGTCCTCCCGCCTCTTCCAGGAGGTCCGGGAGAAGCGCGGCCTGGCGTACAGCGTGTACTCGTACACGTCCGGCTTCGCCGACTGCGGCCTCTTCGGCGTCTACGCCGGCTGCCGTCCGTCCCAGGTGCACGACGTGCTGAAGATCTGCCGCGACGAGCTGGACCAGGTCGCCGAGCACGGGCTGCCCGACGACGAGATCGAGCGCGCCATCGGCCAGCTCCGGGGCTCCACGGTCCTGGGCCTGGAGGACACCGGCGCGCTCATGAACCGCATCGGCAAGAGTGAGCTGTGCTGGGGCGAGCAGATGTCCGTCGACGAGATGCTGACCCGGATAGCCATGGTGACCCCGGACGAGATCCGTGCCGTGGCCCGCGAGATCCTGGGACAGCGCCCCTCCCTGTCGGTGATCGGCCCGCTCAAGGACAAACAGGCGTCCCGTCTCCACGAAGCCGTCGCCTGACCCCTCCTACAAGGCCCAGAAGGAAGCAAGACAGATGAGCAAGCTGCGCGTGGCGGTCCTCGGTGCCCAGGGCCGTATCGGATCCGAGGCGGTGCGGGCCGTCGAGGCCGCCGCGGACATGGAACTGGTGGCCGCCCTCGGCCGCGGCGACAAACTGGAGACGCTGGCGGAGACCGGCGCCCAGGTCGCCGTCGAACTGACCACCCCGGCCTCGGTCATGGGCAACCTCGACTTCTGCCTGCGCCACGGCATCCACGCGGTCGTCGGGACCACGGGCTGGACCGACGAGCGCCTCGCGCAGCTGAACGGCTGGCTGGAGAGGTCCCCGGAGACCGGCGTGCTCATCGCGCCCAACTTCTCCATCGGGGCCGTCCTGACCATGAAGTTCGCCCAGATCGCGGCGCCCTACTTCGAGTCCGTCGAGGTCGTCGAGCTGCACCACCCCAACAAGGTCGACGCCCCCTCCGGCACCGCCACCCGCACCGCCCAGCTCATCGCCGAGGCCCGCCGCGCGGCGGGTACGGCCCCCGCGCCGGACGCCACGGTCACCGCCCTGGACGGCGCGCGGGGCGCCGACGTCGACGGCATCCCGGTCCACGCCGTACGCCTGCGGGGCCTGCTCGCCCACCAGGAGGTCCTCCTCGGCGGCGAGGGCGAGACCCTGACGGTCCGCCACGACTCCCTGCATCACAGCAGCTTCATGCCGGGCATCCTGCTCGGCGCCCGCCGCGTGGTGACCACCCCGGGTCTCACCTTCGGCCTCGAACACTTCCTCGACCTGAGCTGATCGGGCCGGGGAGACGTCATGCGCGCGAAGCTCACCTACGCCATCACGGCAGCCGTCCTGGTCGTCTACTTCGTCCTGGTCGGCAGCCGTGGGGTCCTGCTCATAGAGACCGGTACGCCGGTCACGATCGCCTTCGGCGTCGCCGTGCTGGTCCTCCCGGGGATCGGCCTCTGGTTCCTGTGGAAGAACACCCAGTTCGTCCAGAAGGCCAACCGGCTCGCCGCCGAGCTCGACGCCGAGGGCGGCCTTCCCGTCGACGAGCTGAAGCGCACCCCGGGCGGCCGTATCGACCGCGACTCGGCCGACGAGGTCTTCGCGCGGCGCAAGGCGGAGACCGAGGACGCCCCCGACGACTGGCGTACCTGGTTCCGCCTCGCCGTCGCCTATCACGACGCCCGCGACACCCCCCGGGCCCGCAAGGCCATGCAGCGAGCGATCGCCCTGCACGACGGCAAGCCCGTAGCGTATGAGTGAGGGGTTGAACCGCATTCGGTTCAACCCCTCACCCATACGTTCGACAGCTCAGCTCTGTCCGTACTCCGCCGCCCACGCCTCGATCGTGTCGGCCGCCCGGTCGAAGGCTTCCGGACGCGCCAGGAAGTCGGCGTTGTACGTGGTCATCAGTGGCGTCACGTATTCCTGCACACGGTCCGTGCGGACGAGGAGCAGCGCCTGTCCCTGCACGGTCCGCGGCAGCCCGAGCCACCGCACCGGCTGCTGCACGGTACGCATCGAGACGGTCGGCCCCCAGGACGCCGTACGGGTGCGGAAGAAGCCCACCTGACGCACCCCCCGGGCGCTCACCCAGACGCCGACCCGCAGCAGCCGAAGGGCGCAGACGATGACGAACAGCGCCGCCGCGAAGCAGATCGCGCCCGCTCGCAGGGTCTCGGCCACCGTGATGACGACCGCCGCGACCAGCACGTACGAGGCGAGCAGAAGAAGAAGCGCGGCCGCGCCGACCCGCCACGGACCGGGCCGGTAGGGGCGCCGCCAGCGGTCACGGTCGTCGAACGGCAGCGGTTCGTCCACTGCCTGGTCGAAGGCGTGATCGGCGGTCAGGAAGGGCAGGGGCACGGCTGATCCTCACTCAATACACGCACAGGTTTCGCCGGGTGAGGCTACCTAGCCGGATGCCCGCTCACCACTTTCGGGGGCCCAACGGGTCCAAGGGGAGGCGCAAGAGGGTGCAAATCCGGCTATCCGGACCCCCTGTCGGTGCCGGGCCGTAGAGTGGGCGCCGCCCCAGAGCAGCAATGGAAGGACCCTCCGAGCCGTGACCGACACCCCCGCCGACGACCTCAAGCCCAGCTTCCGCAGCGATGTCACCGTCGAGTTGGTGAAGCACAGCGCGGCCGACTCGGACGTGCTGTGGGCCGCCCGCGTCTCCACCGCCGGCGAGCAGTCCCTGGAGGAGCTGACGAAGGACCCCGAGCGCTCGAAGGGCCTGATCAACTACCTGATGCGGGACCGGCACGGCAGCCCCTTCGAGCACAACTCGATGACCTTCTTCATCAGCGCTCCGATCTTCGTCTTCCGCGAGTTCATGCGCCACCGCGTGGGCTGGTGCGTCGCCGGCGACACGGAAATCACCTTGGTGAGCGACGCGGGCACGCTCCGGCGCCGCCCGATCGACGAGCTGTACAAGCTCTGGCACCTCGACGTCGAGGACCGGCTGCCGCATTCGGCGGGCGGTGTCACCTGGCACGCCGACGCGGCGAAGTGGACGGCGCGGGTCCGGCACGGAGACACGGACCACTACCTGGGCCTGTACGACAACCGTGAAGCGGCCGACTCCGCCGTCGCGGAATTCCGGGAGCGGCACCCGTCCACCCGGCTGCGCAAGCTCGAACCGGTCCGGCGCAACCACGTCCGCTGCTACGACGAGGAGACACTGACCGCTCAGCAGGGCCAGATCCTCGACGTCATCCAGTCGGGCGTGAAGCCGCTGATCAGAATCACCACGGCCGGCGGCAAGGTCCTGCGCTCCACCGTCGACCACGCGGTGCTCACCCCGGACGGCTGGCGCAAGGCCGGTGAACTTACGGTGGGGGACGCGGTGATGGCTGCCGGGACGCCCCCCCTCCCCGCGGAGGAGCAGGTCCCGCCCGGTCTCGGCCGCGGTTTGGGCGTCTGGACCTCGATGCGGCGTGACCGCCTGATCGGGGAGAAGGACACCTGCCACCTCTGCGGCGGTTCCTTCCGCCGTGACGAACTCGCGCTCGACCATGTCGTCCCCGTGGCGGAGGACATCACCCGCGCACTCGACGAGCGGAACCTGGCGCCTGCCTGCGAGCCCTGCCAGACGGCCAGGAGCGCCGCGGAGCAGGAGCGCGCCCGCAGCGGAGGCCGGCTCGACATGGCCGTTCCCGACCCGGTCGTCTCCATCGAGGACGACGGCGAGGACATGACGTACGACCTCAGCGTGGAAGGCCCCTGGCACAACTTCCTGGCCAACGGGATCGTCGTCCACAACTCCTACAACGAGGAATCCGGCCGGTACCGCGAGCTCGAGCCCGTCTTCTACGTCCCCGGCGAGGACCGCAAGCTCGTGCAGCAGGGACGCCCGGGCAAGTACGAGTTCGTCCCGGGCACCGATACGCAGCAGGCGATCGTGGAGCGCTCGATGCACGAGTCGTACATCCAGGCGTACGAGCACTACCAGGAGATGCTCGCCGCCGGAGTCGCCCGCGAGGTCGCCCGGGCCGTTCTCCCGGTCGGACTCTTCTCCTCGATGTACGCCACCTGCAACGCTCGCTCGCTGATGCACTTCCTCGGGCTGCGCACCCAGCACGAGCTCGCCAAGGTCCCGTCCTTCCCGCAGCGGGAGATCGAGATGGTCGGCGAGAAGATGGAAGCGGAGTGGGCGAAGCTCATGCCGCTCACCCACGCGGCGTTCAACACGAACGGCCGGGTCGCCCCGTAGCGGACCGCTGACTCCGGGCCAGGCACTGATGTACGGGCCAGCCGGGCGAAGTGTCCGTATTGCGGCATTTCGTGAAGTTCATCTAGCCTGATCAAACGGACCCGGCACTGCTTGAACCCCCGAGCAGGCAGTGCCGGGCTCCGCATTTGTCCTGACTTTTCCAGCCCCCCGAGGGCAGACCATGCCCTGAGCAGCGAGTAGCGTGTTACCCATGGCTCCGACCTCGACTCCGCAGACCCCCTTCGGGCGGGTCCTCACCGCCATGGTCACGCCCTTCACGGCGGACGGCGCACTCGACCTCGACGGCGCGCAGCGGCTCGCCACCCATCTGGTGGACGCAGGCAACGACGGCCTGGTGATCAATGGCACCACCGGCGAGTCCCCCACCACCGGTGACGTGGAGAAATCGGACCTGGTACGAGCCGTCCTCGAAGCCGTAGGCGACCGCGCCCACGTCATCGCCGGCGTCGGCACGAACGACACCCACCACAGCATGGAGCTGGCCCGCGCCGCCGAGAAGGTCGGCGCCCACGGCCTCCTCGTGGTCACGCCGTACTACAACAAGCCGCCGCAGGAGGGCCTGTACCGTCACTTCAAGGCCGTCGCCGATGCCGCCGACCTGCCGGTGATGCTCTACGACATCCCCGGCCGCAGCGGCGTCCCGATCGACACCGAGACGATCGTCCGGCTCGCCGAGCACCCACGCATCGTCGCCAACAAGGACGCCAAGGGCGACCTCGGCCGCGCCAGCTGGGCCATCGCCCGCTCCGGCCTCGCCTGGTACTCCGGCGACGACATGCTCAACCTGCCGCTCCTCTCCGTGGGCGCGGTCGGCTTCGTCTCGGTCGTCGGCCACGTCGTCACCCCCGAGCTGCGCGCCCTCGTCGAGGCGTACGGCTCCGGTGACGTCCAGAAGGCGACCGAGATCCACCAGAAGCTCCTCCCGGTCTTCACCGGCATGTTCCGGACCCAGGGCGTGATGACCACCAAGGCGGCGCTCGCCCTCCAGGGGCTGCCCGCCGGACCTCTGCGCGCCCCCATGGTGGAGCTTTCGCCCGAGGAGACCGCCCAGCTCAAGATCGATCTTGCCGCCGGCGGGGTACAGCTCTGACAACGGACTTCGCACGGCGCCGCAACCAGACTTCACAACTGAATAAGCAGGATGAACTTGCCTGCGTCCACATCCACAACTGCTTTTGCACGAACGTCACGCGCGCCACGTGCCACAGGTACGTGGCGCGCGTGGTGAGGAGAGTCTTTTGAGTCATCCGCATCCTGAACTCGGCCCGCCGCCGCCCCTTCCCGAGGGCGGCCTGCGGGTCACCCCGCTCGGCGGTCTCGGCGAAATCGGCCGGAACATGACCGTCTTCGAGTACGGGGGCCGTCTGCTGATCGTCGACTGCGGCGTGCTCTTCCCCGAGGAGGAGCAACCCGGAATCGACCTGATCCTGCCGGACTTCACATCCGTCAGGGACCGCCTCGACGACATTGAGGGCATCGTCCTCACCCATGGCCACGAGGACCACATCGGCGCCGTCCCGTATCTCCTCCGCGAGAAGCCGGACATCCCGCTGATCGGCTCCAAGCTGACCCTCGCCTTCATCGAGGCCAAGCTCCAGGAGCACCGCATCCGCCCGTACACCCTTGAGGTGAGGGAGGGGAACCGCGAGCGCATCGGCCCCTTCGACTGCGAGTTCGTCGCGGTCAACCACTCCATCCCGGACGCCCTCGCCGTGGCCATCCGCACCCCCGCGGGCATGGTGGTCCACACGGGTGACTTCAAGATGGACCAGCTCCCGCTGGACAACCGGCTGACGGATCTGCACGCGTTCGCACGGCTGAGCGAGGAAGGGATCGACCTCCTCCTCTCCGACTCCACGAACGCCGAGGTCCCGGGGTTCGTGGCGCCCGAGCGGGACATCTCCAACGTCCTGCGCCAGGTCTTCGGGAGCGCCCGCAAGCGGATCATCGTGGCCAGCTTCGCCAGCCACATCCACCGGATCCAGCAGATCCTCGACGCCGCCCACGAGTACGGCCGCCGGGTCGCCTTCGTCGGCCGCTCGATGGTCCGGAACATGGGCATCGCCCGCGACCTCGGCTATCTGAAGGTCCCGCCGGGCCTGGTGGTCGACGTCAAGACGCTCGACGACCTGCCGGACCACGAGATCGTCCTCGTGTGCACCGGATCGCAGGGCGAACCGATGGCGGCCCTGTCCCGTATGGCCAACCGGGACCACCAGATCCGCATCGTCCAGGGCGACACGGTGATCCTGGCCTCGTCCCTGATCCCCGGCAACGAGAACGCCGTCTACCGCGTCATCAACGGCCTGACCCGCTGGGGCGCCAACGTCGTCCACAAGGGCAACGCCAAGGTGCACGTCTCCGGACACGCCTCGGCCGGCGAACTGCTGTACTTCTACAACATCTGCAGGCCGAAGAACCTGATGCCGGTGCACGGTGAATGGCGCCACCTGCGCGCCAACGCCGAGCTGGGCGCACTGACTGGCGTACCGCACGATCGCATCGTCATCGCCGAGGACGGCGTGGTCGTCGACCTCGTCGAGGGCAAGGCCAAGATCTCCGGCAAGGTCCAGGCCGGCTATGTGTACGTCGACGGCCTCTCGGTCGGCGATGTTGGTGAGCCGGCCCTGAAGGACCGGAAGATCCTGGGCGACGAGGGCATCATCTCGGTCTTCGTGGTCGTGGACTCCACGACCGGCAAGATCAACGCCGGGCCGCACATCCAGGCCCGTGGCTCCGGCATCGAGGACTCCGCCTTCAGCGCGGTCGTCCCGCGGATCAGCGAAGTGCTGGAGCGTTCGGCCCAGGACGGCGTGGTCGAGCCGCACCAGCTGCAGCAACTCATCCGCCGCACCCTGGGCAAGTGGGTCTCGGACACCTACCGGCGCAGGCCGATGATCCTGCCTGTGGTGGTTGAGGTCTGACCCTCCGTCAGCGCCTGCCTGGAGCGGGGCTCCTCGATTTGCATCGGGGCGCCCCGCTCCAGTACGTTTACGGCTCCGCCCAAGGGGGAACCCGGCACCATCGTGTGCCAGGAGCCACCCGAGGAAGGTGGAAATTCCGACTCAGAACTTCTGATAA
>NZ_JAEMUX010000065.1 GCF_016598475.1 Streptomyces adelaidensis
GGGCCCGCGCTGTAGTCACGGGTAACCCGCCGCCCGTGGGGGGCCCGCGGGCTATTGCCCCGTCGGCCCCCACTCGTGCGTTGCGATGTCAGTCGGCCTTCTCGCCCCATGAGGCGGCCGGGATCCCAGGGGAGGCAGGGACCCCGGCCGACGGATGGTCAGAAGGGATAGTCGGGGATCTCGCTCCGGACCGTGACCCATTGCTGTTCGGTGAAGGCTTCGAGATTGGCCGCGACGCCGCCGTGGCGGGAGCCGTTGCCCGATGCGCCGACGCCGCCGAAGGGCACGGTGGATTCGTCGTTGACGGTCTGGTCGTTGATGTGGACCAGCCCCGAGGGGATGCGGTCGGCCAGCGCCAGGCCCCTGGCCGTGTCGCGGGTCAGGATGCCGAGAGAGAGACCGTACTCGGTGTCGGCGGCGAGCCGGGCGGCCTCGTCCAGGTCCTGGAAGGCGACCACGGGGGCGACCGGGCCGAAGATCTCCTCGGCGTAGGCACGCGCGGTCAGCGGTACGCCGGCCAGGACGGTGGGCCGGTAGAACAGGCCCTCATACGTGCCGCCGGCGGCCAGCCGTGCTCCGGCGGCCAGAGTGTCGGCGACGACGGAGTGGGCGGCCTGGAGCTGCTTCTCGTCGATCATGGGGCCGACGGCGACCGCGTCCGTCGCCGGGTCTCCCACGGGCGCCGCGTCGGCGCGCTCCGCGAGCCGTGCGGTGTACTCCTCGGCGATGGAGGCGTGCACCAGATGCCGGCTGGACGCCATGCAGATCTGACCGGCATGGTGGAACGAGCCGAACGCGCCCGCCGACACCGCCTTGTCCAGGTCGGCGTCCTCCAGGACGATCAGGGCCGAGTTGCCGCCCAGTTCCAGGTGCACCCGCTTCAGACGCTGCGCCGCGGCCGTCGCGATCGCCTTACCGGCCCGCGTCGACCCGGTGAACGCGATGACCGGCACCCGCGGATCGTCCACCAGCGCCGCCCCGACGTCGGCGCCACCGGGCAGGACGTGCAGCACGCCCTCGGGAAGTCCCGCCTCCTCGAAGACCCGCGCGATCGTGACGCCCCCGCAGACCGCCGTGCGCGGGTCGGGCTTGAGGACGACCGCGTTGCCCAGCGCCAGCGCCGGCGCCACCGCCCGCATGGCCAGCACCATCGGCGCGTTGAACGGGGAGATCACGCCCACCACGCCCACCGGCTTGCGCCGTGAGAACGACAGCCGGTCCTCGACCGAGCGGAGCACCTCGCCGAACGGGGCGGCCGCGAGGCCCGCGGCCTCGTAGCACTCCTCGGCGGCTCCGTTCGATGTCTGGAACTCCGCGAACGGGCGCAGGGCCCCCGACTCCCGCACGATCCAGTCCGCTATCTCGGCCAGGTGCTTCTCGAACAGGGCCCCGGCACGACGCAGCACCTGTGCCCGCTCGACGTACGGCAGGGACGCCCAGTCGCGCTGCGCCCGCGAGGCCTGCGCCACGGCACGGTCCAGGTCGGCGGGCGTGGCGGTGCCCACCCGGCCCAGCACCTTGCCGGTGGCCGGTTCGACGGAGTCGTAGGACTCACCGGACCCGTCCACCCACCCGCCGGAAAAGATGCGCCCTTGCCAGTCATGATCCCCGAGAAATGTCATGATGCTCCGATCCATCGATCTGAACTGTATCGTTCAGTTTAGTTTCACCTTCGCGACTTGGCCAGACTGCTCGGCGCTCGGCGCTCGGCGCCTGCGGCCGGCGGCCCATGACCGGGTGTTCGCGTGCGGATGGCCGGAATGAACCAGTCGTACGTCTGTCCCGGGTCGGGGGGAGTGCCGCCCGTGGGCCCGATCGCACGGAGGGAATCCGCCAGGGCCTTGCTCCCGTCCGGCATGTTCGGGTCGCGCTGGATGTAGTCAGGGGCGACGTCCGCGCGATGACGGCATCGATCCCCTCGTCCACGGTCCCGGTCATGGCCGACCGGGCCGGCGCCGCCTCGAAGTCGAGGACCAGCTTCTTCCGCTCGGCGCGTGTGCCGGATCCGCTTCCGCCGCCAGGGCTTCGAGGTGGTCGGTGCGGTGCGTCCAGGTCCCGTGGACAGCCGGCGAGGCTGTCCGTCTGGCGGGTGGTCAGGCGATGACCGGACCGCGACGGACAGCCTCGGAACAGCGGTCGGGTCAGGAGTGCGCGAGGTCCGAGGCGGTCGCCTCGTCGGTCTCGCTCAGCTCGGGCGAAACCTCCGGATAGCGCGGCAGCAGCAGGACCAGCGCGAGGGTGACCGCGCTCACTGCGATCAGGACGACCAGCGCGCCGCCGTAGCTGCCGCTGCTCTCGGTCATGCCCGACACCAGGATCGGGAACAGGCCGACGCCGATGCAGCTCACCATGCCCAGCACGACGCCCTGGATCTGGGCGAAGGCTCGCAGGCCGAAATAGCGGGCGATGAGGTACGGGCCCACGGAGGCCTCGGCGCCCATCACCATGCCCAGCAGGGCCATGGACAGGTACAGCATCCACACACCGCCGCTGGCGTAGAGGGCGAAGAGCAGGCCCAGAACCAGACAGGCCACGAAGGGCATGAAGGCGCGGGGACTCCTGCTGCGGTCCATCGCGACGCCTCCGGCGATCTGCCCCCCCACCGACGCCAGGAGCATCAGCGAAGTCGCGAAGGAGACGGCCGTCGCGGAGTAGCCGGCGTCGCCGAAGAGAGAGGTGGCGTTGAGCCGGATGCTCATCGCCGCACCGGCCGCAAGCGTCAGGATGGCAACGGCGACGATCCAGGCCCGGGTGCGCAGCGCCGCCAGGAACGGGACGCCGGGCTGCTCCTCCCGCACCACCAGGCGCGCCGCGGCGGGCAGGGTGCCCCCGCGCGCCTGTGCCGTTCGCTCAGGCTTCTCCATGAAGAGGATCTGGGCCGGAAAGACGATCAGCAGGACGGCCGCACCCAGGATCACGTAGGTGGTGCGCCAGCCGTAGGCGGAGATGGTCCACTGGCACAGCGGAGCGATGACGGCGCCGCCGACGCTGGAGGCGGCGCCGATGAGGATGCCGAAGGCGGCGCCGCGGTGATCCGGGAACCACTTGGCCACGACCTTGTAGACCACACCCATGATGGACATGTAGCCGCAGAAGTTGAGCACGATCTGGGCGAGGAGCATCTGCGTCGTGCTCGCGCCGACGAGCGAGACGGCGGCGATGGCCAGCCCGTACAGGAGCGTGCCGGGGATGGCGACCACCCGGGCCCCGAAGCGGTCCACCCAGCGGCCGGCGAGCGGCAGAGCCAACGGGGCCAGCAGGGTCGGGACGCTGAACAGGGTCAGCGTGGTGGTCGAGGACCAGCCGAAATCCGCCGACACCGGCTCCACGAGGAAGGCGAGCGTGGTGATCAGGGCGGCCGGGCTCAGGGCCATGGCCAGGACGCAAGCCACGGCCGCTCGCCGGGCCGATGCGGGGTACTGGCGCAGGCCGGCGACATACGTGCGCAGGGAGCCCCGCGCCCCGTCAGGCGATCCGATTCCGGGGGAATCGCTACGGGATGATGGCATCTTTGACATCCTCGTCCTTCCTCGTGCGGGCATAGCGAACCGCCCATGTGGGCGCGCTGAGCGGGGGGAGGAGCAGAGGCCGTTCCCAGCCGATACAGTCCGGACTCCGAAAATGAACTGTACGGATTAGTTCAGTTGTGTCAAGGGTGTGAACATACCGTTTCCCTGTCGACCTGTTTGCCGGTCTCGATGTGACCTGGGGCGTCCGGTTCATCGGGCCGCGACTGGCCCCAGGCGTACCCGGGTGTGGTGGTCTCCTCAGCGGCCCGGCGCTTTGCGGGCCGGCAGATACGCGCGCTCGGTGTCCGCTTCCCCCGGATACGGCCCTCGCGGCAGCGTTGCCTCCATCGCGAATCCGGCAGCGGCAAGGCCCGCGGCCACCTCTTCGGGACGCGGAGCGAAGAAGTCGAGCGCGACCGGGCGGTCGAACCAGGAGTCCGGTTGCCGAACGTCCTGGCCCGCGTGGAAGGCGGCGAGGGCGAGGCCTCCCGGCCGGAGGACCCGGGCGAACTCCGCATAGGCCAGCGGTCGTTCCTCGACCTGGAGATGGACCAGCGAGTAGAACGCCACCACACCGGCCGGTTCTCCGTCGCCCGGTGGAAGGTCGAGCATCGATCCGACCCGCGCATCCAGGCCGGGCCTGCGTGCCCGGGCCACCTCCACCATGCCCGGTGACACGTCAAAGCCCAGGACCGGAACTCCGAGATCGGCCAGGAAACAGGCCACCTGGGCAGGCCCGCACCCCACGTCGGCCACAAGGCCCTCTC
The DNA here is from genome assembly GCF_016598475.1 of Streptomyces adelaidensis. Lineage (GTDB taxonomy): Bacteria > Actinomycetota > Actinomycetes > Streptomycetales > Streptomycetaceae > Streptomyces > Streptomyces adelaidensis. The sequence continues at coordinate 4,277 of NZ_JAEMUX010000065.1, forward strand.
GCGGAATCTGCTCGGCGAAGACCGTCAGCATGGCGTGGTCCGACGGCTTGGAGGCCGGATCCGCGGTGAAGCCCTGTGCGTACACGTCCGCGACCGCGTCGTAGGAGTCCCGGATGGCGGTGCTGTCCATCCGGCCGGTATGGGACACGCCTCCCACGGCATCCTCAGGATCGCGGACGCGCCCGAGGGCAGGACGGCGGACGTCCTGTGCTTCATGTACGACGGCGGTCACGCCGTCTCATCGATGTCCTCTCCATCGAGGATCGAGGAGGGATGACGACAACCGCCAGGTGGGAGACAGGGTGTCCCGCTGTCCCTCGCCGAGCGGTTGGGCAAGGCCCGGGAGCGTCGAGAGCTCCCGGGCCGTTCTTCAGGGGCCTCAGCCGACGTCGGAGGGGTCCAGCCGGTAGATCGTCGAGGTCGACTGGCCGTCCGACGAGGTGGATGTGGTCTCGCCGTACTCGCTGCCCTCCACCGCCTTTCCGTTCTTCTGCACCCAGGTGGTCACCTCGGAGCTGAGGATGGAGTCGCCGCCGCGGCCGCCGCCCATACCGCCGCCGAGCTGGATGTAGTGGAGTTCGCCGGCCTTGACGAGTTCCTTGAGCTTGGCGAGGGTCATGGCCTGGTCGCTGCCGGTCCAGCCCCACATGGAGATGACGGGCTCGCCGCTGCTGAGGATGAGTTGGGACGCGCTCATCGAACCCGACACCGCGAGCAGCCACTTGGCGTCGCCCTGGTTCTTCTTCAGGTAGGAGATCAGCTCGCTGCTGGCGCTGCCGCCCATACCGCCACCGCCACCGCCACCGCCGCCACCGCCCGTGCCACCGCCACCGGGAGTGCCGCTCGTGCCGCCCTGCGGGGCCTGGCCGCCCTGCTGGGTGCCGCCAGGGGCGCCGCTCGGGGGTGTGCCCAGCTGGCCGTCGCCCTGCTGTTGGCCGTTGGCCTGGCCGTTCTGGCCACCGCCCGGGAAGCCGCCGCCGCCAGGACCGCCGCCGCTCGCGCGGTTGCCGCCGCCGCCGAAGCCGCCCATGCCGCTGCCCGTCGTGGGGCCGGCGGTCGGGTTGTTGCCGCCCATGCCGCCGCTGGCGGAGGAGAGTTCGGTGGCGGCGTACGCGGCCGGGCCCGCGACCGAGGCGACGATCGCGGCGGTCAGGGAGGCGGCCAGGAGGCGTACGCGGTTGCCGGAGCGGAAGACGATCAGGCCTGCCACGGCCAGCGCCATGACGACCGCGATCGCCGGCCACAGCCACACGTTCCAGTCGGTGGCCCGGCGCAGCAGGACGACCGCCCAGGCAGCCGTGACCGCGAACGCGGCCGGCAGCACCCAGAGCCACCGCTTGTCCGTGCGGAAGGCGCGCAGCAGCATGAGGCCGCCGCCCCCGCACAGGGCCGCGATGCCGGGGGCGAGCGCGGTCGTGTAGTACGGGTGCATCGTGCCCTCGGCGAGGCCGAAGGTCACGTAGTGCAGGGCCGTCCAGCCGCCCCACATGACCAGCGCGGCGCGCGTGAGGTCCGTACGCGGGGCGCGGCCGCACAGGACGAGACCGCCGATGAGGGCGATGGCCGAGAAGGGGAGGAGCCAGGAGATCTGGCCGCCGAGGGTGTCGTTGAACATCCGTCCGAGGCCGGCGGTGCCGGAGAGGCCGCCTCCGCCGCCCCCGCCGCCTCCGCCGCCGCCTTCGCTGCCGAGGATCCGGCCCAGGCCGTTGTAGCCCATGATCAGGTTCCAGGCGGTGCCGTCCGTGGAGCCGCCGATGTACGGCCGCTCGTCGGCGGGTACGAGGGACACGGCCGCCGCCCACCAGAAGCTGGCGGCGGCCAGCGCCACCCCGGCGAGCAGCAGGTTCACGACGCGCTTCACGAGGCCCGTGTTGGCCGCGTACAGATAGACCGCGAAGACGGCGGGCAGTGCGATGTAGCCCTGGAGCATCTTGGTGTTGAAGGCGAGCCCGAAGCATGCCGCCGAGCCGAGCAGCGGCAGCAGCCTGCCGTTGTGCACGGCCCGCAGGGCGAGGGCCGCGCCCGCGACCATCAGGAAGACGAGGAGGGTGTCAGGGTTGTTGTCACGGTTGATGGCGACCGTGATGGGGGTGAGGGCGAGGACGAGCGCGGCGACCGCCGCCGCCCCGTGGCCCCAGACCCGCTTCACCGACGAGTGCAGGATCCAGATGGTGCCGAGCGCGGAGGCGATCAGCGGCGCCATCATCTGCCAGGTCCCGAAGCCGAAGATCCGGCAGGACAGGCCCATCACCATGAGTACGAAGGGTGGCTTGTCGACGGTGAGGAAGTTCCCCGCGTCCAGCGAGCCGAAGAACCACGCCTTCCAGCTCTCCGTGCCGCTCAGCACGGCCGCACTGTAGTAGCTGTTCAGGCCGGAGGAGGAGAGGTTCCAGGAGTACAGCACCGCCGCCAGGATCATGATCCCGGCCAGGGCGGGCAGCGACCAGCGCGGTGCGGCCTCCGGCGGCCCCGCGGGCGGCGGGGGCGCCGGAGGATCGGGCGTGACCGACGGCTCGGTGGCGCCGCCGGCGCCGGTCGCGCCGGCGGCACCGGTGGTGTCGGTCGTGTCGGGATGTGGATCGGTGGCAGATGTCACCACCGCACCGTCCGACGGCGCCATGGGCGCGCACTGTGGTCCGGCTGGCAGTCAGCTGTGGATTCGCCCCGGGGAGGGTAATGGCCGGGACAACCCTTTCCCAACGGACAACCCTTTCCCAACGGACAACCCTTTCCCAACGGACGACCCTTCCCCCGACCGGCGAGCCGCCCCCAGCTCAGCGCAGTGCGGCTCCGAACCACGCGTCCGTGTACGGCCCCGCCACGTCCTTCGGGCCGAAGGCGAGCGCCGACGTCACGGCCGGGCCGGAGGCCGTGCCGGGCAGCACCCAGACCGCGCCGTTCTCGCTGTTCTCGGCGGGGGCGCCGGCCACGAGGTCGCGGTGGCCGTTGCCGTTGAGGTCGAGCAGGGCGGTCGTGGCGCCGAACTTGTCGTCCTTCTCCGCGACGCCGGGAACCCCCGCCGTGTCCTGGTGGAACACCTTCGTGCCGGCGCCCGTGACACCGGCGGCCGAGCCGGGCACCAGGACGACCGAACCCGCGTCGACGATCCCGGCGACGTCCTCGTACGCGATGCCGAGGGCGAGGTCGGCGTAACCGTCGCCGGTCACATCGGCCACGGAGACGGAGGAGCCGACCAGGTCGCCGTCCTCCTGGGCGCCGGGGAAGCCGGGCAGGCTCTGGTCGAAGGACTGGGTGTCGGCGAGGCCGGTCGGGGAGCCGTAGGTCACGCGGACCTTGTCGGAGTCGGCGTCCGCGCCGACGACCACGTCGTCGTATCCGTCGCCGTCGATGTCACCGATGCCGGTGCCCGCCGGGTCGCGGCTCACGTCCCAGCCGTTCACCGCACCGCGCGTGAAGCCCGAAGCGCCGCCCAGCAGCAGGCGGTTGCCCCACGTCCCGTCGCCCGTGTAGTGCCACTGGACGATGTCGTCCCTGCCGTCGCCGTTGACGTCGCCGACCTGGCCGGACACGACGGGACCGGTGATGGAGGAGGGGCCGTCCTCGCAGCCGCCGTCGGTCGCGCAGGAGGCGCCGTCCTCGCCGTAGCCCCACCACAGGGACTTGTCGAGGAGGTCGAGTACGGCGGTGGGCTCGCCCGTGCGGGATATCGGGCCCTTCCACAGGGCCGCCGGGGCACCCTCGGGGTCGTCGCCGCCCACGGACTGCGCGGAGAACAGGGCGAGGTCCGTCTTGCCGTCGCCGTCGAAGTCGCCGGCCTGCGGGGAGGCGCCGTACCCGGCGACGCTCGTGCCGCCGGTCAGGCCGGAAGCCGAGCCCCACACGATCACCGAGCCCGCCGGGCCGCCCGCGATCACCAGGTCGCCGTAGCCGTCCCGGTCCAGGTCGCCCTTGGTGAAGGAGGACCCGAAGCGCTGGTTCGCGGTGGCGGAGCCGGGGACTTGGCTCGTCGACCGGCTCAACAGCTTCCGCTTCGAGGCCGTCGACGGCGACAGGCCGCTCTTCGAGCCGTAGACGACGGCGACGTAGCCGGCCTTGGCCTTGCCCGACACCGTGGCGTTGGGAGCGGCGATGACCAGGTCGGCGTATCCGTCCTTGTTGAAGTCGTCCCGCACGCCGACCGATTCGGCCGAGGATCCGGCCGCGGACGCCGTGCCGGTGAGGGACCAGGAGGTCAGGCCTCCGGCCAGCAGTACCGCTGCCGCCAAGGGCGCCGCCGTACGGGTTCTACGTCGTGCTCCTGCTCGTCCTCGTGACATCACGTGCCTTTCGGGTCGGGGGTACGCGAGCGGAAGCGCCGCGTCCACCCAGTTCGACTCGAATGGGCCTTCACCGGTTGTACGCCCGAGTGTCATGAGTGAGTAACCGAAGCGAGTAGCCGGACGGACCGGCGGGGGCCGCAGCTCTCGCTGGGACCCCCGCCGCCCGGAAGACCGGCTTCGCGGCCGGACTCCGCTGGTCTACCAGATCGCCTCGACCCACTCCGGGTGGTCGATGAACGGGTTCCGGTTGCCCTGGTAGGTGTCGTAGATGACCTCGTTGCGGTTCTCCTCGAAGGAGTCCGGCGGGTCCTCGTCGTTCCAGGTCTTCAGGACGGAGAGGCGGCCGTGGAACCGGGTGCCGCCGTTGGTGACGAGGTCGTTGGGCTCCAGGTCGGGCCAGCCGTCGTCGCCCTCGTAACGGACGGCCATGTACAGGATCATGCGGGCCACATCGCCCTTGACCGCGTCACGCGGCTCGAAGGAGTTCGAGTCGACGAGGCTGCCACCGCTGTTGGTGAAGGTGCTGCCGCCGTTGTCGAAGTCCAGGTTGCCGCGCCTGGCGTTGACCGTCACGTCCTCGGGGCGGAGGTGGTGCAGGTCGGTGCCCGGGCCGGCCGAGGTGCCGAAGTCGCCGTGGGACTGCGCCCACACGTGCTCGCGGTTCCAGTTGCCGGAGTTGCCGCCGTTGAGGGTCTTGCTGCGCGAGATACCGCTGTACAGCAGCTTCACGTTGCTGCTGTTGTTCGGGTCCTGGTCGGTGACCTTCAGCGCGTTCCAGACCGCCGAGTACGAGAGCGTCGTCTGGTCGCTGATGATCGTGTGCAGCGAGGACTTCAGGGCCGTACCGGTCTTGCCGATGGCGTTCGCGTAGTACGTGTCGTCGTATGCGGTCGTCGTCGCCGAGGCGGGGCCGGCGGTGGCCGTCGGCAGGACGAGACCGACGAGCACGGCGGACGCCGCGAGAGCGACGGTCTTCCAACTGCGTATCCGCGCAGCGGGCATGTGGGGTGTCCCTTCCCAGAGGGCCGCGCGGAGCGAGGAGTTGCTTGGGGGAGCCTCGGTCTACGCGGGTTGACTGTGTCGGTAACCGAGAGATTGGCATGGACCGGTCAGTTCGTGTGTTACGGCGGGAAGGCGATTCGGTGACGTTGTCGCTAACGGGGCAACCCCTGTGCCTCGACTCCCCTCTGCCTGCCCCGACCAGAGGGAAGACCCCAATTGACGTGGGAATCAGGGCGTGCTGGGGATGTCTTGCGAGGAGAACCGGACAGACCCGTGGCCCACCACGATCGCGCTGTGGTGGGCCACGGGAGTGACGTGCGGTGCGGCTCCCGCTGGGCCGGATCGGCCGGCTGTCAGGAGCCCGGGGGCGTCAGGAGTCCAGGAACTTCGCGCAGGAGCCCTCGGCCAGCCAGCGGTGGGAGCTGATCCCGTTGTCCACGTCGTAGCCGCTGGTGAACGAGAAGCCGTTGAGGCTGCTCATGTACAGCTCGGACTTCTTGATGCAGGTGTATCCGCCCGCCCAGTCGTCGCCCGTCCCGTTGAAGACCTGGACGGCGAGGCCGGAGGACCCCCGGTGGAGGATCGACTCCGCGTTGTTGGTGTCGCCGTCCTGGAACGAGCCCTGGCTGTTGCCCCAGTTGGAGTCCGAGCCCTCGGCGCTGCCGAGATATCCGCTGCAGTTGTCGCCGGAGTAGGCGTAGAAGTAGCCGAGGCTGGCGCTGTTGTACGCGTTGTCGCAGGCGGTGGCGGCCTGGGCGCCACTGGTCGGGACGATCACCGCGAGGCCGGCGAGGCCGAGCGTGGCGACTGTTGCGAGGGTCTTGCGCATGAGGGATCACTCCTTGTTCTTCTGGGGTGGGTGGGGTCGAGGCCTAACCGGCGATGTCCTTCGCCCGGGCAAGCGCGGCGAGAGCCATACGCCGGTACGTGGTGATGTCCGTGGCGTATCGGCCGAGCTTCTTGTCGCGGTACTCGGTGTCCAGCGCGCGCGCCGTGTCGGCCAGCGGGGTCCCGGTCGCACAGGTGGCCTCGGCGACCGCCAGTCCGACCTCGACGGCATAGGACTTCTCGGACGACAACCCCTGGGTGAGCGAGGGGAGTTCGCGGCGGATCGCCGGAGGATCGGCGTAGTCGTGGCCGGCTCGGCGCATACAGGTGGACCACTGCTCGACCGCGTGCGTGAAGCGCTTGTCCTCGACGAGGTCGGGCACGTACAAGGAGGACAGGTTCGTGGCGGTCTTCTCCGCCCGGAACCAGGTCTCGAAATCGCCGTAGAGCCCACTCTTGGCCTCGGTCTGGCAGCTGTGACGCGGCGTCTGGACGGTGCCCCCGCCGGGCAGTTCGGCGCTCAGCATCCCGCTCGACGGGCTGCCTTCGAGCGCCTTGCCGTAGCGGACCCGCTCCTGCCGCGGAAGCTTGTTGGCGTACGTGTTGTTCGGGTCGTCGCGCTGGATGTTCTGGAGCCGGTCGGTGAGCCGGCTGCCGTAGCCGTGCTTCTTCGCCCATACGGGGTCGGTGAGCACGTAACCACCGCCCTTGAGGTCGTCGACGGTCAGTACCGTCCACGCCCAGTACTTGAAGCCCTTGCTCTCCATGCACTTCTTCACGAGCCGTGCTTCGGCGCGCTGTACCAGGAGCTGTTCGGCATCGGTCAGCTCCCGGCCCTGTGCCTTCGGACCGGACGTGGAGTTGCTCTGCCTACCGGCGGTGTCGCTCGCGCTCACCGAGCAGCCGGCCGAGGTGACGGCGACGAACAGCGACAGCGCACCGGCGCAGGTCACGGCGACGATGTCGGCGGACGCTCGCTTCTTCATGCCGGTTCCCCCCTGGTGCCTGTGCCTGTGCTCGTGCCTGTGCCCGCGTTCGTGTCTGTGCCTGTGCCTGTGTCTGGTGCCCGTGCAGCCGTGTCGGTCGGGTCGGTCGGTCCCACCGTGGCGGTGCGTGCGGCATACGATTCCCTGCGGTGCGGGCTCGGGCCATGCCTTTGCGGCTCAGCGCAAAAGTGCAGGTCAGTGTGGGGATGCCATTGCTCGGCGCGGTGCTTCGGCCGACACGGGTGCGGCCCGCGCGACGTGTGGTGGCAGAAGGGCGAGTGCGACGAATCCGAAGGCGGCGAACCCGTCAAAATCAGGACCACCCGTCCCGTGAGCTGCCACACTGTCCGGGCCGTGACCGTGACGGAGGTGCGGTGGAGGGGGTTCGGGTGCGCGTGTTGCAGGGGACGAAGCGATGAAGCCGCTGCGGGCGGGGGATCCGCTGATGCTGGGGCAGTTCCGGCTGGTGGGCCGGCTGGGGTCCGGCGGAATGGGCCGGGTGTTCCTGGCCCGGGCCCCGGACGGGCGGGCCGTCGCCGTGAAACTGATCCATCCGCATCTGGCGGAGGAGCCGGAGTTCCGTCTTCGCTTCCGCCGCGAGGTCGCCGCCGTGCGACGGGTCGCGGGCGCCGGGACGGCGCGGGTGCTGGACTCCGACACCGAGGGCGAAACCCCTTGGTTCGCGACCGAGTTCGTGCCCGGTCCGGCCCTGCACCGCGTCGTGGACGAATGGCACGGCCCCCTGCCGCCGGACTCGGTGTGGCACCTGGCCCGCGGCCTCGCCGCCGGCCTGTCGGCCATCCACGGCCTCGGCGTACTGCACCGGGACCTCAAGCCCTCCAACGTACTCATCACCCTGGACGGCCCCACGGTCATCGACTTCGGCATCGCGCGGGCCGTCGATTCCAGCGTGGCCACCCGCACGGGCGCGGTCATCGGATCGCCTGGTTTCATGTCGCCCGAGCAGGTGCGCGGGGAACGCGTCGGGGAGAAGAGCGATGTCTTCGGCCTCGGTGCCGTGCTGGCCTATGCCGCCACCGGCCGCAGTCCGTTCGAGTCGACCGGCGAGGATGCCCCGCACGCGGTGCTGATGCGTGTGCTCAGCGAACCGCCCCGCCTGGACGGTCTCGACGGCCCTCTCCACGACCTCGTCGAGCGCTGCCTGGCCCGCGACCCCGCCGACCGGCCCGCCGCGCGGGAGATCGAGGCCGAGGCGACCCGCGTCGTGGGCCCCGGCACCCCGGACGTCTGGCTGCCGCCGGCGGTCACCGCCCGGCTGGGACAGGAAGCGGCCAGGCTGCTCACCCTCGAAGGGCCGGTGCCGACCCAGGTGGACGGCGGCCCGGGCCTGCACCACGCGCCCACCGCCACCGCTTGGCCCACCCCTGTTCCCGCCGGCGGCGGAACCCCCGGACACCCCGCCGCCACGTTCCCGCGGTCGGCCGGGTCGACGACAGCCGTGCCGGACCGCCGTCCGGCGGGCAGGGCGCCGCTGCTGGCCGCGCTCGGCACCGCCCTCGCCGCGGTCCTGGCCATCACCCTTGTCCTGGCCCTGCGCGACGGCGACGGGGGCGAGAACGATGCGGCTGCCGTCCCGCAACGGTCGGCCACGGTGTCCGACGCCGACGACCGCCCGCCCACGCCGGACACCTCGACCACACCGCCCTCGACGAAAGCGTCCCCGACGAAACCGTCCCCGACGAAAGCGTCCCCGACCGCGCCCGAGCAGTTCGACTTCGACGGCACTTGGCAAGGCACGGTGAACCAGGGTGAGGGGGCCAGCGTCTACGACGTCCGGATCCGCTACACCGGAGGGAAGACCGGCGAACGGGTCGCCGAGGTGGAGTACCCGAAGCTCTCCTGTGGCGGGTACTGGACCCTGCGCCACCGCACGGACTCCCGCGTGGACGTCATGGAACACATCACCTACGGCACCGGGGGCTGTCTCGACGAGGTGGAGATCTCCCTGACCGGCCTGGACACCGACACCGCCCGCTACTCCTTCGACACCTCGGGAGAGGGCCTGTTCGGCTCCTCCGACCTCGTGGGCGAGGGCGAGTTGACGCGCGAGTAGGACGAGGGGGGCGCGGGGGCGGACGCCGCGCCGGTCGCGGCGCGCAGGACGGACGCGCCGAGCGGGGTGAGGGTGTGCAGTACGGCCGCGCCGTGCCGGATGGTGGTGATCAGGCCGGAGTCGCGCAGCACGGTGGCGTGTCTGCTGGCGGACGACGCGGACACGTGGGCGGCGCGGGCGATCTCGCCGGTCGTGGCCCCGTTGGCGGTGGCGCGGAAGGCGGCGGCGCGGGCCCGCCCCAGCAGTTCGGTCAGCGACCGGTCGGCGAGGGCGCCGCCCAACGGCGCGTCCGGCGGCGGCTGTTCGTGGAGAAGCGGGTAGTACAGGACGGGCGACAGCTCGGGGTCGGCGAGGCTGACCGGGGCGTCCCAGCAGAAGTAGGAGGGGACGAGGGTGATTCCCCGTCCGTTGAGGTGCAGGTCGCGTTCCTGCGCGGGGTAGCGGACGTGCAGTACGGGCCGCCGCCACTGCATGGTGGGGCCGAGCCCGGCGAGCATGCCCTCGATGCCGCCGTCCATGAGCCCGCGACATCGCGCTGTGCGCTCCGCCTCGATCCTGGCCGTCATCCGGTCCTCGTACGGGGCGACGACGGCACCGTAGTAGGCGCGTAACGCCTGTACCAGCGCCGCCCGTTCGGGCGACTCCACGAGCCGACGTGCCCAGGAGGGTGCTCCGACGGCCTGGTCGAGCAGCTCGATCTCCTCGCCGACACGGCGGGGCGCAGTGGTGAGGAGTTCGTCGAGGCCTCCCTTCAGGTCGCCCAGGGTCTGCGGGGGAGTCAGGAAGTCGGGGAAGTAGGCGGCTCTCGGGTACAGCGGCAGCAGCGTGGTGCGCAGCGCCCGTTCCAACTTCTGCTCGCGCATCGCGATCCGGGCCCCGCGGTACCACTCGGCGTAGGCCCAGCGGCCCCTCCGTGACTGCAGGCGGTGCAGGCTCGCGGCGAGTTCCCACAGCGGATCCATGCGCGTCGCCACGCGTGTCCTCGCGAGGTCTATTTCGGTGAAATGTATCCGGAGCGCCACGTTCTCCCCTGCTGAGCTGGCCTTTCGCGGTCAGTGCAACAGACTGGCCGATCTTGAGGGTTGAAGCAATCACGGGATATTCACATGGAGTGCGCTTGTCCCACACAGTGTGGTGCGCCGTAGGTGTGCGCTGGGGGCTGGTGTCGATTGACGGATTGAGGCCCTCGGGGGTGGGCAGTGAGCTGAGGGGCGCGTGGCATGAGCACGCCATGAGCCCACCTCACCCCCCACAGGAGGTCGCCCATGTACTCCCAGCACTCCCGGTACTCCCGCACGTTCGTCCATGGCTTCACCGCCGCCCTCACGGTGGCGGCGCTCAGCCTGGTCGGCGGCCAGGCCTACGCTGCCGCGCCGGACCCGGGTGAGCGACAGCAGCCGCTCGCCGCCCGCGTCGTCACCTACGACGCCGGTGCGTCGGCGGAGTTCAAGGCCGCTGTCGATCGGGGCGCGGCGATCTGGAACGAGAGCGTGGACGCCTTGGAACTGCGACCGGTGGCCGCCGGGCAGCGCGCCAACATCCGGATCGTGGCCGACAACGGCTGGCCCCGGGCCCTGACCACCTCTCTCGGCAACGGCACGGTCTACATGGGACGCCAGGCCGTCGACGAGGGCTACAACACGATCCGTATCGCGTCGCACGAACTCGGCCACATCCTCGGCCTGCCGGACCGCAAGCCCGGCCCCTGCACCAGCCTGATGTCGGGCTCCAGCGCGGGCGTCTCCTGCACGAACCCCAACCCGAACGCGGCCGAGAAGTCGGAGGTCGAGGGCAACTTCGGCGCCATCACCGGACTGGTCGGTACGGCGCCGGGCGCGCGGGTCGCGCGTGGCGTGGTGATCGTGGACTGATGCCGTGTCCCGGGGCCCGGCGTCACAGTCGGGCCCCGGGGGGCGTTCGTCTCGGCCGTTCCACTCACCGCGCTTTCACGGCCGCGACGAACAGGGTCCAGCTGGGCGATGAGATGAGCAGGGCGGGGCCGTGGGGGGTTTTGGAGTCGCGGACGGGGACGCCCGCGGGGTGGCGGTCGATGACTTCGAGGCAGCTGTCGGGGTTGCTTGAGCTGTACGAGGACTTGCGCCAGCCGGTGAGGGTGGCGGCGTCGGGGATGGTGTGTTCAGTCATGGTGTCCGTAGTCCTTTGCTGTGGTCCGCAGCAGGGCGATTGACTCCCTGAGTGACATCGCGTCGCTCAGTGCGAGAGCGTAGAGGTCTTCGAGTCGCTTGACGACAGTGGGCGTGTCGTGGAGTTTTCCCATGTTCAGGCCCTCGCCGTAGCCCACCGGCGGCTGGTCCTCGAACGTCATGAGCGTCAACATGCCCTGCATGAGCGGGTGGAGGCCGACTTCGAAGGGCAGTACGTGGACGCGTACCCGACCGTTCTCCGCCAGGCGGGCCAGGTGCATGAGCTGCTCCGCCATCACCTCCGCGCTGCCCATGGGGCGACGTAGCACCGCCTCGTCCAGCAACGTCCAGACCGCGGGTGTCACTGGATCGTCCAGGAGTCTCGCGCGCTCAAGGCGTGTGCCAACGCGCCTGTCACATTCTTCTTCACTCACGGGAGGGAAGACCTTGCTCAGAACCGCACGCGCGTACCCCTTCGTCTGAAGAATCCCCGGTACGAACGCACTGGCGAACTCCCTGATCGTCGCTGCCTGTTGTTCGAGCAGCCGCACTGCCTCGAAGTAGTCCGAGACCACCACGTCGTCCTGCGGCAAGAAGCTGCTCAGCACATCCCCCGTGTTCAGGGCCCTGTCCAGCCGCCGTGCGTCCTCCTTCGACGGCACCCGGCGCCCCGCCTCGATGTGCGCGACGTGCGAACGCGTCATGACCGCCATCTCGGCCAACTGCTGCTGTGTCAGCCCCGCCGCTCCACGTTGTTGCTTGAGCCAATCGCCGTAAATCGTGCCCATCGCGCCACTCCCTTGTGACAAATGCGCTGTCACCAGCTACCCCCTGGCGAGACCAGCCCGGCCTGTCTCACCCTGTGAGTGCATCGCTACACAAAGCAAACCCCCGCGACCGTCGCACCGGTCCGGGGGCGTGGTCATGAATCGCTACACAGGAACGGATTCGACGACATGGGCAACCGTATCGCCCGCTTCTTCAAGTCGCGGCGGAAACGCCTGATTTCGGGCCCGACCGTGCATCATCTCGGGTCCCGCCCGGCGAGGGCGGAGAACGGCACGTTGGCGGTCGCGGCGGCCAACGCGCTGGCGCGGCCGTGGCTCGCCCCGGGGCACGAGCCCGGATACCGCCTCCAAGAGGCCCGGCGGCACGCGCTGTTCCTGCTGGAGAGGGAGCGGTGGACGTGAGCGGGGCGCGGCTGCTGCCCTGGGTGGGAGCGGGCGGCAAGCGGTGCTATCTGGTGGGCGACGGCGCGGGCTACGTCTCCCGGCTGGCCGACGACATCGAGAGCGTCCAGCTCGGCATGGCGGGCGAACTCCTCTCTCACGCGGCCGACATACTCGCCGACCGCCGGGTGACCCCCGCGCAACTCCGCTTCCTGCTGGCCCGGATGAGCGAGTCGCTGACCGACGTACAGCGGATCGCGGTGAGCCGGGGCGGGCGTCTGTCCGCGTCCGTCGGTGAAGGTGAAGGTGAAGGTGAAGGGGCGGGCGGCGAGGACGGCCCCGGCGACGACCTCGACGACTTCGGCCGCCTCGGCTACTCCCCGGCTTCGGAGCCGTGATCGCGGGCCGGGGTGAAGCCTGTCGCCAGATCCGGCACCTCTTCCCGTTCCCCGTGAGGCCCCTGTAGGGCGCTTCGGGACTCTGTTTCTTCACCTACCTCACACCCCCAAGAAGGGAACACACGTACAACTATCGACCATCCTCGCGAGTCGACTGAGATGGATGCGCCAGTGGCGCGTTCTCGTCACTCACAGGGGGAAGCGTTCATGACTCACCGGAGAGCCCGGATATCCCGCACGTCCAGAGGGACGCGGGTGCTCGCCGCGGGGATCGGGGCCGGGATGGTCGTGCCGTTGGCGGTCGCGTTCGCGCCGGCCGCGGTGGCCGCGGGGCCGCAGGTCAGTTGTACTTCGGCGCAGGCGGGGCTGGCGCAGAAGTTGCAGAAGGACATCACGACGGCGCTGGCGAAGCGGAAGGGGACGGTGGCGGTCGGGCTGTACGACCGGACCACGAAGACCACCTGCACCCTGCGGGGCGACACCGCCTTCGACTCGGCCAGCATCGTGAAGGTGACCGTGCTCGCGGCGCTGCTGTGGGACGCGAAGAAGAAGGGGCGGTATCTCACCGATCGTGAGACCAAGCTCGCCACCGCCATGATCACCAAGTCGGACAACGCCTCCACCAGCACCCTGTGGAAGCAGCTCGGCCTGACGAAGATCAAGGGGTTCCTCGCCGCCGCCAAGATGACCCAGACCAAGCCGGGCGCGAACAACTACTGGGGGCTCACCCGGATCACCGTCCGGGACGAGCAGCGGCTGCTCGCGCTGCTCACCGCGAAGAACAGCGTCCTGAGCGACAACGGCCGCGCCTACGTCCTCAAGCTCATGAACAAGGTGGTCGCCGCCCAGCGCTGGGGGACCCCGGCCGGCGCGCCGTCCACCGTGAAGGTGCACGTCAAGAACGGGTGGCTGTCCCGCGCCACGCACGGCTGGCGGGTGCACAGCGTCGGTACGTTCAACGGCGGCGGCCGGGACTACACGATCACCGTCCTCAGCCACGGCAACCCCGACATGAAGTACGGCGTGAACACCATCCAGGGCGTCGCCAAGGCCATCCACAAGGATCTCGTGCCCGTCGCGAAGAGCGCCTCGGCTTCGTCGAGCGTGCAGCGGTACGTGCCCACCGGCCGGCCCCAGGAGGCGACCGTGCCCGTGCCGGAGGCCGGTGCCGGTGTCGGGGTCCGGTAGCGGCAGCGCAGCAGCTGCGGCTGATATCCGGACGTTCACGGCGAGGCCATCTCCGTAGCACCCGCGTCGTCCTACCGTGACGCCATGCCTCTCAGAACCCTCCTCGCGACCCTGACCGCCGGCCTGGCGGCGGCCACCACCACCCTCGCCGCCGCCGGGCCGGTTCACGCCGACTCACCGCGAAAGCGGGCCTGTTCGGCGTCCGTGTCGATCGACCGGTACTCCGACGCCCTCGACAAGACGACGTACGAAGACACCTTCGTCGGGAACTTCTCCGGCCTCGCCGTCGACCGCGACGGCTCGCTCCTCGCCGTCTCCGACCGGTCCTCCCTCTTCACCCTCGACCGCCGCACCCTCCGGCCGACGGGCGTCGTCCCGCTCGCCACGGAGACCGGCGCCGCGCTCGACTCGGAGGCGCTGGTCGTCGACCGGGACGGCACCCGGCTCATCACCTCGGAGACCGAGCCGACCGTACGGCGGTACGACCGGCAGGGGCGGATCCTGGGCAGCCTTCCCGTACCCGGCTCGCTGAAGGTCGCCCCGGCCGGGCGGGCCGTCTCCAACCAGACCTTCGAGGGGCTCACCCTCCTGCCCGGCGGGCGCACCCTGCTCGCCTCGATGGAGGGGGCCCTCGCCGGGGACACGGCCGGTGTCGTCCGCTTCCAGACCTGGCGACGGCACGGCGGCGGAGGGGACTTCGGGCTCTCCACCCAGTACGGCTACCGCACCGACACCGGGCTCGGCGTCGTCGAGGTGGCGGGCCTCCCGGGCGGGCGGCTGCTCGTGCTGGAGCGCGGCTTCACCGCCGGGGTCGGCAACACGGTCCGCCTCTACCTCGCCGAGACGGGCCGTGCGACGGACACCAGCCACGTCGAGACCCTGACCGGCGAGGAGGGCGGCATACGGCTCGTCCGCAAGACGCTCCTCGCCGACCTCGTGCACTGCCCCACCCTCGGTGCCACCGCCGAGCAGCCCCAGCCGAACCCGCTGCTCGACAACATCGAGGGCATGACCGTCACCGGGCAGGGGCGAAACCGGGGGACCGGGCGGCTCGACGTACTCCTCGTCAGCGACGACAACCAGAACGCCGTACAGACGACGCGGTTCTACTCCCTGCGGGTCCGGCTCCCCTGACCTCGGGATCTCCCGACCCGGCCCGGTTCACGTCGTCCGCCCCTCACAGTCGTGGTCGCAGTCGCAGTCGCCCGAGGTGCCGTCCTCCAGCAGGTCGCTCTTCGCGGTGAGATAGGCGAGCTGGGCGCGGCTGTTGCTGCCGAGCAGGTCGCTGACCTTCTTGAGGTGGCTGGCGACGGTACGGGTGCTGATGCCGAGCCGGCTGGCGATGGCCGCGTCGGTGTAGCCGTCGACCATGAGGCGCAGGACGTGGAGCCGGGTCTCGTCGGTGAGGAGCGGGGGGCGTTGCTGGTCGTGCTCGTAGACGACCGGCTTCGCCCGCTCCCAGGCGTACTCGAAGGCGGAGACCAGGAAGTGCACGACGCCGGAGTCGGTGACCTTGAGGGCGTGGGTGCCGTGGTCCTTGCCCATGTCGGGGATGAAGGCGACGGCACGGTCGCAGATGATCATCCGGTCGAAGACCTCGTCGACGGTACGCACCTCGACGCCCAGCTCGGTGACCTGCTTGATGTAGTCGAGGGTGGGGCCGTGGGCGCGGACGGTGTGCTGGTACAGGGTGCGTTGCTTCACGCCCTTGCGGTGCGCCTCCAGCGTGCGCGGTAGCGCCTTGACCAGCACCTCTTCGGGCCGCTTGCCGCCGGGGTGGGCGGTGAGCAGCTCGTTCCTGGTGTTCTGGATCGCCTCGTCCAGCGCGGCGGTGATCGCCGGCGCCGGGGTGAGCCGCTGGGAGGACTCGCTCTCCTTGCGGCGCGCGGTGCGGTAGACGCTCTCCGCCTGGGACAGCGACGCCCGTACGGCGGCCAGGGACTGCTGCTGCTCCAGGATCAGCCGCTCCATCGGGTACGCCAGCGCCGCGGTCGCCACCGAGGGCGGGATCGGCACCATCGCCTCCGGGTCGTCCACCGCGGGGGCCACGAGCCCGAACGTGCTCACACACCCGGGCGCCTCCGCCCGCGGCGCCCTCCCCGCCAGCAGGGCGGTGCGATAGAACTCGATCCCCGCACCGCACACCTCCGTATGGGCCTCGGGGCCCCCGCCTATGTCGGCATCGCCGCACATGTCATCCCCCTTCAGATTCCTGCAGTGCACGATCATGACCCCTTCAATCGCTTCCGGCAACCGGTGGCTCACGGCATGCTCTTCGTATGGACACCGGCGAAGAGCTGGAAGTCCGGAAATTCTTCTGGGGGGAATGAGAAATGAAGTACATGCGCAGACTTGCCGGGGCACTCGCGTTTGTCGCCGCCGCGGTGCTGACCCTTTCTGTCGCCGCCGAGACCGCCGAGCGCACCACCGTCGCCCACGCCCAGGCGTCCAACGCCCCGGGCGACCCCGGCTGGCCCTGACCCGCCCGGACCGGCCGGCGCCCCTCCCGCGTAAAGCCCGTGCAAAAAGCGCGGCCCGGGTGAACCCACCTGACGAAACGTCAGTCTGGTGCCGGAGCGGGGGAGTTCGCGAGCGGAACGCCGGCCGGTCGAAAGTCGATCGCAAACGGATCGCAAACACTTCACTGACGGATCGCTGACCGGAATCCGTCCGGCCGGATCGATGTTCAGCCGAGGTTCCATCGATGTCCGGTGAATTCCGCATGCCGGTTTATGGGTTCCGGCGTGTCGGTTTCACATTAAACCAACTAAGGAGTTCGAGGAATGACCACCGCCATTGCCGCACCGAAGTGCCTGGTGTGCGACACCGAATTCGAGGTCCAGGCGGACTGGGAAAAGGGTGAGATCACCGAGTGCACGGCCTGCGGCCAGGAGCACGAGGTCGTGGAGAAGAACGCCGCCGTGGTACGGCTTGATCTCGCCCCCGAGGTGGAAGAGGACTGGGGCGAGTGACGGCCTCTGATCAGGTCCTGCTCTCGGTCACGATGCTGCGGCCCGAGGAGAAACTCCTCCTCGGGGCGTTGCGGGCCGAGGGGCTGACGGCTCGTCCGTTGCTGATGGAGGATCTGGCGGAGGTGGTGGCGGGCCGCAGCGGCCCGCCCGCCCTCGCCGTGATCCGGAACCTGTCCCACCGGGATGCCATCAACGTCTCCCGGCGGCTGGAGTACGCCGGCGTGAGCGCCCTCAACCGGTCCTCCGTCATCGAGGTGTGCAACGACAAGGGGCTGCAGTCGCTGCTCTTCGCCCGCCACGGCATTCCGCATCCGGTCACCCGGCATGCCTTCAGCTACGACCAAGTGCGGTCCGCCGTCGGTGAGTTGGGGATGCCGGCCGTCGTCAAGCCCGTCAGCGGGTCGTGGGGGCGGGGGGTCACCAAGATGGCCAACGCGGAGTGTGTCGAGGCGTGGGCCGGGGGGCGGGAGTCCGCGGACGCCACGGGGAAGCTGTTTCCCGTCGTGGTGCAGGAGTATGTCGACAAGCCGGGGCATGACCTGCGGGTCGTGGTCGTCGGGCGGACGCCCGTGGTGGCGATTCAGCGGGTCTCCGAGGACTGGCGGACCAACACGCATCTCGGGGCGAGTGTGCGGCGCGTCGAGGTGACTGCCGAGATCGACAAGTTGTGCGGGCAGGTCGTGGATGCGCTGGGGCCCGGGTTCTACGGGGTCGATCTGGTGGAGGACCGGTCCACCGGGGAGCTGCTCGTCCTTGAGGTGAACGCCAATCCGGAGTTCGCCAAGTCGTCGGAGCGGCACGGGGTGGATGTGGCGGGGCTGTACGCGGCGTATGTGGCCGAGCAGTTGGGTGTGGGCGCCGCCGTCTAGCCGACGGGTGTCTCCTCGCCCCCGCCGCCCCTACCCGTCCCATCCCCAGGGGCGGCGGCCCCCCTTCACCCCCGCCACGGGGCTCCGCCCCGGACCCCGCCAGGGGCTGCGCCCCCTGGACTCCCGCTGGATTTCCGCCCCCTTCCATCCCAGACCTCTCAGAAAGGCCCGACACTCCATGCAACTGTTCGACACCGCCACCGTGCTCACCCGCGTCCTCACCTCGGGCGTGGTCATGAGCATCGAGAAGAGTGACCGGGAGCTGCCCGGTCTCGAACGACTGCTCAGCAAGAAGACGCGGCGGAGCAAAGCCGTGCTGCTCAACAGCCGTACGGGTGCGATACACGCCGCGCTGGCCGGTCAGGGGATCGGGCACGGGGACAGCGTCGCGCTCGCCGAACCCGACGCGGAGACCGCCGCGTTCCTGGCCTGGCTGGGCGTGCGGGTGACGTCGTACGAGGGGCCGACGGCGTACGACCACATCGCGCTGGACGAGGCGAACGCCGACCGGCTCGGCGAGCTGGCCGCGGGGGCCACGGCGCCGGCGCTGGTGGTGGACCTGACGGGGCTGGGCTTCGGGCCGGCCGCCGCGGTGCTCACCGACGACCCGCGCCTGTGGGCCCGCGCCGAGCGGCTGAAGATCTTCGGCGCCTACGACCTGCGGACGATGTGGACGCAGGAGGAGGCCGACGCCGACCTCGTGCCCGGAGTGCAGTTCAACTACCGGCTCAGCCCCCTGGTCGCCGCCTGTGTGCGGATGGCCCTGACCCAGGCGGCACAGCACCGACCCGCCGTGACCTCCGGAGCGACCCAGTCATGATCACCGACTTCCCGAACTCGCCGCTGCCGCTGCCGAATCCGGCGGACGTCGAGGACGAGCTCGCCGCCCTCGGAGGCGGCGAGATGATCCCCAAGGCGATGCGCCGCACGCTCTTCCCGGTCATCACCAAGGAAGACGTGTTCAACCTGATGCTCGCGCAGCGGCAGGCGCCCGAGAAGGTCGTCGCCGACTTCGCCGAGGCCTACCGGGCCTATGTGGGCGCCGGGTTCGCGCTGCCCACGGCCAGCGGTACGTCCAGTCTGCACATGGCGCTCGTCGGCGCCGGGGTGCGGCCGGGCGACGAGGTCGTCGTGCCGGCGTTCACGTTCATCGCCACCGCCCAGGCGGTCGTCGCGGCCCACGCCATCCCCGTGTTCGTCGACGTCGACCCGGTCACGTACTGCATGGACCCGGCCGCCGCGGCGGCCGCGATCACCGACCGGACCCGCGCGCTCATGCCGGTCCACGTGCACGGGCTGCCCGCCGACGTCCCCGCGCTGCGCGCCCTCGCCGACCGGCACGGCATCGCCCTCGTCGAGGACGCCTCGCACGCCCACTCCGCGAAGATCGGCGACCGGGTCGCCGGCTCGTTCGGCGACGCGGCCGGGCAGAGCCTGATGGCCGACAAGAACTTCCCGCTCGGCGGGGAGGGCGGCATCGCCTTCTTCGCCACGGAGGAGGCGTACGAGCGGGCCGTCGGCTATCTCGCCCGCCACGGCATCGACTACGGGATGTCCTGGGTCGCCGCCGCGTTCGGCAGCAGCCAGCTCAAGCGCCTGCCGTACTACGACGAGATCCGCGCCCGTAACGCCGCCCTGCTCGGCGAAGTACTGGGCGGAACCGGGCTGTTCACACCGCCGCAGGTGCCGGACGGACACGTCCACGCGTACAACATGTACCGGATCGGACTGCACCCCGAGGCCGTCGGGCTCGACGACCTTCCCGTGTACGCCGTCAAGGAGGCCGTGCACGAGCTGCTGGTCGCGGAGGGGGTGCCGGCGCGCGAGTGGCAGAACACGCCGATCCCCTGCCATCTGCCCTTCCAGCACCGCGACGGGTTCGGCAACGGCTATCCGTTCAGCCTCAACCCCGCCGCCGTGCGCGACCACCGGCCCGAGGACTTCCCCGTCACCCTCGGCATGCTCGACTCCACCCTCGTCCTCTGCCGCGAGCTGCGCTCCCCGGTCGAGTACGAGCGGATCCTGCGCTACGCCGACGCCTTCCGCAAGGTCGCCCGCCGTCCGGACGCCATCCGCAAGCTCGTCGACGAGCGCGACTACGTACGGCCGTACGAGAAGGCGGCCCGCCTTGGCTGACATCGACCACCTCACAGGCAACAAGGTCCTTGCGAACGAGAAGATCCGCGTCGCCGTCGTCGGCGCCAGCGGGTACACCGGCGGCGAGGTCATCCGGCTGCTCCTTGAGCATCCGCACGTCGAACTCGCCTTCCTGTCCGCCGAACGGTCGGCCGGCGCCGCCATCGGCACCGTCCATCCCTGGCTGCGCAACCACCCGAAGGCGGGCGGGCTGAAGTTCCGGCCGCTGGCCGAGCTGGCGGACATCGACGCCGTCGACGTCGCCTTCGGCTGCCTGCCCACCGGCGCGCTGCCCGAGCGGCTGCCGCTGATCGCGGCCCACGCCAAGCGGGTGCTGAACCTGGGCGGCGACTACCGGCTGCGCGCCGAGTCCGAGGTGCGTACGCACTACCCGAAGACCGCCGAGCATCCGCCGCTGGAGGACTTCGCCTACTACGTACCGGAGTTGAGCCCCGAGGTGCCGGACGGGCGGTTCGTGAACCTGCCCGGCTGCATGGCGGTCACCACGATCTACGCCCTGTACCCGCTGTTCGCCGGCGCCGGCCGCACCGAGCCGCTGGCCACCGACCGGGTCGTCGTCGACGCCAAGACCGGCTCCACCGGCGGCGGCCGCGGCAGCAACGAGCCGCCGGCCGAGCGCACCGGCAACTTCCGGGTCCACAAGCTGTACGGGCACCGGCACGCGCCCGAGGTCCGGCAGGCCATCGCCGACTTCACCGGCGCGGCCGTCGACCTCAGGTTCTCCACCCACAGCCTGGACGTGGCCCGGGGCATCATGGTCACCGCGTACGCCGAACTCCGCGAGGGCGTCACCTCGTTGGACGTCAAGCGGGCCTACGCCAAGGCGTACGTCGGCAAGCCGTTCGTACGGGTCCGGCCCGCGCCCAAGGCGCCGCAGGACTTCCCGATGCTCAAGGCGGTCGTCGGCTCGAACGTCGCCGAGGTCGCCATCGCGGTCCAGGGCGGCCAGGTCGTCGCCGTCGCCGCCCTCGACAACCTCATCAAGGGCGCCGCCGGACAGGCGATCCAGGCGATGAACCTGATCAGCGGCTTCGACGAGACGGCCGGCCTGCCGACGACGGCGGTGTCGCCGTGACGACGCAGATCGAACGACCGACGACGCGGGCCTCCGCCGCCGGCCCCACCAGGGCCAGGGTTCCGGCCGTGCCTTCCGCCACGGCCACGGCCGCGGCCATGGACACCGTCCCCGCCGCCGTCACGCGACCCAAGCCCGTCTTCAGGTCCACCCGCCCCCTGTACGTCATCAAGGCCGGCAGCGCCACCCTCGACCGGGGCGCCATCCACAAGGAGCTCGCGGACCTGGTGGCCCGTGGCGCACGCGTGCTGCTCGTCGCGGGCGGTGCCACCGGGATCGAACGGCACTACGCCGCCATCGACCGGCCCATGCCCCAACTGCGGCTGGTCGGCGGCGACTCGGTGCGCTACTGCCCACCGGAGGAGATGGCCCACCTGGTCGACGCCTACGAGCGGGTCACCCTGCCCGCCGTCGAGCGGGAGCTGTGGGCGCTCGGGCTGAGCGTGTTCACCTCGGTCGCGGCGCGCGGCGGCCTGGTCACCGGCAAGGCCAACCGGCCGCTGAAGGCGGTCTCCGCGGGGGGCCGGACCCTGGTCGTACGCGACCACCGGGCCGGCGTGCCGACGGACGTGGACACCGAGGGGCTGACCGCGCTGCTGGAGGCGTACGACGTGGTGTGTCTGTCGCCGCCGGTCGCCGATCCGGCCGGCGGTGCGCCGCTCAACGTGGACGCCGACGTGCTCGCCGCCGTCCTGACCGGGGCGCTCGGCGCGGACCATCTGCGCCTGGTCACCGGCACCGCAGGGCTGCTGAGCGACCCGGCCGACCCGGACTCGACGCTGTACGACGTCTATCCGGGCGAGGGCGCGAAGTACGCGGGCGGCAGGATGCGGCAGAAGGTGCGGGCCGCCGAGATCGCCATGCGGGACAGCGGCGCGGACGTCGCCATCACCGGCCCGCACACGATGAGCCTGCCGTCCGGCTGGACCCGGTTCTGGCGTACGAAGGAGCCCGCGGCCGACCTCGGTCTGCTCACCCGGGTGGCCTGCGTGCCGTCGGTCTCGCGCGACGAGGCCGAACTCGCCGCCTACCTGGCCGAATGGTGCCGGGAGCGCGGCATGGACGCCCATGTCGACGAGGCGGGCAACCTGGTCGCCGTACGCGGTTGCGGGCCGCGCCGGCTGCTGCTCCTCGGGCACCTCGACACGGTCCCGCACCACTGGCCGGCCGAGTGGCGGGGCGGTGAGCTGTGGGCCCGGGGCAGCGTCGACGCCAAGGGCAGCCTCGCGAACTTCCTGGAGGTGCTCGCCCACGCGGACATCCCCGAGGACGGGCAACTGCGTGTGGTCGGCGCGGTCGAGGAGGAGATTTCCTCCTCCAAGGGCGCCTTCCACGCCCGTGACCGGTACCCGGCCGACGCCGTCGTCATCGGCGAGCCCAGCGGCTCGCAGACCCTGACCCTCGGCTACTTCGGGCTGTTCAAGCTCCGGGTGACCGCATCGGTGCCCAGCGGCCACTCGGCCGGGATGGACGCCGTGTCCGCGCCGGACCACCTGATCGAGGTCCTCGCCCGCATCCGGGCCGCGGTGCTCGCCGAGGCGCCGGACGCGCTCAGCGCGGTCATCGACGTCCAGGTGGAGAACGGACGGGCTCACTCCACCGCCACCGGGATTCTCAACTTCCGGGTGCCGCCCAAGGCCGACGTCGAGGTGCTCAAGGCCGCCGCGCTCGGACACGTCGGCGACGACGTGCGCGTCGAGGTGCTGCGCGCCACCCCCGGGCACGCCGGCGGCCGGTCCAGTGCCCTGGTCAAGGTCTTCACCCGGGCCTTCGCACAGGCCGGGATCAGGCCCCGCTTCGTGGTGAAGAAGGGCACGTCCGACATGAACACGCTGGCCACCACCTGGCACGACGTCCCGATGGTGGCGTACGGACCCGGCGACTCTTCCCTGGACCACACCGACGAGGAACGCATCGACCCCATGGAGTACCGCACCGCACGCTCCCTGCTCGCCGACGCCGTCAACCGGTGGTTCGCGCTGCCCGAGGGGAGCCGGCGATGACCATCACCCTCGAAGCGCCTCCTCACGACGACGAGATCGTGGCCACCCTCACCGAACGGGCCGTCCAGGCACGCCGGTTGGTGGTCGACATGGCGGCGAGCCCGCGCGGCTGCCACCTCGGCGGCAGCCTCTCCGTCCTCGACATCCTGATCGCCGCGCTGCACCGCGCGGCCGCCGACGACGGCACCGAGGTCGTCCTCAGCAAGGGCCACGCCGCCGCCGGGCTCTACGCCGCCCTGCACGTCAGCGGCATCCTGCCGGAGAACCCGGCCCCGCTGTACGGCCTCGCCGGCCACCCCTACACCGGCCACCCCGGCCCCAAGGTCCCCGGCGTCCGCTTCCCCACCGGCAGCCTCGGCCACGGCGTCCCGTACGCCGCCGGCTGGGCGCTCTCGCAGAAGCTGCGCGGCCGTCCCGGTGCGCTCGGCATCGCCGTCGCCGGTGACGGCGAGCTGCAGGAGGGCCTGGTCTGGGAGACCTGCCAGGTCGCCGCCGCACAGGAGCTGGGCAACTTCGTGCTCGTCGTGGACCGCAACGGCGGCCAGAACGACGGCATGGTCGCCGACATCTCGCCGCTGCCCGGGCTCGCCGCCCGCTTCACCGCGTTCGGCTTCGACACCACGGAGATCGACGGCCACGACCTGGCCGCCCTCACCGACCTCCTGACCGAGGACCGCTCGACCGCCCGCAAACCCCTCGCCGTCATCGCCGACACCGTCAAGGGCAAGGGCGTACGAGCCGTCGAGGGCAAGCCCGGCTCCCACTACGTGACCATCGACGAGGCGCGCGCCGCCAAGTGGAAGCGGGGCATCCGATGACCACCACCGACGACCGCGCGGTAACCACCCCGGACACCACCCTCTCCGGCCGCGACGCCTACCGGGACGAGCTGCCGAAGGATGTCGCGGGCGGGCGGCCCGAGGCCGGCACGGGGACGCACCCCGTCGCCCCCGCCGGCGAGCGGCCCGAGGCCCCCGCCGGCGAGCGCCGGGCGCCCGTGGCGGGCACCGTGCCCGCCACGGACGAGCGCCGGACGGCCACGACGGCCACCGCACCCCTCCCAGACGAGCGACCGGTGACCCTCTCCGGCCGCGACGCCTACCGGGACGAGCTGACCCGGCTCGCCGCCTCCGACGACACGATCGTCTGCCTGGAGGCGGACCTGGGCGGCAAGGGACACCCCTTCCAGGCCGCCCACCCGGAGCGTTTCCTCAACCTCGGGATCGCCGAGGGCGCGATGGTGGACATGGCGGCGGGGCTGGCGGCCGGCGGTCACAAGCCGTTCGTCAGCACCTTCGCCCCGTTCGCCGCGCTGCGCGCCGCCGAGAGCCTGAAGCTGACCCTCGGCTATCTGGCCGCCGGGGTCACGGTCGTCGCGCCGTACGCCGGTGTCTCCGGTGCCTGGTTCGGGACCACGCACCACTGCCTGGAGGACCTGGCGATCCTGCGCAGCGTGCCGGGCGTGACCATCGCGGCCCCGTACGGCGACGCCGAGATGCGCGCGGTGGTGCGGGAGGCCGCCCGCTCCGGGCGCCCGCACTACATCCGCACCGGGCGCAACGCCACGTACGAGTCGCTCGCCCCGCTCGGCGACGAACTCCCCCTGGTCAACTGGGAGTTCAGGGCCGGTGACCGAGAGGGCCGGGAGGGCTGGGACGCCGTCTGTCTCGTCTCCGTCGGCGAGGAAGGCACCCGGCTCGCCCTCGCCGCCCGGCGGGCCGCCCCCGGCACCGCCCACGCGCACCTGGTCTACCTGGACCACGAGCACCTGACCGGGGCGGCGGCCGAACTGGCCCGCCACCACTCCCGGTTCGTGGTCGTCGAGGAGCACCGGGGCCAGGGCGGAGTCGCCGAGGCGCTCGCGCTGCTGCTGCCGGCCTGCGAGGTCAGGTCGGTGAGCGCCGACCGGAGCTGGCCCTCACAGGGCGGCGACCACGAGGAGGTCATGGCCGCGCTGGGCCTGGACCTGCCCGCCGTACTCGACGCCCTCGACGCATTCGCCCGCACCACGAGCTGATCACACCCCAACTCGCCCCATCCACAAGCCAGTCAAGGAGCCCGACGTGCACATCCTCATGATCGAATGCAACCCCAACGGCATGGCCGGCATCGCCAACGCCCTCGACCTCGGCCACGACGTCACCCTCGTCTCGGTCGACCCCGACTTCTACCTCGCCGTCTCCCCGCTCACCGAGGCCGCCTACGCGCACCCCAACTGCCACGTCATCAAGAGCGAGCAGGCCTTCTCCATCGAGGAGCTGACGGCCCTGGCGCGCGAACTGCACGCCGAGCGCCCGGTGCACGGGGTGACCACGTACAGCGAGTACCACACCGTCCACACCGCGGCCGTCGCCGAGGCGCTGGGCCTGCCCGGGATGAGCGTCGACGGCGCCCGCAACGCCCGGCACAAGCACCTCACCCGGCTGACGCTCGACGGCCGGGGCATCCGCCAGCCGCGCTTCGCCCACGTCTTGGACCCCACGAAGGTCGAGGCGGCCGTCCGCGAGATCGGCTTCCCCTGCGTGGTGAAGCCGTCCGACGGCACCGCCAGCCTGCACGTCCTGCACCTCAAGGACGAGGACGACCTGACCACGTACCTCGCCGAGCTCGCGGAGGTCGTCGACTACGGGCGCGGCGTCGTACGCATCCCCGACATCCTGATCGAGGAGTTCGTCACCGGCGAGCTGATCTCGGTGGAGTCCTGCGTGCTCGGCAAGGGCGACATCGTCAACCTCGGGCTGACCGACCGCCCGCTCAGCGGCTTCCCGCACTTCATCGAGATGGGCGCCACGTACTTCAGCGGACACCCGCTCCAGGACGAGCTGTTCGCGATGACGACGAAGGTCCTCGAAGAGCTGGGCGTCGACTTCGGCTTCATCCACACCGAGTTCCTGCTCGGCCCGGACGGCCCGGTGCTGTGCGAGGTCAACGGACGCCTCATCGGCGGCATCGTGCCGAGCCTGATGCAGATCAGCTCCGGCGTGGACGCCTACCTGGAGGTCATCCGCCAGGCCCTGGGCGAGCGCCCCGAACTGCCCTTCCCGGGCGAGACCACGGCGGGCGGCCACTGGTTCGGCTCCCCGGTCGCCGGCACGGTCGAGTCCATCGGCTTCGACGGCCTGACGGACCTGCCCGGCTTCCACAGCGCCCTCGCCTACAAGAAGCCCGGCGTCGAGGTCAGCCGCCTCTCCAAGAGCAACTTCGACTGGATCGGCCACATCATCTTCACCGGCGCCGACCGCGACGAGGTCAACAAGCGCAACGAAGAGGCCCTGGACGCCATCGACCTCCGGCTGAAGGTCGAGGTGGCCCGATGAGCTCCGCTCCACCGCGGCGGGAGCTGCGCGGGGTGGCCGTCCCCGCCCTCGACCCCGAGGCGGCGTACGACGTCACGAGCGAGGACGGCGTCTTCACCGCGTTCGCCCCGGCGGGCCCCCGCCGGGGCGACGAGCCCGAGCTCTGGCCCGGCTACACCGAGACCCACGCCCATGTCTCGCTCCCCGCGAACTGGGACGACACGGTCGAGGACCCCCGGATCGTGGCCCTCCAGTACCTGTACCACGGGGTCACCCACGTGGTGGACATGTTCGGTTTCCCGCTGGCCGCCGACGCCTGGGCGGCCGGCCGGGAGGCCTCCCCGTGGCCGTACCCGGAGATCGCGCACTGCGGCTACGCGGTGACGGCGACGACGGACACGGCCGGCCGCACCGGCCACGGAGTGGAGTTCCCGGCCCCGGTGCACATGCTCGCCGTCGAGTCCGACCTCGACCACGCGCTGCGCGCCAACGCCGAACGCGGCGGCACCTTCCTCAAGGTGATGTTCACCGACGGCACCGAACAGCCGGGCAGCCCGGTCCGCTTCTCCCGCCTCTCCGAGCACGTCCTGCGCTTCACCGCCCGCATGGCCGCCGAACGCGGCGTCACGGCGGTCATCGACTGCAACACCCTCCAGGAGACCCGCTGGGCGTACGAGTGCGGCTTCCGCCTCTTCGCCCACACCGTGCGCGACCGCACCCTCGACGAGGCCGACTGGAAGGAGTTCGAGGGAGCCCGCTTCGTCTCCACGCTCGCCGGACTCCGCCCGATGATCATGACGGGCGAGGAGTTCCTCACCGAGTACGGCCGCGAGGGTTTCGCCGAGACCCAGGACGTCCGCAACCTCGACTTCGTCAAGGGCATCGAGAAGCCGTACGGCATCGAGTACGGCGTCCAGGAGACCCGCACCGCCGCCCTCGGCGACATGCGGCGCAACGCCCTGGCCGCGCTGGGCCGGGGCGACCTGCTCGTCGGCACCGACTCGGGCAACACCGGCGCCTACCACGGCTATTCGCTGCTCAGCGAGCTGGACCTGCTGCGCGGCGAGGACGCCTCCTGGGACGTACCGCTGCGCCACCAGGCCACGGTCGGCGGCCGCCGCTACTTCGACGAGCTGAGCGGCACCACGTCGGGGGCGCACCCGCTGCGCCCCGGCGGCGTGGCCACGTACAACCTCCTGCACCCGTCCACCCCCACCCGCCCCCTCTCGGCCCTGCCCGTACGGACCGTCGTCCGGGGCACGGACATCGACCGCCCGGCCCTGGCCCGCGAGATAGCGGCCCTGCGCGCCACCCATGCTGTGACTGATCTGAAGGGAATCGCCGCGTGAGCACCGAACGCAGGCGGGCACTGATCGGCGTCAACGCCGGTATCTTCCTCGCCCACATCGGGAACTTCATCTGGTTCCCCGTCCTCGTCGCCTCCCTCGGCGGCACCGACAGCGGCTTCTGGGCCGGCGTCGTGATGTGCATGACGTACGTCGGCCGACTGGCCGCCACCTTCTTCTACGAGGGGGTCGCCGCCCGGATCGGCATCCGGGGCGCGGTGTTCGCGGGCACCGCGATGGAAGCGGTGGCACTGTTCCTGATGGGCTTCGGCGACGGCGTCCTCGTCTACTCCGCGCTCGCCTTCTTCATCGGCCTGGGCTCAGGCACCGCCTTCCCGGGCCTGAAGAACATCCTCGTCTCCTACCCCGACGACGAGCGCCCGAAGGCCTTCTCCACCTTCCAGATGTCCGCCCAGGTGGGCCTCTTCGGCGGCGCGCTGGCCGGCGGCCTCCTCGCGGACGTGAACCTCCGCACCCTCTTCTCCGTCGTCTTCGCCATCTTCATCGGCTTCTGCCTGGCGTCCTCGGCGTTCATCCCGAGGGACGGCTTCGGGGAGCCGCCGTCCGCCGGGGCGACCAGGCCCGCGCTGGTCAGTACGGCGGTCTTCAAGGGCATCGAGGTCCGCGGCGCCACCCGCTACTTCCTCCTCTCCGCCGTCTTCTGGTTCCTCTCCATCGGCTTCATGGTCGGCATCCCGCTGCACATGAAGGAGTACGCGTCCGGCTGGGCCCCCTCCTCGCCGTTCTGGATCACCGGCCTGACCGTCCTGGTCCTGCAGTACCCGCTGTTCAAGTTCCTGATCAAGCACCTGCGCCCCGGCGCGGTGATGGCGCTGGGCCTGGCCGGCATGACGGTCGCCTTCACCGCCTTCGGCGCGGGCCGCACGGCCCCCTGGGTGATCGTCGGCTGCCTCACGGTCGTCCTGGGCGAGATCCTCTTCGTCCCGTCCTTCGACATCTGGGTCGCCCGCAAGGTCCTCGCCGACCGCCTCGCCAAGGCCATGGGCGCCATGCACTTCTTCCGCAGCGCCGGCAACATGGTCGGCTCCCTGCTGGCGGGCGCGCTGTTCGACCTGGCGCTGTCCTGGGACGTCCCCGGCGCGAACTGGTACATCGCGGCGGTGATCGCCGCCGGCTGCGCGTTCATCTGCTTGCTCAGCAAGGACGAGAGCGTGAACGAGGAGCCGGCGGCCGCCGCCGAGGAGGAGGAGGAGCGGGCTGAGGCCGCGGCGTAGGCCCCGGGACGTTCCTCGGGTGGGTTGGCGGGTGCGGGTTGGTCGTGGTCGCTCGCGCGGTTCCCCGCGCCCCTCCTGCCCGCGTCGGGCTCAGCGCCCCGTCTCGTCCCTGCGGCAGTGCAGGAAGAGGTGGGGCTCGGGCGCGGCGTCGGGGTGGTTCGGGGTGAAGACGTTGCTGTGGTGGGTGAGGACGGTCAGGCCGGCCGCCTGTGCCATGGCGGTGAAGCCCTCCTCGGCGAAGCTCGTCGCGCGGACGGGTTGGCCCATGAAGACCACGTCGGCGCCCTCCACGTCCGCGGGCACGGTGGCCAGCACCAGATGCCCGCCGGGCTTCAGGGCCAGGGTCAGCCGCCGGGTCAGAGCCGACTGCTCGGCGCGGGTCATCTGCAGCAGGGAGAAGAACACGCACACGCCGTCGAGCGAGTCCGGCTCAAGCGGAAGATCCCGGATGTCGGCGCGGCGGAACTCGGCCTCGGGGACCTGGCGGGTGGCGAGTTCGACCATGACGGGGGAGATGTCGACGCCCAGTACCGAGTGCCCGGCCGCGACGAGCGCGGACGCGGTGGGCCGCCCGGTGCCGCTGCCCACGTCCAGTGTCCGCGCGGCGGGCGGCAGCCGCTCGATCAGCCACTCCAACGCGGCCAGGTGCGCGGGGGCATGGGCGAACGCCTTCTCGTAGTCGGGGCCCAGCGCGTCGAACAGCACGGCGGCGGGCGGCCGTTGGTCCTCGTGCCTCATCATGTCGCTCTCCCCTTCGCTCGCCGACCCGCATGGCCGGCCCGCATCGTCGCACCCACCGGACGCGTCCACAACGGCGTCCCGGTACGCGTCCCGGCGGGCCTGCGCATGTCCCGGCGTCCCCGTGCGCGTCCCGGCGGGCTCTGGCGCATGTCCCGCGTCCCGGTGACCCGGCGCACGTTCCGGCCGCCCGTGAGCGTCCCCGCGCCCCAGGCAGGGGAGAATGACGACCGTACCCAGTCGTACCCAGCCGTACCCAACGGTCGACCTTGCGGAGGAGCCGGGAAATGCAGAACGTGCGAGCGGGGCAGGTCGCCGGGCCCGAGGACCTCATCGATGTGGCCCGCCTGGTCACGGCGTACTACGCGCTGCACCCCGACCCGGCCGAACCGGGGCAGCGGGTGGCGTTCGGCACCTCGGGGCACCGCGGCTCGTCGTTCGCGGCGGCGTTCAACGAGGACCACATCGCGGCCACCAGCCAGGCCATCTGCGAGTACCGCGCCGCCCAGGGCACCGACGGCCCCCTCTTCCTCGGCGCCGACACCCACGCCCTGTCGGAGCCCGCCCGGATCACGGCGCTGGAGGTCTTCGCGGCCAACGACGTGACCGTCCTCATCGACGAGTCCGACGGCTACACGCCCACCCCGGCCGTCTCGCACGCCATCCTCACCCACAACCGCCGCCGCGCCTCGGCGCTCGCCGACGGAGTCGTGGTCACCCCCTCGCACAACCCGCCCGCCGACGGCGGCTTCAAGTACAACCCGCCGAGCGGCGGCCCCGCCGGATCCGAGGCGACCTCCTGGATCCAGGACCGCGCCAACGAGATCATCACCGGCGGCCTGAAGGACGTACGGCGCATCCCCTACGCCCGCGCCCTGACCGCACCCGGCACGGGCCGCCACGACTTCCTCGGCGCCTATGTGGCCGACCTGCCGAACGTGCTGGACCTGGATGCCGTCCGGTCCGCCGGAGTGCGCATCGGCGCCGATCCGCTGGGCGGCGCCTCGGTCGCCTACTGGGGCCGTATCGCCGAACAGCACCGGCTCGACCTCACGGTGGTCAATCCGCTCACCGACCCCACCTGGCGCTTCATGACGCTCGACTGGGACGGCAAGATCCGTATGGACTGCTCCTCGCCGTACGCCATGGCCTCGCTCATCGAGCGGCGCGACCGGTTCGACATCTCCACCGGCAACGACGCCGACGCCGACCGGCACGGCATCGTCACGCCGGACGGGGGCCTGATGAACCCCAACCACTATCTGGCCGTCGCGATCTCCTACCTGTTCTCCCATCGCGAGCAGTGGCCCGCCGGGGCCGGAATCGGCAAGACCCTGGTGTCGTCGAGCATGATCGACCGGGTCGCGGCGGACGTCGGCCGCCCGCTGACCGAAGTCCCCGTCGGCTTCAAGTGGTTCGTGGACGGCCTGTCCGACGGCACGCTCGGCTTCGGCGGCGAGGAGTCGGCGGGCGCGTCCTTCCTGCGCCGCGACGGCTCGGTGTGGACCACCGACAAGGACGGCATCATCCTGGCCCTGCTCGCCTCCGAGATCACGGCCGTCACGGGCAGGACCCCGTCGCAGCACTACGCCCGGCTCACCGACCGCTTCGGCGCCCCCGCCTACGCCCGCGTCGACGCCCCCGCCTCCCGCGAGGAGAAGGCCCTGCTCGCCAAGCTGTCCCCGCGCCAGGTCACCGCCGACACCCTCGCCGGCGAGCCGGTCACCACGGTCCTCACCGAGGCCCCCGGCAACGGCGCCGCCCTCGGCGGCATCAAGGTCGCCACCCCCAACGCCTGGTTCGCGGCCCGCCCCTCCGGCACCGAGGACGTCTACAAGATCTACGCCGAGTCCTTCCTCGGCCCGGACCACCTGACCCGGGTCCAGGAGGAGGCCAGGTCCGTGGTGCTGGCGGCGCTGGGCACCTGACGCGTCAAGAGAGGCACAGAAGATGGACGAGGCCGTGCTGACGGCACTGATCGCCGCCGGCGCCGCGATCGGCGGCGGAGCGCTGACCGGGGTGTTCGCCTTCGCCGCCGCCAAGCGTCAGGCCGCGGCGGCCTGGGCGGCGGGCGAGCGTCAGGCGAACGCCGCGTGGGAAGCCGGACGGCAACAGGCGGCCGCCGCCTGGGACGCCGGGCGGCTCCAGGCCACGGCCCAGCTCGACGTCGCCCGCCGTACCCTCACCGAGCAGACGCTGGCGGGCCAGCGGGCGGTGCGGCGGGCGGCGTACGTCACGTACCTGAGCCGTACCGACAGCGCCCAACAGACGCTCACGGCCTGGCGGAGCGCCATCGGCACCGCGGACGAGTCGCCGCGCCGACGGGAGTACGACGCCGCCATGGGCGCGGTCGGGGAAGCGCTCAACGTCGTACGTCTGGAAGGGCCGGACGGGGTGGCAGCGGCGGCGGAGACCCTGCGCGGCTCACTCGCCGCCACCGCTCCCGGAACCCAGCACTCCGTCGCGCAGGACGCGTTCCTGAGCGTGGCCCGAGCCGCGCTCACCCCTGTTCAGCCGGTGCCGGGCGGATAAGATCCGCAGTGCCGAGGTGATGGGGGGCCAGGTGCAACCGAAGGTGTCGTACGCGGAGCAGTCCAGCGACATCACTGTCGTGCGGCTCGAACGCGACGACCGAGGCAGTGCGCTCGACATCCACTCCGCCCCCGAACTGCGCACAGTCCTGGCGCGGTTGGTCGAAGAGGGGCGGCTGATCCTGGTCGTCGACCTGAGCGCGATCGACGACGTCGACAGCACGGGCCTGGGCGTGCTGGTCGGCGGCCTGAAGCGCGTGCACTTCAAAGGCGGAACGCTGTCGTTGGTCGTGACGAACGACCGGTTGCGGGCCATTTTGTCCAAGACCGCCCTCACGAAGGTCTTCCGCGTCCACGACGACGTGCCGAGCGCGGTCGCGACGCTCGTCGCCGACTACGCGGAGGAAGGCATCGAGCAGCGGCTCGCGGCCATCGAGGAGCGGAAGGCCCGTAAGCGGCGGGCGACGGAGGAAGGCATCATGGTCTCGGGTGACCACACGTACGAACACGTCACCGAGGACATCACGTTGGTGAACGTCATGAGCAGAGATCCGGGCGGTGAGATATCCGTCTACACGGCGCCGACCCTGCGCGAGCTGCTCGTGGACCTGATCAACCAGGGACGGTACTTCCTGGTCGTGGATCTGACGTCCGTCGAGCTCCTGGACTCGACCGGAGTGGGCGTTCTCGTCGGCGCTCTGAAGCGGCTCCGCGCCCACGACGGCACGATCGCGCTGGTCGTGGAGTCCGAGCGGGCACTGAAACTGTTCCGGATCACCGGGTTGACCAAGGTGTTTCCCATCTTCGCCACGGCGGACCCGGCCGTCGAGTTCCTCGGCCGTGAGGTGCCCACGGCGCATGCTTGACGGTGAGACGCGTTGGCGCACCGCCCGCCAATGGGACCCCGTACGCCTGGGAGTCCGCCCCGCCCCCGGCCCGGACGGCACCGCCGACCTGCTGTTGCCGGAGTACCTCCTGCGCCCGCACGACGAGACCCTGCGGCAGCGGCTGGCGCGTACGGCGGCGACGAACGACGCCGTGTTCGTGCTGCTGGTGGGCGGTTCGGCGAGCGGCAAGACCCGGGCCGTCTATGAGGCGGTGGCGGCCATCCTGCCCGACTGGCCCGTGCTGCACCCCGCCGACGCCGACGAACTGACCGCCGCGGACGTCGGCCCGCGCACGGTGCTGTGGCTCGACGAGACACAGCGCTATCTGAGCGGGGCCTCGGGGGAGAAGGCCGCGCGGGCGCTGGGACGGCTGCTGGACCGGGTGGCGCCGCTCGCCGTGGTGGGCACCATGTGGCCGGAACACCTGCGGCGACTGACGGAGAACCGCCGGGGCATGGAGGACGAATCCCCGCACACCCGGGCGTTGCTGACGGGCCGTCACGCACAGATCACGGTGCCGGACACGCTGTCCGGCGACGCCTCGGCGGTAGCCGCGGCAGCGGCCCGTGACCCGCGACTCGCCGCCGCCGTACGGGCGGCAGGGCCCGGCAACCGCGTGCTGCAACACCTCACCGGGGGACCGGAGCTGGTGCACCGCTGGGACATGGGCCCGGGCAAGTGGTTCACCGCTCCCGAGCACGCCGTGCTGACGGCGGCCGTCGAGGCACGCAGGCTCGGCCACGCCAGCGCCGTACCCGCGGGGCTGCTGAAAGAGGCCGCGGCCGGGTTCATGGACTCCACCGCCCGTGCGACCGCGGGCAAGGAGTGGTTCCCGGCGGCCATCGGCGCGCTGACGACGGCGGGACGCGGTCCGGCGCCGCTGATCGCGGAACGGCACGAGCCGGGCGTCGGCGACCCCGACAGCTACCGCCCGGACGACTACCTCGAGCAGCACATCCGCCGGGTCAGGGCGCATCGGGCGCCGCCGGCCGAGTTCTG
Source organism: Streptomyces adelaidensis (assembly GCF_016598475.1). GTDB lineage: Bacteria > Actinomycetota > Actinomycetes > Streptomycetales > Streptomycetaceae > Streptomyces > Streptomyces adelaidensis. The sequence goes on from NZ_JAEMUX010000065.1 coordinate 38,454, forward strand.
GACCGGCGCCGCCTGGGCCAGGACCGCCGACGACCTCCACGCCTTCGGACGGGCCGCCGGACAGCGCCGCCGCTACGGCTGTGCCGCCGCGCTGTACGAGATGGCCGTCGAGCGGGGCCACGGCCGGGCCCGGGCCGCCTGGACGGTGCTGCGGGAGACCACCGACGGCTGGGCCGCCGCCGAGGAGACTGCCGCGACCGACCCCGTCGCCTGGGCGGCCCTCGCGATGTCGAGGGAGAGCGGCGGCGACAGGCCCGCCGCCTACGACGCGTACCGGCACGCGGCCGGGGCGGGCGATGTGTGGGCCTGGTCGGCGATGGCCCGGATCCGCGAGGAGGAGGGGGACCCGGCCGCCGCGGACGCCGTCGCGGCCCTGGCAGCGGCGGCGGGGCAGCCACTCGCCTGGCGGACGCTGGGCCGGATGCGCGCGGCCCACGGCCCGGCGGCGGCCAAGGCGTTCGAGCAGGCGGTGAGCGTCGGTGACGGGTGGGGGCACATCGGGCTCGCACAGGTCGCCGAACGCGCGGGTGACCTCCCCGAGGCGGTGGAGCACGCCACCCGGGCGGCCGAGGCGGGCGTCACGGCGGCCTGGGCGCGTCTCGTACGGCTGCACCGGTCGCTCGGTGACCATGAGTCGGCGGTGGCCGCGGCCACCGGGGGCGCGGACGCCAAAAACCCCGAAGGCTGGTCCCTCCTCGCTCAACTGCGTGATGCGGACGGGGACCTGCCGGGGGCCGAGGCCGCCCATCGCGAGGCCGCGGCCCTCGGTGTCGGCGCGGCCTGGCGTGAGCTGGCCCTGCTCGCCGAGTCGGACGGCGACCGCGTCGCCGCCGAGGAGGCCGCCGCGCAGGCGGTGCGCACCGGCGATCCGGAGGCCTGGACCGCCCTGGCCGAGGCCCGCGCAAAGCGCGGCGACGACGCGGGAGCCGCACACGCCGCCGCGGAGGCGGCGCGCGCCGGTGACGTGGAGGCATGGATCACGCTGGCGCGCGGCCGGGAACGTGCCGGGGACGCGGAGGGCGCGGAGCGCGCCGCAGACCTGGCCGCGGACCGGGGCTCACCCGCGGCGTGGGCCGCGCTGTCCCGGATGCGGGAGCGGGCGGGGGACCGGGACGGATCCCGGCGAGCGGTGCTGCGGGCCGCCGCCCTGGGCGCCCTGGACGCCTGGACCGCACTGGGCCGCGTGCGTGAGGCACTGGATGACACCGCCGCCGCGGAACGCGCCTACGTCCGTGGCTGCGCGGCCGGTGACACGGAGGCGTACGCCGCGCTCGGCACCCTCTACCTGGAACAGGGACGGTCGGCCGAGGCCTGCGCCGCCTACCGGTCGGCCGTGGACGCGGGACTCCCCGACGCCTGGGAAGGGCTGCTGTCGGCGTTGGCGGTTCAGGCGCCCCGCGCGACCTCGGCGCAGACGGTGAGTCGGCTGCGCACGACGGGACTGCCGGCGCAGGGGTGAGCCGGAGCCGGCGGCGTGAGCCGGTGATGCCGGGTGGACCGGGGCAGCCGGGGCGAACGGAGGCCGGGCGAGTGCGGCGCGTCGGCGTGCGTGCCGCGAGCCGGTGCCGCTGAGGTACGGGAGGCGGCCGGGTCGTCGGGCAGACGCCCGGCGGCCAGGGCTCTGATCGCGGCGGCGACAAGCGGCCTCAGCAGCCAGCAGCCAGCAGCCAGTAGCCGGAAGCACGGGGCGCAGCCCCCGTGCTTCCGGGGCGCGGGGAACTGCGCGACCAGCCCCCACCGGACCCGCACCCACCCACCCCACCCCACCCTCCCCAGCCGACCGCAGAGCGGAATCGTTGCGGCGGGATGAAATCCGCTGCTCCGCGCGTTGGTGCCTTCCGGAAGACCATGACGACAGGGAGGGCACCGCGTGGCCGCGCGACAGGGGGAGGAAGCCATGGAGGGCCCCGTAGGGGACGGCTCCGCAGGGGACAAGGCCGGCTGGGCCCGCCGGCTCGCCGGGTACGCCTGGCGGCACCCCAAGGACGTGATCCTCGCCCTCGGCTCGTCGCTGGCCGGCATGGCCCTGATGGCGCTCGTCCCCCTGGTCACCAAGGTGATCATCGACGATGTCATCGGCGACCGGACCCGGGACATGGGCCCCTGGGCGGCCGCCCTGATCGGCGCCGCCCTCCTCGTCTACGTCTTCACCTACATCCGCCGCTACTACGGCGGCCGCCTCGCGCTCGACGTGCAGCACGACCTCCGTACGGAGATGTACGGGACGATCACCCGGCTCGACGGGCGCCGTCAGGACGAGCTGTCCACCGGGCAGGTCGTCGGCCGCGCCACCAGCGACCTCCAGCTGATCCAGGGCCTGCTCTTCATGCTGCCGATGACCATCGGCAACTTCGTGCTGTTCCTGATCTCCCTCGTGATCATGGCGTGGCTGTCCCTGCCCCTCACCCTCGTCGCCCTCGCCGTCGCCCCGGCCCTGTGGTGGATCGCCGAACGCAGCCGCACCAAGCTGCACCCGGCCACCTGGTACGCCCAGGCCCAGGCCGCCGCCGTCGCGGGTGTGGTCGACGGCGCCGTCAGCGGCGTACGCGTGGTGAAGGGTTTCGGGCAGGAGGACCAGGAGACGGGGAAGCTGCGGGAGGTCGGCCGCCGGCTCTTCGCGGGGCGGCTGCGCACGATCCGCTTCAACGCCCGGTACACCCCCGCCCTCCAGGCCGTCCCCGCCCTCGGCCAGGTCGCCATGCTGGCCCTCGGCGGCTGGCTGGCCGTGCGGGGCCACATCACACTCGGCACCTTCGTCGCCTTCTCCACCTATCTCGCGCAGCTGGTCGGCCCCGTCCGCATGCTCGCCCTGGTCCTGACCGTCGGCCAGCAGGCGCGGGCCGGCACCGAGCGCGTCCTTGAGCTGATCGACACCGAGCCGAGCCTCACGGACGGCTCGAAGACCCTCCCGGCGGACGCGCCCGCGACGGTCGAGTTCGACGACGTGTCGTTCGGGTATGACCATGCCCCCGGCAAGACCAGCCCGGTGCTGAACGGGCTGAGCTTCGAGATCCGGCCCGGCGAGACCCTCGCGGTCGTCGGCTCCTCCGGCTCCGGCAAGTCGACCGTCTCCCTCCTCCTCCCGCGCTTCTACGACGTGACGCGCGGCGCCGTCCTCATCGGCGGCCACGACGTCCGCGAGCTGACCTCCGACTCGCTGCGCGCCGCGATCGGCCTGGTCCCGGAGGACTCCTTCCTCTTCTCCGACACGGTCCGCGCCAACATCGCGTACGGCCGCCCGGACGCGACCGACGAGCAGATCGAGACCGCCGCCCGTGCCGCCCAGGCCCACCGCTTCATCGCGGAGCTGCCCGACGGCTACGCCACCAAGGTCGGCGAACACGGCCTCACCCTCTCCGGCGGCCAGCGCCAGCGCGTCGCCCTCGCCCGCGCGATCCTCACCGACCCGCGCCTCCTCGTCCTCGACGACGCGACCTCGGCGGTGGACGCCCGCGTGGAGCACGAGATCCACGAGGCGCTGAAGCACGTCATGGAGGGCCGAACGACCCTCCTCATCGCCCACCGCCGCTCCACCCTCGGCCTCGCCGACCGCATCGCCGTCCTCGACGAGGGCCGCCTCGCCGACGTCGGCACCCACGAGGAGCTGGAGCGCCGCTCCGCCCTCTACCGCCGCCTCCTCACCGACCCCGACGAACTGGGCGGCGTCTCGCCCGGCCACCTCCCCCGGACCACCCTGGCCAAGGCCGACGACAGCCCCGTACGGGATTCGATACGCGACGAGCTGGACGCCGAGTTCGACGCCGAGCGCGGCATCACGCCCCGGCTGTGGACCGGCGACCGGGAGCCCAGGGACACCGCCTTCGACGGCACCCCCGCCACGCCCGAACTCCTCGCCCAGGTCGAGGCGTTGCCCCCGGCGACCGACATCCCCGGCATCGACGAGGCCGGCGCGGTCGCGCCGGAGGAGTCGTACGGCCTGAAGCGGCTGTTGCGCGGCTTCGGGCCGGTGCTCCTGGTCAGCCTGGGGCTGGTCGCGGTGGACGCCGGCATGGGGCTGACGCTGCCGGTGCTGATCCGGCACGGCATCGACCAGGGTGTCTCGCAGGCGGCCCTTGGCGCGGTCTGGGCCGCGTCGGTGCTGGCGCTGGCGGCGGTCGTCGTCCAGTGGGCGGCGCAGATCGGCGAGATGCGGATGACCGGCCGTACCGGCGAACGCGTCCTGTACTCCCTCCGCCTGAAGATCTTCGCCCAGCTCCAGCGGCTCGGACTCGACTACTACGAGCGGGAGTTGACGGGCCGGATCATGACCCGGATGACGACCGACGTCGACGCCCTCTCCACGTTCCTCCAGACCGGCCTGGTCACCGCCTTCGTCTCCGTCGTCACCTTCTTCGGCATCATGGTCGCCCTGGTCGTGATCGACGTACAGCTCGCCCTCGTCGTCTTCGCGACGCTCCCGCCGCTGATCGTCTGTACGGTCTACTTCCGCCGGGCCAGCGTGAAGGCGTACGAGCTGGCCCGTGAGCGGGTGTCCGTGGTCAACGCGGACCTCCAGGAGTCGGTGTCGGGGCTGCGGATCGTGCAGGCGTTCCGCCGCGAGCGGGACGGCGGCGCGCGGTTCGCGGCGGGCAGCGACAGCTACCGCGAGGCGCGCGTCCACGGCCAGTGGCTGATCTCGGTCTACTTCCCGTTCGTGCAGTTCCTGTCCTCGGCCGCCGCCGCTGCCGTCCTGATCGTGGGCGCCCACCGCGTCGACGCGGGCACCCTGACGACCGGCGCCCTGGTCGCGTACCTCCTCTACATCGACCTCTTCTTCGCCCCCGTCCAGCAGCTCTCCCAGGTCTTCGACGGCTACCAGCAGGCCACCGTCTCCCTGGGCCGCATCCAGGAACTCCTCCAGGAACCCACCTCCACGACGGACGCCGCCGAGCCGCTGGAGGTGCTGTCGCTGCGGGGCGACATCGCCTTCGAGGACGTGGACTTCGCGTACGGCGCCTCCGTCGAAGGGGAGGCGGCCCTCAGCGGTGTGCGGCTGACGATCCCCGCCGGGCAGACCGTCGCCTTCGTCGGCGAGACCGGCGCCGGCAAGTCGACCCTCGTCAAGCTGGTCGCCCGCTTCTACGACCCGACCGGCGGCCGGGTCACGGTCGACGGCACCGACCTGCGCGACCTGGACATCACCTCCTACCGCCACCGCCTGGGCGTCGTCCCGCAGGAGGCGTACCTCTTCCAGGGCACGATCCGCGACGCCATCGCCTACGGCCGCCCCGACGCCACCGACGCCGAGGTCGAGGCCGCCGCCCGGGCCGTCGGCGCCCACGACATGATCGCCACCCTCGACGGCGGCTACCTCCACGACGTCGCCGAACGCGGCCGGAACCTCTCCGCGGGCCAGCGCCAGCTGATCGCCCTGGCGCGGGCGGAGCTGGTCAACCCCGACATCCTGCTGCTCGACGAGGCGACGGCGGCCCTGGACCTGGCGACGGAGGCCCAGGTCAACCACGCCACCGACCGCATCGCCGGCCGCCGCACCACCCTCGTCGTAGCCCACCGCCTCACCACCGCCGCCCGCGCCGACCGCGTCGTCCTCATGGACCACGGCCGCGTCACCGAGGACGGCACCCACGACGAGCTACTGGCGCGGGACGGGCGGTACGCGGAGCTGTGGCGCACCTTCGTGGGCGAGCCGGAGGCGGCCCGGCCCGCCTGACACCCGGCGTCCACGTGGATACCAAGCATCCGCGCAACCGTTCGACCCACGTCCTGCGTCCGTACCTCAGTACGCATCTGTGGCGGGAGGGGCAAAGGTGAGCAGGCGTGGAGCGCGTCGGCCGACGGCGCTCGTGCTGGCCGTGCTGACGCTGGCCGGGCTGCTGACGCTGGCCGCGCCGGTGGAGAGCGCGCAGGCGGCGGCCGTCGTGTCCTGTGGCGGGCGCAAGGTACGGACGCTGACCTTCGACGCCGGGACCGTGCGGGTCTACCGCAAGGGCAGCCGGTACGTGTGCGCCGTGCTCGTAGCCAAGAAGAAGGCCGGGTCGCGCACGGCGAGCGTCCGCATCCGGGCCTGGGGCGGCCAGTGGGTGCGCAACAAGAAACACCCCGCGGGCCCGGTGACCGTACACGCGGGCCGGCGCAGTGTGCGCATCCACGCGAGCGTCGGCACGAAGACATACGACTCGGGCTGGATCCGCCGCCCGTAAGGGGCACGGGGAACCGCGCGCCCGTAAGGGGCACGGGGAACCGCGCGCCCGTAAGGGGCGTGGGGAGCCGTGCGAGCAACCCCCACCCCCATAGGGGCGCGGGGAACTGCGCGAACAACCCCCACGGCCGGCAGCCGCGACACGACCCGAGCCACCCCACCCGGAGCGTGAATCCACCAGGGCCCGCCATCCCACCCCGCGTCGCACACAGGGTTTTCCCTACCTCCGCCATCTCCGCCTGAGAACAGTCCAGTTGGCCCCATTCCTCCCTGGTGCCCAGCCGACCACTCCGATAGCTTCCGGCGCACAGCTGCTGCATAGGGGAGATACGCATGCGCAAAGCACTCAGATGGGTGCTGTCGCTCGTGGTGCTCATAGGCACGTTGAGCACGGCGGGGGCGGCCACCGCCGCGGAGCCGGACACCGCTGACATCAAGGACCGACTGCTCGCGATACCCGGCGTGAGCCTGATCGAGGAGAAGCCCTACCCGGGTTACCGCTTCTTCGTCCTGGGCTTCACACAGCCGGTGGACCACCGGCACCCGGCGAAGGGCACGTTCCAGCAGCGCGTCACCGTGCTGCACAAGGACACGGCCCGCCCGACGGTGTTCTACACCGGCGGCTACAACGTCTCCACGGCCCCCGGCCGCCGCGAGCCCACGCAGATCGTGGACGGCAACCAGGTGTCCATGGAGTACCGCTTCTTCAGCCCGTCCCGCCCCGACCCGGCCGACTGGTCCAAGCTGGACATCTGGCAGGCGGCGAGCGACCAGCACCGTATCTTCAAGGCGCTGAAGAAGATCTACTCGAAGAAGTGGATCTCCACCGGCGGGTCCAAGGGCGGCATGACCGCCACCTACTACGAGCGCTTCTACCCCAAGGACATGGACGGCGTCGTCGCCTACGTCGCCCCCAACGACGTCGTCAACAAGGAGGACTCGGCGTACGACCGGTTCTTCGGACAGGTCGGCACCGCGGAGTGCCGCGACCGGCTGAACGCCGTGCAGCGCGAGGCGCTGGTGCGCCGGGAGCCGCTGGAGAAGAAGTACGCCGAGGTCGCCGCCGCCGAGGGCTTCACCTTCGACACCGTCGGCAGCCTGGACAAGGCGTACGAGGCGGTCGTCCTCGACTACGTGTGGGGCTTCTGGCAGTACAGCTTGCTCGCGGACTGCGACAGCGACGCCATCCCGAAGGACGCCAAGTCCGCGACGGACGACGAGATCTGGACGTCCATCGACACGATCTCCGGCTTCTCCTTCTACACCGACCAGGGCCTGGAGCCGTACACGCCGTACTTCTACCAGGCGGGCACGCAGCTGGGCGCGCCGACGATCGACTTCCCGCACATCGAGAAGAAGTACATCCGCTACGGCTACCAGCCGCCCCGGAACTTCGTCCCGCGTGACATCAAGATGAGGTTCCAGCCGTACGCCATGCGGGACGTCGACACCTGGGTCCGCCACAACGCCAAGCAGATGCTCTTCGTGTACGGCGAGAACGACCCGTGGGGCGCCGAGCCGTTCCACCTGGGCAAGGGCGCCCGTGACTCGTACGTCTTCACGGCCCCCGGCGCCAACCACGGCGCCAACGTCGCCGGTCTCGTCGAGGCACAGAAGGACCTGGCCACGGCACGGATCCTGCAGTGGGCGGGCGTCGCCCCGGCCGCCGTCCAGGAGGACCCGAGCAAGGCGAAGCCGCTGGCGAAGTTCGACTCCGAGCTCGACAAGCGCGATGTCGAGCGGGAGCCGGCGCTGAGGCCGTAACCCGCCCGAACGGTAAGCGAGTCGGGCCCCGGTGCCGCCGCCCAGCGGCACCGGGGCTCAACTCCGCTCGGTGTCCAGCGCCACCCAGCCCACCTTCGTCGACGGGGCGTAGATGACGCCGCCCGCCACCATCGGCTCGGTGTCCAGGCCCGTCACCATGCCGCTGTCGTCCTCGACGGTCGGCACGCTGTGCTGGTAGAGCAGCTTGCCCGTGCGTGACTCGAAGACGGCGACGTCACGGGTGTTGGCGACGTAGACGCGGTCCCCGGCCTGGACGGGCGGTGCGTCGGCCGGGCCCAGGCCGGGCAGGGGCCGGCGCCACAGCTCGGTCCGCCGGGCCGTGTCGACGGCGACCAGTTCGCCGCCCGTCTGGGTGGGGGCCACGAACAGCACCCGGCCCGGCGTCACCGACAGCTCGGGTGCCCCGATCTGACCGCCGCCCAGGTTCGCGTCGACCTCGGTGCGCACCCCCTTGGCGTCGGCCGCGAGTTCCTGGCTCAACAGGGTGCTCTCCGCGCTCTCGTCGTTCACCACGACGCAGTACAGCCGGGTCGTGCCGCCCTCTTCGAGCAGTGCCTGGCTGCCGGGTTCGCACGGCGCGGACAGCTTGAACGCGGCGACCTGCTCGCCGGTGCCCGTGTCGACGACCGTGACGAAGTCCTCGCCGAGACCGTCGTCGGTGACGCCGGTGAACACATGGAGCCGGTCGCCGACGACCCGCAGCGCGGGCGGATGCCCGGTGCCGCCCTCGGGGGCGCCTCGCGCCGACAGCGTCCAGCTCTCCCGGCCCGTGCGCGCGTCGACGGCCTGGACCAGGCCGCCGTGGTCGACCACGTACACCCGTTCGCCGTCGGTGATGAGCCGCTGGGTGAGTAACGCCATCGCGTAGCGCCACTTCACCTTGCCGTCGGCGAGCGAGAGACCGACGATGCGGTCGCCGACGTTGACGACCGCGATGTCGTCGACGACGACCGGCGTGTTCTGGCCGTACGACGACGCCTCGTCGGTCCGCCACAGCTCCTTGCCGGTCGCGGCGTCGATCCGGACCGTGCGGTCGCCAACGCACACCAGGGACGACTCGGCGTACACGCAGTCGCTGTTCTGGAGGTTGTACTGCCACTGCCGCCAGCCGTCCGGGCGGCGCTCGGGGCTGTCGTGGTACGTGAAAGTGAAGCCGCCCGAGCCGGACTGCGTGCTCGCGTACGCGGCGGACCCCTTGGGCTGTGTGACGGCGCGCGCGCTCCGGCCGGGCTTCCCGCTCGGGGACCCGGCCGAATCCGAGCCGCCGCCCCCGCCGACGTCCTCGCCGCCGCGCAGCCCGTACAGCAGTCCGCCCGACAGCGTGGCGACCGCCACCACCGCGGCCGCCACGGCGAGGACGAGCCGCCGACGCCGCCGGGGCGGGGGAGTGGCCGCGGAGCCCGCGCCCGTGGTCACGGGCGGCGCCGGAGAGCGGGGGGCCGGCGAGCGCAGCACCACGGTCTCCGGGGAGTCGAGGACGGCCGGGTAGGACGTGCTCTGCAGCAGGGTGAGCAACTCGTCCGCGTCCGGGCGCCCGTCCGGCTCCTTGGCCATGCAACGCTCGACCACCGGCAGCAGCCAGTCGGGCACCCCCTCCAGGTCAGGGGGTTCGTGGACGAGCTGGTACGCCACCGCGTACACGTCCGTGGCATCGAACGGCACATGGCCGCTCGCCGCGTACGTCAGCACCGAGCCCAGCGAGAAGATGTCGCTCCGCGGTCCGACGTCCTTCTGGGCGCGGATCTGTTCCGGTGACATGAACGGCGGGGTGCCCACCGTGACCCCCGTGCCCGTGGGCATGTCGGCGTCGGCGGCGCGCACGATGCCGAAGTCGATGACCCGGGGGCCGTCGGCGGCGAGCAGGACGTTGGCCGGCTTGAGGTCACGGTGCACTATGCCGGCGCGGTGGATGTCGCGCAGCGCCTCGGCGAGGCCGGTGGCGAGGCGGTACAGCTCCTCGGCACCGAGGGTGGGCCCCAGCTTGATGCGCTGGTCCAGCGGCTGCCCCGGTACATAGAGGGTGGCCATCCAGGGCGGGTCGGCGTCCGGGTCGGCGTCCACGACCGGCGCGGTGAACGCCCCGCTGACCTGCCGGGCGGCGGTCACCTCGCGCCGGAAACGGTGCCGGAAGTCGGGCTGGTGGACGAGATTGCCGAGGATCACCTTGACGGCGACCTGGCGGCCCGAGGGAGACGTACCGAGATAGACGCGGCCCATGCCGCCGGAGCCGAGAAGGGAGTCGATGCGGTAACCGGGAATCTCCGGCAGCTCCTCCTTGCCCGGAGCACCCTGAGCATCCTGGGCCATCGTCCCCCCACCGTCGTCGTACGGTCCGTGAGCGGATGATATCGATCCGGTACGACGGAGTGTGGAGGGATGTGCGGCCAGCTGGGTTTCGACTCGATCCTCGCCCACATGTGGCCAGTTACCCGACCGTTCACACGGGTACGGCGCATCCCACCGGTTTGCTGCCGCCCAACTGGACATACAGCTCAGTCGAGTCCGGGCACCGCGACTTCGTGCCGACCGCCGCCGTGACCCGGTACTCCGGGGCGTGCTTGCCCGTGCCGTCGCAGGCGGTCTCGCGGACCTCGCCCCGCCCGGTGCCGTAGACGCAGTCGCCGACGATGGTCCGGGGCCCGCCTCCGCCGCCGGGGTCGCCCGGGTGCGGCGGCTGGAGCTTGCGCATACAGGCGTAGCCCTGGGGGACGGAACCGTCGCCGTCCTCGTCCGCACCGGTGGTGAGCCGGGACTCGCTGATGTGGAGGACGAAGTCGGTGGTCGGCGGGCAGAGCGGCCCCTGCGCGACCCGGCCCTCGTGCCGCGCCACGACCCGGGCGGCGGCGCGCTCGCCCACGCAGGGCACCTCGGTGAAGCTGGTCGTCCCGAACGAACTGCACTCGTCGACCCCGAGGAACACGGTCCCGTAACCGGACGGCAGGTTCGGCGAGGTGGTCGTCACCGCCGTCACCGCCGTCGCCGTCGGCTCCTCGGACCTGTCACCCGCACCGCCGGACAGGACCTGACACCCCGAGAGCGCGGACGCCGCCACAGCCAGCGCGACGGCCGAAGCCCACACCCCGGTACGCACCCTCCGCATGGCATCCCCCCGACGAACCCCCGTCCAGCGTGACCCGCCACCGGGGGCCACGCCAGGCGGACCGGGCGCTTTGCGTCAGTTGGGGACGGTGTGTACGAGGCGGGCGGCGTAGGTTCAGTACGTCAGCCCGTGCCCGATCGGGTGGAGCACCGCCCCCGGATCGTCGGCCCGTTGCACCGGCACCGGCAGCTTCCCGCGCGGCGCCACCCGCCCGGCCAGCACCCGCGCCGCCGCCCGCACCTCGACGTCCGTCCACGAGTACGACGCCAAGTAGCCCTTGAGGTCCGGCAGTTGGGCCACGTCGTACGGGTTCCGGATCGCGATCGCCACCACCGGAACACCGGTGGCGATCAGCCCTGCGACGAGGGTCTTCTGACTACTGCCCGCCGTCACGTTGTACGTCCCCACGACCACCGCGTCCTTGCCGCGCGCGGCGGCGACCGCCCGGTCGACGACGGCCTGCGTGGGAGCCGTACCGGTCGACAGGGCGGTCGTCGTGAAGCCGAGGGCGGCGAGTTGGCTGACTGTTGCGCGGGCGGATCGCGAGGCCGGCATCGTGCACGTCGTACGCGGCGGCAGGCAGCTCGCCCGCACCCGACAGCATCTGGAGGCGGCTCAGCTCACGGAGTCCGCGTGGCGGGGGCGTTGGGAGGCGG
>NZ_JAEMUX010000066.1 GCF_016598475.1 Streptomyces adelaidensis
GTGTCGTCCCACGAGGTCACATAGCTTGCCTTCGGCTCACCGGGGAAGTGCTGGTGCACCCCCGTGATCCAGGCCTCCCGGAACAGTCGTGCGCCTTCGGTCTGCGACATGCCAGCCCCTCTCATCACGGTGTCCTCAGCGCGGCGATCTCCGCGCCCAGCTCCGCCACACGGTGGTCCCGGCCGAGGGGACCCAACTCGTCGCCCAGGGTTTGGAGTCTACGGACGACGTACCCGGACGAGGATGCGCGGGCCAGGTCCAGCGCTTCACGGGCGTGCGCCACCACCTGGTCCGGATCACGATGCCTGGCCCCGATCACGGCCAGGTCGACCAGCACCGCGGCCCGTCGGCGGTACGAGTGTCCGGAGGCCAGCTCACTCTGATCCAACGCCCGTTCGAGGGTCTTTTCCGCCAGGTCAAGACGGCCGAGCCGCACGTAGCGCGCACCGCGTTCCTCAGCCAGCCGTGTGCCGTCTACGCGGACGCCCACCAGCTGCTCGCCTCCGTCATCGCCGACCACCCGCAGGCCATGGTCGCGACGAAGACCGGGTTCTTCACCAGGGCGGAGGGCGAAGCGGCGGCAGAAGCCGGCTTCCTGACTCCGGACGAGGTGGCCGTCGGCCACAGCCTCCATTCCCCCTTCATCCACTGGCAGACGGACCGCTCACTGTCCGCACTCGGCCGGGCGGACCTCGTGTTCGTCCACAACCCCGAGCGCTCGCGCCTCGACCGCGCGGACCTGCATGGGCGGCTCCGTGAGGTGTTCGCCGCACTGGAGGAGTTCGCCGCGGCGGGCAGGATCAGCGGATACGGCGTGGCCACCTGGTCGGGATTCCAGCACGGGGCCTTCACCGTCCCCGAACTGCTGGACCTGGCGAAGGAGGCCGCCGGATCGGGTGAAGTCGGCCGGATCGGCGAGCAGATCGCCCTGGCCGAGATGCTCCAGGCGGTCGGCCGGGGCTGGTACACGGAGCTGGCCCCGCTGCTGCGCCGGCGCGCGGAAGAACTGACCGGGGTTCGCCCACCCTCCCCGGTGCACTCCGACGTCAGAGCCTGAGGGCACCCCTGTGTGCGTCCGCCTCGGACGCCCGCTTCATGGTCGGTCGGCGTCGAGGGCGGGCACATGCACGTCGAATCAGAGCCTTCTGCTCCGAGGGGTGCTGAGGCGGCGTCAGGCATCTGCCTCAGCGACGGCCGAGACCTGGTCGGGTGAGGTCCACGTACCAGCGAGGGCGACGCTCACGAATCGCGCGCAGGGGCGGACTCGTCCCCCTCGGATGCGTCGGCGGGCTGGGTCGTGTCGGGTTTCGCGATGACGAACACGCCTTTGCCCTGGACTCCCCGAACAATCCCTTCTGCTTGGAGAACTTCGATAGCGGACTTGATGGTGCGACGACTGACCACACCACCCGTCTCCTGCTCCAGCTCATAGTGGGAGGGGATACGGCGGCCCACCGGAATCTCTCCGCGCTGGATACGCTCGCGCAGTACGGATGCGAGCTGCACGTACATCGGAGTGATGCTCTCCCGGTCAATATCGATCATGGCTTGGAGCGTAAAAGGCCGACCTGGAGCAGCATAGGCCGAGATGTCACGTGCAAGGACGTACCAGGACGTACCACGTTGAGATACGGTCAGCCGACAGGAGAAGACCCCCGCGACCGTGCTGCCGGTCCGGGGGCGTGGCCACCAGCAAGACAAAGAGGAACTGATGACGATGGGCATTATCCACGCGTTGATGCGCCAGGTGCTGAGCGTGTTGGTACCCGGCACCGGCAGGCGCCGAGCAAGCACGCGCCCGCCTGTTTCCGCTCTCGACCCGGGTCCGGCGCTGCCCCGCGAGGACACACCCCGGCTTCCGACCCACCGCTCCCCGTACGGGCCGAACACACCGCCCTTCGACGGCGCCGCAACCGTCACGGTCCGACCCTACGTGCTCGCCACCGAGCAGGAATGCGCCCGGCAGGCCCGGCGTCGTTTCACCTTGGTACTCGCCGCGGACTTCGGCATCGACCTCGACCAGTATGTGATCGGCGCCGGGGCGGTGGCGTGATGGAGGAGGCCCAAGAACCTGGGGAGGAGTCCGACAGTGGTCTGTGCGGCAGGCGGCGCCCCGTACGGATGTGCGTGCACTGCCAGACGGTCACCGATGCTCCGGTGACCGTGGCCGAGGTGCAGGGGGCCACCTGAGCTTCGACTGCCCAAACACCGGCTCGACAGCCACGAAGTAGCGCAGGAAACACATACTCGGTGACGCGCCCCAGGTGGGACCGGCCGCCGAAACGCGACGACGCCGAGCCCTCCCCCGGGCTCGGCGTCGTCGCGTTTCGGAACCGGTGTCGTCGCGTCACCGGGCCGGTGTGCTCACGGGGCCGGCGTCCTCGCCCAACGGACCTGGTGTCACCGCATCACGGCCCCACCGCGGAAACCACTCCTGTCACACCCGTTGACTTCCACCTCTGGCGGCTCTATTTTCGGCCAGCCGATACGTTCGGCGAGCCGATCCTTGTTCGAGATATCGACCCCCGGTGTCCATCGAAGGAGAGCCGCATGTCCGCCCCTCCCCGCGCCAACCACGAAGGCTTCAGACGCGGTCGCAGAACCGCCGCCGTACGCGCCCTCGCCCTGGCGACCGCCGCGACAGCCGCACTGCTCTTCGCGCAGCCGAACCAGGCGCCGGCGCCCGTCACCGCACTCGACGCGGCCCCCGTAGCCGTGACGGACCGCCAGATAGCCGTCCCCGAAGCCCCCATGGGCTGGGCCTCCTGGAACGCCTTCGCCGCGAAGGTGGACTACAACGTGATCAAGCAGCAGGTCGACGCGTTCGTCGCGGCCGGGCTGCCCCAGGCCGGCTACGACTACATCAACATCGACGAGGGCTGGTGGCAGGGCACCCGCGACAGCGCGGGCAACATCACGATCGACGAGGCCGAGTGGCCCGGCGGCATGAAGGCCATCGCCGACTACATCCACAGCAAGGGCCTGAAGGCGGGCATCTACACCGACGCCGGCAAGGACGGCTGCGGCTACTACTTCCCCACCGGCCGCCCCGCCGCGCCCGGCAGTGGCAGCGAGGGCCACTACGACCAGGACATGCTCCAGTTCTCCCAGTGGGGCTTCGACTTCGTGAAGGTCGACTGGTGCGGCGGTGACGCCGAGGGCCTCGACCCGAAGACGACGTACCAGGCGATCAGCGACGCCACGGCGAAGGCCACCGCGACGACCGGCCGCCCGCTCGCCCTCTCCCTGTGCAACTGGGGCAAGTCCAACCCGTGGAACTGGGCCCCGGGCATGGGCCCGATGTGGCGGACGAACACGGACATCTTCTTCCACGGCGGCACCCCGTCGTACAGCAACGTCCTCACGGCCTTCGACCGCAACATCCACCCCACGGCCCAGCACACCGGCTACTACAACGACCCCGACATGATGGTCGCCGGGATGAACGGCCTGACCGCGGCCCAGACCCGCAGCCACATGAACCTGTGGGCGATCTCCGGCGCCCCGCTGCTCACCGGCCTCGACCTCACCACTCTCACCACGGAGACGACGAACACCCTCACCAATCCCGAGGTCATCGCCGTCGACCAGGACCCGCGCGGCCTCCAGGGCGTCAAGGTCGCCGAGGACACCTCCGGCCTCCAGGTGTACGGCAAGGTCCTCTCCGGCAGCGGTAACCGCGCGGTCGTCCTCCTCAACCGCACGTCCACCACGCAGAACATGACCGTCCGCTGGTCCGACCTCGGTCTGACGAACGCCGCCGCGACGGTCCGTGACCTGTGGACGCTGTCGAACGTCGGTACGCCCGGCACGAGTTACACCACCAGCGTCCCGGCGGGCGGCTCGGTGATGCTCACGGTCAAGGGCGGCACCGAGCAGGCCGCGAGCACGTACACCGGCACGGCGAGCTTCTCCGGCGTGGTCGCCGACAGCAGCGGCCTGAAGACGGTCGACGTCTCCTACACCAACAACACGTCCACCGCCCGCGTCGGCACCCTCACGGTCAACGGCCAGACCTCCACCAAGGTCTCCTTCCCGCCGACCGGCTCGTCCCCCGGCAACATCTCCGTCGCCATGTCCCTCAAGCAGGGCAGCGCCAACACGATCTCCTTCTCCGGCGCCCCCACCCTCGAAGGCATCGTCGTACGACCGCTGGCCGGCAAGAACGGCACGGTCATCACGGGTACCGCCTCCGGCCGGTGCGCGGACATCAACAACAACACCATCGGCAACGGCACCGACGCCCAGCTGTGGGCCTGCTCCGGCGGCCAGAACCAGGTCTGGCAGTACAACAGCACCCGCAAGGAACTGGTCATCTACGGCAACAAGTGCCTCGACGCCTACGGACAGGGCACCGTCAACGGCACCCGGGTCGTCATCTGGGACTGCAACGGCCAGAACAACCAGAAGTGGAACGTCAACAGCGACGGCACGATCACCAACGTCAACGCCGGGCTCTGCCTGGACGCGTACGGAGCGGCCACCGCCAACGGCACGAAGCTCGTCCTGTGGGCCTGCAACGGCCAGAACAACCAGAAGTGGAGCCTGACGTGACCGACGGTCCCCTCCCCGCCGGTCCCTCCCGCCGCCTCTTCCTCGGCATGGCGGCGACCGCACCCCTGGCCGCGACCGGCGTACTGACCCTCGGCGCCGGCACCGCCCACGCCGCCGACTCGGCGTACGCGATGGTCTACTTCACCGAGTCCAACACCATGCTGGAGGCCAACTACGGCCTGCACCTGGCCGTCAGCCAGGACGGGCTGAACTGGACCCCACTGAACCAGAACGCCCCCGTGGTCACCCCGACCCTCGGCGCCGGCGGCCTGCGCGACCCCTTCGTGATGCGCAAGCAGGACGGCACCTTCGTCGTCCTGGCCACGGACCTCAGCGGCACCGACTGGACCCGCACCAGCGTCAACATCCACGTCTGGGACTCCACCGACCTGCGCACCTTCACCGGCTACCGCCTGCTGAAGCTGCACGACATGACCACCACGCACAGCTGGGCGCCGGAGGCCTACTGGGACGCCGCGCGCGGCCAGTACGGCATCCTCTACTCCTCGGTGAACAGCAGCGGCCACAACGTCATCATGGTCAGCTACACGACCGACTTCGTCACGACGTCGAACCCCCAGGTCTTCTTCGACCCCGGCTACGACGTCATCGACGGCAACCTCACGATCGGTGTGAACGGCGTCAACTACCTCTACTACAAGAGGGACCAGACCCTGGTCGGCGCCCGCTCCACCACCCTGACGCCGGGCAGCTTCACACCGTTCAGCACGGCGGCCGCGCACGGCGGCACAGAGGCCCCGACGGTGGTGAAGTCCCTGACGGCCGGCAACTGGTACCTCTGGGGCGACACCTACACCCCCAACGGCGTCTTCTACGTCTGGCAGTCCAGCGACCTCGCCTCCGGCACCTGGACGGCCCTGGACCAGAAGCTCTACACCCAGCCGCTCAACTCCAAGCACTGCGGCATCCACCCGATCACCTCGACCGAGTACAGCAACCTCCTCACCAAGTGGGGCGCCCCCACCTGGAACCGCCTCAAGTCCTACAACTACCCGGCCCGTTACGTCCGGCACAGCGGCTTCGCGGGCCGGATCGACGAGTACCCCTTCGACCCGTTCCCCGACTCCCAGTGGAAGCTGGTCCCGGGCCTCGCGGACTCGTCGGCCGTCTCCTTCCAGTCGGTCAACTACCCGACCCGCTATCTCCGCCACTACAGCTACAACCTCCGCCTCGACGAGAACGACGGCACCTCGGCCTTCGCCGCCGACGCCACCTTCGTCCGCACTGCCGGCCTCGCCGACTCCACGTGGTCGTCGTTCCGCTCGTACAACAACTCGACCCGCTACATCAGACACAGCGGGTACGCGCTGCGGATCGACCCGATCTCGACGGCGACGGAGCGCGCGGACGCGACGTTCAGAGTGGGGTACTGAGGTTCCCGGCCGCACTGGCCCGGAGGACCGCCTCCGGGCCGGTGCGGCCGCCGCCCCCGAACGTTTCCGCCCTCTCCCGCGTCGAAGTACCGATCGGGGCCGTGCAGAGCCATGCAGGGCCTGAGCGATGGGACGGGGTGGGGCACATGCGCAAGGGCGTACGAGCCAGGGCGGGCACAGGCGCGGCCGTGGTGGGCATCGTCGTGGCGCTCGGCGGGATCCAGGGATCGACGGCCGACGCGCAGACCGTGGGGGACGTGTCGACCCCCACGCGGACCTGCCACGGCGAACAGCCGAAGGGCAGCCTCGCCGGGTACGGCGCCCCGGAGGACACCCCGCTGGAACGAACCCTCGGATACGTCGACAAGCTGGCTTACGGCCGCTACTCCGACGTCTTCACCGGCCTGGTCGTCGACGAGGACGCGGCGGCCACGGACATCTACCGCATCCCCTCCGAGGCCTTCGACACCGCCGTCTGCGACACCGCCGAGAAGGGCGTGACCGTTCGTCTCCACGACCGCGACATCAACGAGAAGGACCTCGGCGCCCTCGTCGACCGCATCAGCGACGACATGAACCGCTGGGACGGCACCTTCAGCCTGCGCGAGGTCGGCCTCGACGGCAGCGGCCACGTCCACATCGGCGTCGACGACCCCGGCACCGCCGAACCGATCCTGCGGAAGGCCTACGGCGAGCGCAACGCCAAGTACCTCAGGGTGGATTACGCGCCCCAGGCGGAGTTGCTGTGAGCCGAACCCCCGAAAATCCGGTATAGTTGATCACGAGCCGCTCACCGGAAATCCGGTCAGCCCTCAATGCGTTGGTGGTCCAAGGAAAGACGCCCCGCTTCCTGCGGGGAAATGCAGGTGCAAGGCCTGCCCGGCGCTCCAGTTCATGAACCCCACTCCATGCTTCACGGAGTGGGGTTCATGCGTTGTACGGGGGCCGGCCTCCTCCCGTCAGATGACGGCGAACGTCGCTGCCCCGTCGCGCGTCTCAGTGGTAGCCGTCTCAGAAGGGAGCCACTGTGCTGACAACAGCTGCCGTACGGGTCCGCCGAGCCGCTCCGCTCCGCGTTGCGCTGCTCGGGTCGTTGGCGTGGATGATCTCCGGGTGCGCAGAGGAGTCGACGACCGCGGAGGCGTCGCCGACGACCGACTGGTGGGAACCCTCCGCCTACACCTACACACTCGAATCGAGCGAGGGCGAACGCGCCCTGATCGGCACCTTCGAAGTGACCGTCGAGGACGGCAAGGTGACGAAGGCCGTCGGCCTCGACGGGAGCGGGCGGCGTGTCGTGAAGCAGTTCCCCGACGAAGTGCCCACGATCGGCGACCTGTTGGCGGAGGCGCGGGACGCCCGGAACGACGACGCCGACACGGTGGACGTCGACTACGCGGCCGACGGCCACCCGACCCGCGTATCCCTGGACTGGGAGGAGAACGCGATCGACGACGAGGCGATGTACGTGATCACCGACTACGAGGCGGCAACAGCGGGGCGGCCGCAATGAGTTGAAGGGCGGTCGGGTCAGAGCGGGGCGCCGCCGAACCCGATCTCGTTCCCGTCCGGATCGCGGTACGTCACCTTGCGTACGCCGTTGGAGTAGGTCTCCCGAACCGCGGGTTTCAGGCCCCGGTCGGCGATCCCGGCGACGCGGGTGTCCAGGTCGTCGACGAAGAGGGTGTGCAGGGCGTGGCCCGCGCGCTCCGGCAGATGCTCGACGTAGACGTACCGGTGCTCCGCGAGTTCCCACACGGCTTCCGTGTCGTTCGGGAAGAACGCCGGCAGGGAACCGAACAGCCGCTCGTACCAGACCAGTGCCGCCGCGTAATCGGCGACGGGAATGCCTGCGAAGAGTTCGAGGGCCATGGCTCCATGGTAGGTCCGGGGACTCCGCGCATGCCTGCGGGCAAGAACACCCGAGGTCACGCGCCACCGGGTTCACTTGTAGACGCTGACGTCCTGGATCGTCCCGCCGACCTTGACCCGCAGCGGTTCGAGCACCTTGGGCTTGGCTGAGATGGCCCAGCGGGGGCCGACCAGGTACTTGCCCCCATAGACGGCGGCGGCCTCCAGCCAGACCTCCTTCAGCTCGTCCTCGGGGAAGGTGGTGATCAGGTAGTCACCTTCGGCGGTCTGGCAGACGCCCTCGCGAAGCTCCTCGGCCTCGGTCCGGATCTTCACCTCGCAGCCCGTGAGCTGCGCGATCACCTCGACCTTGGCCGGCGCCACGACCGCCGCCACGGGGCTGGACTCATCCGTCGCCCTCTCCGCGGCCTTGTCGTCCTCACCACCGCCGCACGCCGCCACCAGCGGCAGAACAGCCAGAGTCACGGCCAGCGCGGCACCACGCGACAGCTTCCTCACCACGTCCCGCTCTCCGTTCGCCTTCTTCGCATTTCGTCGTACCGAGCGCACTCGACAAGGGGTACGTACCAAGGCCGTCGGATGCTCAGTCGTCGGCACGGTGATGTCGTCGTCCATCCGGCTGTCGTAGTTTCGCGAGCTTCTTGTAGCAGGTCGGGGCGGCGGCCACGGCCCAGGCCTCGGCTCTGCCAGTCGTTGGGGACCAGGTACGGGATCTTGAGGCCACGAGCAGCCCATGGCAGGCTCATGCCGCATGATCGACGAATTCGCGAAAGACGACCTGCACGGGAGACTGCGGCGGAACCGCAAGGCGCTGCTCTGGAAACTCGACGGCTTGTCCGAATACGACGCCCGCCGACCTTTGACAGCGACCGGGACCAACCTCCTCGGCCTGGTCAAACACGTGGCCGGCGTCGAGGCCAGGTACTTCGGCGAGGTCTTCGACCGCCCTTCCCCAGAACCGCTGCCCCGGTGGCAGGACCACTCCAACGGCAGCGATCTGTGGGCGACCGAGGACGAGACCCGCGATCAGATCATCGGGTTCTACCGGCGCACGTGGGAACACTCGGACACGACGATCAACGAGCTTGCCCTCGACGCCCCCGGCCACGTGCCGTGGTGGCCGGAGCCTTATCCCAACACGAACCTGTTCGCCGTCATGGTCCATGTCCTCGGCGAGTCCATCCGGCATGCCGGACACGCCGACATCCTGCGCGAGGGCCTCGACGGCCGGACCGGGTTGCGCGCCGAACACGAGAAGCAGATCGACGAGGAAGCCCGCGCGGCCTACTGCGCGAAGATCGAACAGGCCGCCAGGTCGGCCGCACCCATCAAGGCCTAGAGGTCGTCTCACGTGACGTGACGTTCGTGCGGCATGACGGCGGCCGTGGGTGCTGATCTATCGAAGCGCCTGGTTCCTGATGAACTCTGCGATCCGGCCGCCCCGTTGCTGCCGCCGTTCGCTGCTCGTCCGCAAGGTGGTGGGACCGCTCCGCGTGACGAGCGGGCCGTGTTCACGGCAGTGGCGCACGCGCTGACCAGCGCCTGTGCCTGGCGGCATCTGCCACCGACGTTCGCGCCCAGGGCATCCCGCTCGCCGTCGCCGTGTCCGGCGCGAACGTGCACGGCAGCCTCGCCCTCAAGCCGCTCATCCGGGCATACCCGCCGTCCGGCCCCGCCGAAAACCACGGCGGCGCCGCCCCGTCAAACTCCGCGCGGACAAGGCGTACTTCTCACGAAAGGGGTGACGCTGGACGGACTGGCAGTCGGCGCCTCGTCCCAGCTCGACCGAGAGCACAAGCAGCGCATAACAGCCGGGGATCTGACCCGGGATCGACACTACATCTGGGGTAAAAATGGCCCTGTCTCCGGCAAGCCCGGTGTTTTCCATTCCTGGTAGGTTCGCCACTTTCGTGATAGCTGCGCTCCTCGCTACAGCATGTTCTTTCCAGGAGCGGCAGCGCCCCCAAGGAACCGCACTGGAAGGCGGCACCCAGGAAAACGGGATTGTTGGAAGCGAAAATGTGAAGGTCGGGGAGACGTGGTGGTTCGCACTTCCTGTTCCCGCCAACAAGTCCGCCAAGCCGATCGAAATCACCGAGGCATCAATCGTGGAAGTTCCCCAGGGGATGAAGGTCCTGGAATACGGTGCATACAGCCTTGAAGACACCGAAGGACTGGCTCTCTTGGTGAAGGAGGGCAGCAAGTTTACTCCGCGATTTGAGGAGCTTCGAGACTACTCCGACAAACCCGTGAAGGTGGCTCCGCACAAATCGAGCGACATCTACTACCTAGCGAGACTAAAGATCACGGGTCTCCCGAGTAAAAGCGCTCGCTACTGCCGGTTCGATTACCGACAGGGTGGTCGCGAGTTCACCCAGACACTGGATTGTGAAGTAGAACTGACAGGCAAGTAGGGCGACACCGGCTCCGGGGCAACGTAGGCCCGGAGCCAGGGCCCCGGCGTTTGCCTCGGATGTCCGGTTGATCATGTGATGCCGTAGAGGGCGAGGACGCGGTGGCGTTCGGTGTGGGCTCTGCGTCCGGCGGCGGTGTTGACGTATCCGGCCAGGTGGAGTGTGCTGCGGATCAGGTCGCGGACGGCGGCCAGTACGGCGGGCGCACTGTGGGTCCTGGCCTGGGATTTGTCCTCGCCGAAGACGACATCGCGCACCCAGTGGACGGTGTTTTCGATGCGTCAAGCAGGCTGCGCCTATGAGTTGTCTTCGTCGAGGAGTTCGGCGAAGCGGGGGTGGATGCGGGTGCGTCGCCCGCGCGTCTTGGCGAGGCGTTCTTCGAGTTCGGTGATCTTGTCTGGTGAGGCGTTCATGATCCATCGGTAGGGGTGCCGTGTCTCCTGTCGTCCGGTGAGGTGCCCGTCTGTGATCCATTTGCGGACGGTGCCGAGGGTGCAGCCGAGGTGGGCGGCGAGGTCGCCCAGCCACCACTCGTGTTCCCGGGGCGCTTCGGCCGGGTCGGCCGGCCATGGCCCCGTCTGGGGCGGCAGTGGTCTGCCGTTGCGCTGAAGGATCTGTGCCACGACGCGTCGGCGGATGGGGTCGTCACCGCGTGCCGAGCGGAAGCCGTCGCGGTTGAGCTGATCGGCGATCTTCACGGCGCTGAGGCCGGTATCGGCGAGTTGCAGGATGCGCTGTTCGAGGCGGGGGTAGTAGCTGAGGTGCTCGAAGTACTGGATCGGGCGGCGGACGACGGCTGTGGTGGTCGAGCCGCCGGCCCAGTGCAGGGTGAGGTCGACGAGTTCGCTGTGACCGCGGACGGTGACGGTGATCTCGTCGAGGACGGCACGGACGACTTCCTTGCGGTCGGCGTGGGTGACGCCGGGTGCCTCCCAGAGGCGGGGCAGGTCCACGGCGGCCTGCCGGACGGTGTCCTGTTCCTCGCCGGTGAAGCGTTCGGGGGTCTGGCGCTGGAAGCGGCGCCACTGCTCCTCGAGATCGCGCTGGGCGGTCAGTGCCACTTCCCATTCGTGTTCCAGATGCCGTGTGACCAGGCGGTTCTCGGGTTCGGCGAGGCGGTAGGAGCGCCTGGCGCGGTCCACGTCCTGCTGGGCGCGTTCCCGGCGCTGCTGCCAGACCTTCTCCACGGCGGCGCGGTCGGCCAGGGCCTGGGTCACGGCCTGGACATGGACCTCGAGCGCGTCCGGCGCGAGGAGAGCTAGGACCTGCTCGGTGACGTAGGGGTCCAGACTGCGTCCGACGACGTGCTGGCAGTGCGGTCCGCCCCACTCCGAGCGGGCGCCGGTGCAGTTGTAGCTGATCCTCGGCTTCCCGGCGTCGACGTGATAGCCGACGGTCATGCGCCTCCCGCAGCGGCCGCAGCGCAACAGTCCGGCCAGCAGGGCTGGACCGTAACGGACCGAGCCGGGCACATCCCCGTGCGGGCGGTTCGCCTTCAGCCGCGCGAGGTTGGCCTCGTACTGGGCCAGCGTGATGTAGGCGGGCAGGGCGTCCTCGATCCACGCCAGGTAGTCCTCCCGGCGGGCGGTCCGTCGCCGGGCGCCGCCCCGCGCATCACGCGGGACGGTGTGGTCCAGCGGACGGCGGCCATAGACATAGACCCCGGCATAGATCGGACTGTTGAGCATGCAGGTCACCGTCGCCCGCGCCGGGCGCTTCCACGCGATCTCGCCCCGGTCCGGGCCACTGCGCTGCCGCACCCCCATCTCGATGCCGTTCTCGACCAGGAACCGCACCACCCCCTGGATCGAACCGATCTCCGCGAACTTACTGAAGACCAGCCGCACCACATGCCGGAGCTGTTCATCCGGATCGAGCACGGCCTCACCCGACGGGCGCCGCCAGTAGCCGATCGGCAGGGAGATCGCCAGCTCGCCCCGGCGGGCCTTGTTCACCCGGCCGGCCCGCATCCGCTGGTTGATCAAATAGAGTTCGGCCTCGGACATCGTTCCCTTCAGCCCCAACAGCAGACGGTCGTTGTACTCACTCGGGTCGTAGACGCCGTCGGTGTCGGCCAGCAGCGCGCCGCCGAGCGCCGACAGTTCCAGAAGCTGATACCAGTCCTTCCCCGAGCGTGCCAGACGCGACATCTCGGTGCCCAGCACCAGACCGACATGACCGAGAGAGATCTCCGCGACCAGGCGCTGAAAGCCCGCCCGATGCTCCGAACGGGCCCCGGACTTCCCCAGATCGTCATCAATGACCAGCACGCGGGACGCCTCCCAGCCCAGCGTCACCGCCCGGTCGACCAGCGCGTACTGCAACCGCGTGGACTCCTGATGACCTTCCACCTGCTGCCGCGTCGACTGACGGACATAGACCACGGCCAGCCGCTCACGGTGCCGCACTGTGATCTTGCTCCCGGTGTGTTCCCAGGGCATCACCGCGGCCACGGGTCACCGCCCGTTTCCACGAGCGGCACCACCGGGTCCGCGCCCTGGCCCTCGACGGACTCGCTGCGACGCAGCATCACCGCCAGCCAGTACACCGCCGTCCGCCGACGGGCCCCGGGAAGACTCGCCCGCACCGCGTCCAGCTCCCGGCTCTGGGGCCGTCGTCGACGCCGCCGTCGCGCATGCCGCCTCACCTCCCCCAGCCCGGACCGACGCCTCCCGCAGCCGCTGCACCGCAGCGGCCAACCGCAGCAAGCCCGCCCGATCCACCAACGGTCCCTGATTTACGCGCTGTTGACTACCCATGGGCGCAGTCTGCTCGGCGCATCTCCACCGTCCAGTGACCGCGGGCCCAGGCGGCGATCTCGGCCGCGTCGGCCTGCTCGGCGGGCAGGTCGGTGATGGCGTAGACGGTCTCGGTGGACCATTTCTTCGCTCCGTACAGGCGGCGTCTGCGCTGGATGCGCAGGACCTGGCAGGCGTGTGGGAAGAGCAGGCCGTTCACGGTGACGACCTGCACGTGACGCTGCTCGTGGCGGCCGTGGCCGCGGGTGTCGTCACGGTGGATCACGGGGACCTCTTTCCAGGGCAGCCGGTGGAGTTGGCGGGCCTGACCGCGCTGGTTGTTCTTGATCGTGAGGAGGTAGTTGGCGCCGCGTTCGTGCAGGTAGGCGGCGTGGGAGTGCTGGGCGTGGAGGGCATCGGCGGTGATGACCGCCCCGGCGAGGTCGGCGTCGTCGATCTGGTCGAGCAGGGGTGCGAACTCGGGGATTTCGTTCGTCTTCGCGCCGATCTCACGTGAGGCGAGAGTGATGCCGTCGCCGTGGCGGACCGCGGAGAGTACGAAGACCTGACGGCCGTCGGGGCGTTTCGCACCGCGTAGGCACTTGCCGTCCACCGCGATCGCCCTGCGGCGTCGGCGTGCCGGTTCGGCCTGGGCGGCGGCCCGGTGGGCACGGCGCTGTTCGCGCTCTGGGCCGCCATCGGGCATCAGCGGCGCCGGGCCACCGGGTTGCGGGGAAAGAAGCGGCCGGAGGTAGTCGTAACCGGCCGCGCTGATCTCGCCTGGATCAAGGCGCCCCAGGATGCTGCGCAGGGTCTTCTCGCTCGGCACCCGGTAGCGGCCCAGGAGCGGGTGGTAGGGCAGGCCGAAGGCGGCCAGTTCCTCGGGAGCCGCACGCCGGCACCACTCCGCCGCCGCGGTGATCGAGTCATGGCCTGCCGGTGTCATCGCGCAGACGACCAGGGCCAGCAGCGAAGCGAGCCGGTAGCGCACCCCACACGCACCGCGGGGATCGGTAACCGACTCGAACTCGGCGATCAGACTGTGGACTTGGTCTCGTGCGCCACTCCCACCCAGGCTTCCAGCCGGGGTGCATGGAGGGCGGGTACGGCGGTGAGTGATGATGGCGGGACGAACACGGCACCCTCGTGGATCTTGAAGCGTAGAGAACTCCATGATCTACAGGGGCCGTGTTCGCCTGCTTCCCGGGGTCACCACCAGCATCAACCAACTCAAGATCGGATGAGCCGGGCAAACGCCGGGGCCCTGGCCCCTCAGGCACCCGGCTGACTCAGGAACCGGACCTGCGACAGACCGGCTCGCTTTCGAAGGGTCCTCAGTGTCGCGGCCAAGTCAGCTTTCGATTGCCCCAGCCGCTCGGGGTCAAGCGTCAAGGCCCTTCACGACTCCTCGAAGGGCACAGACACGGCCTCCGGGATCTCCACGAGCCCTTCACCCTGGGCGGGATGAAGGCGTTCGACATGTCCCCCTGAACCACGAACGCCCCTGAGGCCGTTCGATGGACGTAGGGACAGTCGCCCCCCCGCACTCACCGTTCCCGTCAGGGACCTTTCAAAGACCTTTGATCTTGGTGTAGTTGCTGGTCACGGGGTCACGCCCAGGAGAAGGCATGCCTGAACAGCGTCGGCCTGCTTAGCTACAGCGGCGGCACCTACCAGACGCCGGCCGCCCACTGCTGACGTTCCCAATAAGCCACCGGCGCCCCCACTGGAGAGGGGCGCCGGTGGCAACGACGTGAAAGACGGCCATGTTCACAGCCATATTCAACGGCCACTACGGATTCCTGGCCGCCCTCGCAATCGTGGGCCTTGCCCTGGGCGGCCTGGCCTGGTGGGCGGTGTTCCGGAAGGAGGCCCCTCACGGTCTATGGTGGTTCGCTCTGACCACGACCGTAGTTGGCGTGCTCGGCGTCACCTCTTTCGGCGGCGGCCAAGCGAGCAGGCAATGCATCATCAACCATGATTTTGCAGAGCCCTTTCACACCGCCCAAGGCCTGTTGAACCTGGCCATGTTCATCCCCGTCGGCTGCTTCGCCCTGCTGGCTCTGCGCCGACCAGTCCCGGCGTTCTTCGGTGTGATGGCGCTTCCCTGCGTCATCGAGCTCTCTCAGGCAGCTCTCCCGTTCATCGGCCGGGGCTGTGACAGCGCCGACGTGGAGATGAACATGCTGGGCGGCCTGGCTGGTCTGCTGGCCGCAGGTGCTTTCCTGGCCTGGCGGCGTCAAGTCGACTGGAGCGGCTGGGCCAAGCCGGCCTTCATCACCGGCGTTTCCCTCGCCGTCGCCGGAACTGTGGTCTTCCGCACCCTGGTCATCACGGTCCACTACGACGGCACCGGCCTCAGCACTCCCGGCGAAGACCAGAACAAGGCCGTCACCCAAGCCGTCCGGCAGGCATTCGGCAACCGGTTCCCCGTCACCAACGTCTACGTACAGCCCTGCCTCGACGTCCAGTGCGCCAACCTCATCTTCACCGTGGGAGACGACGGCATGGGCAGCCTCGCGTGGCCCGACCGCAGTCACCTGAACATCCTGCTCGAATCGAACAGTGTCCCTGGCGCCAACAGCTTCCCCGTCGCCGACGCAGCAGCACCCCGCGACCGCGACGACGCCTACCGGATCGCCGAAACCTACATGCGCGGCCACTACGACTGGGCCGCGGGCGCCACCTTGCACAGGACCGAACCCGTCGGGAAGGAAGCCGAGTCCGGCTGGATCACCAGTTGGCGGTTCATGGAAGACGACATTCTCATGCCCCGCATGCTCGACATCCAGGTGAACCGCGCCGGACGCATCTCGCAGCTCGACGTCACCATGGGGCCCACCAGACTTGACCTCCCTACCCCCGAGATCAGCAAGGAGAAGGCAGAGCGCCTGGTTGTTGACCATCTTCGGAAAGAGGCCGACGCCGGTGGGAGTGTGTCTGCAGATCCGACTGTCGATGCTTTTACCCTGAAAGCGAACAATCGGGGCGACGGATGGCGGCCCGAGTGGATTGTGAACAGCCAGCCACCCAGCGGCGGGGAAGGCGAAACCGTTGCAACAACCCTCTGGGTAGACGCGCTCGATGGCACCGTCCACGTCAGCGCCCACCCTCCCCTGTAGCCAGGGCTGTCGCAAGGCTCTTGGGCAGGTGAAGGTGCTGGTGAGTCGGGTCAACTCCTCGCGCACCATCGTGGCCCCTTTACGCCGACAGAGCCGCCCCCTGTCACGGCAACGACGCTAGAGCGGCCGGTCAGAGCATGCCTATGACGCCCTCGGGGATACTCC
Source organism: Streptomyces adelaidensis (assembly GCF_016598475.1). Taxonomy (GTDB): domain Bacteria; phylum Actinomycetota; class Actinomycetes; order Streptomycetales; family Streptomycetaceae; genus Streptomyces; species Streptomyces adelaidensis. The sequence continues at coordinate 16,260 of NZ_JAEMUX010000066.1, forward strand.
CGTAGTGGGGTACTTGATCCTGTGGCGCCCGACGTGGGCCGACTCAGTCGTCAGTACGTTCGGCGACGAAGGAGCCCATGCCCGGGGTCGTGGTGATGAGCCCTTCCTCCCTCAGCGCGCGCGTGACCTTCCGGATGGTCGTGCGCGCGACATAGAACTCCTGCTCCATGCGTACTTCGGAGATCAGTGTTCGAGGCGGATACTCACCGCTCTCGATCCTCGCTCGGATCACGTCGGCAATTTGCACCCATTTGGGCCTGGTGGGATCGAACTCCATCACGAGCGTGACTGTAGACATCGAAAGACATTCGAACATAGCGGGCTGCCCGTGCACCTAGGTGTGGACAGGTGCACTGAGCATCGCTACTGTCGGCTCCAAGAGAAGACCCCGGCGAGGTGGCTAGACCTCCCGGGGCATGGCCAACGCTTAACAGGAGCGTCGACATGCTCGACCTTATCCGCCGCATCCCCCTATGCCTGCGGCTCCTCTTCACCCCCGGTACGGGCAGGCGGCGGGCCGATGCCCGCCTCACCCTCGTACCGGCGCTGTCCCCGGCACCGGCTTCGGCCGAGTGGGCGGAGCCTTCTCCACTCCCCGCACACCGCTCCCCGTACGGCCTCGCCGAGCACTTCGACGGTGCCACCGCCGTCGCCGTACGCCCCTACCTGGCCGCCCATGAACAGCGGCAGCGGCGCCGGGAGTTGGCCATGGCCACGCTGGGGCTGGACATGCCCGGTCCCTACTGGATCCACGGGATGGAGGTCGCCTGATGGGGACGGAAGGCGAAGTGCGGCTGCTGCCCTGGACCGGGGCCGAAGGCAAGCCCTGTTACCTCATCACCGACGAGGAAGGCGGGCCCCTGTCCCGCCTCGCCGACGCCACCGAGTCCATTCAACTCGGCATGGGGGCCGAACTCCTCGCCCACGCCCGCGAGATCCTGCCGGAGGCTCCGCGTGGGGAACTCCGCTTCCTCGCCGAGCGCTTGACCGAGGCCCTGGCAGACGCGTCACGCGTGGCCGAAAGCCGAGGTCAACGCCTCATTCGCCACCTCAACTGACGGGCGGACGGGCGGACGGGCGGACGGGCGGACGGGCGGACGGGCGGACGGCGGCGATTGGAGCGAATGTTTTGGCGACACGCCGTCCGCGCGCCGTTCTTCCGGAACATTCGCTCCAATCAGCTCCCCGCCGCGCATGCGGCCCAGGTCAGGTCAGGTCAGGTCAGGTCTGCGTACGGCCCGTGGCCCGGCGGCGCGTGACCATGAAGATCGCGCCGCCCGCGGCCATCAGGCCGGCGGCGCCGATCGCGATCGGGATCGCGTTGCCGCCGCCCGTCTCGGCGAGGTCGCCGTTGCCGCCGTTGGGGGAAGGGGCGACCGGGGTGGACGGTGAGGGGGAGTCCGTCTCCGGAGTGTCGTCGGCCGGGGGGTTCTCGTCCGCCGGCGGGTTCTCGTCGGCCGGGGGCTGCTCCTCGGCGGGGGGCTGCTCCTCCGCCGGGGGGTTCTCCTCGGCCGGGGGGTTCTCCTCGGCCGGAGGCTGCTCCTCCGTCGGCGGCTCCTCCTGGGCGGGCGGGCAGTCCTTCGTGCCGCCGTTCCAGGCGGCGATCAGCTTGTCCTTGATGACGGGGCGGTCGGGCCCCTTGGGGACGTCGCCGTGCTCGAAGCCGTCCTTCGCGTCGAGCTTGCCGTCGAACTTCACGGCGCCGCGGTACAGGTCGATCTGGGCGTAGCAGCCGGCGTCCGGGACGGCGATGTCGAGGGAGTCGGTCGCGCCCTGCTTCACCGTGACCGTGTCGAAGTCGACGAAGATCTGCTCGCCGGAGGTGCCGAAGGTCGGGCCGTGGGCCAGGTACGACGCCAGCGAGACCGTGCAGGTCGTGGCGTCGGAGGCGGCGCGGACCTTGACGTGGACCTTGCCGTCCTCGGTGGGCCTGAGATTCTGGTCGTCGAGCTTGACCCAGTCGGCGAACTTCACGCCGTCCAGCGAGAACTCGCAGCGGTCGGTCTCGGTGGGCGTGCCCGCGCCCTGGCCGGGGGTGTAGCTCTTCTTGCCCCAGCCGTCGCCGCCGGGCGTACCGGTGGCCCAGGCGGAACCGGAGGCGGTGGCGGTCAGGGCCAGTGCGGCCACGCCGGTCCCCAGCAGGCGGCGCACGAGGACACGTCTCGCTATGGACATGCAGATCCCATTCTCGAACTCGGAACGTCGGAACGTACGAGACCCGGGGCGCGGTGGCAGCACGGCAGCACGAAGCCGTGCCGGGGCCGCGCCAGGGTGTGTGAGTGGTCGAAGAACACTGGGCCCATTGGTCACTTGGGCCACAGAGTCTGCACATCGTTTACCAAGGGGTTTGGGCTGTCAACCTCGGGAAACGCCCGTCGGGACCGCGCGTTCCGGGCAACTCGCCCGCACCCGTCCACACCCGTGCGCACACATGGGGCACAAAAGGAGGCGATTCCTCCGGAAGCCCCATGAGCACCTCGGCGCCGAGTCGCCGATCGGCAAAGGGTTCACCAACTCACCCTTTACCCATGGCAGTTGGTGCGGCGGTCGAAATGGGGCGGATTTGACAAGCCATCCCGCGCTCCCGAATCTACGTTCATGACTTCCATTTTCATTATCGGCGTCAAGGGTGCCGCCGGCATCGAGTGGGGTGAGCGTCCATGCGCGTGGCCTTCGTAGGGAAGGGCGGGAGCGGCAAGACGACCCTCTCCGCGCTCTTCGCCCGGCACCTCGCCCGGTCGGGCGCGCCGCTCGTGGCGATCGACGGGGACATCAACCAGCACCTCGCGCACGCGCTCGGCCTCCCCGAGGACGACGACTTCGGGGCGCCGCCGCTCAGTTCGCGCACCGGCGAGATCAAGGACCAGTTGCGGGGCACCAACCCGCGGATCGTCTCCCGCGAGGCCATGGTCAAGACGACGCCGCCGGGCCGCGGTTCACGTCTGCTGCGGCTGCTCGGCGACGACGACCTGCACACCACGCACGTCCGGGACGTCGACGGTGTGCCGCTCATGGTCACCGGCGCCTTCGCCGAGAGCGACCTCGGCGTCGCCTGCTACCACGCCAAGCTCGGCGCGGTGGAGCTCTACCTCAACCATCTCGTCGACGGGCCCGGCGAGTACGTCGTCGTCGACATGACGGCGGGGGCGGACGCCTTCGCCTCGGGGCTGTTCACCCGGTTCGACATGACCTTCCTGGTCGTCGAGCCGACCCGGAAGAGTGTGTCCGTGTACCGGCAGTACCGGGAGCACGCCGCCGAGTTCGCCATCCCGATCGCCGTCGTCGGCAACAAGGTCACCGGCGAGGACGACCTGCTCTTCCTCAAGGAGCACGTCGGCGACGACCTGTTGGCGTACTGCGTGCAGTCGTCCTTCGTCCGCGCCCAGGAACAGGGGCGTGAGCACGGCGGGTTGGAGTCGCACAACCGGCATGCGCTGGCGCAGCTGAAGGCCGCCGTCGACGCCCGTACGAAGGACTGGGCCACCTTCCAGCGCCACGCCGTCGAGTTCCATCTCCGCAATGCCACCGCCTGGGCCGACGCCGCCACCGGGCACGACCTGGCCGCCCAGGTCGACCCCGGTTTCCGGCACGGACCGGAGGCCCTCGCCGCGGTCGAGCCCACGACCGCGTCGGCGACCCACTCCGCCGATGAGTCCACCGAGTCCGCCGCCTCCATCGTCGCCTTCTGATCGGCTTCCGCCCCCTCCGCGCCTCTCCCGCGGAGGGGGCGGTCGTTTCGACACGCCGGGGCTCGGGGGGGCGTACGGGGGCGTGCGACCGGCGTACCGCCGCTTGGTGGTCGGGGGTGGAGGCGTGCGCGTGTACGGGTGCGCGGGGATTCGTGCGGTGGGCTTCGTCCTGTTCCGGGCCGTTCCGGAACCGTTCGCGCCCGGTGCCGGCTGTTCGCGCGGGCCGGTTCCGAGGGGCGGGCGATGCCGGTTCGTGCCGTTCGGCGTGGGGACGTCTGATTCTCGCCGTCACGAGTTGGCCTACTTGCGATCACACAAGGTGAATAATGGGGCCGCAGGGCGTCTCAGCGACAGAGAGGGCCGCCGTGGGGACCGACAGGGACAGTGCCGTCACCCGTCAGCGCTTCGACGTGGCCGACGCCGCGCCGTTGCTGATCGACGTGGACGGGCTCGTGACGAGCTGGACCCGGGACGCCGAGCGTCTCTTCGGGTATCCGGCGGCCGAGATCCTCGGCCGCAGCGTCCGTACGCTCCTCGTCACCGAGGACGGCGAACGCATCGGTCGGCTGGCCGAAACCCATCGCTCCCTCGGCGGCTGGTCGGGCATCCTCACCGGCCGCCACCGCGACGGCCACCACATCAGGGTGATGGTCCGGCTCGTCCCGACCCGGGAGACGCCCACCGGGACAACCGTGAACGCCCCGGCCGCACCCACCCCCGCCGAGACCGACGCGGTCACCGCGCCCCCGGCCCGGCCGGCCTCCTCCGCCTGGCCCGCCCCACGCCCCGGCTACCCCGACTCGCCCCGCGCCACCACCCCACCCCGGCCTCCGTCCCCGTCCCCATCGACGGCCCCCTCCCCCGACCCCCTCCCCAGCCCCGCCCACTGGATCGCCCTCGTCTCCGACGCCACCGAGGCGCCGGGGTGGGACATGAGCCGTTCGGTGCTGGAGCGGATGACGGCGCGGTCGCCGATCGGGATGGCGATCGTGGACACGGAGCTGCGGTTCGTGTGGTCGAACGCGGCGTTGGAGCGGTTCGGGGGCGGGCGGGCGTACGAGCGGGTGGGGCTAAGGCTGGCGGAGGTGCAGCCGGGGCTGGACGCCGAGCGTCTTGAGGCGCAGATGCGGCAGGTGCTGGAGACCGGTGTGCCGGTGCTCGACCACGAGCACATCGGGCGGGTGCGGTCGACGCCGTACCGCGAGACCGCGCACACGATGTCGTTCACCCGGCTGGAGGACGACCAGGGCCGGCCCGTCGGCGTGTACTACACGGTGATGGACGTGTCGGACCAGCACCGCGCCCGCACCCGGCTGGCCCTGCTGGACCGGGCCGGGGAGCACATCGGCCGGACCCTCGACGTGCGGCGCACCGCGCAGGAGCTGGCGGACACGGTTGTCCCGGCGCTCGCCGACTTCGTGACCGTGGACCTGCTCGACTCGGTGCTGCGCGGGGCCGAGCCGGGGCCGCTGGACGAGCCGGGCGCGGGCTCGCTGTCGCTGCGGCGGACCGCCCAGCAGTCGGTGCGCCCCGGCGTGCCGGAGGCCGTCCTGGAGGTCGGTGCGATCGCCTCGTACGCGGCCGGATCGCCCCCGGCGCGGACGCTGGTCGGCGGACGGTCGTGGTCGCAGCCGAGGCTGGACCCGCTGTCAGCGGAGTGGGCCGAGGCGATCCCGGACGGCCGGGCGGCGCACGCCGAGGCGCTCGAGCTGCACAGCGTGATGATCGTGCCGGTACGGGCGCGCGGCATCACCCTCGGGATCACCACGTTCTTCCGGCGCGACCGGCAGGACCCCTTCGACGCGGTCGACCTGGGCCTCGCCGAGGAGCTGGTCGGCCGGGCCGCCGTCTGTGTCGACAACGCCCGCCGGTACACACGTGAACGCGACGCCGCCCTCGCCCTCCAGCGCAGCCTCCTGCCGCACCGGCTGCCCGAGCAGAGCGCGGCGGAGGTCGCCGTCCGCTACCGGCCCGCCGACGAACTGACCGGGCTCGGCGGCGACTGGTACGACGTCATCCCGCTCGCCGGCGCCCGCGTCGCGCTCGTCGTCGGCGAGGTCGCGGGCCACGGCATCGACGGCGCCGCCGCCATGGGCCGCCTCCGTACCGCCGTACGCACCCTCGCCGACCTCGATCTGCCGCCGGACGAGGTGCTCGCGCACCTCGACGACATGGTCGCCAAGTCGGCGCGGCAGGAGGGCCCCGAGCCGGGCGCGGGCAGCGTCCAGACGGTCGGGGCGCGCTGTCTGTACGTCGTCCACGACCCGGTGTCCGGCAGCTGCGCCATGGCCGCGGCGGGCCCGTTCACGCCGGCCCTGGTCGCCCCCGACGGCACGGTCACCTTCCCCGGACTGCCCGAGGGACCGGCGCTCGGCGTCGACGGGCAGCCCTTCGAGGCGCTGGAGGTCGACCTGCCCGAGGGCACGGTGATCGCCCTGCACACCGACGGACTGTTCGCGGAGGCCTCCCGCGACACGCTCTGCCGTGCCCTGGCCCGGCCCGAGCCCTCCCTCGACCTCCACGCCGAGCGCGTCCTCGACGCCCTCGCCCCGGCCCGCCCCACCGACGACGTCGCCCTCCTCCTGGCCCGCACCCGGCGGCTGCCCGCCCACCGGGTCGCCTCGTGGGAGCTGCCGGCCGACCCGGCGCTGGTCTCCGACGCCCGCAAGACCACCACCCGGCAGCTCGGCATCTGGGGGCTCGACGAGCTGGCGTTCACCACCGAACTGGTCGTCAGCGAGCTGGTCACCAACGCGATCCGGCACTCGGCGGGGCCCATCCAGCTGCGGCTCATCCTCGAACGCACCCTGATCTGCGAGGTGTTCGACGGCGGCGCCACCGCGCCCCATCTGCGCCACCCGCGCACCACCGACGAGGGCGGCCGCGGCCTCTTCCTCATCTCCCAGTTCACCCAGCGCTGGGGCACCCGCTTCCTGCCCGAGGGAAAGGTCATCTGGGCGGAACAGTCACTGGCGGAGCAGTCGCCGACCGAACAGTCACCGACGGACCCGGATCCGCTGGTCTGAGCCCTGACCCGAGAGGGTGACTTGGGGTGGGCCGCCCACCGGTCGACACCGGTGGGCGGCCCGTCCGCGTGTAGAGACGGTCCATGAGACAGGTTCCGATTCCGATTCCGATTCCCCTTTCAGATGTGGACGCGATGGGTGTGGGTCGGTGTGGTCGCCGTGACCGTCGTCGGTGTGGTGGCCGCCCTGCTGCTGGGCGGCGGTGACGACGAGTCCGCCCCGCGTGCCGTCTCCGCCGACGAGGCCCGGCGGATGGCACTGGCCCGCTTCCGTACGTACGAGGCGAGTCCCTCGGAGCCTGCCGCTGGGCGGCACCGGCGCTGACGGCGACCTGTGCTCATGTCCACCCCGGCGCGCCGAGGTCGAACCACACGGCCTTGCCGTCCGGGTAGGGCGGGCCGTGGGGTACGGCCGGGGCGGTGCCCCAGCGCCCCTCGGTGAGCGTGTGCACGAGGTGCAGCCCCCGGCCGCCCTCGTCCCACGCGTCGGCGGCCGACTCCCTTGCCACCGGCGGCTTCTCGTCCTCGTCGAACACGAGCACCCGTACGCTCCGCGCCCCCACGGCCAGCCACAGCGCCGAGTTCCCGCCCTTCGCGTGCACGCAGGCGTTGGTGACGAGCTCGGAGGTGCAGAGGGCCGCCGCGTCGACCAGGGCGTCGAGTCTCCGCGCCCGGAGGACGGTGGCGACGAAGTCGCGGGCGATGGCGGGGGAGGTGTCGTGGGGTGGGCAGAAGAGGGTGTACGTGGTGGGCGAGGGGGCGGGGACGGGTACGCGGGCGTATTCAGGCATGGGGTATCCACTCCGTTGTGGGGTACGGGGGCTGGGTTGGTCGTTCGCTGGGGCCGCTGCCGCGTTGCTGTCCTTCGCCCCGGGTTCGAGGGACCGGGGTGGCGCTGCCAACGGGCTTTGGGCAGGGAGGAATTGACGGATGGGTGACCGGTTGGGCACCCTCCGTAGTGACGTAACGACCGTAGCGTCTCACGCTGCTACGGTTCAACCCGTCTCGATAATTGCCCGGAACGATGTGCACGTTGCCCTCGCGACCGGCAAACTCAACAGTGATCGCCAGGAGGGACGACATGCCACCGAGGCCCAACCCGACCGCACGTCAGGTGCGCCTGGGCGCGGAGTTGCGCAGGCTGCGCGATGCCTCGGGTATCGAGTCCCGCGACGCCGCCGCGTTCCTCGGTACGAACCAGACCCAGATCAGCCACATTGAGGCCGGCCGGTTCGGCATCAGCGAGGAGCGGCTGCGCCGCCTCACCGGGTTCTACGCCTGCCGTGACGCCCAACTCGTGGACGCGCTGGTCGAGATGGCGAACCCATCACGCAGGAGCTGGTGGGTGAAGTTCCGCGGTCTCGTGCCACCTCGGGCACTCGACATCGCCGACTTGGAGCACCACGCCTCGTACATCCGCGCGTTCGAGGCCGTCCACATCCCCGGGCTGCTTCAGACCGCAGAGTACGTACGAGCGACCTCACTCTTCCTGGATCCGGACCGACCCGAGAGCGAGTGCGAGACTCATGTCGAGTTCCGGATGCGACGGCAGCATGTTCTCGCGTCCGGGACGCCGTACGACGTGATCATCCACGAGGCCGCACTGCGTATGCGTGTCGGCGGCCCCAAGATCACTCGCTCCCAACTCGAACACCTCCTGTGCACCTCGGAACAGGAGAACGTCACCATCCGGGTGATCCCGTTCACCGCCGACGGCTTCGCTGGGGCCGGTCTGTCCATGCAGTACGTCGGCGGTGTCATCCCCCCGTTGGACACCGTGCAGACCGACACTCCCCAGGGCGCCGTGTTCACCGACGCTCCGGCTCAACTACAACGCTGCCGGACCCGCTTCGAACGCATCGACAACGCCGCTCTGTCGCAGGATGCTTCGCTCGACCTCATCCGTCGTATCTCCCAGGAACTATGAAAGGGCTCCCGTGTCCCCGACCCTCCACTGGCAGAAATCCTCGTTCTCCGCAGCCGACGACGACAACGCCTGCGTCGAAATAGCCACCTCCCCCGCCACGCTCCATCTACGCGAAAGCGACCACCCCGTCACGGTCATCACCCCCGCCCCAGCCGCCCTCCACGCCCTGCTCACCGCGCTGAGGGGCACTCGGTAGCGGCGCTATCCGAGGGCTTCGATGGCCTTCAAGATCAGGGCGCGCGCCTCGGCGCCGTAGACGGCCATGGTGCGTAGCTCCTCGAACGCCTTCAGGTAGAGGGGGACCTCGGTGGGCTGGGTGATTCTTACGCCGCCCGAGATGAGCTCCACCTTCACGAGCTTGTCGTCAAAGATGTGGAAGGTCTCCTCGGGCCATCGCGTCCGCTCAGGTGTCGCCATCGGGATGATGCCCAGCGAGACCGCTGGCAGTGCGCCCGCAGTGAGCAAATAGCCCAGCTGGGCGGCCATCACGTCCGTGTCGCCCAGCTGGTAGCGGAGGACGGCCTCCTCGATGAGGAAGACGAACCGGTGTCCTGGCTCGTGGATGACGCGGGACCGCTCCACTCGGGCCCGCGCTGCTTCTGAACTGTCGTCGACGGCAAGGTCGCCCACGCGAGCCGCGATGCCGAGCACAGCGCTCGCGTAACCCTCGGTCTGAAGCAGTCCAGGAACAAGGGTGGACGAGTACACACGGAAGAGCCGGGTTTCGCGGTAGAGCTGCACCCGGCTGTCCTGGAAGTCCTTGAGCCCGTTGCGGATCTGGAGACGCCACTCCCTGTACATCAATTCCGCGTTGAGGGACTGGGTGATGAGGTCCTGAGCCTGGTCTTCAGAGTGGGTGGCTCGGCACCACTGACGTATGTCCTTCGCGGAGGGCCCAGTGACAGCGTTCTCGATGCGAGAGGTCTTCGAGTAGTGCCAGCTGCACGCGGCGGCCAACTCAACGACCGTAAGCCCCGCTTCCTTCCGCAGGTCATGCAGGCGTCTGGCGACAGCCTCCCGCGCGGCCTGGGCGGAGGAAGACGGGGAAACGGGCATGAACTTGCCTACCGGTGCCGTTGGTCAGCGGATCTCGTACTGGTCGTGCGGAATGGCCCGAGCCCATACGGCCTCGAACGCCTCCGCACACAGTTTCGCAGCCGCCGGGTCGTCGGACGTCTCATGCAGAGCTGAGGCACCGTCCCCTGTGAAGTGGTTCCAGCGGATCAGCCGGTCATCGAACAACCAGAAGTCGTTTCCTGGCAGCGCGATGTCCGAGGCTTGGCGACGGGGCAGCCAGCGCACCTGTTCTCCGGCCGCGATGTTGGTGAAGGTGCCCGAGTGCTCGAAGCGGATGTAGTCGGTGACCGGTTCGGACACGATTCGGGCCCGGCATACAACCACGCCGCGCGCCACGGTCTCCTGCATCAGGTCCAGCCATGGTCGCCACCAGGCCTCGCGATCAGCTGGATCGAGACGGAACCCGTTGCGCCAGGCCGCGAACTCCTCCTTCTCCTGGTCCACCCCGTAGACGTCACGCATCTCCAGGTGCACAGCCGAGCGAGTGCAGCCTGCGATCAACTCATCGAACGGTGGGGCACTCGACGGCATCGCACGCCTTCCTGATCATGTCGACCATCCTGGCCGGAACGCGGATCACTGCTTCATGGCCGGGAATCCCCTTCGCATGTCCCGGCACCTCGAACGCGGCGCACTCCGCCGCCAGTTCGGGATCCGGTTTCCAGCCCTGAAAGACAAGCTCCTTCCTCTCTTGATCGACCCACACTGTTGGACTGTCGTCATTGCCGGTATCGGGATCAATACCGATGAACAGGATTGGCATGCCAGCCCCCTTCGACGAGATGTGCAGACTTTTGCAGAACAGTGACGGGCGATCAGAAGCCAAGTCAAGGACAGAAAATCGCCATCACCTGGCCTGAAGACATAGTCCGCAAATTTCTGCACATCACTTGAGCCCTCGGCATCCCCCGCCCCACCCTCATCCCCATGCAGCAGACGACCCCGTCCCCACCCGTCCATCTCCCCCTCCCACCCCCACCCCCGAAACCGGCCCCCGGCTGCGACATCTGCGCCGCCCTCGTCCGGCAGCGCCAGGACGCCCGGGACCGTGGTGACCTCTCCGCCGCGACGGACGCCGACGTCGAGATCCGGAACCATCCGCACCGGGCGAGAGAGGGGCGGCGGTGACCCGGTCCGTGCTGCGGTACGTGACGCACCGGATCGAACAGCAGCCGGGCACCGCCGTGACGTTCGAGGCCGAATGCCTGACGCTGACGTGCGATTGGACGGCGACCCCCTCGACGGACGGCGCGGCCGTGGACGTCGACTGCATGAGGCACACCGGCAGGACGGAGCACGGCGGTTTCCGGCGGGTGTGCGTCTCGTTCGCTCTGGTGGAGCGGGCGGAATAGGCCGCCCTGTACCCCTGACAGCAGCCCGAAGGAGGAGCGATGCACCCGGAGTTCAGGAACGTCGGTGGCGGCGAGGGTGGCGACAGTGGTGACCCGCTGCCCGGTGAGCCCTGGCCCGTGCCGCCCGAGCCGCCGTCTCCCGATGGTGGGCCTCGGGTGATCGGCTGGTGACGTGCCCCCCAACAAGACATCGGCCTCGGACTGGGCGCCCGCCTTCGCCGCCGTACCCCGGTCCGCGTTCCTGCCCGACGTGATGTGGCCGTTCGACATGGACACCGGGCGGAGTGTCACCGTGGGCAAGGCGGACGATCCAGAGGCGTGGCGGGCGTACGCGGACGCCGATGTGCCGATCGTGACGCAGTGGGACGACGGCGAGGGCGACGGGCTCGACCCCGGGCGTCTGGCGACCAGTTCGGCGAGTATGCCGAGCGTCGTGTTCTCCATGCTCCGGGACCTGGACGTACGGCCGGGTCATCGCGTGCTGGAGATCGGCACCGGGACCGGCTACAACGCGGCCCTGCTCGCCCACCGGCTCGGGGTGGCCGATGTGGTCAGCATGGAGGTCGACGGTGGCGTGGCGGCCACGGCCCGCGCGGCGCTGCGGCGGTTCGGGATGCCGGTGGAGGTGGTCACGGGGGACGGGTTCCTCGGGCACGTGGCCGGGGCCCCGTACGACCGGATCATCGCCACCTGTGGGCTGCGGGCGATTCCGTACGCGTGGGTGGAGCAGGCGCGGCCGGGTGGCGTGATCGTCGTTCCTTGGGGGACCGATTACGTCCGGCAGGACGCCGTGGTCCGGCTCGTCGTCGACGACGACGGGGCGCGCGCGTCCGGCCGCTTCACCGGGCCCGTGGAGTTCATGAAGCTCCGCGCGCAGCGGCGGGCCTGGCCACGGCACGGCGACTACGTCCCCGCAGAGGGCGTCGCCGGCGCGGGTGTTTCGTCGACGACCACTCTCGCCGAAGGCGACTTCGTACGGGACAGGTTCGACGTGTTGCGCTTCGCTCTCGGGCTGCGGGTTCCCGCGTGTCTGTGCGCGGTGGCGGACAAGCGCGACGGGGTTCGGCCGGTGTGGCTGTACGGGCTGTCCGACCGCTCCTGGGCCTGTGTGCTCTTCCGCGAGGGGAGGTCCACGGCGACCGTCCATCAGGGGGGACCGCGCCGGTTGTGGGACGAGACGGAGGCTGCCCATGCCTGGTGGAAGGAGCGGGGCGAGCCCGGCTTCGAGCGGTTCGGCCTCACTGTCGGCGCCGACGGCACACGTGCGTGGGTCGACGAGCCGTCGGCGTCCTGGCCGGTCCGGGGCGGCTGACCGGTGGCCCCCTGAACCACGGAACGCACCGGCGCGGCACCCCCCGGCTGGGGTCGGCCCTGACCAGGGTCCGGAGGGATGCCGCGCCGTCCCCGGGAGGGACGGGCTCCCGCCGGGGGAGGGCGGGGAGCCGCTGCCCGGGGGAGGAGGCTCAGCCGTGGATGAGGTGGGCGGTCCAGGTGTTGACGTGGCCGGTGACGGCCTGGTCCTTGACCACGGCCTTGCCGACGGCCTGGACCTTCGGGGTGGCCTTCCAGGTGACGTCGGCGCGGGCTATGCCCTTGACGGTGGCCTTGACCGGGCCGCCCTTGATGGCGACGGCGGCGTTGACGTTGGTCACCTTGGCGACGGCGCGGGCGCTGCGCTGGACCTTGCCGTTGACGATCTTGTAGCTGAGGGTCAGCTTCTCGGTGGTGACCGGGATGCCGTAGATCGTCTCGGTCGCGCTGTAGGAGACCGCGGTGGCGCCCTTCGCGTTCTTCGTGGCGGAGACCGCGTGGACGAACTTGACGTCCTTGTTGAACGGCGTGACGGTCTTCACCGGGCGGTTGAGGCTGCCCTTGAGCTGCTTGAAGAGGGACGCGTAGATCTTGCCGTTCTGCAGGTAGCCGACGAACTTGGCCTGCTTGGCGGCCGGCAGCGCGGTGAAGCTCTTGAGGGTCTGCTTCGCCTCGGGCGTCTTCTGCGCCTTCAGATAGGCGACGTAGCTCTTGACCGTCAGCTTCGCCGGCAGCTTCGCGGCGGCCTGCGCGGCGACCGTCCGGGTGGCCTGGTGCGAGTCGGCCTCGTTGGCGGACGCGGCCGGGGCCAGTACGGCGAGTGCCGCCGCTCCCGCTACGGCGGCGGTGGCGAGACGGCGCGTGGTGACGCTGTGCACAGTGTTCTCCCTGCGGTTGAAGTGCCTTGGAGTGCCTTGGAGTGCCTTGGAGTGCCCTGAAGCGATCTGAAGTGGCCTGGAGTGCCTGGGGGTTCTGCCGGTGCGCACCAACGAGGCTAGGGATTCTCTGTGTTGACCGAAATTGTCCCTTGGGGCAGTGACCTCCAGGGATCCCCCTCTGTGACGTGGCCGTGTCATTTCAGGGGTGCTCTTGTCAGTAGCGGACGCTAAGTTGGGGGGTAGATCGCCGCCGCACCCGGGGCACGGGGCTCTGTCGGGAAAGCGGCATCGGGAAGGGCCGACCAATGAGCAAGAGGTCTGACGTAGGAGACACGGCTTGCGCCTACCGGCGCACGGGCGCCGATCCGGTTCGGGACATCAGCAGGCTGAAAACGCTGACGGACCGGGAGAAGGAAGTCCTCCTTCTGCTGGGCACGGGGCTCGGCAACCGCCAGCTCGCACGCGAACTGGGCATCGCGGAGCGGACGGTGAAGGCGCACGTCGCGCGCATAGTGGAGAAGCTGGAGCAGCAGACACGGCTGCAGGTCGCCGTGCTCTCCGTCCTCGCCCACGAGCTGCTCTGCGCCGATCCGCGGTGCGCGTGCGGTTCGGCGGCGCCCATGTCCCGTCTCGTCGGGGCGCCCGCGGGCTGAGCGCCGGCTGCCGGACGCCCTTCCAAGGGGGTCTCGCAGCGCAGGATTTGATGTTCACTTGTGGAAATCTTGACCATTCGCAGAAGTGCGGGTCCGGTCGGGTCCACCGCCAAATCCTTCGTCGGTTCAGCGAAAATTCGTCAACGATCCAAGCGGTTCGAGCGACTTACGGGGTGAATGTGAACATGAGTGGAGCCTTTCGATAGACGGTGAGGGAGGGGCCCGTCGTACGGCGGGCCCCTCCCCACGCCGGCGATACGCCCGCGATACGCCCGCAATCCAGGACGGCGCCGGGCGGTCTCGCGACGTCTCATGGGGAGGTGTTCCCCAGGGCACTGCCCCAAAGGTCAGCGGCCGGCACGGGTCCCCCCGGACGGTGAGGCCTCCGAGGGCGGCCTCTTTTCCGGCTCCCTCTTCCCCGGCTCCCTCTTCCCCGGCTCCTTGTCGAGGAGGGCCTTCAGGCGTTGCGCACCCGCTCGCGCCGCCTCCCTGGTGGCGGCGTCGTCGATGCCGTAGAGGCCGCCGTGGGTGAGGAGGGCGGCGGTGTCGCCCACGCGTACGGTGGCGAGGTCGAGGGTGAGGGCGCCGTCCTCGCCGTCGACGTCATGGCTGACGGTCAGCCGCAGCCCCTGCCGTGCGTCGCCGATGCCGCCGGGGAGCTCGACGGGGACGACCTCGGCCGCGTGCTCCTCTCCCTGGACGCCGGTGATCGTGAACTCCCGGCATTTGTCGGCGAGTTGACCGAAGTGGTCGAAGCGGGCGTCGACGTCGGCCTTGTCGTACACGCCGACCTGGTAGCGCAGCTGGGCGCCGTACTCGTCGTCGTCGAAGCCGGTGACGGCCGTGCCGCCCTTGGGTTCGCCGAGCAGGTCCTCGGCGTACACCGCGTCGAGGAGTTCCTGACACTCGGGGAGGTCGGTGCGGCCCTTGAGGAGGCCGTCCCGCCAGGTCGCCGCGCCCTGCGTGCCGGACCAGGCGCCGCCGAGGTCCCCCTGACGGAGCAGCGCGCTCCTGGCCCGGGCGTCGGTGAGGGCGGGCGTGGGCGAGGCGTGGGCCGTGGTCTCCTCCACGACGGCGGCCTCGGGGAAGCCGCGCGGGCGCCCGGGATCCTCCACCGCACAGGCCGCCGCCGCCCCCGCGAGCAGCCCGACGCCCACGACCCGAGCGAGAACACGGTACGGACGACACATGGTGGAGCCTCCCGAGAGCACGACGTTTCCGCTCCTACGCCAGCACAACCCGGGGCCGGCCACCAGCGCACACGGGCGTACGGGCGACCGGCTCCCCCATACGGCGCCGCCCGCGCCCCACGCCGGTGCACCTCGCACCCCCTCCACCCCGGTCGCCCCTTTCACCACCCCTTGCGCACTTTCGGCGGGAATATGCGCCATGGTCGGCTGTCGCCATGGAGATCGAACTGGAACCGACCGAGTCGGAACGAACCCGTCCGGAACGAACCGAGCCGCAGCGGACCAGGGAAGCCCGGGAATGTGTCGTCGTCCGCGCCGGGGGCTACGACGGGCGTCAGGGCGGTGCCTTCGCGGCGGGGATCAGCATGCAGACGGCGGGGGCGCGCGCACTGTGCCTGCACCGGCTGCGGCTGCCGCCCGGCACCCGGGGACGGCCGCACATCCACCGCGGCCATGAGTCCGCGACCTACATCGCCGCCGGAGCGGTCGAGGTCTGGCACGGGCCCGGCCTGGCCTTCCACCTGGTCCTGACCGCCGGTGACTACATCTACATCCCGCCGGACACGCCCCACCTGCCCGTCAACTCCGGCCCCGACGAGCAGGAGGGCGTCCATCTCATCGAGCTGCCGGCCCACCTGACCGACTCGGTCGGCCCCATCCCGGTGGCCGCACCGGCCTGAACGCGCCGTGATCGCAAGGGACTTGGCGGACTTGGCGGACTTGGCGGCTATCCGGCCGAGGTCGGGGTCGGGGTCGGGGTCGGGGTCGGGGTCGGGGTCTCCGCCGGCGTCGGTGCCGAGCCCGTGATCTCCACGACCGCGCCCTTCGCCAGCCGCTCGTACAGCCACCGGGCGTCGGCGACCCGCAGGCCGATCCAGCCGGAGGTGGAGTCGTAGGCGCCGGGGGCCTCCTCGGAGAAGGTCTGGGCGGCGATGAAGGTCGAGCCCGGGGCCACACTCTCCGCCACGCTCGGCCTCGGGCTCACCGTCGTCGGCTGCCGCGCATCGCTGTCCGTCGTACGCGAACCGCTCACGTCACTCGGATCGTCCGCACCATCCGCCGTTTCACTCACCCCGCCGGTCTCGCCGGCCTCGCTCGCCTCGCCCGTCTCACCCCCCTCGTCCGCACGGGCAGGAGTCAGCCGCAGGACCCACGTCACCTTCAGCTTGTAACCGTCACCGAAACCCACCGTCGTACCGGACACCACCATCGCCTCGGCCTTGGCCGTGACGGTCATCCGGCCCGTCGGCGTCGGGGACTTGAGCGTGCCGGAGGTGAGGGACAGTTCGCGGCCGTCGACGCTGAGGATCCGGCGGGTCAGGTCCACCGTGGCCACGGGCGCGGCCTCCGTGGCGCTGGGGGTGGAGCTCGCGGCCGGGGACGTGCGCCGATCGGTGCCGTGGGCGGCGAGGTTCAGCGTGAGGAAGGCGGCCAGCGCGGTGGCCACGCAGCCTCCGGCGACGGCGGCGGTCGTACGGCGACGGTGCCGGCGGCGTCCGGCGGTGGCGCGGACGTCGGCGCCAGACACGGGCGCGGGCGTCTCGGCGGTCTCGGCCAACTCGCGTAGCCGGACGGTGAGTTCATCGGACACGGCCGCCCTCCCTCTCACCCTCGCCGGGGGCCAGTTCGCGCGCCAGCGCCGCCCGGCCACGGGACAGCCGGGCCTTGACGGTACCCACGGGCGCACCGGTCTCGGAGGCTACCTGCTCGACACTCAAGTCGCACAGATGGTGCAGAACCACCGCCATGCGCTGTGGCTCCGGGAGCCTGCGCAACGCGTCGACGAGCATCGCGCGCTGCGGATCGGGTCCCGGCGTGTGCTCCGGGGGCGGGGTGCGGCGCACCAGCTCCAGCCAGCGGCGCGCCCGGCGCCAGCGGCTCACCGCGAGCCGCATCGCCACGGTCCGGATCCAGGCCTCCGGCGCCCCCTCCGCGAGGAAGTCCCGCCGCCGGTCCCAGGCCCGTACGAAGGCCTCCTGCACCACGTCCTGCGCCTCGCCGTGGTCCCCCGTGAAGGCGTAGAGCTGGCCGGTGAGCCGGGGGAAAGCGGCGGCGTAGAACGCGTCGAACTCTTCCTCCGTCATGCCCCTGCCGTTGTCCGAATTCCCTTGTACCGCCATGCAACCCGGTCGCCCCCGTCGTGCGTACAGGTCCCGTACGTACGTCGGACATCGAAACACATCGCTGGGGGAAGACCATGAACGCGAGGAGAAGAACCACAAGAACGAGGGCCGGGGGGCTCGTCCGGGTGCTCGCCGCCGCGGCCGCGTGCACGTTCACGCTCGCGCTCGCGCTCGCCGGCTGTTCGGGGAGCGGGGAAGGGGTGCGGGTCGAGGGGCCGAGCGGGATTCCGCGCGCTCAGGCCGAGGCCGACGCCAAGACAGAGGCCGATGTCGACGCCGACGCCGCCGCCGACGCCGTGGACGTGGACGTGAAGCCGCGCCCCACGCCGCTGAAGACCCTGGCCGGGGCCCGCGTCAACATCGCCGAAGGGCAGACCGTGGGGGTCGGCATGCCCATATCCGTGACCCTGGAGCGGCCCGTCCCGGTGGCCGACCGAGCTGAGTTCGAGCGGCAGTTGAAGGTCGGCACGGACCCCGGGACCGAGGGCTCCTGGAGCTGGGTCAAGGACCGCGCCCTCGCCGACGGACAGCGCGTCGACTTCCGTCCGCGCGCCTACTGGAAGCCCGGTACGAAGGTCACCGTCCAGGCCGGCGCGGGCATCACCCGGCACTTCACGATCGGCCGCTCGCTGATCGCCACGGTCGACGTGCGCGAGCACACCATGACCGTGGTGAAGGACGGCTCGACCCAGCGCGTCCCGATCACCGCCGGCGCGCCCGGCATGGACACCTGGAACGGCACGATGGTCGTCTCCGACAAGCAGCCCAGGGTGTTCATGGACTCCCGCTCGGTCGGCTACGGCGACTCGTACGCCGACTGGTACTCGTACGCCGTCCATCTGACCGCCTCCGGCACCTACCTCCACCAGAACCCCAAGGCCAACACGTACGCGGGCCGACAGAACGTCACCCATGGGTGCGTCGGCCTCGCGGACGACGGGACGGCGAAACGGTTCTACGACCAGGTCATCGCAGGGGACGTGGTGAAGGTCGTCGGGTCCGAGGAGACCGTGGCCGTGGGGAACGGGTACGGCGACTGGAACCTCGGCTGGAAGCGGTGGGTGGCGGGCAGCGCGCTGCGGTGATCACCCACGAGGAAGCCGGAAAAAGTCGGCGGCCGGTGTCATCCATCCGGTACGCCGCCCGCGTTCTCAGGAGTGTCAGACCAACACACCTACGGGGGTAGTCCGTTCATGAACAACGCACGGATACACAAGTACGTCGCCGTCGCAGCGCTGACCACGCTGCTGGCGGGGGTGCCGACGATGTCGTACGCCGTCTCGCGGGGGGAGACGGCGCACGGCGTCAAGGCAGCGGCGGTGGGGGCTGAGGCAGAGGTGGCGGCAGCAGAGGTGGCGGCTGTGGCCAGGAAGGCGCCGACGCCGCGCATCGTCGCGCCCGGTCAGCACGTCGTCGCCGCGCCCGGCTTCGAGCTGTGGCTCACGGCCGAGGGCAAGCACTGGGTGGATCCGGACCTGCCCGGCGACGAGCAGTTCCGGAGCGTGGTCGACGGCAACATCGACCCGACCCGGCCGGGGGTGTCGCTCCAGGCGAGCGGCTTCGAGGGGCGCTACTACCTCTCCGGCCTCTACTACGGCGGCAAGGGCACCGCCTCCCGCGTGGAGATCCGCACCAGCACGGGCACGGTCCGCGGCAAGCTCATCGAGCTGGCCGGGAAGCCGGGCTGGGGCGTCTGGTACGCCACCACGCCGCTGCCCGCGGGGGACACCGGCGAGGACTTCCTCCGCGAGGTCACCGTCCACGACACCAAGGGCCGCGTCTACGCCGAGCTGCCGTTGCGATGAAGTGCTCGTGCGGGTGGGGGAGTTGATCACTCCCCCACCCGCACGGCACGCTCCCCCGTTCCCGTTCCCGTTCCCGAGCCCGAGGACCGTCGTCCGTGCCGCACGAGAATCCCGGATCACCAGAGGCCGGCGACTTCGCCGCGTACGCCACCGCGGCCTGGCCCCGCCTGGTGCGGACCGCGCACATGCTGACCGGGGACTTCCACGAGGCCGAGGACCTCGTACAGACCACGCTGGCGAAGGTGTACGCCCGCTGGCGGCGCATACCGCGCGACGACGTCGACTTCTACGTACGGCGCTCGCTGGTCAACAACAACATCAGCCGCGTACGGAAGAGACGCGTGGCCCATCTGCTGACGCCGTTCCTGCCGGAGCGGGTGCACGAGCGGCAGGCCGGGCACGCCGGGTCCGTCGCCCAACGGGCCGCCGTCACCCAGGCGTTGGCCGCGCTGTCGGCGCGGCAGCGGTCCGTGCTGGTGCTCCGTTTCTGGGAGGACCTGAGCGAGAGCGAGATCGCCGATCTGCTCGGCTGCTCGCTAGGCACCGTCAAGACCCATGTCCGGCGCGGCCTGACGGCCCTGCGCGCACACCCCGTGTTCGACCACGGTTCTCCCTCTCGCCCGTTCACCCCGGCGCCCCCCTCGCCCGTCCCCGGAGCCCGCCCATGAACCACCCGACCGGAACCGGTGAACAGGACATCGCGGGGCAGCGGCTGCGCGAGGTGTTCGCCGACGCCGCGTACGACTTCGCGCCGCCGCCGGTACCGCTGGAGGCGATCGAGCGCGACGGCCGCAGGCGCAGGGCGCGCCGCCGGGCCGCCGTGCTGAGCACCGGCTGCGGACTGCTGCTGCTGCCGCTCGTGGTGCTGGCCTTCCGCCCCGACGGGCCCTCCTCGTCCGTCCGGCCGATGGCACCGCCGAGCCCGAGCGGCACCCCCTCCTCCACCCCGTCCCCGTCCCCGCCCGCCGGGAAGGTGCGGGTCCTCTCGCCGGGCGAGCGGGTGAGTGTCGAGGGCGGGACGGAGCTGTGGCTGACGACGGAGGGCAAGCACTGGCAGGATCCGCCCCCGGAGCCGGGCGTGGCCGGCATGCAGGAGTTCCGCAGCGTGGTCGACGGCAACCTCGACACCGGCGAACCGGGCATCACGATGCAGGGCTCGGGCTCCGCCGCCGACGGCTACGTCCTCCACGGTCTCTTCTACGGCGTCCACTCCGCCGCCACCCGGGTCGAGGCGACGACCTTCGACGGCGAGACCGTCAACGGCACGGTCCTGCGTCTGAAGGGCAACACCAGCTGGGGTGTCTACTCCGTCTTCGTGAAGGTCCCCGAGGAACTCGCGCGCTCCCTCGACTTCAGGGACCCCGTTCACCAGGTCACGGTCTACGACGCCGCCGACAGGGTGATCGCGGAGATGGACTTCAGCCTGTGACGCCCTCACCTCTTCTCGTACGGGTTCTCCGGCTGGGCCACCCGCTTCACCGACCCGGCGTCCAGTACGGGGGGCCAGGCCTTCTCCGAGCCCAATGCGCCCTCGGGGTGCCAGGTGCCGGTGACGGTGATCCAGGCGTCGGCGGTCGGGGCGTCGGCGTCCCTGATCTCGACCTTGTACGGGCTGGCGTCGGCCGCGCAGCAGGAGACGAGGAGGCGGGTGAGGTACCAGGTGCCGTCGTCCCCGTGCGTGACGAAGCCGGTCATCCGGACCGTACGGCCCTTCAGTGACCGCTTGCTGTCGTAGATCGCGCGGGACGAGAACTCGCCGAGGGTCAGCTCGACCGGGTCCCCCTTCGCCAGCGCGGGGAACGTGCCGACGCCGCGCGCCGCGTACTCGGCGGCCTCCCGGTCCGCGCTGTACGAGCCGAGCGCCGGGGGCGGGAAGAGCAGCAGGACGAGCGCGGGCACGGCGAGCAGCCAGGCGACGCGGGGGCCGCCGGGGCCGTGCGCGTGGTCCTCGTCGGCTTCGTCGGCTTCGTCGGCCTCGTCGGCCTCGTCGGCCCGGAGTGTCCGCACCCCGGCGACCACCCCCAGCACCACCAGCACCACACCGGACACGATCAGGAACGGCCTGAGCCCCGGCTGCACGTACCGCAGATACAGCTCGCTGAAGAGGGAGATGCGCAGGACGGCGGCGCCGGAGAGGAGCAGGAGGACGGTGGGGCCGTACGCCCGCGACGGCTTCGTGGGCCTCACAGCAGCCACCACCCCACGAGCGCACTGCTCGTCACGGCCACCACCCAGGTCACGGCGGAGAAGCGGATCGCGAACGCGCGTCCGAAGGTCCCCGCCTGGAGTGCGATGAGTTTCAGGTCGACCATCGGGCCCACCACCATGAACGCCAGTCGCGCGGTCGGCGAGAAGCCGCTGAGCGACGCGGCGACGAACGCGTCGGCCTCGCTGCACACGCACAGGACGACGGCGAGGGCGGCGAGGAGGAGGACGGACAGCCAGACGGAGCCGGTGAAGACGTCCAGGAGGGAGCGCGGTACGACGATGTTGAACGTGGCCGCCGCGGCCGCGCCGACGACGAGGAAGCCGCCCGCGTGCAGGAAGTCGTGCTGGAGGCCGGCGGCGAAAGGCGCCCCAGCCGCCTTTCGCCTCGCTCGCCCCCGTACCCCGCTTCGGCAGCCGCAGCCACTCGTCCCGCCCGAACCGCACCCACAGCCAGCCCATCACCACGGCCGTGGTGAGGGAGGCGACGAGCCGGCCGAGGACCATCAGCGGCTGGCCGGGGAAGGCGACGGAGGTGGCGACCAGGACCACCGGGTTGATCGCGGGGGCGGACAGGAGGAAGGCGAGGGCGGCGGCCGGGGCGACTCCGCGCCGCATCAGGCTCCCGGCCACCGGCACGGACGCGCACTCGCAGCCGGGCAGTACGACACCGGCCGCGCCCGCGACGGGGACGGCGAGCGCCGGGTTGCGCGGCAGCAGCCGGCTGAAGACCCGCGCCGGTACGAAGGCGCCGATCGCCGCCGACACGAGCGTGCCGAGGAGCAGGAAGGGTACGCCCTGGACGACGACCGCCGTGAAGACGGTCCACCAGGCGGCCATGGCGGGCGTCGCGAGGTCGAGCGCGAGCACCGGGCCGAGGACGGAGGCGACGGTCGCGATGGCGATGAGGGCGGTCCCGCCGAGGACGGCGTGGAGGAGCACGCGCACGACGAGCCGTACGCCGTCGACGACGCTCCTGGCTCTGCCCTTCCGCGCGCTCTCCACGTGCGGGAGGCTGGCCAGCGGGGCTGTGCGCGGCCCCGGAACCGTCAAAGAGGCGGCTGTGCGGGCGCCGGTCCGAGTGTGGTGGTACCGGGGGCGGTGCGGTGGCCGAGGCCGGTGCGGTACGCGTCGAGCGCGGCCTCCACGCGGCCGCCCCTGCGGTACAGGTCCCCCAGCAGCCGGCACAGATCGGCCAGGTCACCGGCGGCCCCCGCCCGCTCCAGCAGACTCAGCGCCCGTACATAGTGTTCCTCGGCGGCGTCCGGGTCGCGGGCGTCCTCGGCGATGATGCCGAGGAGGCGGTGGGCGGCGGCGGAGTGCAGGGCACCGCGTTCGGAGTTGAGGTCGCTGAGGACCTCGCGGAGCAGCTCGGCGGCCTCGTCGGACTTGCCCCGGCGGTGCAGGACGTCGGCGAGTTCGACGGCGACCTGGCTGGTGTAGAGGACGGCGCGCTTGGCGGAGAGCATGCGGCGGGCCTCGCGCAGCTCCTCCTCGGCGCGTTCGTAGTCGCCGTTCTGGGCGTGGAGGTAGCCGCGCATCCAGTGGCAGTTGGCCAGCTCGGTACGGATCTGGAGCTGCCGGTACAGCTCGGAGGCCTTGGCGAGGGAGGCGTCGGCCTCGGCTGTCCGCCCCTCGGCGATCATCGTGCGGGCGACGGAGCGGTGCATACGGGCGACGAGGGCCGGGTCGCCGGACTGCGGGGCGAGGGCGAGGGCCAGCTCGGCGGCCTGCGCGGCGCGGGCATGGGCGCCCATGTCCATGTAGGGGGCGATGACCCCGGTGTAGAGGAGGAGCAGCGCGTCCGGGTCGTGCATGCCGGTGCGGTTCAGCTCGTCGAGCGTGGACTCGTAGAGGTAGCAGGAGTAGCGGAGTTCACCGGCGAGGTAGTGGGCGACCGCGCGGCCGCGCAGGGCGGGTACCCGGGCCGGCAGCGGGGCGTCCCCGAGCCGCTGTTCGGCCTGCTCGAAGCGGAGCTGGGCGTTCTCCAGATCCCCGGTCTCCAGGGCGCATTCGCCGAGCCCGAGCAGCGCGTCGGCCTGCTCGGCGATGAGCCCGTACTCCTCGGCCTCGGCCAGCACGACCGCGAACCCCTCGGCGGCGGCCTCCGTGGCGCCGATGGCGAGGGTGCGCTGCGCACCGGTCAGCCGCAGCCGCAGCTCGGTGGCCAAGCCGGCGGGGCGGCCGGTCGCCAGCTCCTCGTACCCGACGCCCAGCCGCTCGGCGATATGCCGCAGCGCGGGTTCGGAGGCCCGCACCCGCCCGGCCTCCAGGGTCGAGATGTACGCCGGGGTGTACACCGGTTCCGCCAACTGCCGCTGCGTGAGGCCCTGTTCCGCCCGCAGTCGCTGCACCCTGCGCCCGATGACTACGGGGTCGTCACGCTCGGCCATACCTGCCATGACGTAAGCATGCCAGTAAGCCCGCTTATGCCAGCCGCTTTACCCCAACTCCCCAACGCACTCTTGCCGTTGGCAGGCCAAAGTCTTACGTTGAGCGACGCGTCAAGCACACTTGATGAGCCGATTCAGCCACTGTCGGCAGCCGCCCCCGCTGTCGCCGTAGCCGCTGCGAGGTCCCCATGATCCGAGACCTGCTCACCCGCCACGCCCGCTCCGTCACGGCCGCGCTCCTCGCGATCGCCGCGCTGATGACCGTGGCCAACGCCCTCCCCCGCTGACCCGGCCCGCTTCACTCCGCTCAGAACTCGGCGGTGTCCAGCTCGAACCCGAGGGGGGCGGGCAGGGGCACGGCCAGCCCCATCTTGTGCTTGGCACCCTTGGCGTACTCGTCACCGGACGGCTCCGAGTACACGGTCACCTGGCCCTCCTCCCGGTCGATGAGGAGGTAGACGGGGATACCCGCCCGGGCGTAGCCGCAGATCTTCTTCTCACGGTCGCGGTCGGCCGTGCTGTCGGAGGTGACCTCGGCGACGAGGAGG
Source organism: Streptomyces adelaidensis (assembly GCF_016598475.1). Lineage (GTDB taxonomy): Bacteria > Actinomycetota > Actinomycetes > Streptomycetales > Streptomycetaceae > Streptomyces > Streptomyces adelaidensis. Next base: position 40,436 of record NZ_JAEMUX010000066.1, read on the forward strand.
ACGGGGGAGGGGTCGTGCCACTCCTCCTGGTCGCCGAAGCTTCCCTTGGGGGCGATGACCAGGTCAGGGACGACGTGGCCTGTCGCGGAGGAGCCGGGGACGGTCAGGCCGATGCCGGTGTAGTTACGCAGAGACCGGTCGCTGCGCCGCTCGGTGACCTGGTCAGCGACCTCGGACACAATCTCCTCATGTTCCCCGTTGGCCGGAGGTGTCACGCAGATCTCCCCTTCGATCAGCTCCACGCGCCAGCCCTCGGGGGCCGCCGCACTGAACAACTCGAAGGCCTGCTCCACGCTTACGCCGCCCATGGCCAAGGGCTCCTCGTACTCGCCGTCAGGATCGTCGTAGGGACCGTAAATGTACTCGCCCTGGTACCCCGGCATGATGATCGGCTCCGCCGTCGCCATGTCAGACCTCCGTTCGCTCAGCGCGACGTTCTCAGACTAGACCGGAAGCCCGCACAAGGAATCCGGAGCCGTTCACTCGAACGAGCGTGCTGTTACGTTTCTGTGCGGGTCACTGAGCGAGCGCGTCGGCGGTGGCGCGTACGAAGGCCTCCGGGTTGTCCCGCATGACGTTGTGGCCGCAGGCCGGGATCGAGTTCTCCACCACCCCCTGTGACCCTCTTGTCAGTTGCATGACCTAGTCTTCGCACACGCGTCACACGCGCCCCACAGGTCGAACACACCGGCCCCGCGCGACGACGCCCCACATTTCTTTCGTTCCGGGGGGTTCGAAAACCGTGCGTATCCGCACTCTTCCGGCTGCCACCGCGCTGGCAGTCCTCTTCAGCTCGGCGGCGCTCGCCGTCGCACCGGCGGCCTCCGCCGACAGCACCACGCTCCTGCCGGTCGCGTCGACCGGCGACATCGTGGTGGACGGCGTCCACCAGCGGGTCTTCGTCAGCGACCCGCACAACGGCAAGATCGTCGTGACCGACTTCAGCGGCACGGTCGTCAAGCAGCTGACGGACCTGCCGGGCGTCCAGAGCCTGGAGCTGTCGGCCGACTCGGGCACGCTCTACGCGGCCGTGCGGGACGCCGACGCGATCGCGGTCGTCGACACGGCGACCGAGACCGAGTCCGCCCGCCACCCGGTCGGCGACGCCCCGGTGGGCGTCGCCGTCGCCGGCGGCAAGGTCTGGTTCGGCTACGGCGCGTCGGCCGCGGGCAACCTCGGCTCGCTGGACCTGTCCGGCGAACAGCCCGTGGTCACCCTCGACCAGGACACCACCCGCCTCTGGTACAACGCGCCGGCCCTGCACACGGTCCCCGGCACGGACACCCTGGTGGCGGGCGAGAACGGCGGCAGCAACGTGGCCGTCTACGACGTCTCGTCGGGCACCGCGAGCCGTACGGCGACCGCGGCCACCGGCGGCTCGAACATGCAGGACTTCGCGGTCACCCCGGACGGACAGCGCGTCGTGGTGGCCGGCGGAGCCCCGTACCACCACCAGGTGTTCAAGACCTCCGACCTGACGCCGGACGGCACCTACGCCAGCGACGCCTACCCGAACTCGGTCGCCATCGCGTCCGACGGCACGGTCGCGGCGGGCATCGACGGCATCTACGAGCCGGACGTCTACGTCTACAAGCCGGGCGGCACCACCTCGGTCCGGGAGTACGACTTCCCGAACACCGGCGGCAGCGGCGGCGGCGACGAGCTGCCCGACGCCGGCCTGGCCTGGGCGCCGGACGCCTCCCGGCTCTTCGCGCTGACGTACAACGACGAGGGCGTGTACTCGCTGCGCGTGCTGGACGCCCCCACCAAGGCGGCCACCGAGATCACGGTGAACGCCCCGGCCACGGCCACCCGCGCCAAGCAGCTCACGGTCAAGGGCGAGGTCACCTCGAAGGCGGCCCTCCCGGCCGGCACGAAGCTGACGGTCACCCGCACCGACGTGGAGTCCCCGTCCGGCAAGGCCCTCGCCCCGGTGACGGTCGCCGCCGACGGCACCTACTCCTTCGCCGACACCCCGCCGGCCGGCGGCAAGGTCACGTACACGGTGCGCTACGCGGGCGACGCGGAGCACCACGCCGCGTCCGCCGCCGACACCGTCGAGGTCTCCCGCGCCACGACCACGCTGACGCTGGACAAGAACCGCAAGGTGTACGCGTACGGCGCCGACGTGAAGTTCACCGCGCACCTCGGCAAGACGTACAAGAACCGCAAGGTCGAGATCTGGGCCGACCCGTACGGCTCGGACAAGCCGAACAGACTGGTGAAGTCGGGGACGGTGAACTCCTCGGGCAATCTGTCGGTCACCATCGACCTCAAGCGCGACACCAAGCTCTCGGCGAAGTTCACGGGCGACGCCCGCTACAAGGCGAAGACGGTCACCAACACCGTCTACACCAAGGTCAGGGTCTCCACGACGATCAAGGGTCACTACACGACCAAGTCGGCCTGGAATCAGAAGTACCACTACATCCGCAAGTCCAAGGACCCGGTCTTCACGACCACGATGACGTACTACCCGAAGCGCGAGCAGCGTCTCCAGCTCCAGGCGTACTACCAGGGCGCCTGGCGGGACGCCGGCTCCCAGTACTTCCCGCTCGGCTCGGCCGGCGTGTCCCAGATCACCCTGACGGGCACCCCCACCACGGGCATCCGCTTCCGGGTGCGCTCCGAGTACCACGACACGACCTCCGGCGACAACGTCAACGCCACGACGTACGGCGGCTGGAAGTACTTCATCTTCACCGAGTAGCGCGGCGGACCGGATCGGACGCCGCGGCTGGACGAACGCTGCCGGGCGCGGCCCTCTTGGGGCCGCGCCCGGCGGCGTTCATCCATGTCCGGGGGAGGAACGAGTGATTCCGAATGATTTCGAAACCGCTCTCCCCTACCTGCCGGTACGTGTGACGATACGGCTGCCGATACTTGAGACCTCAATCGAGGTCACGGTCACAAAGGAACAGGACATGACCACCCCTGTGCCCGCAGCCCCTTCATCCCCCTCAGCTGTCCCGTCGGCCGGCACCACCGGGCGCCTCCTCGTCGTCGACGACGAGGAGGGCATCCGCTCCATGCTCACCATGGCGCTGGAGTTCCTCGGCTACCGGGTGACGTCCGCGAGCACCGGCCGTCAGGCGCTGCAGGCCGTCACCCGGTACGACCCCGAGCTGATCCTCCTCGACGTCAACCTCCCCGACCTGAGCGGCTTCGAGGTCTGCCGCACCCTGCGCGACCGGGGCAACGCGGTGCCGGTGCTGTTCCTCACCGGGCTCGGCGGGGTCGACGACCGGGTGCGCGGGCTCGACATGGGCGGGGACGACTTCGTCAGCAAGCCCTTCGAGTTGAAGGAGATCGCCGCCCGGGTCCGCGCCCTGCTGCGCCGGTCCGGCGGCGGCCACCCCGCGCCCGACCGCAACCGCCTGCGCGCCGGCGCGGTCCAACTGGACACCGACGCCCACCAGGTCTGGGCCGCCGGCCGCCCCGTCGACCTCACCACCACCGAGTTCGCCCTCCTGCGCTACCTCATGGAGAACCCCGGCCGCGTGCTGTCCCGGGGCCAGATCCAGGAACGCGTGTGGAACCACCGCGACGAGGGGTCCGGCGTCGTCGACACGTACATCTACTACGTGCGGCGCAAGCTGGGTGAGCCTGGGCAGTCCCTCATACGAACCGTGCGGGGAGTTGGCTACCAACTGTGCGCGAACTGAGCGATCACGGCCGGGCGCCGGGCCGGATACGGGGCCGAGCACGAGGTCGAGTACGGGGCCGGGTCCCCGGCCAAGTGGACGGGCCGGTCGGATGAGCGGGTTCACCGGGCTGAGCGACAGCATCAAGGCCGCCGGGCTGCTCGCACCGGGTGACACGAGTGCGCCGCCCCGGCGCCCCCTCCCGCCGCCCGTCGAGCAGCCGATCCGCCCCCACCACACCGGCCAACGCACCGTCGGCTTCTGGCTGATCGCCACCCTCGCCACCCTCGGCGCGGTCGCCGCCCTCTCCGCCCACACCCTCGCCCAGCACCTCGCGGCCCGCACCGACCAGGAGATAGCGGCCTTCAGCGGCCTCGGTCTCGCCGGCCCGCCCACAGCCGCCGACTCCACGGCCACCTACTCCCCGACCACCGGCTCCGCCGCGTCCGCCCCGCCCCTCGACGAGAACTGCCTCGTCCTCGTCCTGGACGCCGACGGCAGGGTCATGGAGAGCCACCCGGGCTCCGACCGTCTGCCCGCCTTCCCCGCGCTCGCGCCCGACCGGCTGAAGGCGTACGCGGCGCGGACGAGCCCCTCGGCGTTCGGGGAGAGCTACCGCGCGCAGGTGGTGCGCACGGCGCGGGCGGGCCGGAGCCGGGAGGGCAGCTATGTCGTCACGGCGCGGTCGACGGCCGCCGACCGGCGGGCGGTCGAGCGGCTCCTGAAGGTGGAGACCGCCGCCGCGCTCCCGCTCCTCGCCACGGTCCTCGTCGGCGCCCGCAGGCTCGGCCGCCGCGAACTCCGGGAGCGTGCGGCCGCCGAGCGGCGACTGCGTGAGTTCATGGCGGCCGCCGGGCACGAACTGCGCAACCCGCTGACCACGATCTCCGGTTACGCCGAACTCGCCCGGGTCGGCGACCCCGCGTACGAGCCGATGCGGCAGGAGGCGCTCGGCCGGATCACCACCGAGGTCGGCCGGATGACCACGATGATCGACGAACTCGTGCTGCTGACCCGCCTCGATCTCGGCCAGCCCCTGCAACTGACCTGTGTGGACCTGGCCCAGCTGTGCCGGGACGCCGCCACCGCGGCCCGCGACTGCCATCCCGAGCACCCCGTACGGCTGCTCCTCGCCCCCGGCGACCACACGGTCACAGGCGACCCGCTGCGGCTGCACCAGCTGGTCGCCAACCTGCTGAACAACGCCCGTGTGCACACCCCGCCCGGCACCACCACGACGCTGGGCCTCGGCACGGAGGACGGCTACCGGGTGATCGAGATCATGGACGACGGCCCCGGAATCCCGCGCGAACTCCGCGCCCGCCTCTTCGACCCGTTCGTCCGCGGGGAGGAGACGAGGGCCGCCGGCAGCGGGCTCGGCCTCAGCATCGTCACGGCCATCGCGACGGCCCACGGCGGCATGGTCACGCTCGAACCGTCCCAGCCGTCCCACCAGGGCGCATGGTTCAGGGTGCGGATTCCGGCCCCCTCGTAGCCCGAGGGTTGGAGAAGGGGGCGGTTTTTGCCGTTGATTGGCGAGATTCTGATCATTCTCTGATCAAGCTCCGATCCATTCCGCAGCTACGCCCGCTTAAGTGATCAACGTGCGGTGTCCACCACATGTACCGACGGTGAGGCCCCGCACAACTCCCCTCCGAGGTCGGCCCGGCATTCGCCCTGATCGACGGCTCATCGATCTAAGACGAACGGAACGACGGCTCATCGGCCCGGCTCGACTAACCGGGCACGTGCTGGGCCGACCTCAACTCCCCGAACCCCGGCCGCAACTCGGCCAGCCGCTGCCGCACATGCTCCGGCGCCCCGGCCCGCCCCGGCACCCGGCCCCGCAACTCGGCCAGCACCGTGCCCAGTTCACGGGCCCGCCCCGCGTCCTCGACCAGCCCCCACTGATGGTGCGCCCGGTCGACCGCCGCTTCGACAGCCGGGTCCCGCACCGGCTGCCCCGCCGCCAGCCGCGCCTGCGCCACCCCCATCCAGGCCTCGCAACTGCGCGCCGCGTCCCCCGCGAACATCGCCAGATCCGCCCGCACCTCCCGCCAGTGCAGCACCTGCGCCGACCCGGCCCCGAACTCCCGCAACGCCCCCTGCTCCCACCGCGCGGCGAGCGCGGCGGCCTCGGAGTGCCGCCCGGCCTCGACGGCGGCGGTGATGGCGGTGTGGGGGTCGTGATCGGCGGCCGGGGGCGCCGCCACCCCAGGGCGGGGAGAGGCGGAGGCCGGACCCCCGAGAGGGCCGCCCGCGCGGGGCGGCGCCGCCGCGTCCCGGGCCAGCAGCAGATCGCCGTACCCGGAAGCCCCCGTGCGCGCGAGCACCTGCTCGTGCAGCGCGCCCGGTGCCGGCCGCTGCCCACTGCGCAGTATCGTCGCCAGCGCCTTCATGTACGCCGGCACGGCCACCCCCCGCCGGGCGCCCGCCGGCGGCGCGATCCGCCCGTACACGCTCACGCCGGGACCGAGCGTGGGCGGGCGCCCCGCCAACTGCCGCCAGACCTCGGCGTCGGCGTGCAGATCGACGAATATCGTCGTCGAGCCCGGCGTACGCAGGCGCAGTTCCTCCACGACCCAGTGCCAGGGGAACGCCGTGTAGCGGACGGTGGCCGGTGTCGTGCGCGCCAGCGCCAGATGCACGAGCCGCTGCTTGCGGTCGAGCTGGAGCTGCCCGGTCAGGTAGACGGTGAGCGGTCCGGGTGCGGTGGCCGCCGCGCGCAGCCGGGTCAGGACGGCCTGCGGCTCCAGCGGGTCGGCCAGCTCGACAACGTTCGCCGTGCCTGTGCCCGACAGCACCTCGGGCGTGACGGCCGCCAGGACGGGAAGCACGGAGGCCGCGTCCACCAGACACCCCTTGCCCATGGGTGAGGCCGCGAGCAGCAGCACTGTTCCGGACATCGTTCCCTCCCCATCGATCACGTACGCCAGTCAGCAGCACGGTAACCGCTGCGCGTGCAAAGGGGGAAAGGAGCGCTCACTTCGGGTCGGACGGGCGGCGGCGCGGGGGCGGCCGGCTCATGGCGGCGCGGGGGCTCGGACGTGCGGGGTGCGGCGTACGGCGAAGATCGTCGTGTCGTCGTCGAGGCCGCCCCCGGTGTGGGCGAGGACGCCGTCGCGGACGAGCCGGACCAGCGACGCGGGGTCGGTGGCGCGCGGATCGGCGGCGAGCGCGCGGGCGAGGTACTGGCGGAGCGGGAAGAAGACGCCGCCGCCGTCACGGGCCTCCGTCACCCCGTCGGTGACCAGGAGCAGGGTCTCGTCGAGGGCGAGCCGGACGGTGGCGGTCCGGTGTGCCTGCGGCGCCAACTCGTTGAGCCCCAGCGGGAGTCCGTCCCCCAGGGGCAGGGCCCGTACGCCGGTGGGGGAGACCACGAGCGGGGGTTCGTGACCGAAGTTGATGACGTCCACGGTGACCGCGCCGAGCCCGGTGAGGTCCGGCCCCCAGTCGGTCCGCTCGCTGCGCAGCTGGGGGAAGTCGAGCAGGACGGCGGTCGCGAAGCGTTCGGCGTCGTCGCGGCCGACGTGCGCGCAGTAGCGCAGGTGCCGCACCATCCGCGTCTCCAGCCGCTCCGCCACGGTGGCCGGCGCGGGCTCGTAGTAGGCGGCCTCGCGGAACGTGCCGAGCAGCACGGACGCCGCCTCCACCGCCGTGAGCCCCTTGCCCTGGACGTCGCCGATGAGGACGCGGGTGCCGTGCGGGCTCGGCTGGATGTCGTAGAAGTCGCCGCCCACCCGGGCCTCGCTGTCGGCGGCGAGATAGATCTCCGCGTGGTCGAGGCCGCCGACGTCCGGCGGCAGCTGGCGCAGCAGGATACGGCGGGTGGTGTCGACGACGGCCCGCATGTGCAGCATCCGCTCCTGCCCGCGCAGCCGCACCGCGCAGGCCGGCACCGACAGCACCCCGCCCAGCGCGACGAGGACGAAGTCGGGCAGCCCGGTGCGGTACTGGTGCGGCCAGGAGTTGTCGCCCACGACGTACAGGAGCATCGCGAGCGCCGCGAACACCGCCGTCGTGCGCACCCCGCAGAACGCCGCGGCCGTGCCCGGCACGAGCACCAGCCATGAGATGACCCGGAAGTCGCCGCTGGTGGCCCAGTCGAGCACCGGCACGGCGAGCAGCACCACCAGCGGCGGCAGCCAGGCGATGCCGCGCCCGCGGACCCGTAGCGGCTGCTGCCGCTCGACGGGGTCCGGCTCCCGGCGCGCACGCGGCATCGGCATCCGGATCCGCATGAGCCACAGCGAAACACGGCCGAACGCGGGCCGCATCCCGACTTGCCAGCGGCCCTCGCCAGGTGTGCCCTGGTAGTCGGGGCGGAAGGGAAGGAGTATTCCCATGGCTCAAGCGGCACCCACTCCGGGCAGGCCGGGGATTCCTGACAGGTCGGCCACGCGGGACGGGTCGGCCGCCACGCGCGACGGGTCGGCCGCCACGCGGGACGGGTCGGCCGCCACGCGCGACGGGTCGGCCGCCACGCGCGACGGGTCGGCCGCCACGCGCGACGGGTCGGCCGCCACGCGGGACGGGTCGGCCGCGACGCGGGACAGGCCGACGACCGTCGGCGGCAGGCCGGGAGGCCCGGCCGGGGGCGCGTCCGATGTCTTCGGCGAGCGCGCCCACACCCTCACGCACTGGGCCCTGCCCCCGGCCCTCGGCCTCGTCTACGGCTACTGGGCCGCGGCCATGGACCGCGACGCCGGCCCCATCACCGGCTGGAACCTCCTCTTCGGCTTCGTGACCGCGTTCGTGTTCGCGGCGCTCTTCCTCGCCGTACAGACCGTCGCGCCGCGTCTGCGCCGCGAACCGCACGCCCTGCTCTGGGCCGCGTTCGCGGGCTGCGCCTTCGGCTTCCTCTACAGCCAGGCGCCCCAGCACAGCGTGCTCCGCTCGGCGGTCATGTCCGCCGGCATCGCGGCGGCGGTGTTCGCGGTGGCGTTCTACCGGTACTACACGCATGAGGACGCTCAGGGGCACCGAGTGGGGTGATCCCTCCCCCGGCCCGTCCCCGTTCGGCTTGTGATGTGGGGCCATTCGCAGGCACCCACCGCGCGAGCGCGGCGGGCCGGGGGCTTGCCTGAAGGGGTGTCCCGACGCGTCCGCGGCCTCCTGTCGGCCGTGCTCACCGTGCTCGCCTGCCTGCTCGCGCCGGTGGGCGCGCTGGCCGCGTGGGCGACGTACGAGATCGGGGACCGGGCACGGTACGAGGCGGCCGTGGGGCCGCTGGCCGGCGACCCGGACGTACGGGAGGCGCTCGCGGACGCGGTCGCCGCCGGGGTACTGCGCGAGGTCCGGGTGGGGCCGCCGCTGCGGGAGCCGGTGCGGGACTTCACGCACGACGCGGCGCGCTCCTTCACACAGACGGAGGCGTTCCGCATGGCGTGGCGCGCGGCGAACCGGGCGGCGCACGACGCGGTGCTGCGCGCGCTGCGCGAGCGGGGCTCCGGCAGCGGCGAGGGCCGCCCCGTGCTGCTCGACCTCGCGCCGGTCGGCGAACGCGTCAAACGTCAACTCGCCCGTGACCATGTGCCGTTCGCCCATCGCATCCCGGTCGCCCGCACCGAGGTCACGGTGCTGACGGCCGAGGAACTGGTCCAGCTTCGGAAGGGGTACCACGTGCTCGAAGTCGCCGCGTTCTGGCTCCCGGTCGGCGCGCTCGCGCTGGCCGCCGTCGGCATCCTCGTCGCGAGCCGGCGCCGCCGCGCCGTCTGCGCGACCGGCCTCGGCACGGCCCTCAGCGGCGCCCTCCTGGGCCTCGCCGTGGCCCTGGGCCGCCACCTCACCCTGACCGACCTCCCCCCGGACGTCTCCCCGGCCGCCGCCGGCGCCGTCTACGACGCCCTCACCGCCACGCTGTACACCGTCACCTGGGTCCTGGTCTCCCTGGGCACGACCGTGGCCGCGGCCGCCTGGCTGGCCGGCCACCACGCGCGACGCCGCCGGGCATCGGCGCCGCCCACGCCGACGCCGACGGAGGAACCGACGCGGGTGCGCGCTTGAGGGGCCGGGGGGGGTGGTCCGTGAG
>NZ_JAEMUX010000067.1 GCF_016598475.1 Streptomyces adelaidensis
TTAAGCACGAAGACTCCGCCGCCAGCGAATCCCGGGACGCTCTTGGCAATTTCCTCCACGTGACGTCGCGCAGTTCGTACGGCACGGTCTTGGCGTCCAGCCGCTCACCTCCGGACTGATCTACCCTGCCCACCGCCTTCCTGGCTAACAGGCTTTCCCGAAGGGGATTCACACCCACTTTCGATGAGTTCGGGAGGCCGGCCACACCCGCGAGGCCTGCGTGGGACGTCCGACCGGTTGCCGCCAGACCGGCAGACCGGACTCCGGAGCATCGTGATCATGTGGTGACGCCCCTCAGTTGCCGTCGCCGTTTCGGTCACGGCTGCTGAAGACCGAGAGGAGCTCCGACGGCGTCGTCTGCAAGCCGCGCGCAAGGTTGAGCAAGGTGGTCAAGCTTGGGTTGCGACGGCCGTGCTCGATGTAGACCACTCCGCGGAAACTCATCCCACTTCTACTGGCGAGCTCCTCCAGGGTAAGTCCACGAGCCTCGCGCAACTGACGCAGATACATACCGAAGGCGTGGAGTTGAGGGTCAGGCGGATCAAGGTGAGGCACAAACTTGACTTGACATCTGCGCCCATTTGACTGCCATGAACAGTTGTGCATAATCGGCGCTGAGTGCTGCGCTTCAGGCTTACCGCACCAAGGGACGGCCGTCGGTGAAGCCAGGTTGCTTGGAGAGGAAGCCCCTATGCCCGCCCCGAGGAAGTACCCACCAGAATTGATTGAGCGGGGAGTTCGGATGGTCATTGAGATGAGACCGGACGCCCCCGGCCGTTCCAGCATCGTGAGGCAGGTGGGAGAGCTCCTGGATATCCATCCAGAGGTACTTCGACACTGGGTCAATAAGGCCGACAAGGAAGCCGGCCAAAATCCCAACGCTGTCGCAACCGTCACTGCCAGAGTCCGTCAACTTGAGAAAGAGAACGCGGACCTTCGCCGCCTTAACGGCATCCTCAAGGCGGCAGCCGTTCTTTTCGCGGCCGAACTCGAATCCGGACAAGTAACCTGATGCAATCGTCAAGTAAGCGCAACACCCCTGGGGCGTGACCCCCGCTGCCTATTTTGCAGAGTTGCGAAGTGCAGCGATCGGAACGGGATAAAATAATTGCGCAGGCCCGTGCTTGCAGTGCGATGGCGCGGGCCTGTAACCGAAATGAGCGACCTGACCTTGTCCCGCCCCAACACCGAGACCTTGGTGGGGTGCCCACCAGGACCCTGAACCAACACGCCAGACATCAATGCTGGTGCACGGCACGGCTAGTGCCTGAGATCCTGTGAACGAACCTCGGACAGCACAAGGTTCGGGCTTTGATTACCTTGGACACGAAGTCAAGCTTTACCAGGATGTCGTTCAGGTCGATTCCTTCATTCTTGGCAAACGCGCGCAGTTGGCCCCACGTCTCGGAACCATTACTGACTGCTCTGCTCCTCGGAACCACTCAGGGCAGTTCCTCGCCCACTCGTCCACGTAAAGATCTGCGGCTTCGACTCTCGCCGCTTCCTCGCAGATGCTGATAAGAGTTACGGAGCTGGTCGTCAAGCGCCGCTCGATGAACTGGCAGTTGGGTTCATTCTCCTTGACGACCCGCGTGAAAACCTGGCGAGCTTGCCGGGTCAGCGCGCCACGCGGTCGGCGACTGGCCGACCAGGGCAAGAGTCTGAGCCTCCTCCGCTGGCTCCAAGCCCTCGCCCACCCGCTCGAAGACCGGCGGCCGGACCCTCTACCTGCAACCCCGCGACCTCATTCGCCTCGATGCCTGGTGGAACGGCCACCCGCTCGACCGCACCGCGTCAGTCAGCTTGCCCGCCTCGACCTCTCCCTCGCCGCGTGACCGCATGGGCCATCAGGATCATCGCCAGCCGCAAACAGCGGTGATCAAATACGGCGAGCGATGATCCGGGCTCGGTTCCGCAGGATGTCCTCAGCGCCGCGCCCGTATCTGCCACCAACGGCGCCGCTTCGTTTCGGTTGGGGCTACGTCGGTCAGTGGTGGTTCCGCCGACGGAGCTGCGGGTCGGGGAACCTGGATCCACTGAGGGTAGGCGTCGAGCCGGTTCCAGGCGGCCATCCAGTCAGCTTCTCTGCTGCGCAAGCTGCCTCGGTGGTCGTAGCAGATCGTCACGAAGGTTCTGGTGAAGTCCCAGCTGGGGAGGACGTCACGGTTCAGGGTGTCGCTGAGGGTTGAACTGGCCAGCGCCATCGTGACTCCGGGCTTGCGGGACGTGTAGCTCCGCATGCTGATTCGCTCGATCTCGCGCAGGGATAGGCCAGCGTGAGCGCGCAGTTTGCGCAGTGCCTCCATGAATTCAGCGGTGGTCTTGACACCCGACGGGTCGGGGTGCCGTTGGTAGTCGATGGCAAAGGACGCGAGTGCCTTGTCGAAGTCGAAGGGCGGGTTGGCAGTGCGGTCCAGTTCAGTCCAGCGGGTCTCCCACTCGGCTGTGTCGCCGTTGCATGCCTCGACGTAGGCGCGGGTGACGGGCCAGGTCGGCAGTGTCCTGCCGTTGGCCGCCTGCGACAGCGTCGCCTGGGAATAGCTAGTCGCTTCGGCCATGCGTGCGTAGGTCATTCTGGCTTGCGTCCGCAGGGCGCGAAGGGCGAGTGCGAATTCGGCGTAGGGGACGCCCTCGGCGATGGGTTTCTCGATTCCTGGCACCGCTCCTCCTCGGATCACGGTCAGGGGAGACCCCACCGAAATGGGGCCTCCAGTGATGAGGATTTAGGAAGAGCGAGCGGTGAGGCGCCAGATCCCCAGCAGTGCCACGAGGGCTTCCAGGGTGGCGGCCGGCACCTGCCCGAGGGCCACTAGGACGATGACGATGACGACCGTCGCAGTGATGGCTGTTGCTACCTGCGGCGTCACGCAGTAGGCAGCTGGTGTTGCAGATTCCGCAGGGGATGCCCCTGCTGCGGGTTTAGGGGCGAGGAGGAACGGGCGCGTGTACGTCCACGCGCTGAGGCGACCGTCCATGAGGGACACCTTCCGGTCGATGCGTTGGTCTGGGCGGGCAGCGCTCAACGGCAGCACAAGGCCACTGGGGGCAGTTCGAGCTACCCCCGCTGTCGGCGCTATCCCCCGCATCATGGACGCCCAATTCCTCAATTGGCAATAGCGGCCTGAGAATTGAGAAGGGCTTCATGATGCCAGTGCTGAACCTAAATCCACGTCGCGAAGATAGAGGTGCAGCTCAGTTCCGATTCGTGTCCGGAACCACTAAAGAATCCATTGGCCGACCTGAACAATGAGGCCCTGACCTGCGTGAACAGCCAGGCGGGGCGCGCATGTGTCCGAGTGAGTCCGAGTTGAGGTAGATGGTCGGCGAACGACGGGCACTCTCTACTCATCGCTGCGGGCTATGCCCCGGCGAGGGGCACCTGTCCGTTGGTCTGGGCGGGCCCTTGAGTCCTAGGGAGGAGTGACATGGCCAGCTGGCGTAGCTTCCACGCGGCACAGACTGTCGGTCACGCCTACTCCCATGCGACTCGCTGCTTGATCGGGGTGCCGTCGTTCGAGCGGCGGCACCCCCCTTTTGCGCCGCCGGTCGTCGTCGCACGCCCGAGTGTGGGGGATTGAGACCCGTACGGCGGGCGGGCGCAGTGACTCCTCGGCCGTTCGCGCGGTCAGCTCGGGCACCTTCGGCCACGGCCTCAGCCGCATCGACACCGGCTGCTACTGCGGCTGACGCAGCCTTGAGTACTGGGCAGCGGTACGGACGCCCCGTCACCCGAAAGGCGGCATGGTCCGATCCGGCTACTCGTCGGCGTCCGCCTGTTCGAGAAGGCCGGCCAGTCGCCGCTCGACGGCGCTTTGGCGCACCTGCCTCACCAACGCGCCCTCGTACGCCCGGGGAAGCCCTTGCGTCGGAGACCATGACGAAATCGCCTGTGCGATGTTCTGGACGACTTCGAGGAACGGGCGGATCGAAGTCGGCGCGTCGCCGCTCAGGCCGAGGGCGTTGAACTCCTCCCCGGTGAGCGGACGCGGGGAGTCGTGACGCAGGACCGTGACGCGCGGGTCGTCGGCGTTCGGGGTGAAGAGGACGGACGTGGTCCATGCACAGCCCGCGGAGCCAAGGCTCGGGTCTTCCCCGGAGATGAAGGCATTCCCGCCGATGTGCCAGCGAACAACTGCTGTGCACCACTCGTGCTCGCCGATCCGGTACGTCTTCACCTCCTCGACCGAAGCCAGCATCGGCCTGGCATCGAGCCACCCGAAGGCGGAGGAGACGGCCACCTCCTGCCCCACATCGCCCACGGACGTGGTGCACGAGAAGGCCACGCCAACGTCGAACCGCTTCTGTACCTCCTCGCTGATCGCCTTGCGCACGGCCAGCGAGCCGAGGATCTCGGCGGCGAGGGCGTCGTCCGTATCGGCGGGCTGCGTGAACCGGGCGATGACCTGGTCCAGGCTTGTCAGGAGTACGAAGCGGTCACCGAGACCGGCGACATCCTGGTCCATTGGGGCCCGATAGGCCGTGCCGTTCCCGAAGTCCTTGGTGTTCGCACTGACGAAGTAGATCGTCTCGCCCGGATGCTCGCGTGCGTACTCGACCGCGGACAGCCAGATCGCAGCGTCCCTGGCCCCGGTCTTCAGCGCCTTCCCGCTCTCCGTCTCCATGATCTTGCACGGGGCGAGGCCGTTCGCTTCCCGTACCATCCCCTCCCGCAGGGCGCGCTCGCTGGTCGCCAACACCTCAACGACCGCCGCGTACTGCTCCCGCCAGTGCTCCCGAACCCGCTCAGGGTCGCACGGCCCCAGCGCCACATCGACTCCCCAAGGAGTGACTCTCGTCAGGGACTTCGTCGCCTTGACCGCGGCGTCGAACTTCTGCGTGTACTCCACCGCCTTCCACGCGGCGAGCTCTTCCAGTACCAACCACGGCGCGGCGACGCTCTCGATGCCGACGGTGCGAAGAGTCCGCAGGAAATCGGCACTACTGCTTTCCAAGCGGCAGCCCCGGAGGATGTTCGTGTCCAAGATGATCAAGATTTGCCCCTTGCGCCGTCCGAAGCTGGATCACAGGATCTCAGGCGTTAGCCGTATCGCGGTCGATGACGGCACCAGAGCCCGGGGCAGCCCACCGCCGTACTGCCCTGCGCGGCACGGCAGTATGGCGGCCATGGATGCAGGAATGGCGGCTGTTGCGGCTTCGGTGGTCACGGGCGTGGTGTCGCTTGCGGCAATCGGGGGCGGGCTGCTGACGTCCCGAATGAACACGAAGGCTATGCGCCAGCAGGCGCTTGACCAGTCAGTGGCGGAACACGCTCACTGGCTGCGGGACAGACGGGCCGACGCCTGCCTCCACTTCCTCCAGCAAGCCTCCAAGACCCTCCTGAAGCTCGACGAGGTCGAAACGAGGGTGGACGCCGTTCGGGCGGACAGGGACACGAGTACCCGCGCACGCCACCAGCTGCACGACAGCACCCGAGATGTGCTGTACGGCGGGATGACCGAGGACATGGCCGCCCTGGACGATACGGTCGCGCACATCCGGCTGATGGCGCCGTCCCTCGTGCCGGCCGCCACCGACTTCCAGAAGACCGTCCAGACGTACGTCCGGGCGGTGTACGACGACATGACGCACAGGCTGGTGCCCGAGTCCGTGCCCCAGTACGAGCCTCTCGACATGGAGGCTTGGAACCACTCTAAAGACCAACTCG
Source organism: Streptomyces adelaidensis (assembly GCF_016598475.1). Lineage (GTDB taxonomy): Bacteria > Actinomycetota > Actinomycetes > Streptomycetales > Streptomycetaceae > Streptomyces > Streptomyces adelaidensis. The sequence continues at coordinate 5,666 of NZ_JAEMUX010000067.1, forward strand.
GTGATCAGCTCCAGCTCTTTACCTACGCGGCGAACGCCGTCCTTGCCGAACTTCCCCGGGCGGCCGTCCGGCAACCTGACCTGTAGTCGCGGCATCGGGCCCGGCAGGCGCCTCGCACCCGCGTCGGTGCCGCTGTTCCACATCCACGTGACCCAACTAGTCGTATTAATACGGTCGTTCGGGCCTGACGGTTCAGTTGGAACCTGGCATTCCTGTGTGAGATAGACGACTCTCCTGGGGGGAACTGGCACTCCGTTCCGGACGTACGGCCAGGATGAGTTGCAGGTAAGAGTGCCGTGATCGCGCGAAGTTGAGGATGCGTGCCCCTTGCAGCTGCCTGTCGTGGCACGCGGTGCCTCGCTCGCCGTGCAGCGAGGGGAAGTTGACGGCCCCACGGATTCCGCACCGTGCGGGTACGCTGCTCGCAATCAGTCACCCCTGGGGTCCGCGAGCACTCGTGGCTCCCCGCGGGAGTCCATGAAGGATATGGACCCACCCACCGGACCTGCGAAATCCGTAGGTCCCACGGAATGGGGTGATTTGATCCCAATGGCTGAGAAGAGCGAAAAGCCGGAGGGGCACTGCCGCTGCTGCAGCAAGCGGATTCCGCCGCACCGACGGGCGGTCCGCTGGCTGGGGCCGGTCGTCTACACGGTCTACAAGATCGTGCGGGACTACGGGCCGCTGTAACGCGAAGAGCCCCGACCTAACGGTCGGGGCCGCGCTGCAGACGGAGTGCTGAGGGAGGGCCTCACCAGGATGCTTCGCGGGCGTCAGGTGGGGCCTTCCGCATTTCCGAATGCGGTTACCGCCGCGTACGCAAGACAAAGGCCGCCTTTGTGGCGACGATCACACTCGGGTGCGGCGATGCCCCTATCTTGCCTTGCGTGTTGTGGTTGTGCATCGTGTAGCCACATGTTGATCTGCGTATTTTGATCTTGCTTATCCGGTAACAGCCCAGGTTAGCACCCCTATTTTACCCTTCGAGTGACGGACATCACACACCCTGGAGGGTGAGGGAAGGCACACCCGAGCGGTTGTTTTTGGGTTGATTTGCCGGGTGTTCACCCAGTGAAGTGGGCAGAATCCGTTGCCCCGGAAATGCGCGGGGGCACTGTACCCGCGCCTACTGACAGTCGACGGTCGCCAAGCCGTGGCTTCGTCCCGATCGACGGCGTGCTCACCGACCGTACGCTGGGGCACTGACAGCCTTCCCTGTTCGCGCTGACGGTCACCCTCCACGGAACGGCGCGAAGTGGACAGGATCCAATGCCCCCTGCGGGCGGGCTCGCCTACTCACCTGTCGCGAGAGCAGGCATGGCGGAGTCGGTCCCCCTCGCGGGTGACCCTCGCAGGCCGCGGCGACGCGCCTGCGTTGCAGGCCACGACGCGATGGCGTCAACTCGCTTCCCTTCCGAGCCAGTTGGATGCGCGTATTTTTGTGATTTCGGCTGATTAGTGTGCGCCCGTCGAACTGACTGCGATGGGACATCCGTATGAGCTACACAGACCAGGACGTGCGCGAGGGCCGTCGGTTGATGAACGAGGGCTGCGAGAACCGCCTTGTCATCGGCGACAAGCTGCTGAGCGTCACGCCGTCGGGCCCCGATGGCGCCTTCGACCAGTACTGCGACGAGATCGGCCTGAGCCCCAGGACGGCCCGGGAGTACCGGCACACCGCCCGCGTGTGCACCCCGCCAGTACGGCAGCTCGTGGCCGACAGCGGCGTCCACGTCAGCTACAGCGCGCTTCGTGAAGGCGCTCGCCTCGCCCCCTCCGGCAAGCCGTACGACCAGGACTACACCACCCTGCGCTCGCTGCTGCAGGAAGCGGGCGGGGCCGGCATCGGCCGCATCAGCGCCCCCCAGTACCGCCGTGCCCTGGGCATCGGCCCCGGCCTGCAAGACCTGCTCGACCCCGCCAGCGACATGTCCGTGGCCCAGTACCTCGGGTCCCTGCCTCCCGTGGAACGGGACAAGGCGCTGCGGGAGTTGGTGGAGGAGGACGACGCCTTCCGTGACGCGGTGAAGCGGGCCATGGACGACAAGCGCCGCCGTGACCGCGAGGGCCGCACCGGCTGCGGCGGGGACAAGCCGAGCAAGGCCCAGGCCCTGGTCCGGGACCTGGTGCGGCTGAACGACCAGATCACCGCCCTCATGCACCGGTACCCGCCGTCCGCCGCCCTGGACTTCACACGCGAGGAGACGACCGCCTGCGTGGAGGCACTGGGGACCGTGGAAGTCCTCGCCATGTGGATCGGAGTCCGGGTCAAGAAAGACGCGGCTTCCGCCGCCCGCAGGCAGGCGGCCACCCCAGAACTGGTGGGCGTGTGATGGAGCCGGCCGCAGATGACGGCGAGGACCGTCTCACCGCTGACATCGAGGAGTTTGCCACCCACGACCGCAAAGGCGGCTGGGCCCGAGCACTCCTGATCGCCCGCCGCGTCGAGCCCGACGAGAACCGCGGCGTTGGACTCGGGCAGAAGTCCAAGAAATGTTTCGGCCGAAACACTTTCCGGCGCATCAGCGCGCGCGAGTTCGCCCGCCGGTCCGGAAGCTCCGCCAAGCGGATCATGGCCTTTCACGAAGCATGGAAGCGGGCGGCAGCCGACGGACGTGTCCCCTCGACCGACGAGCTGGAACCCGGCCTCCATGTCGATCTGCCGGACGAGGAGGAGGTGCCGTTCTTCGGCGAGCACGGCTATTACCGCAGCTACGAAGCTCGCATGAACAACGGCGAGCGACGGCAGGCGATCGAGGACGAGGCCGAGCGTGCCGGGATCAAACCGGGCTCCCCGGTCTACGTCGCTCAGCAGCCGAAGGCGCTGAAGACCGCGATCCTGGCGGATGCCACTACCCGTGACGCCGCCCGGGAAGCGCTGGCGGAGTTCGAGCGGCGCGAGGCACGAGCGGACCTTGAAGACTGCAGAGCAGCCGCCCAGTCGGCCGGGGAGGGCGAGGGCGAGCGCCGGGTGGAGAACGCTCCCCCGGGCCGCCGGTCTCAGGACGAGGAAGCTGCGGACGTCGAGCGGGCGGTCCGCACCACGTCGCGGGAGCTCTCCGAGCCTGATGTGGCCCTCCAGGTCTTCACCGAGATGACGGAGGTCCGCCTTGCCACGCTGCGGGCGCTGTCGCTGTTGCAGCGTCACCAGGTGCAGTTCACTGGGGAGCGCAGCCGGGCCATCACCGATCTGTGCACCGCGTCCGAAGCGGCCATCGCTTTCATCCGTGACCTTGCCGCCGGCCCTTATGCGGCGCTGAACGACGAGGCTCTGCAAGCGTTCCTGGACGAGAGTGAGAAGAAGCTTCGGTGAGTCCCAGACGCGACAATGACACCCCCTCCCAGTTGGAGCAGGACGCCATCGACGTCCTGCTGTGGCTCGGGCCCAACGCGGGCCGAGAACTGTCCTACGCGGACATTGCCCGTGGCACCGGCATTCCCGACGGCAGCCGCCTGCGGCGGGCGGTGCCCAGGGCCCGTGCTGCCGCCCACGTGCTGGGGCACCGGCTGGAGCAGTTCATGCACTCTCGCGACCCGCTCAAGCGCGGGGCGAGGGTCACGCGCTTCCACAAGTCGGGCCAGGGCGACGAGTTCGGTGCCCGGGACGCGTTGCTGGCCTGCCGCAAGGCGGTGGCCTACATGGGCGACATGCACCGGGCCTGCTCGTTCGAGGCCGGCAACCCCAACAGCGTCGACCGCGAAGCGTTCGGGCAGATGGCTGATGCCGCCGAAGGCTGCATCAGGACCTTCAGCGGCGTGGAGAGGCTGGGCAGCAAGGTCGTGAAGAACCAGGGGACCATGCGGCGCCAGGCGGAGCGGATCGCGGACCTGGAGGCCCAGATCGCCGAGTTGACCTCGGATCAGTCCGCCGCCTCGGCCTGACCTCGAAGCGGCCCGGCGGCTGTCGCCGCCGGGCCGCTTCGCACCGCACCGCGCCGGTTCAGGTGCGGTTGATGTGCTTGAACATCTCCTTGCCCGCTTCGCGGGCGGCGGTCAGATCGTCTTCGGTCTCGGTGAGTCTGCGCTTGAGATCGTCCCGTTCGGCGCGTATCCGGTCTCGTTCCAGGGTGATCCGCTCCACGGCCGCCAGGAGCTCGTTGACCCGCTGGTTAAGCTCCTTGGTCCCGGCCTGGTCGAGTTGGGCGCCCAGCGAGCGCTGGACGGCCTTCTTGAGACGGTCACGCTCCTCACGCAGGGCCCTGTTCTCCGCGCGGACCAGGGCCAGGTCAGTGGCCAGGCTCGCCGCGGAGGCGTCCCGGCCTGCCTGCTTCGTGCGGCGCTCAGCCTTGGTCTGGCTCTTCATCGCGGCCTCGATGTGCTCGCGCACCCCTTCGGCGTACACGAGCCACCGGGACACGCCGGCGGTGCGAGCGACGGCGAGGAAGGTGACCGTCTCGCCCTTGGCTTTCATCGCGTCCACCGTGGCCAGCACCTTGGCCCTCTTGGACCGGCTGTCCTTCCGGCGGCTCTCGCGCAGGACGTCGCCGGGGGTGCGTTTCGCCTCGCTCATGCCGTGCTCCCTCCGCGCTGGCCGGGCAAGCCCGGCATGCCCAGGGCCACGGCTCCGCCGTGGCCCTGGGCGGCCCTCACCTTGCGCAAGACGGCCGATGCCTCCTCGACCTCGTTGCGTTCCTCAGGGCTCATGGCCTCCGTCAGCTTCCGCATCGTGACGGCCGTTCCCTGGAAGGCCGCGACCTGGTCGTCCAGGTTCTTCACCACGAACGCGTCCGCCTCCATCATGACCGCCATCTCCTTGTCGGCCTTGAGCGAGCGGATGTGGTCCTCGATGGCGGGCAGGTACGACGGGTCCGGCCGGTAGGAGGGGCAGGCGGCACACTGGAAGCGGATCGGGCATGCCTTTCCGCCCGCCTTGACGTTGGAGGGCTCGGTACAGTTGCCGAATGGCACCGCCACCGAGCGGGCCTCGTACGCAGTAGCGGACGCCATCGGCGCGGACCTGCCCCTGCGGTCCACGGTGTGCAGGCGCATCACGTTGACCGCCTCCCGCTTCCGCTTGTGACTGATCCTGTAGTACCGCTGGGTGGTTTGCATGGATTTGTGGTCCATGAGCTCGCGCAGTACCTCGATGCGTACCCCGGCGTCCGCGTACCGTTGGCAGAACGAGTGCCGAAACGCGTACGGATAGATCAGCGAGCGGTCGAACGGCACCCGGTCGCCGTTCCTGTCGAACTCCTCGGACAGCAGGACGGGCACACTGTCGGCCCACTTACGGATCATCGACGAGATCTGCTCGGACACCAGGTGACGGATCTTGCCGTTCTCGCCGGCCGGCGGGAACAGGAACCCTTCGCTGCCCGTGGGCAGGTCGAGCGTCTCGCGCACGGCCCGCCACGTACGGACAGTCTCCACAGTGTCGCGCTCAAGCTCCAGGCGCCGGTTCAGACGCCTTCCCTTGCGGTTATCCCAGATCAACAGCCATTCGCCATCGGCGTGTTCGAGGCAGTCCGTCCTCAGCTCGGCGATCTCATACGGGCGCCGACCGGTGTCCCGCAGCAGCTCGTAGACCGCGCGGGCCATCGCCTGGACCTGCTCGGGCGTCATCTTCCCGTGCGTCGCACCCTGCCCCAACAGATCCGCATAATCGTCGAGTTGACCGATGACCGACTCGGGCAGGGCCTTGCCGACATCGTCCTCGTCGACCTCCTCGGCCTTGATGACGTGGCTGGAGTGCCTCGCGAAGCTCGCGGACATGCCGTCCAGGTGCCCCGCGGCCCGGTTGTAGTCGAGGATCTTGAAGAAGAACGACAGCAGCCCGCCGCGCTGCTTGCTCGACATGGGCCCGCCGTCCAGCTTAGGCAGCACGCGGAAGGTGTCGACCACGGCGTTCATGTCGGCGAAGACCAGCGCCGAAGGGTCCATGCCGCCCCCGGGCCGGGCATCCATGGCCCGGGAGACTGCCGAGCACACCCGCAGGCCCCGTCGGGCCTCGGTGGTGTTCGGCTTCGTCTCGGCGATGAAGGTGACCAGGATCTGCCGCAGCCAGGGCTGGCGGATGTCCGTCACGTCCAGGCCCAGCGGCCGCTGGGTGATGCCCCCGCGCAGGCTCTTGACGCCGAGCTCGGACAGGTCCAGCACGTCCCTGCGTCTCGGGTCGACGCCCTCGAAGCGGTCGAACGCCGAGCGCAGGATGCGGTGCGTCTCACGCACCAGGGCGTCTACGTTCGCCTGCGTCCCGCTCGGCAGCTGTTCGGCCGTCGCGGTGGCGATGGACTCGGCCCGCTCCGCGAGGTGCGAGACGGCCTGGCGCACAGCCACAGGGTCGATCTTTTGGCCGCGTTCGTCGCGCTGCTGCAGCGCGTACAGCATCTCCAGACGGGCCACCGGATGCAGCGGGGCCAGCGAGAACTGGTGAACGTTCAGGAACGGCGCCTGCCTCTCCAGCCATGCGGCCGACGGCGCGGACCGCCGCCCCCGGGCGGCGGCCGTGGCCTTCTTCCAGCGGCTCTGGTGTATGCCACACAGCCTCCAGGTCGCCCGCGCGTCGTAACGGCAGCCCGCCACCAGGCAGGCGGGCGACGGCCCGTACGGCGACTGCCGCTCAATCCACGACACCAACTCGGAGTCGGGATCACGCTGCAGATCCTTGTGCCGCAGTGAGCCGTGCGCGTTGCACAGGCCCCACAGAACCGAGTCCCGCGGGCACCCCTGAACGCGGCAGTCGGCCCGCTCACCGGAGATCACCCGGTTGCGGTCCGGCACGTACGCGGCCTTGAACTCCTTCAGCCCCAGACTGCCGGCCCGGTGGGTCTTCTCGCAGGTCGCGCACAGGCCCCGCCGGATGCGGGTGAGCGCGTCACAGGCTGCCACATCGCACCGAAAGACGGCCGTGCCCGCGTGGTCGACGTCACCGCTGAACAGGTGGGTCTCGCCGTCCCATTCATCGGGCCGCCAGGCGGGCACGATCCGCTCACGCAGCCACGCTGTCCACTCGATCAGGACCTTCGGCGGCAGACCGTCCACCGCCTGGCCGGCGTCCCGCTGTGGCCGGTGGAGCGGGACGACCTTGCCGGACACCGTCACTGACGGGCTTCCTTCCGCTTGGCGGCCACCAGCTTGACGGCGTCGCGCTTGTCCTGGTCGGTCGCGTGGGTGTAGGGATCCATCGACTGCGGCGACTGGTGCCCGGCCATGTTCTGGGCCACATCGCGGGCCATCCCGGAACGGAGCCACCGGGTGATCGCCGAGTGCCGCAACATGTGTGGCCGGGCACGGAACCCGGCGCGGTCCGCGAGCCGCTTGAACAGCTCATACGTGCTGGGGTACTTCATCGGCTCGCCCAGCGGGGCGCGGAACAGGTTCACGAACACCATGTCGCAACCCTCCGCCTCCCGCACCGCGTCACGCTCAAAGCGGTAGGCGGCGTACAGCTCCACCGTCTCGGCCTCCACCGGAATCCACCGCGGATAGCGCGACTTGGCGTACGCATTGTTGCTGTTCAGGCGGCGCCGCACATGCACGTGTGGTCCCTCGATCCGGCAGCCCAGCGAGGTGGAGTCGGGCAGGAAGTGCATGTCCTCGCGCCGCAGCCCCAGCCCCTCGCCGATACGCATACCAGTGACCGCCAACACGGACACCAGGAAGCGGTCGCGAGCGTGCGTCGTGCAGTCGAGGACCTTCTCGATCTGGTCGTCGGACAGCCACTCGTAACCCGGCACCGCGACGCGGTACTTGATCCTCCGGGACTGGATCGTCCGATGCTGGCCGTCCTCACCCGGATCGAACCCGGACGGAGCGTAGTGCAGGAACTTCGGCTGTACGAGCTGGCTCACCACGCTCGCCGGCACCCAGCCCTGTAGCGCGGACCACGCCAGGAACTCCCCGACCGAGCCCATGATCTTGTTGGCCGTGCCCTTGTCGCGAAAGCGTGGCTCAGCAGCCGGGCGACGGCCTCTCGGCGGTAGCGGCTCATCGATCAACCACCGCATCATCGCCATCAGTTGGGCGAGTCCGGGCCGGGACCAGTCGACCGCGTTCTCGGTGCAGTACGACAGATACAGGGCGATCCGGCCCGCGTACGTGCGCTGGGTGTTGTAGGCCCGGTCGTCGCTCTTGAGCCCCACCAGATAGGCGCACGCCTCGGTGTGCAGTTCGAAGGCATCGTCAACGACGACCCAGTACGTAGACCCGTCCCCCGATATGGCCCGCTCAGCTCGGTAGTGCCGGTACAAGACAGCAGACGTAGCCAACGTGCCTAACACCCCTTGGATACCGTTAAGGCAAGTGCAGAACTACGTTACTTGCCTTACATAACTGACATCATTCAAGGACCCAAGATAACGATGATGCCCACGGCGTATTCGGAAGTCACCATTCCGGCATCCCTCCGCGCCGCCCGCACCCGGCACGACACCGCACGCGCCACCCGAACCCGCACCGCTTCCCGCACTGCCTTGTACATCTCAACCCCCGTGAGGCTCTGTTCCATTGACTGTCGACTTGACTGTTGACCACAGATTGCCGGTGCCCGTCACCGCTCGTTCACGCCCGCCCCGTCATCCCCCACCCCCTCCCAGCAATCCGTCCGCCAGCCCGATGACCACCGGCAGTACGCCCACCGCGATGAAGGCGGGCAGGAAGCACAGCCCCACGGGCGCGGTGACCAGGACGGCGGCCCGGCGGGCTCGTTCCGTCGCCGAACGCCCCCACCCGACGCGGGCCTCGGCGGCGAGACGGGCGACCGGGGCGGCGGCCGGTACGCCGGACTCGTCGGCGCGTTCCAGGAGCCGTGCCAGGGCGCCGGCGCCGGGGAGGGCGGCCAACCCGCGCCACGCCTCGGCCGGTTCGCCGCCGAGCCGTGCCTCGGCCGCGCCCCTGGCCAGCCGCTCGCCCACGGGCCCGCCCAGGGCTTCGCCCACAGCCTGTGCGGCCACGACGGGGCTCGCCCCGGCCGTGATGCAGGCGGCCAGCAGGTCGGCGGCGAGAGGCAGTTGACGTGCCGCCACCGCGGCGTCGTACGCCTGCGCCGGGTCGCCCACCGCACGCCGGGCCCTGCGCAGCCACTGCCAGGCCCCGACTCCGGCCGCCAGCCCCAGCAGCAGTCCCAGGAGGCCGCCGCCCAGCACCCACCCGGCGCAGACCGCCCCGCCGACCGGCAGCCACCGCCGCACGGCATCCCGTGGCACGAGGGACCGCCGGGGCGGCTCGGCAGCGGCGGCCAACACCGTGGCCAGGCGGGCGCTCAGGCGCCGTTCACGTCGTGCCGTGTCGAACGACCGGGTCAGCCACCACAGTCCCACGACCGCGCCGACGACCACCCCCAGCCTGTGGACAACTTCCCCGCTCACGCCGCCTCCGCTCCCCGTACGATCCGCAGCGCCCACCACAGGCCCGCGCCCTCCAGCACCCCGCCGACGAGCAGACAGCCCAGCCCGGCCATGCTGTGCAGCACCACGTGCAGGGGGTCGGCGCCCAGCGCGGTGCCCAGCAGGAGGCCCAGTACCGGCAGCCCGGCGAGCATCACCGCCGTCGACCGGGCGCCGGCCAGCTGGGCGCGCAGGTCGGCGCGTTGGTCCCGCTCGGCGCGCAGGGCTCCCTCCAGGCGGTCGAGCCCGGCGGCGAGGCCCGCGCCCCGGTCCACGGCCACCCGCCAGCACGCGGCCAGCCCCAGCAGCCCGTCCGCGCCCGGCTGCCGTGCCGCGTCCGCGAGGGCACCCGGCACGTCCCCGCCGAACCGGGCCGCCGCCAGCACCACGGCCTGTGCCTCGCCGAGGCCGCACGAGTCCCGCGCGGCCCGCGCCAACGCCTCACCCGGCTGCCGCCCGGCCCGCACCTCTCCGGCGAGCGCCGCGCACAGCCCGACCACGGCGTCGCCCCGCCGTTCCCGGGCCCGGCGTTCCTCCGCCGCCCGCCGCACCCGCCTCAGCAACGGCACCGCGGCGGCTCCGGCGAGCACCGGCAGCACCGAGGCCCCCAGCACCGCGATCACCGATCCGGCCACCGGCGCCCACCATTCGGCCCCCAGCGCCCGCACCCGGCGGACCCCCCGCGCCCAGACCGGCGGCCCCACCGCCCCGCCATCCGCCAGCAACGACCGCGCCCGCCGAGCCCCGGCGCCCCTCCCCTCGCCCAGCATCCAGGCGGCCGCCCCGGCACACGCCACGGCCAGCACCCCGACCGACATCTCCCCGGCCCCCGTCACCGCCGCTCACTCCCTTCCACAAGCTCCTCGCCCCTGCCGTACAGCCCATCCCGGAGCAGCCCCCGCAGCCGCTCCCAGCCGCGCTCGTAGACGAACGCCTCGGCGCCCCAGCGCAGCGCCGGCACGGTCACCACCAGTCCCGAGTCGTCCCGCTCCAGCACATGCACCTCGGCGATCCGCCGCCGTCCTTCCCGGTCCCGTACGAGGTGCAGGACCACCGAGAGCGCGGCCGCCAACTGGCTGTGCAGCGCGGCCCGGTCGAGCCCGGCGGCCGTGCCGAGGGCCTCCAGGCGGGCCGGTACCTGCCCGGCGGCGTTGGCGTGGAGCGTTCCGCAGCCGCCCTCGTGGCCGGTGTTCAGGGCTGCCAGCAAAGACACGACCTCAGGTCCCCGGACCTCGCCGACCACCAGCCGGTCCGGGCGCATCCGCAGCGCCTGCCGCACCAGCTCCCGCAGCTCGACGAGGCCCACGCCCTCCTGGTTGGCAGGCCTGCCCTCCAGCCGCACCACATGCGGATGGTCCGGCCGCAGCTCCGCGGAGTCCTCGGCCAGCACGATCCGCTCGCCGGGGTCGACCAGGCCGAGCAGGGCGCTCAGGAGCGTGGTCTTGCCGGTCCCGGTCCCGCCGCTGATGACATACGACAGCCGGGAGCGGATCAGTGCCCGCAGGATCCGGTCGCCGCCCGGTGGCACCGTGCCCGCCGCGGCCAGCTCGGCGAGGGTGAACGCCCGGGGCCGTACGACCCGCAGGGACAGGCAGGTGGAGCCGACGGCCACCGGTGGCAGCACCGCGTGGAGCCGGGTGCCGTCGGGAAGCCGGGCGTCCACCCAGGGCCGGGCGTCGTCCAGCCGGCGCCCGGCGACGGCCGCCAGGCGCTGCGCGAGCCGCCGTACGGCCGCAGCGTCCGGGAAGGAGATCCCGGTCAGCTCCAGGCCGCCGCCCCGGTCCACCCACACCCGGTCCGGGGCCGACACCAGGACGTCGGTGACCGACGGGTCGGCGAGCAGTGGCTCCAGTGGTCCGCTGCCCACCAGCTCCGACCGCAGCCGCTCGGCCGCGCCGAGCACCTCGGCGTCCCCGAGCACCCGCCCCCGCTCACGCAGCGCCTGCGCGACCCGCGCGGGCGTCGGCTCCGCGCCGCTCTCGACGAGCCACTGCCGCACACCGTCCAGCAGCCCGTCGTCGGGCATCCCGTTCATCCGGTCTCACCCCCGACCGCGACGCGCTCCCAGAAGCCCTCACAGAACCGGGCGAGCGGCCCGCGCGGGGCGGCTCCCGGCGGTTTGCCCGCGTCCGGGAGCCCGGACTCGGCGGGTACTTCGCCCGCGAGGGGCAGGCCGAGAAGGCGGGCGATCTCGTGGTCGTCGAGGCCGGGCGCGTACGGGCCTCGGACAGCCACGCGGAGGTCGCGCAGGACCATGCCGAAGGCGGAGGCGACTCGGGAGGCGGCGGCGACGGCCCGCAGTTCGGCGGGGACGACCAGGATGCCGAGGTCGAGCTGGGCCACGGCCTCGGCGACGCCTTCGTCGATGCGGCGCGGCAGGTCGACGACGACCGCACCACCGCGCCGCCTGCCCGCGGCGAGCACCGCGCGGACGGCCTGGGGCGGGACGGCGACGGCGTCGCCGCGGTCCCAGCTGAGGACACGCAGGGAGTGCAGTCGGGGCAGCGACTCCTCCAGGGCGCCGCCGCCGACCCGGCCGCGCGAAGCGGCGAAGGCCGGCCAGCGCAGTCCCTCGGCGCCCTCGCCGCCGAGGAGCACGTCGAGGCCGCCGCCCAGCGGATCGGCGTCCACGAGGAGCGTGCGCCTGCCCTGGCGGGCGGAGGTGACGGCGAGCGCACACGCCAGGGTGGACGCGCCGGCGCCGCCGCGGCCGCCGATCACACCGACGGTGAGCGCGGGCCTGCCGACCCCTTCGGCCACGTCGGCGATGCGGTCGACCAGCCACTGCTCGCCGTCCGGCAGCATCAGGACGTGGTCGGCGCCGATCTCCACGGCCCGCTGCCAGACCCCGGAGTCGTCCTGGTCCTTGCCCACGAGCACCACTCCGCGCCTGCGTGCGGCCCCGCGCAGCCGCCGCGCGGCGTCGTCCCCGACGAGTACGAGCGGCGCCGTCTCCCACCTGCCCCGGCCCTCCGGCACCCCGTGGTGGACCTCCGCTCTGGCGCCGGCGGCCGCGCACAGGCGCAGCAGATCGTCCAGCAGTTCCACGTCCTCGGTGACGATCAATGGCCTGCCCTGCCGCCCCTCGGCGGCGGACGGCCGGTCGTTGGTGATGGCTCCCGCCACGATCTCCAGCCCCCTTCGCTGTGTCCCGTGCGGGCGTCGCGTCGCGCCTTCCGGCGCTGCGCGACTCCCGCACGGGACCGAACGCCTGTGTTCAAGTCCTGTGTGAAGGTCCGGCAACCGGCCGCCATATGAGCGGTCGGCAGAATCCGGCCATACGCGTCCGAGAAACCGAAGCGGCCAGGAACTCGCCGCCGTCGGGACGCGCTGGAATCACGGTGCAGCGATCCCGGAAATCGTGTGGATCTTGGTCGATAACTGTGGACAACTCGATGGTTGTGAATATCGCCGTCACCCGACCAGGCGACTCCCGGGCGGCTCCCGGAGCGCAGCCCGACAGCTACGGACAGTGACGAATCCTGTAGTGGGGCAGAGAAAAGCCCACGCCGACGCCAAGGCGCCTCGCGGGCTGGGGAGAGAAGGGGAAAACGCACCCGGACGTGCGACGACCCCCACCGGGGGGGAGAGTGGGGGTCGTCTCCACGGCCGACTCGGGGGGGGAGGAGTCGGGCCGGGTTAGCACGGTCGCGAACGATCCGTGACTTCCATGGTGTACCCGAGAGGCCTCTCAGGCAAACCCACGCGCCCCACACTAGCCCGAATGGTGGGCGCCTATGCTCAGCCTCGTGGAAAACCACTCCTTGCCTCGCACAGCGGCCTTCTTTGACCTGGACAAGACGGTCATTGCGAAGTCGAGCACGCTCACGTTCAGCAAGTCGTTCTACCAAGGCGGCCTGATCAACCGCAGGGCCGCCTTGCGGACGGCATACATCCAGTTCGTGTTCCTCGCGGGCGGCGCCGACCACGATCAGATGGAACGGATGCGCAAGTATCTGTCCGCGCTCTGCCGGGGCTGGAACGTCCAACAAGTGAAGGACATCGTCGCCGAGACCCTTCACGATCTGATCGACCCGATCATCTACGACGAGGCCGCCTCCCTCATCGAGGAGCACCACATCGCCGGGCGGGACGTCGTCATCGTCTCCACCTCCGGCGCCGAGGTGGTCGAGCCGATCGGCGAACTCCTGGGCGCGGACCGCGTGGTGGCGACCCGGATGGTCGTCGGCGACGACGGCTGCTTCACCGGCGAGGTGGAGTACTACGCCTACGGCCCGACCAAGGCCGAGGCGATCCGGGAGCTGGCCGAGTCCGAGGAGTACGACCTCGCCGAATGCTTCGCGTACAGCGACTCGGCGACGGACCTGCCGATGCTGGAGGCCGTAGGGCATCCCCATGTGGTGAATCCCGACCGGACGCTGCGCAGGGAGGCACTCGCGCGTGGGTGGCCCATCCTCGACTTCCACCGTCCGGTGCGCCTCAAACAGCGACTGGCCGTACGGCCACGGCCCGCCCTCCTCGCGGCCGCCGCCATAGGAGCCGCGGCGGCCACCGCGGGGCTCGTCTGGTATGCGAGCCGGCGCCGTATGGCGACCGCCTGAGCAAGTGGACGCCCGATTCGGACCCCTTTGAATATAAAAGTAAAGAAGTGCAGCCAGGGCTTCCGCTTGCTCCGGTCCTGGAGTAGAAAGGACTCAAGGCCCGCGAGACCAAAGGACATCCGAGAGGATCACCTTTAAAACTCATTTTGGCCCCACGGACCGAGCATGAACACTGGGCACCCACGCGACGTCGACCCGTCGATTACGGGCCAGCTGCACCAGGAACGGGCCACAGTTCCCGGCCTGATGGGCATATATCGAGGACGCTTGGTAACCGGGTGAACATGCCAGCGGCGGTACGAGTATTCGTACCGCCGCAACCCTTTTCCGGCCTCCGTCGCTCCCGCCTCCGTCGCTACGCAGCTCCGCGCTGCAGCGCCTCGCACACCGCCGTCGACTCACGTGCGCCGAGCTCGATCGCCCGGCCGCAGTGGGCGATCCAGGCGGCCATGCCGTCCGGGGTGCCGGAGACATAGCCGTCGAGAGCGGCGAGATAGGCGGCGCGGCCGAGTTCCCCGTGGCCGACCTCCGCCGGACAGACGGACTTGGGGTCGAGGCCGCTGCCGACCAGGACGATCCGCTCGGCCGCGCGCGCGACGAGGCCGTTGTCGAAGCCGAAGGGCCGCAGAGCGAGCAGTTCGCCGTGGACGACGGCCGCGGTCACCAGGGCGGGCGCCGTACTGCCCTTGACGATCAGCTCCGACAGGCCGTCGAGGCGGCCCGCGACCTCGGCGGCGCCCGGCAGGGGCAGCTCGACGAGGGGCTCGTCGACGGCCTCGCCGTCCTGTCGGGGCCGTCCCACGCGCGCGTCGTCCCGGCCGGCCGCGACCAGATGCAGCCGGGCCAGCACCCGAAGGGGTGACTGCCGCCAGATGGACAGCAGCTGGCCCGCCTCGGCGGTCAGCCGCAGCGCGGCACCCACGGTGCCGGCCTCGTCGTCGTTCCGGCCGCTGAAGTCGCTACGACGGCGCACCTCTTCGAGGGCCCAGTCGGCGCCGGACAGCGCCGCCGAGCCGCGGGCGCCGCGCAGGGCCGCCTCGGAGGTGACCGCGTTACTGCGGCGCCTCATGACGCGGTGGCCGTAGACCCGGTCCACGGCCTTGCGCACGGATTCCACGGACTCGGCCACGCCGGGAAGCTCTCCCAGGGCCGCGAGCGGATCGGCGGCCGCACCTGTCGTACTCATGAGTACGACCCTAACTCGCACCGGCGTCGCCCCCTCGAAGGAGTGGTCTTGCACCGCCCCATGAGCACCCTTGGCGATCACCCCACTACACTTAGTGAACATGAAAATTGCTTTCGTTGGGAAGGGCGGGAGTGGCAAGACCACACTGTCCTCCCTGTTCATCCGCCATCTCGCCGTCTCCGGGGCACCGGTCGTCGCCATCGACGCCGACATCAACCAGCACCTGGGCGCCGCGCTCGGCCTCGACGAGTCGGAGGCCGCCGAGCTGCCCGCGATGGGCGACCGGCTCTCCCTGATCAAGAACCATCTGCGCGGCTCCAACCCGCGGATCACCTCCGCCGAGACGATGATCAAGACGACCCCGCCGGGCGAGGGCTCCCGGCTGGTACGGGTGTGCGAGCCCAACGCGATCTACGACGCCTGCGCCCGGCCGGTGGAACTCGACGGCGGGGCCGTCCGTTTGATGGTGACCGGCCCCTTCACCGACGCCGACCTGGGGGTCGCCTGCTACCACTCCAAGACGGGAGCGGTGGAGCTGTTCCTGAACCACCTGACGGACAGCCGCGACGAGTACGTGGTGGTCGACATGACGGCCGGTTCGGACTCCTTCGCGTCCGGCATGTTCACCCGCTTCGACATGACCTTCCTCGTCGCCGAGCCGACCCGACGGGGCGTCTCCGTCTACCGCCAGTACAAGGAGTACGCCAGCGACTACGGCGTCGCGCTCAAGGTCGTCGGCAACAAGGTTCACAACAGCGACGACCTCGACTTCCTGCGCGCCGAGGTCGGGGACGACCTGCTGGTCACCATCGGGCACTCGGACTGGGTGCGCGCCCTGGAGAAGGGCCGCCCGCCCCGCTTCGAGCACCTGGAGGAGACCAATCGCCTCGCCCTGCGCACCCTTCACGACGCCGCGGACGCCACGTACGAGCTGCGTGACTGGGAGCGCTACACACGCCAGATGGTGCACTTCCACCTGAAGAACGCGACCAGTTGGGGCAATGAGCGGACCGGGGCCGACCTGGCCGCGCAGGTCGACCCCGAGTTCGTGCTCGCCGAGGAAGTCACGGCCGGCGTCTGACCGCCGCTCCCCTCAGCCTTTAGGCTTGGCCGCCGGGGCTCCGGGAACGCCTTTCGGGGCCGGAGCCGGCCCGGCGGCGAGGAAGGCCTTCCAGCCCTTCTCCGGGGACTTGCCGACCTCGAGGGTGCTCAGCTTGTCCAGGACCCTCGGGTCCTGGGCGTCGAGCCAGTCGGCGAGCTGCCGGAACGACACACAGCGCACCTCGGCCTTGCCGCAGACCGCCTCGATGGTCTCTTCGACGGCGCGCATGTAGACGCCGCCGTTCCAGGACTCGAAGTGGTTGCCGATGATCAGGGGCGCGCGGTTGCCCTTGTAGGCGCGTTCGAAGCCCGCGAGTAGGCCGTCACGGAACTGGTCGCCCCAGCGCTCCCGCTTGGCCGGGGCGCCCGGACGGGCCCCGGACTGGTTCACATAGAAGTTGTAGTCCATGGTCAGCGTCTCGAAGTCGCGGCCGGGGACGGGGACGAGCTGCATCGACAGGTCCCACAGGCCCTCCTTCTTCTCGGGCCAGACCTGGTCCTTGACACCACTGGTGTCGTAGCGGAAGCCCAGGTCGCGGGCGGCCCGCATGAAGTTCTGCTGCCCCTCGAGACAGGGGGTGCGGGCGCCGATCAGCTCCTTGTCGTAGTCGAAGGGCAGGGGCTCGGCCTTCTCGGTCCCGGTGTTGGTCTTCCAGGACTTCACGAACGCCTTGGCCTGGGCGATCTCGCTCTTCCACTCCTCCACCGACCACTCGCCCACGCCGCCGCCGCGGCCGCAGAAGTGGCCGTTGAAGTGGGTGCCGATCTCGTTGCCCTCCAGCCACGCGCCGCGCAGCTGGTCCGCGGTGTCCTTGATTCCGCGTACGTCGTTGAAGCCGATGTCCGAGCGGCCCGGTGAGTGCTGGGGCGGCCGGTACAGATCCCGCTTCTCCTCCGGCAGCATGTACACGCCGCTCAGGAAGTACGTCATCGTCGCGTCGTTGGCGCGGGCCACCTCGCGGAAGTGCGAGAAGAGCCGCTGACTGTCCTCCCCCGCGCCGTCCCAGGAGAAGACCACGAACTGCGGGGGTCTCTGACCGGGCTTCATCCGCTCGGGCCGGGGCAGATGCGGCTGCGCACCGGTGTAGGCGGTGGAGCCGTCGCCGATCGGCCGGACCACGGCCTTGGGCGGCGCCGGGATGCCCTTCTTCGCGGCGGGCGCGTCCTCCTTCTTCGTCTTGTCCGCGCCGGGTGAGCCAGCGGTTCGGGTCGGCTCACCGACCCCGCATCCGGCGAGCGCCGCGGCGCAGGTCGCGGCGAGCGTGACGCCGACGGCGATCCTCTGGGTGACGGCCATTTTCCGCCCACCTTCTTCCTTCGCTCAGGGGCAGAGTGGCCACGGTCACACAGAGTTTCGATCCCAATTAGTACGACAAGCCGATGAAAAGACTATTCATCCTCATGAGTGATCCGATAACCCATTTGCCTCTAATGTCCTTGCATATCCTTTACTCTGCATTACGATTCGTTTACTGAGCGTTGAGAAATCCCGCCATTGAACGCCGTGACCCACGGCCGCGAACCGACGCGACCGCGCAGCCCCGGAAGAGACGGGAGAACATGTCCGCCTGCGTCCACCCCCACACCACCGACCCGGCGTCGGACCGCACCGAGTGCGATCACCAACCCCACAGCCCCCCGAAGGACCCGCGCCGCCGGTTCCGTATCGCGGGCGCCGATGTGTCCGCCTCCATCGCGGTCTTCCTGATCGCCCTCCCCCTGTCCCTGGGCATCGCCCTCGCCACCGACGCCCCGCTCCGGGCCGGCCTCGTCGCGGCCGCGGTCGGCGGTCTCGTCGCCGGGCGCCTGGGCGGCTCCCCCCTCCAGGTCAGCGGCCCGGCCGCCGGTCTCACCGTCGTCACCGCCGACCTCATCCAGCAGTACGGCTGGCGCACCACCTGCGCCATCACCGTCGTCGCCGGCTTTTCCCAACTGGGCCTGGCCTACCTGCGCGTGGCCCGCTCGGCGCTCGCCGTCAGCCCCGCGATCGTGCACGGCATGCTGGCCGGCATCGGCGTCACCATCGCCGTCGCCCAGCTGCACATCGTGCTCGGCGGTACACCGCAGAGCTCGGTCCTCGCCAACGTCGGCGCCCTTCCCGCCCAGTTGGCGAACCTGCACCCCGCCGCGGTCTCCGTCAGCGCGCTCACCCTCGCCCTGCTCTTCGCCTGGCCCCGCCTCCCCGGCCGGATCGGCCGGCGGCTGCGCACGGTCCCGGCCGCCCTCGTCGCCGTCGGGGGCGCCACCGCCACGGCCGCGCTCGCCGCGCTGAGCGTGCCCAAGGTCGATCTGCCGTCGTGGCGGAGCCATGCCCTGGCCGGGCTGCCCGACGGGCCGGTGCTCGGCCTCGTCGCCGGCGTCCTCACCACCACCCTGGTGTGCAGCGTGCAGTCGCTGCTCGGGGCCGTCGCCATGGACAAGCTGGCGGCGGGGCGGACCGACGTACGGCGCTCGGACCTCGACCGCGAACTGCGCGGTCAGGGCGCGGCCAATGTCGTCTCCGGTGTCCTCGGCGGACTGCCGATCGCCGGCGTCGCCGTCCGCAGCTCGGCCAATATCCGGGCCGGCGCCATCAGCCGGAACTCGACGATGCTGCACGGCGTCTGGGTCATGGCGGCCGCACTGCTCCTGGTCCATGCCCTGGAGCTGATCCCCCTCGCCGCACTCGCCGCCCTGGTGATGGCCGTCGGGATCCAGATGGTGTCCCTGCACCACATCCGCACCGTCACCCGCCACCGCGAGGTGCTGGTCTACGCCGTCACCACGCTCGGTGTCGTCCTTCTGGGCGTCCTGGAAGGCGTCGCGCTCGGGATCGCCGTGGCCGTCGGCGTCGCCCTGCACCGCCTCACCCGCACCCGCATCACCCACGAGGAGACGGAAGGCGTCCATCACGTCCACGTACGCGGACAGTTGACGTTCCTTGCCGTGCCCCGCCTCAGCCGCGCCCTGCACCAGGTCCCCCGGGGCGCCGCCGCCGTGGTGGAGCTGGACGGGTCGTTCATGGACCACGCGGCGTTCGAGTCGCTGCAGGACTGGCAGCACGCGCATCAGGCGCACGGCGGCTGCGTGGAGATCACCGGCCGCGCGGGCACCCGTATCAGCGAACCTGCGAGCACCTCGGCGGCCGGCTGCCGCTGCCGGCCCTGGACGCCGTGGCGCAACCACCAGTGCGAGGCCCCGGTTCCCACGGCCGACGGCACACCGTCGGAGGAGATGGCCGACGGTCCGAGCGGTCATCAGCTGACGCGTGGCATCAGCGCGTTCCAGCGCAACACCGCTCCCCTGGTCCGCGGTGAGCTGGCCCGGCTCGCGCGTGAGGGGCAGCAACCCTCGCAGCTCTTCCTGACCTGTGCCGACTCCCGGCTCGTCACGTCGATGATCACCTCAAGCGGCCCCGGCGACCTCTTCGTCGTACGCAATGTCGGCAATCTGGTGCCACTGCCGGGTGAGGAGAGCGGGGACGACTCGGTCGCGGCGGCGATCGAGTACGCGGTGGAGGTGCTGAACGTACGGTCGATCACGGTCTGCGGGCACTCCGGCTGCGGGGCGATGCAGGCCCTGCTCAAGACCGACCCGCACGGGGCCCAGACCCCCCTCAAGCGGTGGCTGCGGCACGGCCGCCCCAGCCTGGAGCGCGCGACCGACAAGGACCGGCCCTGGGCCCGGCTCGCCGGCCGTGAACCGGCCGACGCGATCGAACAGCTCTGTCTGACCAACGTCGTCCAGCAACTGGAGCACCTGCGGGCCCACGACTCCGTCGCCCGCGCCCTGCGCGAGGGCGCGCTCGAACTGCAGGGTATGTACTTCCACGTGGGCGAGGCACAGGTGTACCTGCTCACCGAGGAGACGCCGGACAGCGGGGTCTTCGACCAGGTCGCCGGGACGGCCGGGACAGCCGGACCGGCCGGGACGGCCCTGTACGACACGCGCGCGTGAACCGTCACGACACGCGCGCGTGAACCGATCCCTTTCCCCGGCCGTGGGAACGGGTGGCCCCCAAGGGCCGTGGGGCACCCACCCACAGGTCTAAACCAATCCGAGGAAGGCCCTTGTCACCGGGGGTCCGGGTCTGATGAGCTGTGGCCTGGGACACAACGGACACCCCGGGAAAGGGAGATGTCGTGAGCAACGAAAGCCTGGCCAACCTCTTGAAGGAGGAGCGACGCTTCGCGCCGCCCGCTGACCTGGCCGCACACGCCAACGTCACGGCTGAGGCGTACGAGCAGGCCAAGGCTGACAGGCTCGGCTTCTGGGCGGCTCAGGCCCGGCGGCTGACCTGGGCCAAGGAGCCGACGGAGACGCTGGACTGGTCGAACCCGCCGTTCGCCAAGTGGTTCGAGGACGGCGAGCTCAACGTCGCGTACAACTGCGTCGACCGCCATGTCGAGGCCGGGCTAGGCGACCGGGTCGCCATCCACTTCGAGGGCGAGCCCGGCGACAGTCGCGCGATCACCTACGCCGAGCTCAAGGACGAGGTCAGCAAGGCCGCCAACGCCCTGCTGGAGCTGGGCGTCCAGGCGGGTGACCGGGTCGCCGTCTACATGCCGATGATCCCGGAGACGGCCGTGGCGATGCTCGCGTGCGCCCGGGTCGGCGCCGCGCACTCCGTCGTCTTCGGCGGCTTCTCCGCGGACGCGCTCGCGACCCGTATCCAGGACGCCGACGCGCGTGTCGTCATCACCTCGGACGGTGGCTACCGGCGCGGGAAGCCCTCCGCGCTCAAGCCGGCCGTGGACGAGGCGGTCACCAAGGCGGGCAATGTCGAGCACGTCCTCGTCGTCCGCCGTACCGGCCAGGACGTCGCCTGGAACGACTCGCGTGACGTGTGGTGGCACGACATCGTCGACCGCCAGAGCGCCGAGCACACGCCTGAGGCGTTCGGGGCCGAGCACCCGCTTTTCATCCTGTACACGTCCGGTACGACGGGTAAGCCCAAGGGCATCCTGCACACCTCCGGCGGGTACCTGACCCAGACGTCGTACACGCACCACGCCGTCTTCGACCTCAAGCCGGAGACGGACGTGTACTGGTGCACGGCCGACGTCGGCTGGGTGACCGGCCACTCGTACATCGTGTACGGGCCGCTGGCGAACGGCGCGACGCAGGTCATGTACGAGGGCACTCCGGACACCCCGCACCAGGGGCGGTTCTGGGAGATCGTGCAGAAGTACGGCGTGACGATCCTCTACACCGCGCCCACGGCCATCCGTACGTTCATGAAGTGGGGCGACGACATCCCCGCGAAGTTCGACCTGAGCAGCCTGCGCGTGCTGGGGTCGGTCGGTGAGCCGATCAACCCCGAGGCGTGGATCTGGTACCGCAAGCACATCGGTGGCGACACGACGCCGATCGTGGACACCTGGTGGCAGACCGAGACCGGCGCGATGATGATCTCGCCGCTGCCGGGTGTCACGGCGACCAAGCCGGGCTCCGCGCAGACACCGCTGCCGGGCATCTCCGCGACCGTCGTCGACGACGAGGCGAACGAGGTGCCGAACGGCGGCGGTGGCTATCTGGTGCTCACCGAGCCGTGGCCGTCGATGCTGCGCACCATCTGGGGCGACGACCAGCGGTTCCTCGACACCTACTGGTCGCGGTTCACCGGCAAGTACTTCGCCGGTGACGGGGCGAAGAAGGACGACGACGGGGACATCTGGCTCCTCGGCCGCGTCGACGACGTGATGCTCGTGTCGGGGCACAACATCTCGACGACCGAGGTGGAGTCGGCCCTCGTCTCGCACCCGTCCGTGGCCGAGGCGGCCGTGGTCGGCGCGGCCGACGAGACCACCGGCCAGGCGATCGTCGCCTTCGTGATCCTGCGCGGCACGGCGAACGCCGAGGACGAGAACCTCGTCGCCGACCTCCGCAACCACGTCGGCGCCACCCTCGGCCCCATCGCCAAGCCGAAGCGGATCATGCCGGTGGCGGAGCTGCCGAAGACCCGCTCCGGGAAGATCATGCGACGACTGCTGCGAGACATCGCGGAGAACCGGGAACTGGGTGACGTGACCACGCTGACCGACTCCACCGTGATGGACCTGATCCAGGCCAAGTTGCCGGCGGCGCCCAGCGAGGACTGAGAGGTCACGCAAGGGGCCGAGAGGCCGTACGCCCATGAAGGGCACCCGGCGGCGAGCACGCCGGGTGCCCTTTAGGTAAACTAAACAAAGGTGCGCCGGGAAGTCTGGTCGGCAAGTGTTCCGTCATGCCCACCGACCGGAGGTCCCCACCGTGGCCGCGCCCCGTTCCACCCCCACCCGCAAGGTCCTCGGACGGCTCTCCCTGCCCGAGCGGGCCTTCGTGGCGGACGCGCTGCGCACCGAGACCGTCGGCGGTGTACTGCTCCTCCTGGCCGCCGTCACCGCGCTGGTCTGGGTCAACGTCCCCGCGCTGCACGACAGCTACCAGAGCGTCAGCGACTTCCACTTCGGCCCTGAGGTCCTCGGCCTGAATCTGTCCGTGGCGCACTGGGCGGCCGACGGGCTCCTCGCGGTCTTCTTCTTCGTCGCCGGCATCGAACTCAAGCGCGAGCTGGTCGCCGGTGATCTCAAGGACCCCAAGGCGGCCGCGCTGCCCGTGGTCGCCGCGCTGTGCGGCATGGCCGTACCGGCGCTCGTCTACACGCTCACCAACGTCACCGGCGGCGGCTCCCTGGCCGGTTGGGCGGTGCCCACGGCGACCGACATCGCCTTCGCGCTGGCCGTTCTCGCCGTGATCGGCACCTCGCTGCCGAACGCGCTGCGGGCCTTCCTGCTCACCCTCGCCGTGGTCGACGACCTGTTCGCCATCCTGATCATCGCCGTGTTCTTCACCGACGACCTCGACTTCGCCGCGCTCGGCGGCGCCGTCGTGGGCCTCGCCGTCTTCTGGCTGCTGCTGAGGAAGGGCGTGCGCGGGTGGTACGTGTATGTGCCGCTGGCGCTGGTCGTCTGGGGGCTGATGTACAACAGCGGCATCCACGCCACCATCGCCGGGGTCGCGATGGGGCTCATGCTGCGCTGCACCCGGCGCGAAGGGGAGGAGCGCTCCCCCGGCGAGCACATCGAGCATCTTGTGCGCCCCCTCTCCGCCGGTCTGGCGGTGCCGCTGTTCGCCCTGTTCAGCGCAGGTGTCGCGGTGTCAGGCGGTGCGCTGGGCAAGGTGTTCACCCAGCCGGAGACGCTCGGAGTGGTACTCGGGCTCGTCGTCGGCAAGGCCCTCGGCATCTTCGGCGGGACCTGGCTGACCGCCCGCTTCACCCGTGCCTCGCTCTCCGATGACCTGGCCTGGCCGGACGTCTTCGCGGTCGCCTCCCTCGCCGGGATCGGCTTCACCGTGTCGCTGCTCATCGGCGAACTGGCCTTCGAGGGCGACCGGGCGCTCACCGACGGCGTCAAGGCGGCCGTCCTCACCGGTTCGCTGATCGCGGCGGTCCTCGCGACCGGCCTGTTGAAGATACGCAACGCCAAGTACCAGGCTCTGTGGGCCGTCGAGGAGCGCGACGAGGACCTCGACGGCGTCCCCGACATCTACGAACAGGACGACCCGGCGTACCACCTGCGGATGGCGGAGATCTACGAACGCAAGGCCGCCGAGCACCGCAGGCTTGCCGAAGTGGCGGGCGGGGCAGGCGATGGCGACGGCGGTCCGGCATGATCTGACACGACCGTACACACGCATATGAGGGAGACCCCAGATGAGCGCACCCGACGGCAGCCCGGTCGGTGCCGAACGCAGTGTCGGCCAGCTGTTCGCCTCGGCGACGGCCGAGATGTCCGCACTGGTGCACGACGAGATCGCGCTGGCCAAGGCCCAGCTGAGGCAGGACGTCAAGCGCGGTGCGGTCGGCGGCGGGGCGTTCGCGGCGGCGGGCACGGTGCTGATCTTCTCCCTACCGATGCTGAGCTTCGCCCTGGCGTACGGCATCCGCACCTGGAGCGACTGGAACCTGGCGATCTGCTTCCTGTTGTCGTTCGCGGCGAACGTGGTGGTCGCCCTCGTCCTGACGCTCATCGGTGTCGTCTTCTCGAAGAAGGCCAAGAAGGGGCAGGGCCCGCAGAAGGTCGCCGCTTCCATGAAGCAGACCGCCGGTGTGCTGCAGAACGCCAAGCCGCACCCCCGCCGGACCGCCCCGACCGACGGCGCCGTCGAGGCTGTGGCACGCTCGACGTCATGACGGACCCCGCCGCCCCCCCGGCCACCTCCTCGAATCAGCCCGCGTCTCCCGTGCGGCTCGACGTGCCCGGCGCCAAGGGGCTGATCCACCGGGACGTGGCCGCCAATGGCGCGCGCTTCCATATCGCCGAGGTGGGCGACGGGCCGCTCGTGCTGCTGCTGCACGGCTTCCCGCAGTTCTGGTGGACCTGGCGGCACCAGCTGGTCGCCCTCGCCGACGCCGGCTTCCGGGCGGTCGCCATGGACCTGCGCGGGGTCGGCGGCAGCGACCGCACCCCCCGGGGCTACGACCCCGCCAACCTCGCCCTCGACATCACCGGGGTCGTACGGTCCCTCGGGGAGCCCGACGCCGCACTGGTCGGCCACGACCTCGGCGGCTATCTGGCGTGGACGGCGGCCGTGATGCGCCCCAAGCTCGTACGGCGGCTCGCGGTCTCCTCGATGCCGCATCCGCGGCGCTGGCGCTCGGCGATGCTCTCGGACATGAAGCAGACGGCCGCGGGTTCCTACATCTGGGGGTTCCAGCGGCCCTGGATCCCCGAGCGGCAACTCACCGCCGACGACGGCGCGCTGGTCGGCCGGCTGATCCGCGACTGGTCGGGGCCGCGACTGCCCGACGACGAGGCCGTGGAGGCTTACCGGCGGGCGATGTGCATCCCGTCGACGGCGCACTGTTCGATCGAGCCGTACCGGTGGATGGTGCGGTCCATGGCGCGTCCGGACGGCATCCAGTTCAACCGCCGGATGAAGCGTCCGGTGCGGGTGCCGACGCTCCACCTGCACGGTTCGCTCGACCCGGTGCTGCGGACGCGCAGCGCCGCCGGGTCCGGGGAGTATGTCGAAGCGCCGTACCGTTGGCGTCTGTTCGACGGTCTGGGACACTTCCCGCACGAGGAGGACCCGGTCGCGTTCTCCACCGAGCTCATCAACTGGCTGAAGGACCCCGAGCCCGACCGGTGAGTCCCGCCAGGTCGCCCGCTATGCGGACACGAACACCTGTTCTCCGAACAGCCACTTGCCCGGCGCATAGGCCAATTGGGGGGCGTGGGGGCGGTTATCGACCTTGGGGCGGGGGCACACGTCGGGGTATGGGCTGGACGCACGACTACAGTGACGCACCACGCAACCGCCGCTCGGCCGCGGGCCTGAGCTCCCACCAGAGGGGCGCCCCGCAACTGCAGGGCACGGATCCCCGGCTGGGTATTCCGCGCATCCTGCGCCGCCGGGCCCGCTGGGTCTCGGCCCGGCTGCGCCACCCTCGTCCCTGACCCTCGCGGGGCGACCTTCACAGGACCTCACCACACCGGCCGCAGCCGGCCTCGGCCTCAGAGCGCGCAGCTGTCGCTGTCCACCTGCTGGTTGGCCGTACGCCCCTCGGTGATGTCCTCCTTGACCTCGTCCGCGGTGAGCGCGTACCCCGTGTCCGGGTCGTCGAGGGACTTCGCGAAGACCACTCCGTAGACCTTGCCCTCGGGCGTGAGCAGCGGGCCGCCGGAGTTGCCCTGGCGGACGGTCGCGTAGAGCGAGTAGACGTCGCGGTGGACGGTGCCGCGCTTGTAGATGTCGGCGCCGTCGGCCGTGATGCGACCGCGCACGCGCGCGGGGCGGATGTCGTACGCGCCGTTCTCCGGGAAGCCCGCGACGATCGCATCGTCGCTGCTGACGGCGTCCTTGGTGGTGAACTCCAGCGCGGGCGCCCGCAGGCCGGGCACGTCCAGTACGGCGATGTCGCGCTCCCAGTCGTAGAGGACGACCTCGGCGTCGTACTTGCGGCCCTCGCCGCCGATCTGGACGGTGGGTTCGTCGACGCCGCCGACCACGTGCGCGTTGGTCATGACGCGGCGCTCGCCGAAGACGAAGCCGGTCCCTTCGAGGACCTTGCCGCAACTCTGGGCGGTGCCCATGACCTTGACGATGGACCGCTTGGCGCGCTGGGCGACCGGGCTGCTCGCGAGCGCGGGGTCGGGGGGCTGGACATCGGTGATCGGCTCGTTCGAGAACGGGCTGAAGACCTGGGGGAAGCCGTTCTGCGTGAGGACCGAGGAGAAGTCCGCGAACCAGGTGTTGGCCTGGTGGGGCAGGGCTCCGGCCACACCCTGGAGCACCCTGGAGTTGCGGACCTCCTTGCCGAGCGTCGGCAGTGTCGTCCCGGCGAGCGCGGAACCGATCAGCCACGCGACCAGGAGCATCGCCACCACGTTGACGAGGGCGCCGCCGGTGGCGTCCAGAGCGCGGGCCGGGGACCAGGTGATGTACCGGCGCAGCTTGTTGCCGAGGTGGGTGGTCAGGGCCTGGCCGACGGACGCGCAGACGATCACGATGACCACCGCGACGACGGCGGCGGCCGTGCTGACCTCGGAGTCGTCGGTCATCCAGTCCCAGATGACGGGCAGCGCGTAGACCGCGACGAGGCCGCCGCCGAGAAAGCCGATCACCGACAGGATGCCGACGACGAAACCCTGGCGGTAGCCGACGATCGCGAACCAGACGGCGGCGACCAGCAACAGGATGTCCAGCACGTTCACCGCTTCAAGCCTCGCCTCGTCGCTTCGCGATCACTACAGGTCGGCCGGGGGTCCGGCCCGCCGCGCGGCGACAGGGGGGCACGACAACCCCCAAAAGACGCAGCACGGCAGACACCCTGTCATGCGCGCCAGTCGAGCGGGACCTGCTTCTCGCGGTCCCAGGGACGCTCCCAGCCCGCGTAGTGCAGCAGACGGTCGATCACTCCGGCCGTGAAACCCCACACCAGGGCGGATTCGACCAGAAATGCCGGACCTGCGTAGCCGCGGGGGTGAATGGCGGTGGCTCTGTTGGCCGGATCCGTGAGATCCGCCACGGGGACGGTGAAGACTCGGGCCGTCTCGTTCGGATCGACGGCGTAGACCGGGGTCGGCTCGCGCCACCAGCCCAGGACGGGGGTCACGACGAAGCCGCTGACCGGGATGTAGAGCTTGGGCAGCACGCCGAAGAGCTGGACGCCGCTCGGGTCGAGACCGGTCTCCTCCTCGGCCTCGCGCAGGGCGGCCCGCAGCGGGCCGTCGGTGTGCGGGTCGCCGTCCTCGGGGTCGAGGGCGCCGCCCGGGAAGGACGGCTGCCCCGCGTGCGATCTGAGCGAGCCGGCGCGCTCCATGAGCAGCAGCTCGGGCCCGCCGCTGCCGCCCTCGCCGAACAGGATCAGGACCGCAGACTGCCGCCCCGAGCCGTTCTCCGGCGGCAGGAAGCGGCTCAGTTGCAGCGGCTCGATCGTCTCGACGGCGCGCACCACGGGGTCCAGCCAGGGGGGCAGGCCGGCCTTGTCCAGGGCGGCGTTGTCCAGGTCGGCCTTGTCCAGGGCCGGGCGCCCGTCGCGCGTGTGGTGCCCCTCGCGCGTGTGGTGCCCGTGATCGGTGCGCGCACCGCCGTCCGTGTGTGGTGCGCCGTCAGCCCGGCTCACGCGTGTCATAGCCACCCCCGTCGTTCTTCCGGTCCCAACGCCCGGAGGGCCGCTGATCGTTCCGCTTCCGGCACGCATCCCTCTTGTGGGTGGCTGGGGTAGGGGTGGTGAGGGTGCGTGGCCGCGCGCGCTCTCAGGCGCGCGCCGGGCTGCGGGAGGGGGCGGGGGCGGGGGACGGTGTGCGCACCGGGGCGTTCCGTGCCGGCCGTCATCCGGCGGCGCCCAGGGGCGGGGCCGGGATGCCGCCCGCGTCCAGGTAGGACTGCGGAGGGTTGAGGCGCTGGCCGGGGAAGCCGCCCTTCTCGTACTTCAGGAGCTTCCTGGCCTTCTCCGGGTCCGTCTCGCCCTCGCCGAACGCGGGGCAGAGCGGGGCGATGGGGCAGGCGCCGCAGGCCGGTTTCCGGGCGTGGCAGATGCGGCGGCCGTGGAAGATCACGTGGTGCGACAGCATCGTCCACTCGCTCTTCGGGAAGAGCGCGCCGACGGCCGCCTCGATCTTGTCCGGCTCGGTCTCCTCGGTCCAGCGCCAGCGTCGTACGAGCCGCTGGAAGTGCGTGTCCACCGTGATTCCTGGCCGCCCGAAAGCGTTGCCGAGCACGACGAAGGCGGTCTTGCGGCCGACGCCTGGCAGCTTGACGAGGTCTTCGAGACGGCCGGGGACCTCGCCCTCGTGCCTCTCCACCAAGGCCTTCGACAGGCCTATCACCGACTTCGTCTTGGCCCGGAAGAACCCGGTCGGCCGCAGGATCTCCTCGACCTCCGCCGGGTCGGCCACCGCCAGGTCCTCGGGGGTCGGGTACTTCGCGAACAGCGCCGGCGTCGTCTGGTTGACCCTCAGGTCGGTCGTCTGGGCGGACAGGACCGTCGCCACGATCAGCTGGAAGGAGTTCTCGAAATCCAGCTCCGGGTGCGCGTACGGATACACCTCGGCGAGCTCGCGGTCGATACGGCGGGCGCGGCGGACGAGAGCGGTTCGGGACTCGGGTTTCAGGGGTTTGGCGGGGCTGGCGGAGGCGACCAGTTTCTTTGCCGCCGACGCCCTTCTCGCCGGTACGGCCTTCTTCGCAGCCGGTACGGCGTTCCTCGCGGGTACGCCCCTCTTCGCCGGGGCCGTGGTCTTCTGGGCGGGGTTCTCCGCCGCTGATGGATCGGACACCTTCGTCGCCTTTGCCGTTTTGTTCGCTCTGGTGGAGCCCTGTTCGCCCACAGCGGAATCGCGCCGTGCAACCACCTGCCCAGCCCCCTTGGCCTGTGCTCTCACCGGCGATTTGGACACCCGGCCAGCCTAAAGCCCGGCGCCGACATCCGCCCCGGGCCCTGAAGATCGGCCCCCAATTGGACCCCTGACGCTCACCCCGGGACATGTGTGCGGCATCCTTGTGACAGATCACACTGTTTGGTCCGTCCGGCAAGATGGGGAACACGGTCCCCTGGTAGTACGGGGAGAAAGATCCCCTGAGCAGGTCGACAAGGAGAGAACTCGTGGACGACGTTCTGCGGCGCGCCCCGCTCTTCGCGGCGCTCGATGACGAGCAGGCCGCGGAGCTCCGCGCATCCATGGGTGAGGTGACCCTCGCTCGCGGCGATGCTCTCTTCCACGAGGGCGACCCCGGTGACCGCCTCTATGTGGTCACCGAGGGCAAGGTGAAGCTCCACCGCGCGTCGCCCGACGGCCGCGAGAACATGCTGGCCGTGCTCGGCCCCGGTGAGCTGATCGGCGAGCTGTCGCTGTTCGACCCGGGCCCGCGGACGGCCACCGCCACCGCGCTGACCGAGGTCAAGCTCCTCGGCCTCGGCCATGGCGACCTCCAGCCGTGGCTGAACGCGCGGCCCGAGGTGGCCGCGGCGCTGCTGCGGGCCGTCGCGCGGCGCCTGCGCAAGACCAACGACCAGATGTCCGACCTCGTGTTCTCGGACGTCCCCGGCCGGGTCGCCCGCGCGCTGCTCGACCTCTCCCGGCGCTTCGGCGTGCAGTCGGAGGAGGGCATCCATGTGGTGCACGACCTCACGCAGGAGGAGCTGGCCCAGCTGGTCGGTGCCTCGCGCGAGACCGTCAACAAGGCGCTCGCGGACTTCGCGCAGCGGGGTTGGCTGCGGCTTGAGGCCCGAGCGGTGATTCTGCTGGACGTGGAGCGGCTGGCGAAGCGGTCGCGCTGACGTCGGGCCTGTTCCGGGCCGGCATGTGTACGTCGATGGGGTTCGTCTCGTTCGCGGGGCGGGCCCCATCGTTTTCGCCCCCGCCGCCCCTACCCGTCCCATCCCCCAGGGACGGCTGCCCCTTCGACCCCGCGCCCCCACGGGGCTGCGCCCCGGACCCCGCTCCTCAAACGCCGGAGGGGCTGGGACGAGCGTGGCGGGGCTGAGATGAGCCCGGCGTCAATCGCCTGACCCCGCCCGCCTCTCACGGCACAGTGATCCCATGGCTGAAACGGGGCGTCGAAGAGGGCTGGACGGTCGGGGGTACATCGAGCGGGAGGGGGCGCTCGGGCGCGTGGTGGAGGTGTTCCGGCCGGTGGTGGCTGCGGCGCGCGATGGGGTGCTGAGCGTCTTCGGGGCGCGGCTGCACAGCGCGTACCTCTACGGGTCGATTCCGCGGGGCGCGGCCCGTCCGGGGCGTAGTGACCTCGATCTACTGCTGGCGTTGCACGAGGAGCCCACCGAGGCGGCCCGGGCGCAGGCGCGTGCGCTGGACGAGGCGCTGGACAAGCGGTTCGCGCAGCTCGACGGGGCCGGGACGCTGCTGGTGAGCCGGGCGCAGGTGCTCAGCGAGCTGGACAGGCACGACCTGGGCTGGTTCGTGGCCTGTCTGTGCACTCCCCTGCTCGGCGAGGACCTGGCCGAGGATCTGCCGCGCTACCGGCCCGACTCCCTCCTCGCCCGCGAGACCAACGGTGACCTCGCGCTGCACCTGCCGCGCTGGCGTGCGCGGATCGCGGAGGCCACCACCGACAAGGCCCGGCGGACGCTGGTCCGCGGATACTCGCGCCGCCTCGTCCGCACCGGGTTCACCCTCGTCATGCCCCGCTGGAACGGCTGGACCAGCGATCTGCACGAGATGGCGCAGGCGTTCGGCGCGTACTACCCCGAGCGCGCCGCCCAGCTCCGCGCGGCGGCGGTCGCCGGATACAACCCGGATGCCGGTTCGGGCCGTTCGGGTCGTTCGGATCGTTCGGGCGGGGCGGGGGATCCGGGGGCGCAGGCCGCGCAGGCCGCCGTCCTGCGTTCGTACGTCGACGACCTCGGGCCCTGGCTGGCCGAGGAATACGCGCGCGTGCACGGTGTCAAGGCCCCGCGCCCCGGCGGCCGCTGAGGGTGTCTCCAGAGGCCTCTGAAGAGCACTGGGGCTCAGATCAGGCCGTGTTCCCTCAGGTACTCCAGTTGCGCGCGTACCGACAGCTCCGCCGCCGGCCACAGGGAGCGGTCCACGTCCGCGTACACGCGTGCGACCACGGCGTCGGGCGTCCGGCAGCCGTTCTCGACCGCCGTCTCGACCTGGGCGAGCCGGTGGGCACGGTGGGCGAGATAGAACTCGACGGCGCCCTGGGCGTCCTCCAGGACGGGGCCATGACCGGGGAGGACGGTGTGGACGCCGTCGTCGACCGTGAGGGACCTGAGGCGCCGGAGTGAATCGAGATAGTCCCCGAGACGGCCGTCGGGGTGGGCCACAACCGTCGTACCGCGCCCCAGGACGGTGTCGCCCGTCAGAACCGCCTGATCGGCCGGGAGATGGAAGCACAGCGAGTCGGCGGTGTGGCCGGGGGTGGGGACGACACGGAGTTCCAGGCCGCCGACCGAGACGACGCCACCCGCGCCCAGTCCTTCGTCACCCAGCCGCAGGGCCGGATCGAGGGCCCGGACGTTCGTCCCGGTGAGCTCGGCGAAGCGGGCGGCGCCCTCCGCGTGGTCCGGGTGCCCGTGCGTGAGGAGGGTCAACGCGACCCGCTTGCCCGCCTTCTCCGCCGTGTCGACGACGTTGCGCAGATGACCGTCGTCGAGCGGGCCCGGATCGATCACGACCGCCAGCTCGGAGTCCGGCTCGGACACGATCCAGGTGTTGGTGCCGTCCAGGGTCATCATGGACGCGTTCGGCGCGAGCACGTTGACCGCGCGCGCGGTGGCGGGGCCCGACAGGACCCCGCCCCTCGGCCGGCCGGGAAGGGCTGCTGCGTCGGTCATGCGGGGCCTCCACCGGCCGGTATGCGCTTGGTGAACTCGGCGTGGCCCGGCCAGGTGAGGACCACGTCGTCGTGGTCCAGGCGGGCCTCGGCGAGCACGGGGGTCAGATCGCGGCCGGGTGCGGCGGCGAGCGCCTCGGCGGCCGTGCCGTACGCCGAGAGCTGGCGCAGGGTCGCGATGGTGGGCGGCATCATCAGCAGTTCACCCTTGTCGTAGCCGTCCGCCGCGTCCCTGGGGCGGATCCACACCGTGCGGTCGGCTTCCGTGGAGGCGTTGCGGGTCCGCTGGCCCGGCGGGAGCGCGGCCACGAAGAACCAGGTGTCGTAGCGGCGGGTCTCGAACTCGGGGGTGATCCAGCGGGTCCAGGCGCCCAGCAGGTCGGAGCGCAGGACCAGTCCCCTGCGCTCCAGGAACTCCGCGAAGGACAGCTCCCGGGCGGCCACCGCCGCGCGGTCCGCCTCCCAGGCGTCGCCGCCGGTGCCGTCGCCGCCCGTCGTGTCGCCGACGACCGTGTCGGGGGTGGGGCCGGCGAGCAGGACGCCCGCCTCCTCGTACGTCTCCCGCACGGCCGCGCAGACGATCGCCTGGGCGTCGGTCTCGTCGACGCCGAGCCTGGACGCCCACCACGCGCGCGTGGGGCCCGCCCAGCGGATCAGGTGGTCGTCGTCGCGCGGGTCCACACCGCCGCCCGGATACGCGTACGCGCCTCCGGCGAAGGCCATGGAGGCGCGTCTGCGCAGCATGTGCACGACCGGGGTGTCGGCCGTGTCCTTGAGCAGCATGACGGTGGCGGCCCGCCTGGGGGTCACCGGTGTCAGCGTGCCGGCCGCGAGTGCCCTGATGCGGTCCGGCCACTCGGCTGGGTACCACTGCCCGTTTGCCATGGGCGGAGGCTAACTCGTGACGGCCGGATGTTCGAGAGGGAGCCGATGCGGCCGGGCACCCCATACGGAAGCTACGGCGTGTCCGAGGTCAGCTCCACCTGGATCTCCACCTCGACAGGCGCGTCCAGCGGGAGCACCGCCACGCCGACCGCACTGCGCGCGTGGACGCCCTTGTCGCCGAGGACGGCGCCGAGCAGCTCGCTCGCGCCGTTCACCACGGCGGGCTGGCCCGTGAAGTCCGAGGCCGAGGCCACGAAGCCCACGACCTTCACCACGCGCGCGACCCGGTCCAGATCACCGGCGACGGACTTGACGGCGGCGAGGGCGTTCAGGGCGCAGGTGCGGGCGAGTTCCTTGGCCTCCTCGGGGGTGACCTCGGCCCCGACCTTGCCGGTGACGGGCAGCTTGCCGTCCACCATCGGGAGCTGGCCCGAGGTGTAGACGTACACGCCCGTCCGGACGGCCGGCTGGTACGCGGCGAGCGGCGGGACCACCTCGGGCAGGCTCAGCCCGAGTTCCGCGAGCTTGGCCTCGACGGCGCTCACGGCTTCGGCCGCTTCAGGTAGGCCACCAGCTGCTCGGGGTTGTTCGGCCCGGGCACGACCTGGACGAGCTCCCAGCCGTCCTCGCCCCAGGTGTCCAGAATCTGCTTCGTGGCGTGGACGAGCAGCGGCACAGTCGAGTATTCCCACTTGGTCATGCGGCCGACTTTATCCGCTGTCCGGCCACCGCCCGGCACGGGTTCCGCCGCCGCCCCGGGCGGGCCGGTACGGCCGGTGGCGGCCAAGTTGTCCACAGCCTCCCGCGTACGCCACGCGCGGACTGGTTAGGCTCGAATACGTGAGCAGGCTCCAGGTCGTCAGCGGCAAGGGCGGGACCGGAAAGACCACGGTCGCCGCCGCACTCGCGCTCGCCCTCGCGACCGAGGGAAAACGCACCCTCCTGGTCGAGGTCGAGGGCAGACAAGGCATCGCACAACTCTTCGAGACGGAGGCGTTGCCGTACGAGGAGCGGAAGATCGCCGTCGCTCCGGGGGGCGGGGAGGTGTACGCGCTGGCCATCGACCCCGAACTGGCCCTGTTGGACTACCTCCAGATGTTCTACAAGCTCGGCGGGGCGGGACGGGCGCTGAAGAAGCTCGGCGCGATCGACTTCGCGACCACCGTCGCGCCGGGGCTCAGGGACGTGCTGCTGACCGGCAAGGCGTGCGAGGCGGTGCGCCGCAAGGAGAAGAGCGGGCGGTTCGCGTACGACTACGTGGTGATGGACGCGCCGCCCACCGGCCGCATCACCCGCTTCCTGAACGTCAACGACGAGGTGGCGGGCCTCGCCAAGATCGGCCCGATACACAATCAGGCCCAGGCCGTCATGCGCGTCCTGAAGTCCCCCGAGACGGCCGTGCATCTGGTGACGCTCCTCGAAGAGATGCCCGTCCAGGAGACGGCGGACGGCATCGCCGAGCTGCACGCCGCGAAACTGCCGGTGGGGCGGATCATCGTCAACATGGTGCGGCCCGAGGTGCTGGACGCCGACGAGCTGGAGTACGCGCGCGCGGTGCCGCGTACGGCTGTGGCCAAGTCCCTGTCCACGGCCGGCCTCGGCGGCGCCCGGCGCGGCGGCAACGCCGAGCGTCTGGTGGACCCACTGCTCGCGCAGGCAGAGGAGTACGCCGAGCGGTACGCCTTGGAGCACGAACAGCGGGGCGTACTGGGCGAGCTGGGCCTGCCGCTGCACGAACTGCCGCTGCTCGCCGAGGGTATGGACCTGGCGGGCCTGTACGAACTGGCCACGGAACTGCGTCAGCAAGGGATCTCATGACTTTGGACCCGGCCGCCACGCACGACTCGGCCCCTGCACACGACTCGACACACGACTCGGCCCACGCAACCGACACCCACGCGACCGACACCCACCGTGCGATCTCCTCGCCCCGGCTCCTCGCGGTCGACCCGTTGATCGACGATCCCAGGACCCGCATCGTCGTGTGCTGCGGCGCCGGCGGCGTCGGCAAGACGACCACGGCGGCCGCTCTCGGGCTGCGGGCCGCCGAGCGCGGCCGCAAGGTGGTCGTGCTCACCATCGACCCGGCCCGGCGGCTCGCCCAGTCCATGGGCATCGACTCGCTGGACAACACCCCGCGGCGGGTCAAGGGCATCGACGGGACCGGCGAACTGCACGCCATGATGCTCGACATGAAGCGCACCTTCGACGAGATCGTCGAGGCGCACTCGGACCCCGGCCGGGCCTCCGCGATCCTGGGCAACCCCTTCTACCAGTCACTCTCGGCGGGCTTCGCGGGCACGCAGGAGTACATGGCGATGGAGAAGCTGGGCCAGCTGCGGGCCCGGGACGAGTGGGACCTGATCGTCGTCGACACCCCACCGTCCCGCTCGGCCCTGGACTTCCTGGACGCCCCCAAGCGCCTCGGCTCGTTCCTGGACGGCAAGCTGATCCGTGTTCTGCTGGCGCCCGCGAAGGTCGGCGGGCGGGCCGGCATGAAGTTCCTGAACGTCGGCATGTCGATGATGACGGGCGCCCTGGGCAAGCTGCTCGGCGGCCAACTACTGAAGGACGTACAGACGTTCGTGGCCGCCATGGACTCGATGTTCGGCGGCTTCCGTACGCGCGCGGACGCCACGTACAAGCTGCTCCAGGCGCCCGGTACGGCGTTCCTGGTGGTGGCGGCCCCGGAGCGGGACGCGCTGCGGGAGGCCGCGTACTTCGTGGAGCGGCTGGCGGCCGAGGAGATGCCGCTGGCCGGGCTGGTGCTCAACCGCGTCCATGGCAGCGGCGCGGCCCAGCTGTCCGCCGAGCGCGCGCTCGCCGCCGCGGAAAATCTTGACGAGCCCCGCATTGTGGATCAGATGGACGGGAAAGCAGTTCGTAACTCTCCCGACACGTACGACAATTCAGAATCTTCCGCAACCACCGGCGCCCAGGACGACTCCCCCGCCCCGGACCGGTCTGTCGAACAGCTCACGGCAGGCCTGTTGAGGCTGCACGCCGATCGGATGCGGCTGCTCTCTCGCGAGCAGCGCACACGGGATCGCTTCACCGCGCTTCACCCCGAGGTGGCCGTGGCCGAAGTGGCCGCGCTGCCCGGTGATGTCCATGACCTGACGGGTCTGCGGGACATCGGGGACCGGCTCGCGACCATAAGGCCGGAACTGCCCACCTCTGACGGCTGATTGAGAATCCGACGACTGCTGAGGAACGATCCCGTGCCCCGACGGCCGATCCATGCCTCGGAGCACCCGAGAGCCGGCACACCTGCCCGACGCGCCGACACCTCAAGGGCGCCCTCGACGAACGTGACCCGCGGTAGGGGCCTCGTCCTCAGCTCACCGCCGCGTAGTTCTCGTACATCTCGTCATCGTCGAGCGGCAGAATGCCCGCGCCACGCTCGTACTCCGTGCGCGCGGTCTCCAGCAACCTGCGCCATGACGTGACGGTCGGCCGCCTGCGCAGCAGTGCGCGGCGCTCGCGCTCCGTCATTCCTCCCCACACGCCGAACTCGACGCGGTTGTCCAGTGCGTCCGCCAGGCACTCCGTGCGCACCGGGCATCCGGTGCACACCGCCTTGGCCCTGTTCTGCGCTGCTCCTTGAACGAACAGTTCATCCGGATCGGTAGTGCGGCAGGCAGCCTGCGCACTCCAGTCGGTTACCCAGCCCATACCGGCGCCGTCCTCTCCCGAATCGAGGCTCCCCCACGGCGGCAGCGGCATATTCACCGCCGCCAGTTGAGGACGTTACGGAAGGTGGGCACAGCGCAACACCCCCTTCGGGCCCAATCTTGAATGGCCCGAACGGACTATGCGTAAGCGGCAGATCACCCGCGGGAGTGACCTGAGGGCATACGTAACTATCCCGACAGACCGGGACAGTTGACATGCGTCACAACGGACACCGAATGACACACGAGGTGGATTCGGACATGGCCCCCGAAAAAAATCGGAAGAACGTCGCAACGATTCGGGCTCGGCGGACGTACTTGATACAAGGGCCCACGGCTGTGACAGTTGAGAGCAGCTTAGGCCAAGGCCTATGCGCGTGTCCGGCGAATGAGAACGTAGACAACCGTTCACGTTCCAATGTGTCGCCGAACCGCCCTTTCCGCGTGCCACTCGTCGCGGTGCCATCCCTTCCAGTGCCGTTACGGCG
The DNA here is from genome assembly GCF_016598475.1 of Streptomyces adelaidensis. Taxonomy (GTDB): domain Bacteria; phylum Actinomycetota; class Actinomycetes; order Streptomycetales; family Streptomycetaceae; genus Streptomyces; species Streptomyces adelaidensis. The sequence goes on from NZ_JAEMUX010000067.1 coordinate 42,650, forward strand.
ACTCTCCGTTCCGCCCGCCGCAAAGCGTGTATGGATGTCACGATCCGGCACTTGAACCCCTCCAGAGGCACCCGCTCCTTCGGAACGGTCATTGCTACGGATTAGGCTGCCCTCATGCCAAACAAGCGCTCGGGCGGTGGTCTGTCCCCCACACAGCAGGCCGCCAAGTTCCTCGGTGTCAGTGTGCTCGCGGGAGCCGTCATGGCGGGCATCGCACTGCCCGCGATCGGCGCCGTGGGGCTGGCCGCCAAGGGTTCGGTCGAGGGATTCGACGAGCTTCCAGCCAACCTCAAGCAGCCACCGCTGAGCCAGCGCACCACGATCCTGGACAGCAAGGGCGACTCGATCGCCACGGTGTACAGCCGCGACCGTACGGTGGTCGATCTCAAGGAGATCTCGCCGTACATGCAGAACGCGATCATCGCCATCGAGGACGCGCGCTTCTACCAGCACGGCGCGATCGACCTGAAGGGCGTGCTCCGCGCGCTCAACCGGAACGCGCAGGAGGGCGGCGTCGCCCAGGGCGCGTCCACGCTGACGCAGCAACTGGTGAAGAACGTCGCGGTGGAGGAGGCCGGTGACGACCCGACGAAGGTCGCCCAGGCCATCCAGCAGACCCTCGGCCGCAAGATCCGCGAGCTGAAGTACGCGATCCAGCTCGAAGAAGAGCTCGGCAAGAAGAAGATCCTCGAGAACTACCTGAACATCACGTTCTTCGGGCAGCAGGCCTACGGCGTCGAGGCGGCCGCCCACCGTTACTTCTCCAAGTCGGCCAAGGACCTGACGGTCGAGGAGGCCGCGCTCCTCGCCGGCATCGTGCAGTCGCCGAGCCGGTACGACCCGGTGAACGACCCGCAGGAGGCCACGAAGCGGCGCAACACGGTGCTGCAGCGGATGGCCGACCTCGGTGACATCTCGCAGGCGGCGGCCGACAAGGCCAAGGAGAAGCCGCTCGGCCTGGACATCAGCAAGCCGAAGAACGGCTGCATCACGGCGGTCAAGAACGCGGGCTTCTTCTGCGACTACGTCCGTGAGGTGTTCCTGAACGACCGGGTCTTCGGCAAGACCAAGGAGGACCGGGCCAAGATCTGGAACCAGGGCGGTCTGACGATCCGGACGACGATGGACCCGAAGGCGCAGAAGTCGGTCCAGGCCTCCATCAAGGACCACGTCAACCAGAAGGACGACGTGGCCACCGCCGCCACCATCGTGGAGCCCGGCACCGGCAAGATCCTCGCCATGGGCCAGTCGAGGCCGTACGGCCTCGACACCAAGAAGAACGAGACATCGATAAACCTGTCGGTCGACGCGTCCATGGGGGGCGGCGCGGGCTACCAGCCCGGTTCGACGTTCAAACCGATCGTCGTCGCCGCCGCCCTCGAAGGCGGTATGTCTCCGACGAAGTCATACTCCGCGCCGTACAAGATGGAGTACCCGAGCCCGATCTCGGTCTGCGGCGGCAAGAACTGGGTGAACAACGCCAGCCCCCGCACCACGCTCACCAACGAGAACGAGTCCGAGGTCGGGCCGTACACGATGAAGAAGGCGACCGCGCTGTCGGTCAACACCTACTTCGTGCAGATGATCGCGGACGTCGGCATCTGCCCGGTGACGGAGATGGCCGACAAGATGGGTGTCGAGCGGGCCGACGGCGCCAAGATGGGCCAGAACCCGTCGATCGCCCTGGGCACCCAGGAGATGTCCCCGCTGACCATGGCGAACGCGTACGCGACCTTCGCCTCGCGCGGCATGTACTGCACGCCGATCGCCATCGAGTCCATCACCCAGCGGGTCGGCGAGAAGTCGAAGTCCCTGGAGGTCCCGAAGTCGACGTGCTCGCGGGCGATGTCCGAGACCACCGCCGACACCATCAACACCCTGCTCGAGGGCGTGGTCGAGGACGGTACGGGTACGGAGGCGGGCCTCGGCGCCGGCCGCCCCAGCGCCGGTAAGACCGGTACGACGGACTTCCGTTACGCGGCCTGGTTCGTGGGTTACACCCCGAACATGGCCGGCGCCGTCTGGGTCGGCGACCCCGCGCACGAGCGCCGCATGGTCAACATCACCATCGGTGGCGAATGGCACGACAAGGTCTTCGGTGGCAAGGTCCCGGGCCCGATCTGGCGCGACATGATGTCCGGCGCACTGGCGGGCGAGCTCGCCCCCGACTTCACCCGCGTCCACATCCCCGACCCGCAGCCGGACCGCGGCCGCGGGGACGACGACAACGGGAACGGCAACGACGACGACAACGGTGACGACAACGGCGACGACGAGGGCGACCTGATCGCCGGCAACGACGGCGGCACCTTCCCGACCCCGGAGTTCACGATCCCCGAGGGCTGGATCCAGGGCCAGACCAACGGCGGGAACAACGGGAACGGCAACGGGGGCGGCTTCGGGTGACGGCCGTGAGCGCGTGAATAGGTACTGATACGGCGGTGGGGGCGTCCCTTTTTCAAGGGGCGCCCCCACCGCCGTTTCGCGTGTACGGGTGCTGAGCCCGGCCGGCGTGTGAGCTGCTCTGCTGCTGAGCCGCGTAGGGCTGCCGCTCCGCCGTGCCTGAGGTGCTGCTCAGCTGCCGGTGAGCTGCTGCTTGACGATGGCGGCGACGCGGCCGCCCTCGGCGAGCCCGGCCACCTTCGGGTTGACGATCTTCATGACCTGGCCCATGGCGCGGGGGCCCTCGGCGCCGGCGGCCCTGACCTCCTCGACGGCCTGGACGACGATCTGCTTCAGCTCCTCGTCGGACAGTTGCTTGGGCAGGTACCCGGCGAGGAGCTCGCCCTCCGCCTTCTCCCGCTCGGCCGACTCGGTACGACCACCCTGGGCGAAGGCGTCCGCGGCCTCGCGGCGCTTCTTCGCCTCCTTGGTGATCACCTTGAGGACCTCGTCGTCGGAGAGCTCACGCTTCTCCTTGCCCGCGACCTCCTCCTTGGTGATCGCGGTGAGCGTCAGCCGCAGCGTCGAGGAGCGGAGCTCGTCGCGCTCCTTGATGGCGGCGTTGAGGTCTGCTTGCAGCTTCGACTTGAGCGTGGTCATGGCGTCGATTGTCGCAGGTGCGGTAGGGGAAGCGCGCCTTGATTTCGCTGGTGTGTGCGGATCGGGCGAGGAACGCGGAGTCGGTTGTCCACAGGGCGAGTTGGCGATGGAGGGTGGGGATCGACGGTTGTCCACAGGCGTTCTCCCGTGCCGGGCGGGGTCTGACACGATGGACACATGCGAGCGCGATACGGAGTACCTCTGGGGATCGCGGCGGCCGGTGCCGCCGGTGTGGTGTACGCGGCGGGCTTCGAGGTCCGCTCCTTCCGGTTGCGGCGGGTGACGGTTCCGGTGCTGCCACCGGGCATGCGACCGCTGCGCATACTCCAGGTCTCCGACATCCACATGGTGAGCGGGCAGTACAAGAAGCAGCGCTGGCTGCGTTCCCTGGCAGGGCTGCGCCCCGACTTCGTGATCAACACCGGGGACAACCTCTCCGACCCCGAGGGCGTCCCCGAGGTGCTGGACGCGCTGGGCCCGCTGATGGAGTTCCCCGGCGCGTACGTCTTCGGCTCGAACGACTACTACGGCCCGAAGCTGCGCAATCCAGCCCGCTATCTCCTGGAGAAGGCCCGGGGCCACCACGGCCTGAACGGCAACAAGCCGGTGGTCGGCGCCATCCACAACCCCTGGGAGGACCTGCGCGACGGCTTCGACGGCGCGGGCTGGCTCAACCTCACCAACACCCGCGGCACGCTGAAGATCGAGGGCCTGTCGGTCGAGCTCACCGGCGTCGACGACCCGCACATCAAGCGGGACCGCTACGACCGGGTGGCCGGCGGCCCGTCCGAGTCCGCCGATCTCTCCCTGGGCGTCGTCCACGCCCCCTATCTCCGCTCCCTCGACGCGTTCACGGCCGACGGCTACCCCCTCGTCCTCGCCGGCCACACCCACGGCGGCCAGCTCTGCATCCCCTTCTACGGCGCCCTCGTCACCAACTGCGACCTCGACACCGACCGCGTAAAGGGCCTCTCCACCCACACGGCAGAGGGCCACACCGCCTACATGCACGTCTCGGCCGGCTGCGGAACGAACCGGTACACCCCGGTGAGGTTCGCGTGCCCACCGGAGGCTTCCTTGTTGACGTTGGTGGGGCGGGGGGCTTAAGGAGCGGGTGGGGCCTGCTGGGTGGGTCGGCGAACGGGGTGACGGCGCGGCGCCCTGCGGGGAGGACGGCTTACCGGCGCTTACCGACGCTGGCTGGCACTGACTGGCGCTGTCTGGCACTGACTGGCGCCGAGTGGCAGGGGCGACTAACCCGCACGGATCGCCCTGGATGGCCCGTTTTGTCTGATCGTCTTAGCGTGAGCGCATGACCGCACCGATACCCAGGGACATCCCCGACCTGCCCGCGATCTCGGGCATTCCCGCGCCGGTGACGTCCGTCGTGCCCGCGACGGCGGTAGTAGAACCGGCACGACGCCGGCCGACGGCGGCGTATCGCGCCTTGGTGGCGCTGGCGGCGGCTACGGCCGTCACGATCGAGCTGGTGCTGGGCAGCCCCCTACGGGCCATCAGCCACTTCTCTGTGCAGAGCACGGTCCTGGTGGCGCTGGTATTCGCCGCCTCGTCGCGCCGCGCATGGTGGGCCCGCCGCCCCGTGCCGGCGCTGGTGACGGGCGGCACGGTTCTCTATGCCGTGATCACGGCCCTGGTGTACCACCTGGTCCTGATGAAGGACCCGACCGTCTTCTCCATGACGATGACGCCGACAGGCGCCCCGGTCACCCCCACCGGCTGGCACGTCCTCACCAACCACGCCTTCCACACGGCGATCCCCCTCGCGGTGGTCGCGGACTGGCTGCTCCTGACCCGCCCGTCCTCGCCACGCCTGAGCCACGCGGCGGCCTGGCTGCTCTACCCGATGACCTACCTGGCGTTCACGCTCGGCCGAGCCGCCCTGCTGACCCCCGACTGGCCGGCCCCGTACCTCTACCCGTTCATGGACGTCGACCGCCACGGCTACAAGAGCACCCTGGGCAACGCCCTCCTCCTGGGCCTCGCCTTCTACGCCCTCGCCCTCCTCCTCATCGCCGTCGACCACCTCCGCCCCGACCCCGTACGCCCCCGCCGAGGCCGCCCCGACCGCCCCGACCGCCGCCCCGAAAACCGGATTTCGTCTCCGGCCAGCAGTGGGCTAAAGTAAACGACGTCGCCGCCGCAAGCAGCGACAATCGGGGTGTAGCGCAGCTTGGCAGCGCGCTTCGTTCGGGACGAAGAGGTCGTGGGTTCAAATCCCGCCACCCCGACAGTGAAACAACAGGTCAGGGCCACCCATTCAAGTAGTGGGTGGCCCTGATTTCGTGGTGCGTGAATCACTGCGCGACTAACGCTTCGGACCAGGCGCCGACCAGGCGGTAGATCTGCTCCAGTAGCAGGCCGTTGCAGGGCAGGATCGACACCAAGCTCCATCGGAACTCCCGGGGCGTCCGCTCCTGCGGGTTGATCCTGCGGCGATGGATACCTACCTGCCGCCCGACGACATCGCCCCAGGGAGCAGCACCCTCGCGCGTGGCCGCGCTCGATCCGCTTGCGCCGCGTCAGTTCTCATAGTGGTAGCGGCACTGCGCGATCAGGACGCTGTCCTCGGGGGCCTTGTAGATCAGCCGGTGCTCGTCGTTGATGCGGCGCGACCAGTAGCCCTGGAATCCATCCTTGAGCAGTTCCGGTTTTCCGATCCCCTCGTTGCCGTTCCGGGCAATGTCCGCGATGAGCGTATTGATGCGCTTCAGGATCTTGCGGTCCTGAAGCTGCCACCACAGGTAGTCCTCCCAGGCGCGGGAGGAGAAGGTGATCTTCAACTCGCGGCCCTTATTCGCCGGTCGCCAGCTCGCGTACGCTGCCGCCGCCGTTTTCCAGCTCGTCGATGGACGCGAGCAGGCGCCGGGCATTCGCAGGGCTGCGCAACAGGTACGCCGTCTCCTTCAGGGACTCGTAGTCCTCAAGGGAGACGATGACGACCGGTTCATGTCCGGCCCGGGTGATGACAACCTCTTCACGGTCGTCGGTGACGGAGTTGAGCACCTCGGCGTACCGCGCGCGCGACTCGGAATAGGTCATTGTCTTCACGATCACCCCTCTTCAACCCTTTGACGTACAAGAAACTGTACGTCGACCTCGGCGATGCGGCAAGCAGATGAACGACGGCTGCGACCGAGCGGCCTCCTGCGGGCAGCATTGTGGAGCTCGCACCGCAACGTCGTTGATCGTCAGGGGGAGCGGTGACAGGGCGGGACCTTCGAACGCTGTTCAGCTCGAACGACCGGAGCATCGCCACCAGTGGGGCGTTCACGAACCGGCAGGGCACAGTGGCAAGCGGTAACGGCCGGCCTCGCAGAGCACCTACGGCACGTGAGCTGTGCGGACTTCGATGTGGAGGACCTGGCAGCTCCCCGCCGCAACATCCTCGTCCTCCACGGCGTGGGCGGGATCGGCAAGTCCACTCTCTCCCGCAAGATCGAGGCATCGCTCGCCCGCAGCGAGCACCGCCCGGTGCAATGGGAATCGCCGTCCCACCCCGAGGAGCGGACTGCCGGTCCGTATCGACCTCGCGCGCCGCGGGCGTTATTGGGAGCACAACCACCCGGGCGAACCCATCGAGGACTACCTGCGCCGGGGCGGACTGCTGGGCCGCTTCAGCGCCGCTGCCGCCCTGCCCCAGCAGATGCAGTCCGCCCTCAGCGACATCGCCCAGGCTCTGCTGCTGCCCCCGGCACCGTCGGCAGGGCGCTCGGCCACGGGACCGGAGCTCTCATCAAGGCGTTACGCGAGCGGCACCAGTCCGTACGTGCCCTCGCCGGCTGTTCGCGCCTGGCCGACCTCCTGGAGGCTGAGCCCGGCCTGGAAGCCCTCAGCTTCTACCCGCACCTTCTCGCCTGGGACCTGGCCCAACTCACGGCCGACGAGAGCGCATTACCCGCGATCCTGCTGGACACCTTCGAAGACACCGGCGACCGCACGCACCGCGATTTCGAGCACCTGCTCCAGCGCGTCGTGTGGCTGATGCCCAACGCGTTCTTCGTCATCACCGGACGCACCGCCTCCAGTGGGCGGAGA